>JAZKHY010000085.1:0-65902 GCA_040385105.1 Pseudomonadota bacterium
TCCAGGGCCAGATCAAGGAGCGCCTGAACTCGCGCGACGCGGTGCGCCTGGTGTCCAGCTTCGTGCGGCCCACGCTGGAACTGTGGCTCAACCAGCATGTGGAATACGGCCGCAAGCTGGCCGAACTGGCCATCAAGGCAGCGCAGACCCGGCAGAAGGCCGGCCAGAAAGTCGAAAAGCGCAAGGGCTCAGGCGTGGCCGTGCTGCCCGGCAAGCTGACAGACTGTGAAAGCAAGGACCTGGCCCACAACGAGGTGTTCCTGGTCGAGGGCGACTCCGCCGGCGGCAGCGCCAAGATGGGCCGCGACAAGGAGTCCCAGGCCATCCTGCCGCTGCGCGGCAAGGTCCTCAATACCTGGGAGGTCGAGCGCGACCGGCTGTTCGCCAACAACGAAATCCATGACATCGCCGTCGCGATCGGTGTGGACCCGCATGGCAAGGACGACACGCCCGACATGAGCGGGCTGCGCTACGGCAAGGTCTGCATCCTGAGCGACGCCGATGTGGACGGCTCGCACATCCAGGTACTGCTTTTGACCCTGTTTTTCCGGCATTTCCCGAAACTGATTGAAACAGGACACCTTTTTGTGGCCCGCCCGCCCTTGTTCCGGGTCGACGCGCCCGCACGTGGCAAGAAGCCCGCAGCCAAAATGTATGCACTTGACGAGGGCGAACTGACTGCGATACTCGACAAATTGCGCAAGGATGGCGTGCGCGAAGGCGCCTGGAGCATCAGCCGCTTCAAGGGCCTGGGCGAAATGAGTGCGGAACAATTGTGGGAAACAACACTCAATCCTGACACCCGCCGCCTGCTTCCGGTCCAGCTGGGGGCATTCGATTTCCTGCAAACCGAGAATCTCGTGACCAAGCTGATGGGCAAAGGCGAAGCCGCCGCCCGCCGCGAACTCATGGAACTGCACGGCGACGCCGTCGAAGTAGACATCTAGAAACTTTTTGATGAGCATTGCCACCGTTCCTGCCGTTCCCGCTCAGCGCACGCCCGCCCGCGTGCGGCTGCGTCCCACGATGCAGAGCGACCTGGACTTCGTCCTGACGCTGGAGCAGGACCGCGCCAATCTGCCGTTCATCACGCCCTGGGAGCGCATGCAGCATGAAGCGGCAATCCGCTTTCCGGACTTCCGCCATTTCGTCATCGAGGGCGGATCGGGCCTGGACGCCGCCGGCTTCCTCATCCTCATCGGCTGCCGCAGCCCGCACCAGTCGCTGGAACTCAAGCGCATGGTGGTGCAGGTCAAGGGCAAGGGCTTTGGCCGTGCCGCATTGCGCATTGCCAAGAAAATTGCGTTCGACGACCTGGGCGCGCACCGTTTCTGGCTGGATGTGAAGGGCCTCAACAGCCGCGCCAAGATGCTGTATGACAGCGAGGGCTTCATGGTCGAAGGCCGCCTGCGCGATGCCGTGCGGGTGAGCGGCGGCTACGACTCGCTGATCGTCATGTCCATGCTCAAGCCGGAGTTCGAAGAGCGCAGGGGCAGGGGCCTGGAGGTGTTCTCGTGAGCCACCCGATGTCTGCCATTGTTTCCAGGCTTGTGCCCGCGCGCATCCTCGCGGTGCTCTGCATGGCAGTCTTGCCCGTGGTGGCGCAGGCTGATGTGTGGGGCTACGTTGACGGCAAGGGCGTTGCGCACTTTGCCAATGAGCGGGTCGATGAGCGCTATGAACTGTTCTACCGCGGCGGCGAGAACTTCGACACCAACAACGGTGTGCGTGCCGAATACCCGCGGCCGGTGGCCGTGCCGGCCACGCCCCACAAGCTGCTGACCTACTTTGACGTCTCGCCGAGCTTCAAGGCCGTGCGCCACCACATCCGCGATGCGTCCAACACCCACAACATCGACTTCGAGCTGATCCAGGCGCTGATTGCCACCGAATCGGGTTTTGATGCCGATGCCGTCTCGCCCAAGGGCGCGGTCGGCCTGATGCAGCTCATGCCGGCCACGGCCCAGCGCTACGGCGTCGTGAGCGACAGGAAGGTGCCGCTCGAAAAGAAGCTGACGGACCCCCGCACCAACATCCGCGCCGGCAGCCGCTACCTGAGCGACCTCATCAGGATGTTCCCCGGCAAGCTGGAACTGGCCCTGGCGGCCTACAACGCCGGCGAGGGCGCGGTGCAGCGGGCTGGCAACAGGATTCCCAACTACAAAGAGACGCAGAACTACGTCAAGACGGTGATGCAGCTCTACACCATGCTCAAGCCGGTCAACGTGGCTGACCCGCGGCGCGCGCCTTCGCGGGTGCGCATGGAGTTGCAGGGCACGGCGCCCGGCAGCGTGTTCCGCCAGGGGGCGCCTGTGGGCGGCGCGGTGGGGCGCGGCAACATGATTGCGCCGCTGATGCCGGCAACGCCGGTGGCAGCCGCGCCGTTGCAGCCCGGGTTCAAGACAGAAACGGACTGAGGAGCCGATGGGGGTCAGCGTATCTCCGGTGTTCCTCAGTGGTGCTTTCGCCGGCATCACCGCCCTGATATTGCTGCTGAGCCTGCTCATCGGCCAGGCCTACCGGGAGCGGATGCTCTGGTGGCATGCGGCAACACTGGGCGTCGCGCTGGTCGCGCAGCTTTGCGGTGCCGTTGGCGCGGATGAGGTGGGTGCCCTGTTCCATGCCTTGCAGGTCCTGCTGGCGGTGCAGACGCTGCGCTTCACGCTGGGCTCCGACGGGCCGGTGCGCGGCGCCTGGAAGGCCTCGCGCTGGCTGATGCTCTCGCTGGGCTTGGTCTTGCTGCTGCAGCTCGCATGGGCACATTCCTACCTGTGGATGCTGTTGCCGTGGGCCGTGGTCACCTGCTGGTACCTGGCCCGCTGCTGGGACCAGGGGCAGCCCTGGATTTCCTGGATGGCGGTGGGCCAGCTTGCCTGGGCCATGCAGTGGCTGGTGTGGACATATGCCCACGTGGCCGGCGACGGCAATGCGCCCTACACCGACGTTGCCAGCCTGGCCATGCTGGCGCTGGCCGGCAGCGCCATTTACCTGGCGATGGTCTGGCGCAGCCGGATCCAGAGCGAGAACAGCCTGCGGGTGCAGGCCCGCGAAAAGGTGGACCCGCTGACCGGCTTTGTCATGCCGCGCATCTTCTTCACGCAGGTCAACGATGCTCAGGTGCGCTCGCTCAGCCTGGGGTACTCCACCGTGCTGCTGCTGGTGCGCCTGCACAACCTGGAGCAGATCATGAAGGAGCGCGAGGCTGAAACCAGCGAGCCGATTGTGCTGGCCGCTGCGCAGGCGATCGCCAGCGCACTGCGCCCGCATGACATTGGCGCGCGTGTCTCCGGCAACCGTTTTGGCGTGCTGGCCGAGGGTGTGTCCACCCGCGAAGGCGCCGTTGATCTGGCCACGCGCATCCTTGCACACGGCCTGCGAGGCGCCGACTTCGGGCTGCCGGGCAGCGAGATGAAGTTCCACATCGCCGGCATCGAGATCTCGCGCCTGGGGCTGGATGTGGGCCTCATCCTCAAAGGCCTGGAAGACGCACTGGCCGGCATCGGCCCGGCCACCGGCGGCCGGCCGATACGTATCCTCACCGAACTCGAAATACCTCTTTCCATTGATGGGACCCTTCCGACGTGACTGACCTGTTTACTCCCGACGAAAGCGCCGCACCCGGGCGCGAAGAAGACGACTCGCTCAGCCTCGCCTCCTATGCCCAGCGGGCCTACCTTGAATACGCCCTGAGCGTCGTCAAGGGCCGCGCGCTGCCAGATGTGTGCGACGGCCAGAAGCCGGTGCAGCGGCGCATCCTTTATTCCATGCAGCGCATGGGCTTGGGCTTCAGCGGCACCAGCGGCGCCAAGCCGGTCAAGAGCGCCCGGGTCGTCGGTGACGTGCTCGGCCGCTTTCACCCGCACGGCGACCAGGCGGCCTACGACGCGCTCGTACGCATGGCGCAGGACTTCAGCCAGCGCTACCCGCTGATCGACGGCCAGGGCAACTTCGGCAGCCGCGACGGCGACGGCGCTGCAGCCATGCGCTACACCGAGGCGCGCCTGGCACGCATCACCAGCCTGCTGCTCGACGAGATCGACGAGGGCACGGTTGAATTCATTCCCAACTACGACGGCTCCACCGAGGAGCCGCGCCAGCTGCCCGCGCGGCTGCCGTTCACCCTGCTCAATGGCGCCAGCGGCATTGCCGTGGGCCTGGCCACGGAAATCCCCAGCCACAACCTGCGCGAGATTGCCGATGCCTGCGTGGCGCTGATCAAGGCGCCGAAGATCACTGACGCCGAGCTGCTCGCCATCGTGCCGGGCCCGGACTACCCCGGCGGCGGCCAGATCATCAGCAGCGCGACCGACATCGCCGAGGCTTACCGTACGGGGCGCGGTTCGCTCAAGGTGCGTGCGCGCTGGAAGATCGAGGATCTGGCGCGCGGCCAGTGGCAGCTCGTCGTCACCGAGCTGCCACCAGGCGTCAGCACCCAGCGGGTGCTTGAAGAGATTGAAGAGCTGACCAACCCCAAGGTCAAGGCCGGCAAGAAGGCCCTGAGCGCCGACCAGACACAGCTCAAGGCCGTGGTGCTGGCCGTGCTCGACGTGGTGCGCGACGAGTCCAGCAAGGACGCCGCCGTGCGCCTTGTGTTCGAGCCCAAGACCAGCCGCATCTCGCAGCAGGAGCTCATCACCACACTGCTGGCGCACACCTCGCTGGAAACGTCATTCCCCATCAACCTGACCATGGTGGGGCTGGATGGCCGGCCGACGCAGAAGTCGTTCCGCCAGATGCTGCAGGAGTGGATCGACTTCCGCCAGGCCACGGTGGAGCGCCGTTCGCGGCATCGCCTGGCCAAGGTGCTGGACCGCATCCACATTCTTGAAGGCCGGCAGCTGGTGCTGCTGAACATCGACGAAGTCATTGCCATCATTCGCCAGTCCGACGAGCCGAAGCAGGCGTTGATGGACCGCTTCCGCCTGAGTGAGCGGCAGGCCGAGGACATTCTTGAAATCCGGCTGCGCCAGCTTGCCAGGCTCGAGGCCATCAAGATCGAGCAGGAACTGTCCGGCCTGCGCGATGAGCAGAAGAAGCTGGAGGAAATCCTCGGCAGCCCTGCGGCACTGCGCCGCCTGATGGTCAAGGAGATCGAGGCCGACGCCAAGATATTCTCGGACACGCGCCGTACCGTCATCCAGGAAGAGAAGAAGGCCGTTGCCGAGGTCAAGGTTATTGACGAGCCCGTCACCGTCGTCGTGTCGCAGAAGGGCTGGGTGCGCGCGCGCGGCGCCCATGGCCACGATGCCGCGAGCTTTGCCTTCAAGGCGGGCGACGGCCTGTACGGCACGTTTGAGTGCCGCACCGTGGATACGCTGCTGGCCTTTGGCAGCAATGGCCGGGTGTACTCGGTGCCGGTGGCGCAACTGCCCGGCGCGCGTGGTGACGGCCAGCCAGTGACGACGCTGATCGAGCTCGAAGCCGGCACGCAGCTGCTGCATTACTTCGCGGGCCCGGCCAGCGCATGGCTGC
Source organism: Pseudomonadota bacterium (assembly GCA_040385105.1). GTDB lineage: Bacteria > Pseudomonadota > Gammaproteobacteria > Burkholderiales > Burkholderiaceae_C > JACMQX01. The sequence continues at coordinate 5,473 of JAZKHY010000085.1, forward strand.
TGCTCAGCAGCTCGGCAGGCTACGGCTTCCTTGCCACGGTGGAGAACATGACGTCGCGGCTGAAGGCCGGCAAGGCATTCATCACCTGCAATGAGGCAGAGACCGTCTGCCGACCGTCGCCTGCCAATGTGCCGCCCCAGCCGCCCGCCACCCATGTGGCCTGCGCCTCCACTGGCGGCCGCATCCTGACCTTCGAAATCACCGAGCTCAAGCCCATGGCCAACGGTGGCCGGGGCCTGATGCTGATTGACCTTGAAGCAAAAGACGCCCTTGCTGGTGCCGCCGCCTACACCCGCAGCGTGAAGATCGAAGGCATCGGCCGTGGCGGCAAGGAGCGGGAAGAAACGCTGGAGATCCGCTCGCTCAACAATGCGCGCGCGGCGCGGGCCCGCAAGGGCAAGGCCGCAGACCTTGGCTTCAAGCCGGCATCGATCCGGCGCGTGGAGTAGCCGGCATGCAGCGGCGGGCCGCCGTCCTGTCGATGCTCCTGCCGTGGATGGCATCCGCATGGGGCGCGACGCCGTCGCCGATTGCGTCGCGTTTCACCGCGCAGAAGGTGGTTCAGGGCCCTGATGGCAAGGAATCGCTGGAAGACGCGGCCAATGTCAGTGTGGGCGATACGGTGCAGTACAGCGTGCGGCACCGCAATGTGTCCAGGCGCCGCCTGTTGAATGTCGACTTCGGCATCCCCATCCCGGCGGGTACAAGCTATGTGGACGGCAGCGCATCGCCCGAAGGCGCCAGGCGCGTCAGGACGGGCAAGCAGACGGACCAGATGCAGTGGCGCGTCGGCAAACTCGAGCCGGGCGACGAAGCGGTGTTGAGTTTGCGCGTGAAGATCGACCCGGACCCGATGCTCACCCCCTCGCCTGTGGAACCTCGCCGGCCCGAGTTCCGGACGCGCTAGGGTCTGGTTCCCGGTCGGGCGGTTGTTATTCCACTTCGACAATCATCTCGATTTCAACGCAGGAGCCCGTGGGAATCTGCGCCACGCCGAACGCGCTGCGCGCATGCGCGCCCTTGTCACCGAACACCTGGCCGATCAGCTCGGAGGCGCCGTTCGTCACAAGGTGCTGCTCGATGAAGTCGGGCGTGGAGTTGACCAGGCTCATCAGCTTGACGATGCGCCTGACCTTGTTCAGGTCGCCGACTGCTGCATGCAGTGTCCCCATGAGGTCGATGGCCACCGAGCGCGCTGCCGGTTTGCCTTCTTCGGTGGTCATGTTCTTGCCGAACTGGCCAGTCCAGGGTTTGCCGTCCCTCTTGGCGGTGTGGCCGCTGATGAACACCAGGTTGCCGGTGCGCACGAAGGGCACGTAGGCGGCAGCGGGCGTCGCCACCGGCGGCAGCGTGATGTTGAGTTCCTTGAGTTTGTCGTAAACGCTCATGGCGAAATCTTTCAGGGTTGAAATCAGGCCGGGATTGTAGGAGACAGCACAACGTCCGGCTCCTTGTCCAGCGGCACCACCGTCACGCCCACATCCAGCGTGTGGTTGGCGCCGCCGTGGATCACGCCGCGGATGGGCGATACGTCGGAGTAGTCGCGACCGATGGCCAGCGTCACGTAGTCTTCGCCGGGGGCGCGGTTGTTGGTCGGGTCAAAGTCGCACCAGCCGGACCAGCTTGCCGCATCGCCCGGCGCGGGCGGTACATAGACCGAGACCCACGCGTGCGATGCATCGGCGCCCACCAGGCGGGGGCGGCCGGGCGGCGGCTCGGTCAGCAGGTAGCCGCTGACGTAGCGCGCCGGCAGGCCCATGGTGCGCATGCAGGCGACCATGATGTGGGCGAAGTCCTGGCAGACACCCTTGCGCAGCTCCAGCGCCTCCAGCGCCGGGGTGCTGACCTCGGTGACTTCGGTCTCGTAGGTGAAGTCGGTCCAGATGCGCGTCATCAGGTCGCGCGCGGCCTCCAGCACCGGGCGGTCGGTCGTGAAGCTGGCGTTGGCATAGTCCTTGAAATTCTCGTGCCGCGGTGAATACGGCGATGCAAACAGGAACTCCGCCGCCGCATCAAAAATGGCGCCGCGCCGGTAGCGGAAATGCTCGCGCACCTGCTCCCAGGTCAGCACGCTGGCCACGCTCGGCGGGGCGCTGGTCTGCACCAGGCTGTCAGCCACCACCTTCAGTTCCTCATGCCGGGCCTGCAGCGAGAAGAAGGTACGTGCATTGCCATAGATGTCCACGCCGTCGGTGCGCTGGGCGGGTTCGGGCGTGATGGCCAGGGAGTGCCGCAGCACCCGCTGCCAGGGCGTGTCCAGCGGCTTTAGGTGCGCGACATGCTGCGCAGTCTTGACCGGCGGCGCATAGTCGAACAGGGTTTCATGGATGACGCGCAGCAGCATGGCAGAAAGATCCTGGGGAAAGGCGGACGCTTCAGGCGCCAACGCTCTGCTTGGAATCGCCCGAATGGGTGAAGTAGCGTGTGCCGATGGCGTCAGACAGATGGTACGCCGCATCGGTGCATTGCTGCAGGTGACCGGTCAGCGCGCTGAACTTGCCGTCCGCGTCGCGCATGCACATTTCTTCCAGCGACCATTCCCGCGGGTCCGGCACGGTCAGGGCGATCTCGGGCATCTCGCCGGACGCGCTGCCCTCCAGCTTGGCCAGGCGCCCGCGCAGCGTCTGGGCCACCCAGCCGAGCGACCGCGGGTTGTCGCGGTCAAGCACCAGCAGGTCGAGCAGGGCGGAGATGTCGCGGCTCTGCTGGAACTGCGCATGGAAGGTGATGGTGCTGTCGAACAGTGCAATCATGGCCTCGAAGCCGCCTTCCTCCAGCACCGAGCCGGTCTCGAAGCCATGGGCCAGCGCCGACGCGAGGAAGCCCAGGCGCTCGATGTGGCGGCCGGTACTCAGCAGGCGCCAGCCGTCGTCGCGCGTCATGCGGTCGGTCTGGGCGCCGGTCATGGCGGCCATGTAGCCGTTGATGTTCTCCAGCACGCTCAGCGCCTCGACCGAGGAATAGTCGCCGTCCCGCGCATAGGCGGCCGACTGCGTGAAGAAGTCGTTCTCGGCCCGCACGATCACGTTCCACTGCTCCTGGGACAGCCGCTCGCGCAGTGCCGAGGCCGCGCTCTTGAGCGCACGCAGGTTGTGGCCCACGCTGGTGGCCAGCTCGGTGTCGGCCAGGGCGGCGATCAGCGAACGCTCGAACACGCGCCGCGCCTGCGTGGCCGGCGGCACCTTGGACAGCACCAGCGCATGGTCCACGGCCAGCTCGCTGAGCCAGGCCAGCAGCGGCTGGGACGACTGGTCTTCACCGTTGAGGCATTCCAGCGTGAGGCGCGCCAGGCGGATGGTGTTCTCGGTTCGCTCGGTGTAGCGCCCCAGCCAGAAGAGGTTCTCTGCCGCGCGGCTGGTCACGCTGTGGGCGCGGTGCGAGGCGGCGAGCATGGAGTTGTCGCTGTGCAGCATCGTGGTGTGGTCCACCTCGCCGTCGGTCAGCACCCAGACGTCGGCACTGCTGCCGCCGCGCTGCATGGAGGCGATTTCAAGCTCGGCCGTGGCAATGCGCGCCAGGCCGCCGGGCAGCACGCGCCAGGACTGCGGGCCGTCGGACACGGCAAACACGCGCAGCACCACCGAGCGCGGCATGATGCGGTTGCCGTGCCACACCGGCATCTGCGAAAGCGGCAGGTAGGCCTGCACCGTGTGCTCGTCGCCCTGGCGCACGATGCGGCCGGCCCATTCGTCCAGTTCGCGGCGCGACAGCGTCTTGCCCAGCACGGCCATGTTGCGGATGGTGTCGGGGTAGGTGGGCTTGATCACCCTGTCGCCCAGCTGCGGCAGCACGGCCTGCATGGCCGCGCGCTCGCCGCACCACCAGGTGGCCAGCGACGGGAGCTGCAGGTCCTCACCGAGCAGGTGGCGCGACAGCGCCGGCAGGAAGCCCAGCAGTGCGGTGGATTCCAGGAAGGCCGAGCCCGGCGCGTTGGCCACCAGCACATTGCCCGCGCGGATGGCCTGCAGCAGGCCGGGCACTCCCAGGCGGGAATCCGAGCGCAGCTCCAGCGGGTCCAGGAACTCGTCGTCCATGCGCTTGAGCAGGCCGTGCACCGGCTCCAGTCCCTTGAGCGTCTTGATGTAGAGCTTCTGGTCGCGCACCGTCAGGTCGCTGCCCTCGACCAGCGTGAGGCCGAGGTAGCGCGCCAGGTAGGCGTGCTCGAAATAGGTTTCGTTGTAAGGCCCGGGTGTCAGCAGCACGATGCGCGCGTCGGGGCCGGCGTTGCTCATCTGCTTGATGCCGTCGATCAGCGCCCGGTAGCAGGCGGCAAGCCGCTGCACATGCATGTCGCGGAAGGCCTCGGGGAAGAGGCGCGAAATGGTCAGGCGGTTTTCAAGCAGGTAACCCAGGCCCGAAGGCGCCTGGGTGCGCTGCGACACCACGCACCAGTTGCCGTCCGGCCCGCGCGCCAGGTCGAACGCAGCAATGTGCAGGTGGGTGCCGCCAACCGGCTGCACGCCATGCATCGAGCGCAGGTAGCCTGGGTGGCCCTGCACAAGGGCTGGCGGGAGCAGCGCATCGGCCAGCAGGGTTTGCGGGCCGTAGACGTCGGCCATGATGCTGTCGAGCAGGCGCACACGCTGCAAGACGCCGGTCTCGATCTGCATCCAGCTGTCCGGTGTGACGATCAGCGGGAAAAGGTCCAGCGACCAGGGGCGCTGCGGCCCGTTGGCGTCGGCATAGACGTTGTAGGTGACGCCGTTGGAGCGCACCTGGCGCTGCAGGTTGGCCGTGCGGCGGTTCAGGTCGTTGAAGCCTTCGCGGCCCAGGTGTTCGAAGAAGCGGCTCCACGTAGGGGTGAGCGGGGCTTGCGCCGCGGAGGGCGTGGCCGCAGCGGCGGCGCCGGCAGCGGGCGGGGCGGACGCTGCGCCGCGCAGCTCGTCAAAATGCCCGGTGGCCGCCAGCGGTGCCAGTGCCGCAGCGAGTTCGCCCGGTGACTCCTGCGAGTCGGCGTCAAAAAGCGAATTGTTTTGGTTTTCCACGAGTCATTCAATTGTCACATCTCCGGCGTGCCGTGCCGGACGGTGCGGCTACGCCTTTAGGGTGATGTTGTGTACAAGCGACTCCGCCGGCCGCGCGCGGACAGAGCAAACCCTCAATTCCCGTGCAATTCGTGCGCCCGCGAACGGCAAACCGGCCATTTAAAGGCGAAAATAGCGCCCTTGCCCCCAGCCAGTCCCTTTCCGGACGCCGCGCGCGGGAATGGCCGCCCGTTGGGGCCTCCTTACAACGATGTCGTTTTCATGCTCCGTTTCTCCTCGAACAACTCCAGCAACACGCCCGAAGCACCCGCAGTGACCCAAGCGCCTCCCAAAGCCAACGAACCGCATCCGCTGGACGCACTGACCGGTGGCGCATTCTCCGCGCCCACCTCGGGCGAGCGCGCCGCGCGCGTGCGCGAGTGGCTGGCCGGCAACCCCGGCGTCGAGCAGATGAACGAAGTCTTCCGCGAGCTGAGCGCGCGCGACAAGGGCGCGGCCCGGCCGCTGCGCGAGAAGCTCGACGAGATCAAGCGCGCCAAGGGCCAGGAGAACCTGGCCGGCGAGTGGGCCGACAAAGGCCGGGCGCTGCTGGAACTCAACAAGCTCAACCTGGCCGACGCGCTGGCGTGGCAGCGCGATGCGGCCAAGGCAGGCGCGCCGCTGTCCAAAGAGCCGCTGGCTTCACTCAAGCTGCAACTGAGCGAGCGCGTGAAAATCATCGAAGACCTGCAGCACCGCGCCCAGGTGCAGCGCGAGGCCGCCGTGCTGCTGGCCCAGCGCATCGAGGTGCTGTCCACCAAGCCCTGGCGCGACGCGCAGGCCGCGTGGGATCTGTTGCGCGGCGACGTTGCCAACTGGCAGGCGCAGGCCGATGCACTGGCCGTTGACGCCAACTGGCCCAGCGTCGATGCCAAATTCCCGCCGCTGCTCGAAGCCTCCAAGGCACAGCTTCTGGTGGTATGGGATGCCTTCCAGGGTGCCCTCTCGCTGGCTGTTGCAGCGGCTGACGATGCCGCAGCGCCGCTGCCGCCGGTGCCGGTGTGGGCTGATGAGCTGCGCGTGGCGCGCGGCGTGCCCGCCGAGGCGCCTGCCAGGCCGCAGAAGCCCAAGGTGGACCCGGAAGTCCGCGCCAAAGCCGTGCAGGCCGTGCGCGAAGTGCTGGGCAAGCTGGAGCAGGAAATTGCCGAAGGCCATGGCAAGGCCAGCGCCGGTGCCGCAGCCGCGCTGCGCAATGCGCTCAAGGAAAACGGCAAGCTGATCGACGACAAGCTGGAGAACCAGGCCCATGCCGCACTGGCAGCTGCGGGTGAGCTTGAAGGCTGGCAGCGCTGGCGTGCCGACCAGCTGCGCGAAGAGCTCGTGGCCAAGGCCGAGGGCCTGCTGAACCGCCCCGAAGGCCAGGCCCTGGGTGGCCGCAAGATGCAGGAAACGCTGCGCGCGCTGCGCGAGCAGTGGAAGCAGACCGATCAGGGCGGCGTGCCCAACCATGCCATGTGGAAGCGTTTTGACGAGGCCTGCAACGAGGCCTACAAGGTGGTCGAGGCCTGGCTTGAAAAGATCAAGACCGAAGCCGCCGAGAGCCGCGCGCAGCGCCTGGCGCTCATTGAGGAACTGAAGGCCTGGACCGTGCGTGTTTCGCAGCGCACCGAGCCGCACGACTGGAAGGCGTTCTCGCGCGCCCTGTATCAGTTTGGCGACCGCTGGCGCGATGCGGGCCACCTGGGTGAGAAGGCCTTTGCCGAGCTGCAGCCGCTGTGGAAGGAGGCCATGAATGCGGCCGCCGCGCCGCTGGAAACCGAACAGAAGAACAGCCTGCAGCGCCGCCACGCCATGATTGACGAGGCCAAGGTGCTGGGTGAAGCGCCCATGCTGCACATTGACGCCGTCAAGTCGCTGCAGCAGCGCTGGCAGGCGGAGGCGCAGACGGTGCCGCTGGACCGCAAGCATGAGCAGAAGCTGTGGGACGCCTTCCGCAAGCCGATTGACGACGCCTTCAACCGCAAGACCGCCGAGCGTGAGAAAGCCGCCTCTGCATTGGGCGAGCGCGACCGCATCGTGCTCGACGCGGCCAAGGCCCTTGAAGCCGCGAACGGCACCGGCGATGCCCAGAAGATCCGCGCCGCGATGGCCGCCCTTGAAGCCGCGCTGCGCGGCCAGGCACAAGCTGCTGCCGTTGTAGCCGCGAATGTGGCCGAGGTTGCCGCAGAAAAATCCGTGCTGGCACAGGCCGCACCTGAAGGCGAGTCGGGAGACGGCGGCGGCGCTGCCGAAACAGCGCCGAAGGCCGATGAAGCGGCACAGGCATCCGCAGATGCTGCCACCGGCGATGCCGGTGCTGCCACCGATACTGAAGCACCCGCAGATGCGACAGCCGAAGCAGTTGCCGAAGCTGCACCTGCACCCGTGGCCCCGCCGCCCGCTCCCAAAAAGGTGGTGGCGGTGCGCGGCGACGACCGGCCCGGCATGCGCAAGTCCGAGCCCGCTTCGGCCGGGCGAGGCGGCAAGTTTGGCGACCGCAAGGGCCCGCCCGGTGCCGGCGGCCCCGGCGCCCGTGGCGGCCCACGCCCCGGCGACAACAAGTTTGAGCCCTTCCGCCCCGAGCGTGCCGAGCGCGGCGGCGGTGGCCGCTTCGGCGACCGCCCCGCATTTGAAGACCGCGGCCCGCGCCTGGGCGACCTGGCCTTCCGTGCCCAGCGCGATGCGCTGGAGCATGCGGAAATGGCCCTGCGCAAGCTGGCCGCGCAAGCCCACGGCGAGGCGCTCACGCAGTTGCTCACCGCCTGGGAAAAGCGCGCGCCCGACCAGGTGCCCGGCCAGCAGGACCTCGGCCGCGCCGTGACGCCCGCCGTGCGCAGCGGCTGGGTGCAGGCCGTTGGCGCGGCACCGTCCGGTGACGCTTCGGAGTCGTTGCTGCGCCTTGAGATGGCGGCCGACGTGCCGACACCGGCCGAACACATCAGCGCTCGCCGCATGATGCAGCTCCAGCTGCTGACCAGGCGCAACGCGCCGGCGCCTGCTGAAACCTGGGGTCAGGATGTCGGCAAGGTCCTGGCCGCCGGTTTTGATGCCGGCACTGCCCGCCGTGTCCAGAGCGTGCTCAAGGTGCTGCTCAAGAAGTAAGTGGCATGCGGGTCATGCCCGCATGCCACTTCGTTGCCCCTGTTCAGGGGCAACGTTCAGGCGAAGAAGTTCTTCAGCTTGTCCGTCCAGGAGTCGCCCGAAGGTGAATGCCGGGCGCCGCCCTTCTTGAGCGACTCGTCGAACTCCTTCATCAGCTTGCGCTGGTGCTCGGTGAGCTTGACCGGCGTTTCCACGGTGATGTGGCAATACAGGTCGCCGGGGTAGCTGGAGCGCACGCCCTTGACACCCTTGCCGCGCAGGCGGAACTGCTTGCCCGTCTGTGTGCCCTCCGGGATGTCGATCGCGGCCTTGCCCGCCAGCGTGGGCACGTCGATCTCGCCGCCGAGTGCTGCCGTGCTGAAGCTGATGGGCACGGCGCAGTGCAGGTCGTCGCCGTCGCGCTCGAAGATGTCGTGCTTCTTCAGACGGATCTCGATGTACAGGTCCCCCGGCGGGCCGCCGTTGGTGCCGGGCTCGCCGTTGCCGGCACTGCGGATGCGCATGCCGTCGTCGATGCCGGCCGGGATCTTCACTTCCAGCGTCTTGGTCTTCTTGATCTTGCCCTGGCCATGGCACACGGTGCAGGGCTCGGGAATGATCTTGCCTGAGCCGCGGCAGGTGGGGCAGGTCTGTTGCACGCTGAAGAAGCCCTGGCGCATCTGGACTGCGCCCTGGCCGTTGCAGGTGGTGCAGGTCTTGGCCTGGGTGCCGGGCTTGGCGCCGCTGCCGCTGCAGGTGTCGCAGGCGTCCCAGGTGGGGATGCGGATCTGCGCGTCCTTGCCGTTGGCGGCTTCTTCCAGCGTGACTTCCATGGCATAGCTCAGGTCCGAGCCGCGGAACACCTGGCGCCCGCCGCGGCCTGCGCCGCCGCGCTGCTGGCCGAAGATGTCGCCAAAGATGTCGCCGAAGGCTTCGGCAAACCCGCCAAAGCCTTCCTGGCCCGGGCCGGGGCCGCCGCGCATGTTCGGGTCCACGCCCGCGTGGCCGAACTGGTCGTAGGCGGCGCGCTTTTGCGCGTCGCTCAGCATCTCGTAGGCCTCCTTGGCATCCTTGAACTTTGCCTCGGCATCCTTGGAAGCGTCACCCTGGTTGCGGTCAGGATGGAACTTCATCGCCAGCTTGCGATAGGCCTTCTTGATCTCTTCGTCGCTCGCGTTCTTCGGAACGCCGAGGGTTTCGTAATAATCTCTTTTGGTGGCCATGGGCTCAGGTCCAGTACAGATAAATTCTTGTCAGCCCGGATGCGGGAAAGCGGAACCCGGGCTGCCCCTGATTCCGCTTCACCGCATCGAGGCGTCGGCCTCTCTTCAGGAAGGTCAGCCCTTCTTGACTTCCTTCACCTCGGCATCGACCACGTTGTCGTCAGCCGGCTTTGCCGAAGCAGAGTCCGTGCCAGAGGTGGCGCCGGCCGCGCCTGCCGCTGCAGCCTGGGCTGCCTGCGCATCGGCGTACATCTTCTCGCCGAGCTTCTGGCTGGCGCTCATCAGCGTGTTGGTCTTTTCCTCGATCGCCGCCTTGTCGTCACCCTTGAGTGACTCCTCCAGGTCCTTGGCGGCGGCTTCGATCTTTTCCTTTTCGCCGGCGTCCAGCTTGTCGCCGTGCTCGCCCAGGCTCTTGCGGACACTGTGGACCATGGCTTCCGCCTGGTTGCGGGCCTGCACGAGTTCAAGCTTCTTCCTGTCGTCGGCGGCGTTGAGTTCGGCGTCCTTCACCATCTGCTGGATCTCGGCTTCGCTCAAGCCCGAGTTCGCCTTGATGGTGATCTTGTTTTCCTTGCCGGTGCCCTTGTCCTTGGCGCCCACGTGCAGGATGCCGTTGGCGTCGATGTCGAAGCTCACCTCGATCTGCGGCGTGCCGCGCGAAGCCGGCGGGATGCCTTCCAGGTTGAACTCGCCGAGCAGCTTGTTGCCCGAGGCAATGTCGCGCTCGCCCTGGAACACCTTGATGGTCACGGCCGGCTGGTTGTCTTCAGCGGTGGAGAAGGTCTGTGCGAACTTCGTCGGGATGGTCGTGTTCTTGGTGATCATCTTGGTCATGACACCGCCCATGGTCTCAATGCCGAGCGACAGCGGGGTCACGTCCAGCAGCAGCACGTCCTTGCGATCACCGGAGAGCACCTGGCCCTGGATGGCAGCGCCGACGGCCACGGCTTCATCGGGGTTCACGTCCTTGCGCGGGTCCTTGCCGAAGAACTCCTTGACCTTGTCCTGCACCTTGGGCATGCGGGTCTGGCCGCCGACCAGGATGACGTCATGGATGTCGGAGCCGGACACGCCGGCATCCTTCATGGCCATGCGCGACGGGGCGATGGTGCGCTCGATCAGCTCTTCCACCAACTGCTCCAGCTTGGCGCGGGTCAGCTTGATGTTCAGGTGCTTGGGGCCGGAAGCGTCAGCCGTCACATAGGGCAGGTTGATGTCGGTCTGCGCGCTGGAGGACAGCTCGATCTTGGCCTTCTCGGCGGCTTCCTTCAGGCGCTGGAGGGCCAGCACGTCCTTGGCCAGGTCAACACCGGACTCTTTCTTGAACTCGCTGATGATGTAGTCGATGATGCGCTGGTCGAAGTCCTCGCCGCCGAGGAAGGTGTCGCCGTTGGTGGACAGCACTTCGAACTGCTTTTCGCCGTCAACGTCGGCGATCTCGATCAGCGACACGTCGAACGTGCCGCCGCCCAGGTCATAGACGGAGATCTTGCGGTCGGCCTTGTCCTGCTTGTCCAGGCCGAAGGCGAGGGCGGCTGCGGTGGGCTCGTTGATGATGCGCTTGACGTCCAGGCCTGCGATGCGGCCGGCGTCCTTGGTGGCCTGGCGCTGCGCGTCGTTGAAGTACGCGGGCACCGTGATGACGGCTTCGGTCACCGGCTCGCCAAGGTAGTCTTCGGCGGTCTTTTTCATCTTGCGCAGGATGTCGGCTGAAACCTGCTGCGGCGACATCTTCTTGCCATGCACCTCGACCCAGGCGTCGCCGTTGTCGGCGGCCACGATCTTGTAGGGCATGAGGTCGATGTCCTTCTGGACTTCCTTCTCGGTGAACTTGCGGCCGATCAGGCGTTTCACCGCATAGAGCGTGTTCTTGGGGTTGGTCACGGCCTGGCGCTTGGCCGAGGCGCCGACGAGGACTTCGCCGTTTTCCAGGTAGGCAACGACGGACGGCGTGGTGCGCGCGCCTTCGGAGTTCTCGATGACCTTGGGCACATTGCCCTCCATCACGGCCACGCAGCTGTTGGTGGTGCCGAGGTCAATACCGATGATTCTTCCCATGATTCTCTCCTTCGATTTCAAAAATGTGAGGCCACTGGATTGCTGTGGGCCGTATGTGCACTACTTGTGGATAAGCTGTGGCGTTTCAAGTCGGAACGCGGGCCTTTCCGTGTGATTTCGCGTGATTTATTTCGGCGCCGAGACAGTTACCAGGGCCGGGCGCAGCACGCGGTCGGCAATGGTGTAGCCCTTTTGCAGGACGCTGACGATGGTGTTGGCTTCCTGGGTGGACTCGGGCGGCAGCGGCACCACGCTGATGGCCTGGTGCTGGTGCGGGTCGAACTTGCTGGCAGGGGCCGGGTTGATCTCGACCACCTTGTTGCGCTCCAGCGCACTCTTTAGCTGGCGCAGGGTGGCTTCGGAGCCTTCACGCAGCTGCTCGGCTGTAGCTTCCTTGATGGCAAGACCCGCTTCCAGGCTGTCGGTGACCGGCAGCAGGCTTTCGGCAAAGGCCTCGACGGCGAACTTGCGGGCCTTGGCGATGTCCTCGTCGGCGCGGCGGCGGATGTTCTGTACATCGGCCTGGGCCCGCAGGTATTGCTCGGCCAGCTCGGCATTCTTGGCCTGCAGCGTGGCGACTTCTGCCTGGGCCTGGTCCAGCGCGACTTGCGAGTCCGCCTGGTTGGCCGCCAGGGCGGCTTCCAGCTCCTCGGGGCTGGGGGCGCCTTCAAGTGCCTGGTTCTGTTCGGTGTTTTGGGGTTCGGTCATGCTTGGAAACAGGGGTTTTTGGGGTTTTGCCGTTGGTTTTCCGGCTGGTCACGGTTGCACCTAGGGGCACGATGCCCTTTTTCAAGACGGGGAATTCACTTTTTGACAGTGTCAGGACGAGCGATCACGGCGGGCGACACCTGACGTCGTCAGTTTGGAAAATCCTGTCACCCCGGGCTTGACCCGGGATCCATCATTGCCCGAAACGGCGTATCTTCAACGCCGGCGTGGATCCCGGATCGAGTCCGGGATGACAAATTCGCTCAATGAGCGTCCAGGAGTTCGACGTCGAACTTGAGCGTCGCGTTCGGCGGAATCACGCCGCCTGCGCCCCGTGCCCCATAACCCAGCGCGGCCGGGATGATGAGGGTGCGCTTGCCGCCGATCTTCATGCCGGCAACGCCTTCGTCCCAGCCCTTGATCACCATGCCGGCGCCCAGCGAGAAGGCGAAGGGGTCCTTGCGGTCCACGCTGGAGTCGAACTTGGCGCCCTGGGTGCCGTCGTTGTAGAGCCAGCCGGTGTAGTGCACATGCACATGGTGGCCCTTCTTCGCTTCGGCGCCGCTGCCGACCGTGGTGTCTTCGTACTGCAGGCCGGAGGGGGTGGTGATCATGCTGTTTCCTTTGGGTGGATAGGGGATGAAGGGGGAAATTGTAGTGAGAGGCGCAGGACCGCCCTAACCCAGCAGCCCGCGGCCTGCCAGGTTGCGCATCAGCGCGCCGATGCCGAAGGTCCAGGGCGCGACCTTGTCCGAGTGGTTGACCCGGTTGGCCAGCATGCCGAGCTTCGGTGTCGAGACGGTGACGACGTCGCCCACCACATGGGTGAAGCCCTGGCCCGGCCCGTGCCTGTCTTGCGTGGGCGCGAACATGGTGCCCATGAACAGCATGAAGCCGTCCGGGTACTGGTGGTTCGCGCTGATCGCCTGACCGACCAGGTCCAGCGGGTCGCGGCTGATCCGGCTGAGCGAGCTGGCGCCCTGCATCACAAAGCCTTCGGGACCGGTCACCTGCATCGCCAGGTCGCACTGGCGAACGTCGTCGATGCCGAAGTTGCCGTCAAACAGTCGGATGAACGGGCCGATGGCGCAGGACGCGTTGTTGTCCTTGGCCTTGCCCAGCAGCAGCGCGCTGCGGCCTTCAAAGTCGCGCAGGTTCACGTCGTTGCCCAGGGCCGCGCCCTTGACCTCGCCGCGCGAGTTGACGGCCAGCACCACCTCGGGTTCGGGGTTGTTCCAGACGCTGCCGGGGTGGATGCCGACTTCGGCGCCCGTGCCCACGGCGCTCATCGGCTGCGACTTGGTGAAGATTTCCGCGTCGGGGCCGATGCCGACTTCCAGGTACTGCGACCACACGCCCTGGGCAATCAGGACGTCCTTCAGCTTCATGGCCTCGGGCGAGCCTGGCTTGACGCTGGAAAGGTTGTCGCCGATCACGGCGACAACCGCCTTGCGCACCGCCTCGGCCTTGCCGGCGTCGCCGCGGGCCTGCTCTTCGATCACCCGCTCCAGCATGCTCGACACAAAGGTGACGCCGGCCGCCTTGATGGCCTGCAGGTCGCAGGGCGCCAGGAACCAGGGCAGGGCCGGGTTGCGCGCGTCCTGCGCCGAGTTGGCCAGCACCTCGGCCGTGCCCGCGATGCGGGCGCCGCCGAATTCGCGCAGCGTGCCAACGGGGTCGGCCATCTCCAGCAACTCGCTGCAGGTGGCGGCCAGGTGGGTCAGGTCATAGATGCCGTCCTCCATGATGCGCACCAGCAGCGGGCCGGTGCCCTCGACATGCATGCGGCCGATCAGGATGGCCTGCTCCGCATCGGAGGGCAGGCTGCGTTCAAGTGTCAGGTTTTCGTTCATGGGGGTTCAGGGGTTGGCCGCAGCATGGGCGGCAGGAGGGGCGGCGGGTTTGTCGCCGGCTTTCTTCCGGGCCTGGCTCGCCACCCACTTGGCGGAGAAGGCATTCAGGTCGGAGATGCGCCTGAGCATGTCAGTGCCGCTGGGTGTGACGATGTAGCCGTCGGGGCCGTGCGTCATCAGCCCGGCCTCGCGCAGCTCCTTGATGCGGGTGTTCAGCGTGTTGGGCGTGATGCCGCCCACGCTGTCCTGGAGCAGGCGGAAGGTCTGGGGATGGCCGTCCTTGAGGGCCCAGAGCACGCGCATGGCATACCGGGCCTCCAGCAGCTCGAACAGCTGGTTGACCGCTGCGTTTTCCTTGGCACTCATTCGGCGTGCTCCTCTGGTGTTTTTTTTATTGGGAGGGAGAGTGTATTCGCGTGGCGCTATATAAACAATAGCGCGGGTGACAATGCCTGCCGGGTGCGTGTTTTTCGGCAGGCCGGAGCGCGTCAGAGGTAGATCTTCTGCAGCAGCCGCATCAGGGTCTTGCGCTCGGTGGCAGTCAGGCGCTGGGCGACTTCATCCTCCAGGGCAGCGGCGGTTCGCTCGGCGGCCTGCATGAGCTTCTGCCCGGACGAAGTCAGGTGCAGGCCCATGGCGCGGCCGTCGCGCGGGTGCGGGCGGCGCACGACAAGCTCGCGCTTTTCGAGCGCGTTGATCATGCCGACCAGGTTCGGCGGCAGGATGCTCAGCGCCGTGCAAAGCTGCCGCGAGGTGATGCCCGGGTTGTGGGTGATGAGCGAGAGCACCGAGAAGTCCACCGGCTTGAGCCCGTACACCGCCATGCGCTCCAGGAACACCTCGATGACGGCCAGCGCCGCGCGGCGCGCGTTGTAGCCCACCAGGCTTTCAAGATAGCTGGTGTCCACCGCGTCAACGGCTGCTTCTGGCGCGGCGGTTGCCGCCTTTCTCGTCCTGGTGTTTGCTGTCATGCGCCGATTCTGGCAGAGCTTTCAGCGGCAGCTGAAGCTCGCCGCGTCGTTGACGTCGCCACTGCCGTTGTAGAGAGCCTGCCTGGGCCAGGGGCACAACGGGCGGCTGCGCGGGACGCCATTGCTCTGCCAGCCCGCGGGCACGTCGGGGTTGATGCCGGGCCGTGCGGTGGCCAGGATCTTTTCCGGGGCCTGGCCTTTTTCGACCCAGTTGACCAGCGCGGTCAGCGCGTCGAACTGCTCGGTGGCCGGTCCGCCCTGGCAGTGGTTCAGGCCCGGTATCGTGAACAGGCGCGCAAAGTCTGCGGCCTTGCCTGCATGGTTGCGGTTCAGGGCCTCGTACCAGTTGATGGTGTCGTTGACGGAGAACACCGGGTCGCTGTTGCCGTGGTACACGATCATCCTGTTGCCGCGCGACTTGAACGACGTGAGCATGGCGGCGTCAGGCGGCGTCATGAACTGCATGGCTGACTCGGCATACTTCGCGTCGGTGGCAAATATCTTCGGTGCATCGGTGTCGAAGTTGTAGTCCAGCAGGCTCCGGATGAGCGCCGGCGGGTTGCCGGCGACGGGCCTGGGCGGGGTGGAGAACACATAGGCCACCGAGCCCGCGCCCAATGCGCCGATGATGGGCAAGCCGGCAATCGGGCCCTGCAGCTTCCAGGCGCGCCAGCTGCCAAAGCCGATCTGCGATGCACCCACGCCGGCATCCCACGGCCAGTCGTTGTAGAGCTTCTCGCCCTTGCTGTTGACCGGGCCGGCAAACACCTTCGTCAGCGCCGTGACCTGCGGCGTGCTGAGGCAATCGCCGGTCTTTGCGCCGGTGCACTGCAGGACCTTGAGGTCAAAGGCCTTCTGGCAAGCAGGAAGGTTGCCCACCATGCCATCGGCCACACCGTCGAGCGCATCGCATTTCTCGAGCACCTTGTCAGCCACCAGCTTCATGTCGGCGGGCGGGAATGCGGCCTTGATGTCGGGGTTGACCGCACTGAACGCCTGGATGTCCCAGGCGTGCTGCACCGCCGCCTTGGGCAGGTTGAAGCCCGGATTGCCGGCGAGGACGCCGTCAAATTGGTCCGCGTAGCGCGAGGCCGCCACCATGGCATGGCGCCCGCCGTTGGAGCAACCCATCATGTAGGAGCGCTGCGGCGCCTGGCCGTAGTAGCCCGCAATGAGGCGTTTGGCCATGGGCGCCAGCTGGCCATTGGCCTGGTAGCCGTAGTCCAGCCGGGCCTGTGGGTCCATGCCGAACAGGTTCCCGCCCACGAGGCCCGCTTCCGGGCCTCGCTCCATGGCGTGGCCCACGTCGCTGGACAGCACCGCGAAGCCCTGCATCAGTGCATTGGTGGTGGCGCCGCTGGACACCACGTTGCCGAATGCGGGCTGCACCACGCCGTCGTTGCCGCCGTTGGCCTGCAGCAGGAAGCGCCCGTTCCACTGGGCGGGCAGCCGCATTTCAAAGCCGATGGCGTAGGGCTTGCCGTCAGTGCCGGTGCGCTCGTTCATGCTGCCGGTGACCCTGCAGTGTGCGGGCATCGGGTAGGCCTGCGCCATGCCGCTGACCGTCAGGCCGGCAGGCACCGACTCGGCGGCGGTCAACCGGGTTCCGGGCTGGCTGAATGTGGCCTGCAGCAGGTTGCACGGCACCGAAGGCGCCATGGCAACAGGTTGCGCCGGCGGCGAATTGCAGGCGGCGAGGGTGGCAACTGCGCAGGCGGCGAGGCCGGCGCGGAACAGGTGTGACATCTTCGGCCTCCCCGGGCGTCTAGGACTCTGCGGTGAAGCCGATCTGCTTGATCAGGCGGCGCCATTCATCGGCGTCTGCCTTGAGCAGGTCACCCAGCACCTGCGGTGACGAGGACTGCACTTCCATGCCGAACTGCGCCATGCTGGTGACGAGGTCCGGCTGGGCAAGCGCCGTCTGCATGTAGGCCGCAGCGCGCCGCACCGTCTGCGTGCTGGCCTTGCCGGGCAGGAAGACGCCGTACCACTCGCGCACGGTGATGGGGAAGCCCTGCTGGCGGTAGGTGGGCACGTCGGGCACAAAGGGGCTGCGGTTGATGCCGGAGATGCCCAGGATGCGCAGCTTGCCGGTCTTGACATAGGGCAGGTAGTCGCCCACCGGCGAAGACATGGCTGAAATCTGGCCGCCCAGCAGGTCCTGGATGCCGGGCGCGGAGCCGCGGTAGGGGATGTGCTTGAGGTCGTTGCCCGTCAGCTTGTTCAGCAGGCCCACGATCAGGTGCGGCATCGAGCCTGCGCCAGGCGAGCCGTAGTTGGCCTTGGTCGGGTTGGCCTTGGCCCAGGCGAGGAAGTCCTTCATGTTCTTCACGCTTTCCGGCACGGCCGGGCCGACGCCGAATGCGTGGTTGAAGTAGCAGGCCAGCGAAACCGGCTGCACGTCTTCCAGCGGTTTGTAGGGCAGGCTCTTGTACACGAAGGGGTAGATCGACAGCATGGACGAGGGCGTGAGCAGCAGGCTGCTGCCGTCGGCCGCGCTGTCGCGCAGCGTGGTGACGCCGATCTGGCCGCCGGCACCGGGCTTGTTCTCCACCACCACGTTGGTGGCGTAGTTGCCACGCAGCTTGTCGGCGATGCGGCGCGACATGGCGTCGCTGGTGCCGCCCGGCGGGAAGCCGCAGATGATCTTTGCAAGCTCAAGGCTCTGCTGGCTGTGCGCCGGCAGGTGCAGGCCCGTGGCGCCGATGGCGGCCAGGGCAGTGGTGTTCTGTATGAAACTTCTGCGTGTGGTCATGGTTGTCTCCGTTTGTTGTGAGGGAACTCTGCTGTGCGGACCTGTTCCGCCGTGCCGCTAACGTGGCGCCATGCGCAAGGCGCCATCCAGCCGGATGGTCTCGCCGTTGAGGTGGTTGTTGGTGACGATGTGGCAGGCCAGCTGCGCAAATTCTTCCGGCTTGCCCAGGCGCGGCGGGAACGGGATGGACGCCGCCAGCGATGCCTGCACCGGCTCGGGCAACTGCTTCATCAGCGGTGTGGCAAACAGCCCCGGCGCCACGGTGCACACACGGATGCCGTGCTGCGCCAGGTCGCGCGCCATCGGCAGCGTCATGCCCACCAGGCCGCCCTTGGAGGCGCTGTAGGCCTGCTGCCCCACCTGGCCGTCAAAGGCGGCCACCGAGGCGGTGAACATCATCACGCCGCGCTCGCCGCCGTCCAGTGGCGCGAGCCTGGCGCATTCGGCCGCGAACAGCCGGCTCATGTTGTAGCTGCCGATGAGGTTGATGTTGATGACTTTGGCAAAGTCTTCCAGCGGCGCGGCGTTGCCGTCCTTGCCGACGATGCGTTTGGCCGAGCCGATGCCGGCAATGTTCATCAGGATGCGGGCGGGGCCGTGCGCAGCTGCCGCCTTTGCAAGCGCGGCAGCCACGCTGTCGGTGCTGGTGATGTCGCACTGGCAGGCAATGCCGTTGATCTCCGCCGCGACCTGTTCGGCCAGCGCGATGTTCACGTCGAACACCGCCACTTTCGCGCCCAGGCGCGCCAGTTCGCGCGCGGTTGCCTCGCCGAGGCCTGATGCGCCACCGGTGACGATGGCGGCTTGTCCTTTGATGTCCATGGCTTATGCCTCCGGGAGAATGATGTTGGCAGCGCTGCCGTCGTGCAGTGCATTCACCAGCGCATCGCGGTGCTTGAGCACGGCGCGCTGGTTGATGGAGCCCTTGTCCGTCACCTCACCCTTGTCGATGGAGGGGGGTTCCGCCATGACCACCAGGCGCGCGATGCGGTTGGCGCTGCCGGTGGCTGACTTCGCCAGCGTGTTGACGACCTGCCGGAAGTGCGCCTGCACCGGCGCGCTGGTCACGACGTCGGCCATCGAAGCGGAGGCATCCAGCCCGCTCAGCGTGCGTACTGCGGCTGTGGGGAAGATCATCGCGCCGACTTCCTTGAGGTTGATGCCCGTCAGCACAGCGTCCTGCACATAGGGCGCGCCAGCCGCAATGATCTTTGCCCGCATCGGGCCGACGCTGACAAAGGTGCCGGTCGCGAGCTTGAAGTCCTCGGCGATCCGGCCGTCAAACTTCAGGCCCTTGTGGATGTCGTTCTCGTCGATCCACTTCACCGCGTCGCCGGTGGAAAAGAAGCCTTCCTCGTCAAACGCTTCCTGCGTGGCATCGGGCGCACGCCAGTAGCCGGGCGTGATGTTCGGGCCGCGGTAGCGCACCTCGGTCTTGCCGTCCACATCCACCAGCTTGAGCTCCAGGCCCGGCGTGGGCACGCCGATGTCGCCGGCTTTCACGTTGGGGCTGGTCACAAATACCGCGAAAGGGGACGACTCGGTCATGCCCAGGCCCGTGCCCATGACGATGCGCTCGCCCACCTCCATCTCCTGCGTCTGGTGCAGCGCATCCCACACCGGCTGGGCCAGCGCCGCGCCGGAGTAGAAGAACATGCGCACCCGCGACAGCAGCGTCCTGCGCAGCTGCGTGTCGGTCTTCATGGCGTTGGCAATCGCTTCAAAGCCTGTGGGCACATTGAAGTAGATGGTGGGTGCGATCTCGCGCAGGTTGCGCAGCGTCTCGCCCATCAGCGCGGGCGTGGGCTTGCCGTCGTCGATGTAGAGCGTGCCGCCGTTGTACAGCGTCAGGCCGACGTTGTGGTTGCCGCCGAAGGTGTGGTTCCAGGGCAGCCAGTCCACCAGCACGGGCGGCTCCTCGGCCAGCACCGGCATCGACTGGCGCATCTGCTGCTGGTTGGCGCACCACATGCCGTGGGTGTTGATGACGGCCTTGGGCATCTTGGTGGATCCCGAGGTGAAGAGGAACTTGGTGATGGTGCCGGGGCCGGTGGCCTGCATCGCGGCGTCTACCGCCGGCGTGGCCTCGTTGGCGAGCAGGCTGGCCCAGGGCGTGGTTGCGCGGCCTTCCAGCGCGCCTTCAGCCAGCACCACTTCCACATCGGGCGCAATGGTGGCGGCAATGGCCTTGCCGTAGCGCGCCGCATCAGGCGCGAACACCAGGCCCGGTGTGAGCGTGTTGAGCACATGGCGCAGCTTCTCGAAGTCCTGGCTGACCAGCGAATAGGCGGGCGACACGGGGCAGTAGGGCACACCGGCATAGATGCAGCCCAGCGCCAGCAGCGCATGCTCCAGGCCGTTCTCGCTGAGGATGGCGACCGGCCTGTCGGCATTCAGTCCGCGGTCCAGCAAGGCCTGGCCAATGCGGCGCGCGGAGTCCAGCGCCTGCGCATAGCTGATGTGGTGCCAGTCGCCGGTGCTGCCGTCGGCATTCTTGACTCGGCGGGCCATGAAGCTGCGCCCGGGCTCGGTTTGCGCCCAGTGCACAAGCCTGTCTGTCAGGCGCGTGGCGTGGGGCTGCAGTTCCTGGTCGGCACGCAGGTACCGCGCGCCGCCTGCGCCTTCGCGCAGGACCACGCGGGTCACGCCAAATGTCAGCGGCCGGAACCTGGCGGCGGGGGAGGGGGCTTGGCTCATGCTTGTCTCTGGTGTTTTGCTTTTGTGTTGTATGGGGCCGGAGTGGGGCGCGGCGTCAGTCCTTCCTGACCTTGTTGGCCTTGCCTTCGAGGAAGGCGCGCACCCGCTCCTTGGCTTCCGGCGCGCTCTGCGCAATGGCGGCCATCATCGACTCGCTGAACAGGCCATGGTCGGCCGACTGCTCGGCAATGCGCGGCAAGGCATGCATCAAGGCATAGTTGGTCAACGGCGCATTGGTGGCGATGCGGGTGGCCAGCTCCAGCGCCTTGTCAAACGCCTTGCCCGCAGGCACCAGGTATTGCGCCAGGCCGATGCGTTCGCCGTCGGCGGCGTTGTAAACGCGACCGGTGAGCATCATGTCCGTCATGCGGGCCACACCGATGAGCTTGGGGATGCGCACCGAGCCGCCACCACCCACAAAGATGCCGCGCGAGCCTTCCGGCAGGGCAAAAAATGTGGAGTCGTCCGCCACCCGGATGTGGCAGGCACTCGCAAGCTCCAGCCCGCCGCCCACCACTGCGCCATGCAGTGCCGCCACAACCGGCACCGGCCCGAACTGCACGCGCTCCAGTGCCGCATGCCACATGCGTGAATGGTGCATGCCCTGTCCTGTGTCGCGCTCCTGCAGCTCGGAGAGGTCGAGCCCGGCGCAGAAGTGGTCACCCTCGCCGGCAATGACGGCGGCGCGGGCTTCTGCGGGCAACTGTTCAAACATGTCGCGCAGCGCGAGAATGAGGCCGTCATTGAGCGCATTGCGCTTGGCCGGACGGGTCAGGCGGATGACGGCGACGGCGCCGCGCATTTCAAGGCTGAGATGGTTCTGGGTCATTGTGGTGTGTGCTTTTCCGAAAGGCCGGTGCGGGCCGGTGTTGTGCGAATTATGGTTATATATAATAATCAATTCAAGCCGCAACCGCATATGATTCATCGGTAGAAACCCGTAGCAGGCTGCAGCAGAACCAGGAGACAGGCAACACCATGGACCACCAGAACCTCATCGCCATCGACATCCACACCCATGCTGAAGTCAGCTGCTGGAACCCGTTTGACAGCTATGGCGAGGAGTACGACCGCGCGGCCGACAAGTACTTCCGCAACAGCCGCCGCCCGACCATCGAGGAAACGATTGCCTATTACCGCGAGCGCAGGATCGGCCTGGTGATGTTCACGGTGGACAGCGAGTCGCAGCTGGGCCGCCGCCGCATCCCCAACGAGGAGATCGCCGAGGCCGCCAGCAGGAACAGCGACATGATGATGTGCTTTGCCAGCATCGACCCTCACAAGGGCAAGATGGGCGCGCGCGAGGCCGAGCGGCTGATCCGGGAACACAACGTCAAGGGCTTCAAGTTCCACCCGACGGTGCAGGGCTACCACCCGTACGACAAGATGGCCTGGCCCATCTATGAAGTGATCAACGCGCACAAGCTGCCTGCCATCTTCCACACCGGGCACAGCGGTATCGGCAGCGGCATGCGCTGCGGCGGCGGGCTGCGGCTGGAGTACAGCAACCCCATGCACCTGGACGACGTGGCGATCGACTTCCCCGACATGCAGGTCGTCATGGCGCACCCCAGCTTCCCGTGGCAGGACGAAGCCCTGAGCGTTGCCACCCACAAGCCCAACGTCTGGATCGACCTGTCGGGCTGGAGTCCGAAGTACTTCCCGAAGCAGCTCGTGCAGTACGCCAACACGCTGCTCAAGGACCGCGTGCTGTTCGGCTCCGACTACCCCCTCATCACGCCTGAGCGCTGGATGAAGGACTTTGAAGAAGCCGGGTTCAAGCCGGAGGTGATGCCGGGCATTTTGAAGGGCAATGCAGTGCGCTTGCTGGGGCTGGACAAAGCCCCCCTATGATGTGATCTCGCACTTTTCCTCCCCGAGATACCCGCATGCAAGCCCCCACCACCAACCCTGCACCCCTGTCCCCGTTCCACGTCGCCTTCCCGGTCAACGACATTGCCGAGGCGCGCCGCTTCTACGGCGGGATCCTGGGCTGCCCCGAAGGCCGCAGCGCCGAAGACTGGGTTGACTTCAACTTCTACGGCCACCAGATCGTGGCCCACCTGGCCCCGGCCGAGGCCGGCGCGGCCCAGCGCAATGCCGTTGACGGCCATGGCGTGCCGGTGCGCCATTTCGGCATCGTGCTGCCCATGGCCGAGTGGGAGGCCGCGTCGCAGCGGCTGACCAGCCTGGGCGTGGAATTCATCATCAAGCCCTACATCCGCTTCAAGGGCGAGCCGGGCGAGCAGGCCACCATGTTCTTCACCGACCCGTCGGGCAATGCGCTGGAGATGAAGGCGTTTGGCGACATCAACATGCTGTTCGCCAGGTAAGCCATGCGCACGACCTTCACCGTCATCGGCACCCTTCTTGCCATCCTGGGCACCATCTGGTTCCTGCAGGGCATCAACGTGTTGCCGGGCAGCTTCATGACGGGGCAGATGAAATGGGCCATCTATGGTTCCATCGCATTTGTGGTGGGCGTGGTGACTATCGTCGTGGCACGGCGGATGAAGCGCTAGCCTGTGTCCTCCGGCGAGGCATCACTTCCCGCCCGCACCCTCGTCCACCGCCTTTTGCACCGCCGCATAAAACCCGTCACGCGCCGCTGCCGCCACCGGGTCCCTTGCACCTGCTCCCCAGTTGGCGTTGGACACAATCACCAGCTTGCGCGCCGGATCGATGAACAGGCCCTGGCCGAAGATGCCGCGGGCCGTGAAGGCGCCTTCAGGATACGTCCACCACAAGTAGCCATAGCCCCGGCCCGGCACGTTGATGCCGGTGCGCCCGGTGGTGGCTTCGGCGAGCCAGCCTTCGGGCACCACGGGCTGGCCTGTGGCGCCACCCTGCGCAGGGCCGCGCGCGCCGTTCAACACAAATAGCCCCAGCCGCGCAAAGTCCCGCGCACTGGCCTGGATGCAGCATCCGGCAATCTCCTGCCCGGTGCGGCTCAGGATCCAGGTCGCCTTCTGCTCCATGCCGGCCGGCACCCAGATTTTTTCAGACAGGTACGTGGCCATCGGCTTTTTCACCGCGCGGGTCACGAGCACGCCCACCAGGTTGGTCTCGCCCGTGCTGTAGTTCCAGCGCGTGCCGGGCGGCGCCGCGCGCGGCAGTGTGCGCAGGTAGCTCACCGCGGCGTCAACGCCTTCTGCGGGTTTGTGGTTGTTGAACTTCGCGACGTCGGAATCCGGGTCTGCGTAGTCTTCGGACCACTGCACGCCCGACGTCATCGTCAGCAGCTGCCGCACGCTCACATCGTCATAGGCCGAGCCCTTCATCTCCGGCAGGTAGGTGCTGACCTTGTCGTCCATGCTCCTGATATGGCCGTCGCGGATGGCTGCGCCCACCAGAAGCGAAGTGGCGGACTTGGCCACGGAAAAACTCGTCCAGCGCCCGCTGCCATCGAAGCCCAGGCCGTAACGTTCAAGCCTAAGCTTGCCGTCTTGCACGACGAGCAGCGCCGAACTGCGCTGGCCGGCCATGTAGGCATCCACGTCGAGCGGCAGCTTGAGCGGCGGCCCCGGCGGCAGCGGCGATGCAGCGCCACCGGCCGGCACATCGCGCGCCTTGGCCAGCAACGGCAGGCGGTCGAGCACGCGGAAGGCTGCGTCGCGCTGGGCCTGGGTCCAGAACAGCAAGTCCTTGTTGTGGGGGAGTGTGGCGACCAGGGCGCGGACTTCCCGGTCCAGGCTGAACCAGGCGGCGGTGGCGGCGGCGACGAGGGCGAGCAGCAGCACGAGGGCGAAGATCTTGATTCTTTTCATGCGGCATTCTGGCCCAAAGGAGGGGTCGGGCGCCAGCCGGGCAATGCGGCGCCGCAGTTCCAGCCCGGACAGGGCGACCAGGCGCGCAGGGTGGGGCACATCGACACCGGTTTCACCCGGCCTCCTGAATGCCGAGGCGCTGCTGAAGGCGCCGCTGCCGGACGCGGCGCAGCGGGCAAAGGAACCGGCGATCGCGTGAAAGTCAGAAAAACACCTTCTTTTGTCCGGTAAACGTCGCCGCCCCGGGCGAAACTCGCCTGAATTCATGAAAGCTTCTTCGCGTACCGCATCGCCTCTGCCCGCAGCCCATCCACTCCCCAACCCGCCACACAACAATGACAGCTACAGACAAAATCCGAATCGGCATGCTCGTGTTTCCCCGCATCACGGCGCTGGACATCCTCGGCCCGTTCGAGGTGCTGGCCCGCGCGCCCGACTGCACGGCGCAACTGGTATGGAAGAGCACCGCGCCCGTGTCCGGTGACACCGGCCTGCGCATCACGCCCGATGTGGGCTTTGCAGATGCGCCCCAGTTTGACGTGATCGTCGTGCCCGGCGGGCCGGGCCAGACCGAGCTGATGGAAGACGATGAAGTGATTGCCTTCCTGCAGAAGCAGGCGGCAGGCGCGAAGTACATCACCTCCGTCTGCACCGGCTCGCTGCTGCTCGCTGCCGCCGGCCTGCTCACCGGCTACAAGGCCACCTGCCACTGGATGTCGCTGGACCAGCTGGCCCAGTTTGGCGTGCAGCCCATGCCCGACAGGGTGGTAGTGGACCGCAACCGCATCACCGGCGGCGGCGTCACATCAGGGCTGGACTTTGCATTCACCGTGCTGGCAGAACTGCGCGGTGCCGACGCAGCCAGGTGGCTGCAGCTGATGCTTGAATACGACCCGGCGCCACCGTTTGCCAGCGGCCATCCGCGCGTGGCCACGCCCGGGCTGGTGGAGCAGGTGAGGACGGCCGCGTCGCCGATGCTGGTCAAGCGCCGGGAGGTGTCGGCGCGCGTGGCGCAAAAGCTGGCGGGCGCCAGCGCCCGCGCCTGAGCCAGGCAGGGCCTATCGCGATTCCACGACCCGGGGCTCGGGCGTCAGGAATTCTTCCTTGCGGTCGTCGATCCTCACGATGATGCGCCCGGGCGCGGCTTTCTTCTTGTCTGCGGCAGGCGGTACGGGCTGGGCATGCGGCAGCGGTGGGGGTGGCACGAAGGCGGCGCTGCGCACTTCGACCGTGTTGCCCTTGACCACATAGGTTCGTTCATGCACCGGAGGCGGAATGATGCGCGGGTCAGTGGGCATCGCGGCTCGGGCGGTTTCAGTTTTTGCGGGCACGGTCATGGGCGCAATGCGCACTTCAACCGGCCTGGCCTTTGCCACCTCGACCTTTTTCAGTGAAGGCGCTGGCGCCGGTGCCGCTGCCATGCGCGGTACAGGCTTTGCCTTGGCGACCATCACGGGCTTTGGGGCGGGTGATGGCACGGGCGCGGCGGCAACGCGTTGCGGCATCGGGCGGGGCCTGGCTGCAACGGCAACTTTGCGCTCGGGTACAGGCGCTACGCGCCGGGCCGTGACTGCGGCCGGTGGGGCTTTGGGCGCCGCCGGTTTGGGTGATGACGCTTTGGGTGCAAGTGCGACGCGGGGTTGCGCCGCTGCGGTGCGGTACGCCGGCGCCGGCTTGAGTGCAACTGCAGGCTGCGGCAGGGGTTGGCTTGCAGTGGCGGGGGCATGCGCCGTCAGGGCGGCCAGTGCTTCGGCCCGCATCCTCGCCTCAGCCTGCGCTTTTGCCTCTGCCTGGGCTCTGGCCTCTGCCTGGGCTTCGGCCTGGGCTTTCGCCTCTGCGCGAGCATCGGCCGCCGCTTGCTCCCGCGCCTCGGCTTGCGCACGCGCACGCTGGGCCTGTGCCCGCCAGTTTGGCGCTACCTGCGCGTTGTCGCGCGGAACAAGTATGGGTTCGCGGTACCGCGGCTGTTCAACGGGTTCCGGCAGAGGGCTTGCGCGCCCATAGCCGTAGGGCGCTGTCTGGCCGTAGTAGTAAATGACTTGAGCCTGGGCCGTTCCGGCGCCTGCCCAGCCCGTCGTGGCCAGCAGGGCCGCAGCCCATCGATTGGTGGAACAGAGCGACATCTTCATCCCGGACTCCTGATTGAAGGCCATCACGCAGGGCCTCCAGTTCATTAGGCATGAAAGGCGCGGCCGGAGTTTGTCGCTTGTGTGAAGTTGCGTGTAACAGTGTGGCTGGGCGGGCTCACCACAACGCCGAGTCGCGGAGATCCGTCAGTTGCCGGCGCTGGCGGCTGCGTGTCCGGGCGGCTATGGCTGCGACGACCCCCAATGCGACTACGCCGGCGCCCACGATGGCGGCGGTGGTGAGCGCCGGGCCAAACATCCAGAAGGCCAGAGCGGCCAGGGCTGCCATCAGTGCCAAGGCCGTGAAGGCCAGTTTCTTCGCGGAGCGGGGGGTCTTTGAGTCGTGAACGTACATGGTCTTGAGCATGCCATACCTGCCATGACGTGTCCGGCGCGGGGAATAAGGCCTTCGCGTTAAAAACCAGCTGGAATGTTCACCGATTCATCAAGGGGAAACACCGTCAGCCTGATTCATTGCCGAGGTTTTGCCTGTCCGGCCCCTTTTTGCATCACCTCCGCCGCCTGCAGGCGGATGGCAGATTTGTCATCCGCGCTGAGCCGGTCCAGGTTCTTCACCTGCAGCGCCATGCGCGGGTTGCTGCGCAGCATGTCTTCATGCCGCATCAGGAAGTCCCAGTACAAGGTGGTGAAGGGGCAGGCCGTGGCGCCGGTTGACCTGGCGGGGTCGTAGGCGCAGCCCTTGCAATAGTTGCTCATGCGCTGGATGTATTTGCCAGTCGCGGCATAAGGCTTGCTGGCCATCAGGCCGCCGTCGGCGTACTGGCTCATGCCCAGGGTGTTGGGCAGCTCCACCCATTCCACCGCATCCACATACACGCTGAGGTACCAGGCATGGACTTCCTGCGGCCGCACGCCCAGCAGCAGTGCGTACAGGCCTGTCACCATCAGCCGCTGGATGTGGTGGGCATAGCCATGGGCCAGGGTCTGGGTAATGGCGTCTTTCATGCACGCCATGGGCGTGTCGCCCGTCCAGTAGAACCAGGGCAGGGGCTGTGTGGCGTTCAGTGCATTGAGTTCCAGGTAGCCCGGCATCTGCGTCCAGTAGATGCCGCGCACATATTCGCGCCAGCCGATCACCTGGCGGATGAAGCCTTCCGCGGCGGGCAGGGGCACATGGCCGGCCCTGTACGCGGCCTCTGCAGCGGCCGCCACCTCGCGCGGGTGGAGCAGCTTGAGGTTCATGGCGCTCGCAATGTGCGAGTGGTAAAGCCAGACCTCGCCGTTCCACATGGCGTCCTGGTACTGGCCGAAGAGCGGCAGGCGGTGCTTGATGAAGTCGTTCAAGGTCTGCAAGGCCTGCGTGCGTGTGACGGGCCAGGCGAATGATTCGAGGGTGCCGGGGTTTTGTGGGAACTCCCGGTTGACCAGCGCCATCACCTCGCGTGTGATGCCGTCCGGTGCAAAGCGGCTGGGCGGCGGCACGTCGTTCGGCCCGCCGGCCGGGAAGGCGCCGCGGTTGTCCGTGTCAAAGTTCCATTGCCCGCCAACCGGCTTGCCGGCTTCCATGAGGATGCCGGTGCGTTGCCTGAGCTCGCGGTAGAAGTACTCGAGCCGCAACTGCTTGCGGCCTTTGGCGTGTGCGGCAAAGTCGCGCACGGTGGTGAGGAAGTGCGTGTCGTCGCGAATGCCCAGCGGCGTGCCGCTGGCTTTTGCTGTCGCCTGAATGGACTTCAAAACGCGGCAGTCGCCGGGAGCGGTCATGACGAGCTGCGCAGGCCGGTGCTGCCCGATGGATTTGCCCAGCTCGCCGGCGAGTGTGCCGGTGTTGTGCGGGTCGTCCAGGTGTGAGTAGAAGACTCTCCAGCCTTTGGCGCGCAGCAGCTGCGCAAAGTGCCGCATGGCACTCAGGAAGACGGCCGTGCGCTGTTTTGATGAGGGAATGTGGGTGGATTCTTCCCGCGCTTCGGCCATCCAGACGGCATCCTGCGCGGGGTCGAATCCTTCAAAGGCAGACGCATGCTCGTCCAGCTGGTCGCCCAGCACGAGGACAAGATTGCGTACTTGCGAGCCCGCAGTCATGGCCTGCATGCTCATGCTGTGCCCGGTTTGGGCTTGCGCCTGCAGGCGTCAGAGCAGTACTTCACGTCTTCCCAGTTCTTCGCCCAGGCGCGGCGCCAGGTCATGGTGCGGCCGCAGACTGCGCAGAGCTTGGCGGGAAGGCTTTGCTTGTTGCCCCTGAAATCTTTTGCCATGGTGGGTGCCAGAGGTTGTGCTCAGCCCAGCAGCCGCCGGCGGCTTTGCTCCAGGTGCGCAACCAGCGCGCGCTCTGCCGCTGCGCCGTCGCCTGCGTCATAGGCGGCCAGCACCGCGCGGTGTTCTTCCATGACGACGCCGGCGGGGCTGCCTGCATCGGCACGTTCGCGGAACAGGCGCGACATGAGCAGGTGCGCCTGCTTGGAGGCATACACCTCGGACAGCACCTCGTTGCCGGCACTGTCCACGATCGCCTGGTGGAACTGCGCGTCGGCCTGGCCGAGCTTTTTGTATTCCCTGTACTGCGCGCCCAGGTGCTTGGTGCCGGCCATTTTCTTGACCAGCGACTTGAGCAGTGTGACCGTGGCGGGGTTCTTGCGCGTAGCGCCGATGCGGGCGCAGTGCGCCTCAATGAGCATTCGGAACTCATAGAGCTTTTCCAGGTATTCACGCGTGGGGTGCGGCGCCACGGTGTAGCCGGCATACAGCTCCAGCACCACCAGCTTCTCGGCTTCAAGCCGCACCAGTGCCTCGCGCACGGGTGAGGAACTGACCTGCAGGCTGCGCGTCAGGGCGTCAATGTTCAGGCGGTCGCCGGGCGCGAGCTTGCGGTCGAGGATGCGCTCCTTGAGCGCCTCGTAGGTCATGTCCGAAAGCGAAGTGCGTTGCAGTGCCATGGCGTGAGGTTACTTCAGCTTTGCCACGCCAACGCGGTACCGGCGCAGTTTTTGCGCGGGTCTGCCCGGTTTTTTGGTTGTGGCGGCACATGTGTTTTCCCTCGTGAAGATGATAAATTAATCATGCATAATGCATGAAAAGGAGCATTCCATATGGCTGACTTCCGCGCGGCACTCAAGGGGATTTCCGGTGTGCCGGTGACCCCGTTTGACGCTGCTGACAACGTGGCCCC
This sequence comes from Pseudomonadota bacterium, assembly GCA_040385105.1. Classification (GTDB taxonomy): domain Bacteria; phylum Pseudomonadota; class Gammaproteobacteria; order Burkholderiales; family Burkholderiaceae_C; genus JACMQX01. Next base: position 34,839 of record JAZKHY010000085.1, read on the forward strand.
GGCGCCGCTGAAGGCGCTGGTCCAGCGGCTTGCCGCTGCCGGCATCGACAACCTGGTGGCCGCAGGCAATACGGGCGAGTTCTATGCACTGGAACTGCAGGAAGTGCTGGCCGTGTACGCGCTGGTGGCCGAGGCCAATGCAGGCCGCAGCGCCTTGACGGCCGGTGTGGGCCGCTCGCTGAAAGAGGCCGTTGCGCTGGCCCGCGCCGCCGAGAAAGAAGGGGCCGACGCGCTGATGATCCACCAGCCGCCAGACCCCTTTGCCTCGCCGCAGGGCATGGTCGACTACAACCATGCGATTGCGGATGCGACCCCGCTCCCCGTCATCCTCTATATCCGCCGCGACATCTTCAGCGAGGACGAGTTTGGCAAGCTCATTGACCACCCGAACATCGTCGGCATGAAGTACGCCTTCCCCGATGCGCCCAAGCTCGCGGAGCGCATACGCACCTGCGCGCCCATGGGCAAGATTTCGGTGTGCGGCCTTGCCGAGCCCTGGGCCGCGCCCTTCCGCGCCGTGGGCGCGCAGGGCTTCACCTCGGGCCTGGTCAATGTGCTGCCTGGCCTGTCCGTCGAGGTGCGTGATGCGCTCGCGCGCGACGACTATGCATCGGCACGCGCGGCCTGCGAGCGCATCGCCCCGTTCGAGGCCATGCGTGCCATGCACGGCAATGGCTGGAACGTCACGGTCGTCAAGCAGGCGATGCGGGCCATGGGCCATGCGGTGGGCCTGGCAAGACCGCCCGCCACCCAGGAATTGCCACCGGCCTACGCGCAGCGTGTGGAGGCATTGCTGGCCGACTGGGGCTGCCTGCCCGAAGCGAGGAAAGCAGCATGACAGAAAAACGCTACCCTGCTGAGGACCTGCGGCGCCTTGGCCGCGACCTGCTGGGCAAGATGGGCATGGACGCCGACATGGCGCGTGCCATGAGCGCGCGCATCATCGACGCCGAACTCTACGGCCACCGCACCCACGGCCTGGCGTTCATGCCGGCCTACCTGGACCGCATCGAGAAGGGCGTTCTTGCGCTGTCTGGCACCTGGGAGGTGTTGTCCGACCGGGCCAGTGTCTTTGCCTGGAAGTGCTCGCGCCAGCCCGGCGCCTGGGTCATGGAGAAGGCCACGGCCGAGCTGCTGGCGCGAGCACCGCGCCATGGTGTGGCCACAGCCACCATTGCCAACTGCTCGCACATTGGCTGCCTGCAGACTTACCTGGTGCCCTTCACCGAAAAAGGCCTCGTGGTCTCGCTGGCTGTCACCAACCCTGGCATCTATTCCGTGGCGCCCTTCGGCGGTGCCGATGCCGTGCTCACCAGCAACCCCATGGCCTATGGCTACCCCACCAGCGGCGTGCCGGTGCTGATCGACCAGAGCACTTCGGTCGGCAGCAATGCGCTGTTTGCCGGCTATGCCGCGCGCAAGGAGCGCCTGCCTGGCCCATGGCTGCTCGACGGCGACGGCAACCCGACGGACGACCCCAATGCGCTGGGCACCAAGCCGCCCGGCACCATCATGCCGGTGGGCGGCGTGGATTTTGGCTACAAGGGATTCGGTTTTGGCATTGCGGTCGAGGCGATGTCCCTGGCGCTCTCGGGCTACGGCCGCGCGGGCAAGCCCGACATGTTCGGCCAGAGCGTGTTCATCCAGGTGATGGACCCCGACGCCTTCGCGGGCCGTGGCGCCTTCATCCAGGAAATGGACCACCTGGTTGCGGCCTGCCACGCCAGCCGCCCGCGCCCCGGAGTTGACGCAGTGCGGGTGCCCGGCGAGCGTGCCTGGGCCAGCAGGATGGAGCAGGAAAAGAACGGGGTCAAGCTAGCGCCCGCCACGCTGGCCAAGCTCGAGCCCTGGATGCAGAAGCTGGGCGTTGCCATTACAGGAGACAAATCATGAAGAGACTTTTCGCAGCATTTTTTGCGCTGGTGCTGACAGCCGCTGCGCATGCACAGGCCTTCCCGTCCAAGCCGATACGGGTCATCATCGCGTTCCCGCCGGGCGCCGCGCACGACGTGCTGGGCCGCACCCTGGCCATGGAGTTTGCCAAGGGCTTCGCACCCGGCTCGTTCGCCGAGAACAAGCCCGGCGGTGGCACGGTGATTGCCACGGACCTGGTGGCCAAGTCACCGGCGGATGGACACACCATTTTGATGGTGGGTTTTCCGTTCCCGCTCATCAACAGCATGTTTCCCGAGTCAAAGATCGACGTGACGCGCGACTTTGTGCCGGTCGTGAATGTCATGTCCGCACCCAATGCGCTGCTGGTGAAGGCCGACTCGCCTTACCGGACGGTTTCCGACCTGCTGGCCGCTGCGAGGAAGGAGCCAGGCAAGGTCACCTATGCGTCGGTCGGCAACGGCTCGTCGCCGCACATGGGCATGGAGCTGTTCAGGCGCAGTGCCGGCATCGACATCCTCAATGTGCCCTACAGGGGCAGCGCGCCCGCGCTGACGGCCATGCTCGGTGGCGAGGTCAACATCATGTTTGACAACCTGCCCAACGTCGTGCCCCATGTCAAGGGCGGGCGGCTGCGCGCGCTGGCCGTCACGTCCGAGAAGCGTACCGCTGCGCTGCCCGATGTGCCGACCATGGTGGAGGCCGGCGTGCCCGGCTACGTGATGGACGTGTGGTTTGGGGTGGCGGTGGCTGCCGGTACACCGGCACCGGTGGTGACTGCGCTCAACAGGGAGATCAACCGCATCCTGGCGCAGCCCGATGTGAAGGCCCGTCTTGAAGGCATGGGCCTCGATATCATCGGCGGAAGCGCGGAGAACTTTGGCCGGACCATCAATGCAGACGTTGCCAAGTGGTCGCAGGTGGTGCGCGAAGCCAACATCAAGCCCCAGTAAGCCCAAGCAAGCCCTCTACAAGGCTCAGACAAGGACACCATGGATCTGGAAATCAAGGGGCGCCGCGCCATTGTGTGTGGCGCCAGCAAGGGGCTTGGCCGTGGCTGCGCGGAAGCGCTGGCGGCTGAAGGCGTGGAGCTTGTGATTGCTGCGCGCGGTATCGATGCGCTGCAAGCTTTTGCAGAAGAACTGCGCGGCCGCTACGGCGTGAAGGTCACTGCGGTTGCCAGTGACGTGACCACTGAGGCGGGCAGGGCCGCTTTGCTCGCGGCCTGCCCCGAGCCGGACATCCTGGTGAACAACTCTGCGGGCCCGCCAGGCGGCGACTTCCGCCAGTTCGGGCCGAAGGACTGGCATGCTGCGGTAGAGGGCAACCTGATTGCGCCGCTGGAACTCATCAAGGCCACGCTCGATGGCATGATGGCCCGCCGGTTCGGCCGCATCGTCAACATCACCTCACGCTCGGTCAAGGCACCGCTGCCGCACCTGCCGCTGTCCAACGGGGCGCGTTCGGGCCTCACGGCGGTGGTGGCTACCATCTCGCGCGACCCGAAGGTTGCACGTGCCAATGTGACCATCAACAACCTGCTGCCGGGCCTGTTTGACACCGAGCTGTATCACAAGCGCAATGCGGCTCTGGTCAACCAGACCGGCAAGCCGATTGCCGATGTGGACCGCGACCGCCTCGCCGAAATTCCTGCAGGCCGCCTGGGCAGCCCAAGGGAGTTCGGCGTGGCCTGTGCGTTCCTTTGCGGCGCGCACGCCGGCTACATCACGGGGCAGAACCTGCTGCTGGACGGCGGCAGTTACCAGGGTGTGCTGTAGCGGCGTGCGGGCCTGGGCAAGCCCGCACGCTTGCTGAAATCCTCAGCACCCTGCGGTGCATTTCCCCGCAGCATCAAACTCCATCACCTTGCCCGACAGCGGCACATGCACCGGCATCTTCGCGGCCTTGATGAAGGCTTCGGTCTTGCTGCCCGGGCGCACCTTGCCGCCGACAGTGCCGACTTCGTTGGCATGGGAGGCGATGACTGCGGCGGGCTTGACCAGGTCGTTCATCACAAACGCGGCTTCGGCCGGGCCGGTGGTGAAGCCGTCGCCGATGTTCATGACGGCGAGTTTGGCCTGGTACAGGTCGCGCACCACGCGTTCCTGGTCGGCGGTGACGCCGGTGTCGCCCGACAGGTAGGTGACCAGGCCGTTGCTGAACTTCAGCACATAGCCGGTGGCCAGGCCCACGTCGCCGGCAATGCCTGCATCCTTCATGGCCTTGCCGAGCTCGCCGCCGATGTAGTCCGGGTCCACGCCGTTGCTGTGCACGGCCGTCACGGTGGCAATGCGCACGCCGCCGACCGTCACGCTGCCGCCAAAGCGCGCGAGCATCGAGTCAGCCGGGTTGCCGCCGTTGGCACGGAGCTTGGCAGCAAAGAACGGCGGCATTTCGCTGCCGGTCACGATCTTGGACTTCTTGGCCAGCGCGATGTTCACCGCCAGCGAATTGGGCATGGCCGAGACCGACATGTCCGGCGCAGCGCAGGTGCCCGAGTTGGGCGCGCGGTTGTGGGCATTGCCGATATGGTCGCCATGCATGTGGCTCACCAGGATGATGTCGATCTTGCCCAGGCGCGGGTCGGTGGCGCCGGCCACGGTGCGGCCCGGGTCGTAGAGGATGCGCGTGCCGTTCGGGTCTTCAAACACCAGCGCGCGGTCCTGCGGGCAGAACTCGCCGTCAATGCCGCCGAGCGGCGTGACCTTGACGGTCGCGCTGGTGGCCGGTGCGCCGCCGGGGGCGGGTGCCGGGGAGGTGCAGGCGGCAGCCAGGGCGCAGGCGGCAGCCAGCAGGCCCAGTTGGTTCAGTCTTTTCATGGAAGCTCCTTTTTTACTCGTCGTTGGTGGTGGTGAAAAACGTTTCAGCGCGGCCGTGCCGGGGCAACGGCTGCGCCTTCAATCGAATGCCGGCGCAGGGCATCGGCCACGAAGCCGGATGCCTTCATCTCCTCGATGTAGCCGCTCAGCCAGGCCTGGGCCGCTGTGCGGCCCTTGGGCACGCCCATGGCCTGCTCGATGACCATGAAGCGGCCGGGCAGCAGGCGCACGCCTCCCACACGCCTTGCGTCCGCTTCCAGCTGCTGCTTCACGCCGGCGGCCACCTCCAGGTTCTGCTTGAGGAACTCGTCGGTGACAACCGGCGACGTCGCCACCCGCACCAGCGTGGCGGCCTTTGCTTCACGGGTCAGGTAAAGGTCGTAGGCGCTGCCGCGGCCCACGGCCACCCGGGTGCCCGCGCGGTCGACTTCCTCGTTGCGCTGCAGCGCCGAGCTGTTGCGCACCAGGTAGGCGCCCTCGATGATCACGTAAGGCGCTGTGTAGTCCATGTCGGCGCCGCGCACCGGGTCGATGGCCACAAAAGCCAGGTCCACCTGCTTTGCCTTGACGGCTTCGACCACGTTGCCCGCCGAGTTGAAAAGCACCAGCTCCACCGGCAGGCCCAGCCTGCGCCCGGCTTCAAGCGCCAGGTCCACCGACACGCCCCGTGCCGTGCCATCGGGATTGCGGTTGGCCAGGATGGGGTTGCCGAAGTTGATGGCCGCGCGCAGCTTCCCGGTGCTGCCGAGCTCCGCGACGGCGCGCGGGTCGGGCCCGGTGCTGGCGCAGCCGGCGAGCAGGAGGGTGGCCGCTGCGGTCAACAGGGCGGCTAATCTTTTCATATGTATTCCCGGGTGATGTGCTGTGGGGGATGTGTTCAGGGCCGGCGCATTCATGGGCGGCACAGGGCAGTGAGCTGGCGGATATCCGGCAGGGAGGCCAGACGCCAGCAGGCAGCCGTGATCTCTGCGGCCTTGCCCTCGCCGAGGACGGGCGCCGAGAGCGCCTTGAACTTGGCCTCAAGCTGCACATCCGACAGCGGCTTCTCCAGCGAGCCGATGGCATGGTCCACGCGGACATGCACGCGGCGCCCATCCGTGAGGACGGCGACCACATCGGCAGCGGCTTCGTCGATGGAGTCGTCCACCGTGGCCTGGACCCTGTTGCGCAGGGCCACGATGGCCGGATCGTTCACCACAGCGTCAGAGAACTCCCCTTCGCCGGCCTGGCCATGGGTCAGCCCGACCGCGCAGCCGTGGTACACGCTGAACTTGCCCTGCAGGCCGTCCTTGGGCTCCTTCTTGCCGGTGAGTTCCAGCACCAGCGAGTGGACCCGCAGCTCGATGCGCTCTACCTGCTGCGGCGTGACGCCCTGCCCGCGCAGCTGCACGCAGGCATCGATGCTTGGGTGGATCACGATGCCGCAGGCAAAAGGCTTGTAGGTGTTGAAAGAGATCTCGAAGCGCTCACCGAGTTCGTCCGTCACTTCATGCCAGGCGCGCTTGTCCGACACCACCTGCACAAAGCCGCGTGGTGCCTCCAGGGCGCGCGGGCTGGCGCTGAAGCCCTTGCTGGCCAGCAGCGCCGACAGCAGGCCGGCGCGGGCCGCGCCGCCGGGGTGGAAGGGCTTGGTCATGGTGCCGAACTGCTCGCGCAGGCCGACCGGCTGCGATGCGGCAATGCCCAGTGCCATCATGGTCTGCCGGCTGTCCAGCCGCAGCAGGCGCGCGCAGCCGGCGGCAGCGCCCAGCATGCCGGTGGAGCCGGTGATGTGCCAGCCGCGGTCGTAGTGATCCGGGTACATGACGTTGCCGACGCGGCACGACACATCAATGCCGAGCACCAGTGCATCCAGCACGTCGCGTCCGCCCAGACCCTGGTGTTCTGCAAGGGCCAGCACCGCCGACGCGACCGGGCCGGCAGGGTGGATGATGGTCTTGAGGTGGGTGTCGTCAAAGTCGAAGGTATGGGAGGTGATGCCGTTGACCAGCGCGGCGCTGGCCATGTCCACCTTTTCCGCGCGGCCGGGCACGGTGGCCTGCGGTGAGGGCTCCAGCATCTGCACGGCCGCCAGTGCCGCATCCGCCGCTTCGTGGCGCGCCGCGCCGATGGCGCAGCCCAGCCAGTTGTAGAAGGTGCGGTGCGCTTCGTGCTCGACCGCCTCGCTCCAGCCGCGCGAGCGGTGGCCGGCGACGAATTCCGACAGGATCGCGGTGATGGGCGGGGCCGATGTGTCGGCGGCGACGGCGGTGTTGCGGGCCACGGGTGCCTTTCTGTGTGATGGAGGTGGATGGGTCGAAGGCGCGGCGCCTACTCGTCGAGCCGGATGTTGCGGGCGCGGGCCAGGGCCGTCCAGCGAGCGATGTCGGCGGCCATGTACTGGCCGAACTGTTCGGGCGTCATCGGCCAGGGCTCGACGGCTTCGCCTGCGAGCTTTTCGGCCAGGTCGGGCGCCTTGAGCACCGCCACCTGGGTCTCGTTGAGCCGGCGCACCACCTCAGCCGGCATGCCGGCGGGGCCGACGGTGCCGTACCACTGCATTGCATCAAAGCCCTTGAAGCCGATCTCGTCCATGGTCGGCACGTCCCTGAGCTGCGCCGCGCGCTGCCTGCCGGTGACGGCCAATGCGCGCATCCGCCCCGAGCGCAGGTGCGGCAGCGCGGCGGCCAGGCCCGGGAAGGCGGCTTGCGTCTGCCCGCCCAGCAGGTCGTTGATGGCGGGGGCTATGCCGCGGTAGGGAATGTGCAGCATGAACACGCCGGCTTCCTGCTTGAACAGTTCCATCGTCAGGTGGGTGAGCGAGCCCGCGCCGGCAGAGCCGTAGCTCACCTTGCCCGGGCTGCGTTTGACGTAGTCGATGAACTCACGGAAGGTCTTTGCGGGCACGCTGTCGTTGACGACCAGCACATTGGGCGTGGCGCCGATCATGCCGATGGGGGTGAAGTCCCTGATGGCGTCGTAGGCGACGCGGCGCGTGGCCGGTGTGGTGCCATGGGTGGCGACATAGCCCTGCATCACGGTGTAACCGTCGGCCGGTGCGCGCGCGGTGGTCATGCAGGCGACCACGCCGCCGCCGCCGCTCTGGTTGTCCACCACGAAAGACTGACCGAGCAGCTTGCCCCAGCGCTCTGTCACGACCCGGGCCACCATGTCGCTGCCGCCGCCGGCGGCAACGGGGACGATGTAGCGGATGGGCTTGGCAGGAAAGGACTGGGCCAGGGCCAGGCCGGGCACGGCAAGTACCGCCGATGCCTGTAGCAGGTGGCGTCGCTTCATACCTGTTGTCTCCATGTAGTGCGCGCATCTTCGGCCAGGCGGGCGCTGCTGTATATTGCAATTTTCTGAGGTTTTATTGCAGGTTCTGCATGAATGCGGCACCTGCAACCGGTGTTCCATGCTCAAACCCTCACTGCCCGACCTGCGCGCCTTTGTCACCGTTGGCGAGCACCAGAGCTTTGCCGCTGCGGCGCAGGCGCTGCACCTGTCACAGCCGGCGCTGTCGCGCCGAATCTCCAACCTCGAGCAGATGCTGGGCGTGCGCCTGTTCGACCGCACGACGCGCAGCGTGGAGCTCACCGTGCTGGGCCGGCGCTTCCTGGGCGAGGTGCGCGGGCTGGTGGAGCACATCGACCGCTCGGTGTTGAGCCTGCGCGATGCGGCGGAGCTTGAAACGGGCGACGTGACCATCGGCTGCGTGTTCTCGGTGGTGCACCACTTCCTGCCGCCTGTGATCCGCGCCTTCCGCGCGCTCCACCCGAACGTGCTGGTGCGCATCATCGAGGAGGGTGCCGACGAAGTGCTGGCCAGCGTGAAGCACGGCGAGGCCGACTTTGCGGTGAACTACATCGGCATGCAGGACCCGGAGGTGGAATTCACGCCGCTGCTCAAGGAGCCCTATGTTCTGGCCTGCCCTGTGGGCCACCCGCTGGCCAGGCGCCGCTCGGTGCGCTGGGAAGAGCTTGCGGACTACCCGCAGGCGCGGGTCTCGCATGCCTCACGCAACCGGCTGTTCATTGACCAGGCGCTGGCCGAGGTGCCGCCGCTGCCCCGGCCGGTCATTGAGGTGCGCCATGTGTCCACCCTCATCGACATTGTGGAAAGCGGCCTGGGCCTGGCGGTGGTGCCGCAGCTCACGCTGCCGCGCAAGCCTGCGTCTGTGGTGGGCGTGAAGCTGGAGCAGCCCGCCATCAGCCGCACGCTGGCCATCATCAAACGCAACGGCCGCAGCCTGTCGCCGGCCGCTGCCGCGTTTGCGCAGCTGCTGGCCGACGCGGGGCGCGGGACGATGAAGCAGATCACTTCACCGCGTCGGCGATCTTCTTCCACAGGTCCAGGTCCTTGTTCATGAAGGCCTGGAATTCCGCGGGTGTCATCTTCATCGGTTCGTTGCCCATTTCCATGAGCTTGGGCGTGATGGCGGTGATGGCGCCGGTAATCGCCTCATTGAGTTTTTTCACCACGGCCGGGGGCGTGCCTGCGGGCGCGACGAAACCGTACCAGGGCACGATCTCATAGCCGGGGTAGGTTTCTGCCACCGTGGGGATGTTGGGCGAGATCAGGCTGCGCGTCGCGCCTGTGGTGGCAATGACCTTGGCCTTGCCCGATGCCATGACGGGCGCCGCTGCGGCAGGCCCGCCCAGCAGCACATGCAGGTCGCCGCCCATGATGCCCTGCAACTGCCCCGCGCCGCCATAGGTCACGGCAGTGAGGTCGGAGCCGCTCAGCCGGCGCAGCCACTCGGTGGCCATGCCCTGGAAGGTGGTGGGGCCGCCCGAGCCGTAATTCAACTTGCCCGGCTGCGCCTTCGACACGGCCGCGAGCTGCCTGAGGTCGTTCACGCCCAGGTCGGTGCGGACCATGACGATCATCGGGATGCGCACCATCGGCGCGATGGGCGTGAAGGCCTTTTGCGGGTCATACGGCAGCTTGGGGCCGACGTGGGTCTGGTTGATGGAATAGGTGCTGCTGATGATGCCGATGGTGTAGCCGTCCGGCGGTGCCTTGGCCACGATGTCCGGGCCGATCGTCTCGTTGCCGCCGGGCTTGTTCTCCACCACAAAAGGCTGGCCCAGGCGTTGCTGGATTTCGGTGGCCATGGCCCGCGCCACCAGGTCCGAGCCGCCGGCGACGCCTTGCGGGATGATCAGCTTGATGGGGCGCACGGGATAGTCCTGCGCATGCACGGAAGTGGTGGCGGTGAACACCGTGGCCGCCGCCAGGGCGAGCGTGGTCTTGAGAAGTCTCATGGCTTGTCTCCTTCGTTTGAATCGGCCCAACGAAGGGTCATCGTAAGGAGTTCAGCGGCGGGCTCGCCCTGATGTTTACCCGGCCATGGGCCGGTGGCGCAACACACTTTCGCCGCAGCCTCCGGATGGCGCGAAGTAATATTGCTTCACTCCGGGCGCCTTCACGTGCCCGGATCAGGGCCCATGAGTTTTTGTTATGGGGTGACGGCAAAACAGCATCAGTAATTTTTGGCGCTGCTGCTTAAACTGGCATGGGCCTTTCCCCGCCCAGGCAGTCTTCCAGGAGCTGAGTTCCGGTCTTATGAGCACATCCGCCAGCAGCGTTTTCCACCGCCACCTGCACAGCACGCCACCCGTGGCCGTGAGCGGCAAGGGCGTTTACCTGACGGACGCCAATGGCAAGCGCTACATCGACGCTTCCGGCGGTGCAGCCGTTTCATGCCTGGGCCACGGCCACCCCGACGTGCTGGCTGCCATGCATGCGCAGCTGGACAAGCTGGCCTTTGCCCACACAAGCTTTTTCACCACGCAGGTTGCAGAGGAGCTCGCGGACCGCTTGGTGCAGACAGCGCCGGCCGGCATGAGCCATGCCTACTTCGTCAGCGGCGGCTCCGAGGCCATGGAGGCGGCCATGAAGATGGCGCGCCAGTACTTTGTGGAAACCGGCCAGCCGCAGCGCCGGCACTTCATTGCACGCCACCAGAGCTACCACGGCAATACGCTGGGGGCGCTGGCCCTGGGCGGCAACAAGTGGCGGCGCGAGCCCTTTGCGCCGCTCTTGATCGACGTGACGCACATCTCTCCCTGTTATCCGTACCGCGAGCAGCGGCAGGACGAGTCGCCGGAGCAATACGGCGCGCGCCTGGCGCAGGAGCTGGACGACACCATCGGCAAGCTGGGCAGCGGCAATGTGATTGCCTTCGTGGCCGAGACGGTGGGCGGTGCCACAGCCGGCGTGCTGGTTCCGGTGCCGGGCTACTTCAAGGCCGTGCGCGAGGTCTGCGACCGCCACGGCGTGCTGCTGATCCTGGATGAGGTGATGTGCGGCATGGGCCGCACCGGCACGCTGCATGCCTGCGAGGAGGACGGTGTGGTGCCTGACCTTCTGGCGATTGCCAAGGGCCTGGGCGGCGGCTACCAGCCCATCGGCGCGGTGCTGGCGCAGAAGAAAATTGTCGACGCCATGTCGTCGGGCAGCGGCTTCTTTCACCACGGCCATACCTACCTGGGCCATGCCATTGCCTGCGCAGCGGCGCTGGAGGTGCAGAAGGTCATCGAGCGTGACGGCCTGCTGGCGCAGGCGCGCGAGCGTGGTGCGTTCCTGGAGCGCACCATGCGCAGCGCCTTTGCATCGCATGCGCATGTGGGCGACATCCGGGGGCGCGGCATGTTCTGGGGCATCGAGCTGGTGCAGGAGCGTGCAGGCAAGACACCATTTGACCCGGCACGCAAACTGCATGCACGTGTGAAGAAGGAAGCCATGGCGCGCGGCTTGATGGTTTACCCGATGGGCGGCACCGTGGACGGCCGCTATGGTGACCACATCCTGCTGGCACCGCCCTTCATTGCGAGCGAGGCAGAGCTGGCAACCGTGGTGGAGCGCCTGGGTTCGTCAATCGATGCAGCCATTGCGGCTGCCTGAACTGAGCAATCGTTTTTTACCTGGAGAACTGACATGACACAGAAGTTTGCGTTGAGTGCCCTTGGTGCCGGTGTTGCACTGGCAGCCAGTTTGCTGTCCGCCCCCGTGGCGGCGCAGCAGAAGTTCGTGACCATCGGCACCGGCGGCGTGACCGGTGTCTATTACGCGGCAGGCGGCGCCATCTGCCGCCTGGTCAACAAGGACCGCGCCAAGCATGGCATCCGCTGCTCGGTGGAGTCCACCGGCGGCTCGGTGTTCAATGTGAACACCATCAAGGCCGGTGAACTGGACTTCGGCTTCACCCAGTCCGACGTGCAGTACAACGCCGTCAAGGGCCTGGGCCAGTTCAAGGATGCGGCCTATGGCGACATGCGCGCCGTGTTCGCGGTCCATCCCGAGCCCTTTACCGTGGTGGCCCGCAAGGAAGCCAATGCCACGAAGCTGGAAGACTTCAAGGGCAAGCGCTTCAACGTCGGCAACCCCGGATCGGGCACCCGCTCGTCGATGGAAGAGCTGCTGGCCGGCATGAACTGGAAGCTGACGGACTTCTCGCTGGCGTCCGAGCTGAAGGCCGACGAGCATGGCCCCGCGCTGTGTGACGGCAAGATCGACGGCTTCTACTACGCCGTGGGCCACCCGTCTGCCAACATCCAGGACCCGACGACCTCCTGCGGCGCGAAGCTGGTGTCGCTGACCGGCCCGGTCGTGGACAAGCTGGTGGCCGAGAAGCCGTACTACGCCAAGGTCACCATCCCGGGCGGCCTGTACCCCAACAACCCGCAGCCCACCAACACCTACGGCGTGCTCGCCACGGTGGTGGCTTCGTCCAAGACGCCGGCCGAAACGGTGTACCAGGTGACCAAGGCGCTGTTCGACAACTTCGACGAGTTCAAGAAGCTGCACCCGGCCCTGGCCAACCTGAATCCGCAGAACATGGTCAAGGACGGACTGTCCGCACCGCTGCATGAAGGCGCCGTGCGCTACTACAAGGAAAAGGGCTGGATCAAGTAATCCAGCCGGCATACGTCGTTGACAGAAACGGCCGGGGGGCTTTGAGTCTCCTGGCCTTTTTTTGAACCAAAAACTACAAAACATGAAGAGGTAAGCATGGCGCAGCTCGAAAAATACTCGGCTGAACAGCTCGACCAGCTGGTCAAGGAAGCCGACCTCGGCGGGCGCGAGCCTGCCGGCAAGGTCGGCCTGTTCCTGACCATCCTGGCCGCGCTGTGGTCGATCTTCCAGGTCTGGTACGCCTCGCCGCTGCCGTTCACCTTCGGCTTTGCCATCTTCAACGACACCGAGGCGCGCGCCATCCACCTGGCGTTTGCCATCTTCCTGGCGTTCTGCGCCTTCCCGGCGTTCCGCAATTCCTCGCGCACCGTCGTGCCGTGGACGGACTGGGTGCTTGCAGCCGTCGGTGCATTCTGCGGCGCCTACCTGTTCCTGTTCTATAACCAGCTGGCGCTGCGGCCCGGCTCGCCGACGACGCAGGACATCGTGGTCGGGGTGGTCGGTGTGGCCATCATGCTGGAGGCCACGCGCCGGGCCATGGGCTTCGGCATGCTGGTGACGACCGGCCTCTTCATGCTGTTCGTGTTCACCGGGCCGTTCATGCCCGAGGTGCTGCAGCACCGGGGCGCATCGCTGTCGCGCTTCATCTCGCACATGTGGCTGACCACCGAGGGCGTCTATGGCGTGGCGCTGGGCGTGTCGGTGCAGTTCATCTTCCTGTTCGTGCTGTTCGGCACCCTGCTGGACATTGCCGGCGCGGGCAACTACATGCTGCAGGTGTCGCTGGCCACGCTGGGCCACCTGCGCGGCGGGCCGGCCAAGGTGGCGGTGGTGTCTTCCGCGCTCAACGGCGTGGTGTCGGGCTCGTCGGTGTCCAACGTGGTGTCGGGCGGCATCTTCACCATTCCGCTGATGAAGCGCACGGGCTATTCGGGCGTAAAGGCGGGCGCCATCGAGGCGGCCTCGTCCATCAACGGCCAGATCATGCCGCCCGTGATGGGGGCTGCGGCCTTCCTGATGGTGGAGTACGTGGGCATACCGTACTCCGAGATCATCCGGCATGCGGCGCTGCCGGCCGTCATTTCGTACATCGCGCTGTTCTACATCGTGCACCTGGAGGCGCTCAAGTACGACCTCCAGCCGCTGACGCGCGAGCGCATCCCCACCTGGCGCGAACGCGTCACCGGCTGGGCGCTGGGCCTTGCGGGCACCACGGTGGCCTGCGTGGGCATCTACTACGCCATCACCGCCGTGCAGTATGTGGCGGGCGCCTGGGCCGGCTGGGCTCTGGCGCTGCTGGCGGCTGTGGCCTATGTGGTGCTGATGGCGTACTCGGCACGCTACCCCGACATCGCGATCGACGATCCTGATGCCCCCGCGGTACATCTCCCGCTGCCGTGGCCCACGGTGCGTGCCGGCCTGCATTTCTTCATCCCCATTGTGGTGCTGCTGTGGGCGCTGATGGTGGAGGAGCTGTCGCCCGGCCTGTCGGCTTTCTGGGCCACGGTCACCACCATGGTGATGGTGGTGCTGCAGCCGGTGATGCTGTCGGTCTTCCGGCCGGACGGGAAGGCCGAGGCGGTGGCTTCGGCGCTGAAGCGCGGCGTGTCGGACCTGTGGAAGGGGCTGGTGCTGGGCGCCCGCAACATGATCGGCATCGGCGTGGCCTGCGCCAGCGCGGGGCTGATTGTCGGCGTGATCACGCTGACCGGCATGGGCCTGATGATGACGGACTTTGTGGAGATGGTGTCGGCCGGCAACGTGCTGGTCATGCTGCTGCTGACGGCGGTCATCTGCCTGATCATCGGTGCCGGCGTGCCCACCACGGCCAACTACATTCTGGTGGCCACGCTGATGGCGCCGGTGATCGTGGAGCTGGGCGCGCGCAGCGGCCTTGTGATACCGCTGATTGCGGTGCACCTGTTCGTGTTCTATTTCGGCATCCTGGCCGACGTGACACCGCCTGTGGGCCTCGCCTCCTATGCCGCGGCAGCCATCTCGGGGGAAGACCCGAACGCCACCGGCTGGCAGGCCACCTGGTACAGCCTGCGTACCACGGTGCTGCCGTTTGTGTTCATCTTCAACCCGCAGATCCTGCTGATCGGCCTGGGCTCCTGGGTCGATGTGGTGCTGGTCTGCGTGACGGCGGTCGCGGCCTCGCTGCTGTTCGCGGCGGGCACGATGCGCTGGTTCCGCACGCGCTGCACCTGGCCGGAGGTGGCGATGCTGCTGCTGGCCACATTCCTGTTTTTCCGCCCGGACTGGGTGATCGACCGCTTCTCGCCCAAGTATGTGAGTGCGCCGGCCGCCGACATTTACAAGGTGGCTGACAGGCTGGCCACCGATGAATGGCTGGTGGTAGGCATTGCCGGGCAGAACCTGAACGGCGTGGACCAGACCAAGACCGTGGCACTGCCGATGGGTGAGGGCGCCAATGGCCGCGAGCGCCTGCGCAACGGCGGCGTGACGCTGACGCAACTGGGCAACGAGCTGGAGGTGGCGGCAGTGAAGTTCGGCAGCCGTGCAAAGAAGCTGGGTGTGGAGCAGGGCTACAAGATCGTGGAACTCAAGCTGCCCAACCCCGCGCGGCCCTCGCAGCACTGGGTGTTCATTCCTGCGGCGTTGCTGGCCTTGCTGGTGTGGTGGATGCAGGGCCGGCGCATGGGCGCGGGCTCACTGCGGCCCCATCCGGCCTGAACCCTCCCGCAAGGGGGCTCACGCGCTGGATGCGCAGGCCAGTTCCCGGCGCCAGGCATCGCGGCAGATGCGCCCGATCCCGTGCCGCGCTTGCCAGCCCAGCAGCTTCCTGGCCAGGCCCGGGTCGGCATGGTAGGCGGGCAGGTCGCCGGGGCGGCGCGCGGCCATCTCATGGGGAATCCGGCGGCCCGAGGCTTCCTGGTAGGCGGCAACCATCTCCAGCACGCTGCGGGGCTGGCCGCTGCCAAGGTTGACTGTCATGGCGGCCGTGCCCCGGCGCAGGGCAGCAAGCGCTGCCAGATGCCCGGCGGCCAGGTCTTCGACATGGATGTAGTCGCGAAGCGCAGTTCCGTCGGGCGTCGGGTAGTCGTTGCCGAAGATGCGCAGCCTGGCGCGCCGGCCCAGTGCTACCTGCGCCATCTGCGGCATCAGGTTTCCGCAGTCTGTGGCCGGTGCTTCCCCGATCAGGCCCGACTCGTGGGCCCCCGCCGGGTTGAAGTAGCGAAGGACGGCGGCGCGCAATTCGGGCTGCGCCTGCTGCCGCGCCCGCAGCATGTCCTCTACCGCGAGCTTGGTGCGGCCGTAAATGTTGACGGGGGCGGGGTGCATGTCTTCCCGGCACCCCGCCGCCGCGGCAGCCGGGGCCGGGGTGCCATAGACCGTGGCCGAGGACGAGAAAACAATGGCCTGCACGCCTGCCGCGTCCATCGCGGCCAGCAGCGTGCGGCTGCCTTCGACGTTGTTGTCGTGGTACTTCAGCGGTTCGGCTTCCCCCTGTGCGATCGACTTGAGACCGGCCAGGTGGATGACGGCACCGAACCGGCGGCTTGCGAGCACCCGGTCAAGGGCGCTGCGGTCGCGGACGTCGCCTTCCACAAATGCCGGCGCGCGGCCGCAGATGGCCGCAATGCGGCTGGCCACGCCGGCATCGCTGTTGCTCAGGTTGTCAAAAAGGACGACGTCTTCACCCGCGGCCAGGAGCCGGGTGGCAATGTGGGAGCCGATGTAGCCGCAGCCCCCCGTGAGCAGGATCGAACCGGGCATGTCCTGAATATACGGCGCCCCGGCGAACGCGTGGTCAATCGTCGATGGATGCGCTCCAGCGGTCGCCCCATTCGGTGGCGTCGCGGCGGTCGCGCTTGGTGGGGCGGCCCTGCGCCAGGCTCAGCGCCGGTTCGGGGGACAGGCGGTGCTGCTCGGCCATGGCAGCGCGGTGCTGCACGGACTCGGGCGTTTCGTCATAGAGCAGGGCGGCTTGCGGCG
The DNA here is from genome assembly GCA_040385105.1 of Pseudomonadota bacterium. Taxonomy (GTDB): domain Bacteria; phylum Pseudomonadota; class Gammaproteobacteria; order Burkholderiales; family Burkholderiaceae_C; genus JACMQX01. Next base: position 51,410 of record JAZKHY010000085.1, read on the forward strand.
CGCCGCCGCGCTTGTCGCTGATGGCCTTGACGATGACGCTGCGGATCACCGGGCCGATGCGCACCTCGACCAGGTCACCGCCCTTGAGCTCGCGCGCCGGCTTCACGGCCACGCCGTTGACCCGCACGCGGCCGCGGTCGATCTCTTCGCTGGCCAGACTCCGCGTCTTGTAGAAGCGGGCCGCCCAGAGCCATTTGTCGATTCGCAATCTTTCCATCTGTGGCTTGCATTGTGCCCCGGAACCGGTCAGGAAGCAGTCAGGTGCACGGCGCGGACCCTAGCGCTTTCCCCAATGCCTGCAACCGGTCGTTACACCCCGAGTTGACGCATGATTGGCATATCGCCAGACTTATGCCAACAAAGGAGATGACATGCGCCGCGACCAGTTCCTCAAATCCATAGCCGCCCTTGCCGCCACAGGAGCTTTGCCGCTGTCGGCATTCGCGGCCGCCAATATCAAGATGATGCTGCCGGCCAACCCTGGCGGCGGGTGGGACACCACAGGCCGGTCCCTGGGCAAGGCGCTGCAGGAGGCCAAGGTGGCCGACAGCGTCACCTATGACAACAAGGGTGGCGCGGCCGGCGCGCTGGGCCTGGCCCAGTTCCTCAACCAGAAGGGCGACCCGAACGCCATGATGGTCATGGGCGCCGTGATGCTCGGCGGCATCATCACCGGCAAGCAGCCGGTAACGCTCACCCAGTGCACGCCGCTGGCACGGCTGACCAGCGAATACAACGTCTTCGTGTTGCCGGCCAGCTCGCCGCTCAAGACGATGGCCGATGTGGTTGCGCAGCTCAAGAAGGACCCAGGCAGCGTCAAATGGGGCGGCGGCTCGCGCGGCTCCACCGAGCACATTGCGGCGGCCATGATTGCGCGCGAGGTCGGCGTGGACCCGTCAAAGATCAACTACGTGGCCTTCCGTGGCGGCGGCGAGGCCACGGCGGCCATCCTGGGCGGCAATGTCACCGTGGGCGGCAGCGGCTACAGCGAGTTCTCCGAATACATTGCCAGCGGCAAGATGCGGGCCGTTGCAGTGACCTCGGCCACGCGGCTCAAGGGCGTGGCGGTTCCCACCCTCAAGGAGCAGGGCATCAATGTGGAGATCGGCAACTGGCGCGGTGTTTACGGCGCACCGGGCATCACGCCCGCGCAGCGCAAGGCGCTGATCGACATGATCACGGCGGCGCTGAAAACGAAGTCATGGGCCGAGTCGATGGAGAAAAACTCCTGGACACCCGCGCTGCTCACGGGCGACGACTTCGGCAATTTCGTGGACAACGACTTCGCGTCGTTGCGCGCAACCATGGTCAAGTCCGGAATGATCTGAGTCTTCCATCACGAAGGCCGATCATGACCCTGATCCATTCACCGGCGTCCCGGTGGCCGCAGACGCTGGTTGGCGCCGGCGTCCTGTTGACCGGGGCCGCGCTTGCCGCCGGCGCCGTGTCCATCCCGTCTGACGCCGGCTACGGCGGCGTGGGGCCCAACTTCCTGCCCTGGGTGGTGTCTGCCGTGCTTGCCGCCTGCGGCGCATGGCTCGTTTGGGACTCACTGCATGGCGGCTATGCCGACATGGATGCGCCGCCGGCCGGCGAGCGGGCCAACTGGCCGGCCTTTGTCTGGGTGTCGGCCGGGCTGCTGGTCAACGGCGCGCTGATCACCACGCTGGGCTTCATCCTGAGCTGCACGCTGTGCTATGTGCTGGCCGTCCAGGGCCTGCGCAGGGCGGATGAACAGGCGGGCATTGGCGCCCGTACCTGGGCCATTGATGCGCTGACAGGCTTAGTCATTTCCGCGCCGGTGTACTGGATGTTCACCAAGTTCCTGGCCATCAACCTGCCGGGCCTCACCGGCACCGGCTGGCTCTGACATGGATACCGTCAACTCCCTGATGCAGGGGTTCGCCACGGCCATCACCGTGGGCAACCTGCTGTGGTGCTTTGTGGGCTGCGCGCTGGGCACGGCCGTTGGCGTGCTGCCGGGCATCGGCCCCGCCGTGGCGGTGGCCATGCTGTTGCCGATCACGGCCAAGGTGGATGTGACTGCCTCGATGATCTTCTTTGCCGGCATCTACTACGGTGCCATGTACGGAGGGTCGACCACGTCCATCCTGCTCAACACGCCGGGCGAGACCGCCAGCATGGTGACCGCGATGGAGGGCAACAAGATGGCCAAGAGCGGGCGCGCGGGCGCGGCCCTGGCCACGGCAGCCATCGGCTCCTTTGTGGCCGGCACGATTGCCACCGTGATCGTCACGCTGTTCGCGCCTTATGTGGCCGACTTTGCGGTCAAGCTCGGCCCGCCCGAATACTTCATGCTGATGTTGCTGGCCTTCACCACCGTGAGCGCGGTGCTGGGCAAGAGCACACTGCGCGGCATCACGGCACTTTTCATCGGCCTGGGCATCGGCATGGTGGGGCTGGACCAGATATCGGGCCAGCCGCGCTACACGCTGGGCAAGGCCGAGATGATGGACGGCATCGAGATCGTGCTGGTGGCTGTCGGCCTGTTCGCGGTGGCTGAAGTGCTGCATGCCGCCCTGTATGAGGGCCGCGTGAGGGACACGCAGAACCGCATGAGCAAGGTGCACATGACTGGCAGGGAGTGGCGGCGTTCCATCCCGGCCTGGCTGCGCGGCACCGCCATCGGCGCGCCGTTCGGCTGCATTCCTGCGGGCGGCACCGAGATACCGACTTTCCTGAGCTATGCAACCGAGCGCAAGCTGGCGACCGACCCCCAGATTGCCGCCGAGTTCGGCACCACCGGTGCCATCGAGGGCGTAGCGGGCCCCGAGGCCGCCAACAACGCGAGCGTGACCGCCGCGCTGATCCCGCTGCTGACGCTGGGCATTCCCACCTCCAACACCACGGCCATTCTGCTGGGCGCGTTCCAGAACTACGGCATCCAGCCCGGCCCGCAGCTTTTCACCACATCGGCGGCGCTGGTGTGGGCGCTGATTGCCTCGCTGTACATCGGCAATGTGATGCTGCTGGTGCTGAACCTGCCGATGGTGGGCCTGTGGGTCAAGCTGCTGAAGATCCCGAGGCCGCAGCTGTATGCGGGCATCCTGATTTTTGCGACGGTCGGTGCCTACGGCATGCGGCAGAGCACCTTCGACCTGTTCCTGCTGTATGCCATCGGCCTGCTGGGCCTGCTGATGCGCCGCTTTGACTTCCCGACAGCACCTGTGGTGGTGGGCATGATCCTCGGGCCGCTGGCGGAGGCGCAGATGCGCAATGCGCTATCCATCGGCGAGGGCAAGTGGACGGTATTCCTGGAGCGTCCGATGTCCGCCGCGCTGCTGGCGGTTGTGGTGGCGGTGCTGGTGCTGCCCCGGCTGCTGAAGAAGCGCAAGGCCTGAGGGCCCGGCTGCGGGCGGCGGGGGCCTGAACTCCCGGCGTCTCACGCAGGGGCGGGATGCTGTCCCACATTGCGTGACGGGGCGCGCCCATAAGCTGCGCGGATGTTGTTACCCGACCCGGCCGCACAGGCGCCTTTGGCGAGGCCCCCACTTTCGCCTTCCCTTGCGCCTTCCCCTGCGCCATCACAGCCTCATTCCTCCTCCCGGCAGGGAGAACTCTTCATCATTGCCAACCCGGGCTCCGGCGAGCACGACAGCCGCGAAACCCGGCAGCTGCTGGCCAGGGTGTTCGCGGAGGCCGGGCGCGCCTTCCGCTTCGTTCCGGTGGACCGGCCGCAGATGCTGGAGTCCGCCTGCGAGCGTGCGGCGGCCGAGGCGGCCGCCGCCGGTGGCGTGCTCGTGGCTGCCGGCGGCGACGGCACCATCAACGCGGTCGCGGGCGCAGCCTGGCGCAAGGGGTGCCGGCTCGGCGTGTTGCCCATGGGCACTTTCAACTATTTCGGCCGCAGCCACGGCATACCGCAGGACCTGGCGGCCGCAGCGCGGGCGCTGCTGGATGCGGATGTACAGGCCGTGCAGGTGGGCGAGGTCAACGGCCAGCTGTTCCTGGTCAATGCAAGCCTGGGGCTGTACCCCCAGCTGTTGCAGGACCGCGAGGCGTTCAAGCATCGCTTTGGCCGCCACCGCTGGGTGGCGGTGCTCTCGGGGCTTGTGACGGTATTTGCCTGGCGCAGGCAGCTCGTGCTGGAACTGGAAGCCAATGGCCAGCGCACCCTCATCACCACGCCGACGCTGTTTGTGGGCAACAACCGGTTGCAGCTGGAGAGCATAGGCATTGGCCAGGAGGTCCTGCATGGCCTCGGCAACGGTGACCTGGTGGCTGTGGTGGCGCGGCCGATCGGCAGCTGGCAGATGCTCGGCCTGCTGCTGCGCGGCGCATTCGGGCGCCTGGGTGATGCCGACCAGGTGCACAGCTTTGCCTTCAGTGCCATGACGGTGCGGGTGAGCGGGCGGCGCAAGGTCAAGTTCGCAGCCGATGGCGAGGTGCGGGTGCTGACGCCGCCCCTGCGCTTTGCCGTGGGTGGGGCGCCTCTGCAGCTGATGCTGCCGCGCGCCGAAGACCGTGTTGCCGTCGAATGAGCGCGCCGGCGCCACTGCGATGACCACCGTGCTGCATATCTCCGACACGCATTTCGGCACCGAAGTGACGCCCGTCTGCGAGGCGCTGACCGCGCTGGCGCACGAGCGGCGGCCGGACGTGCTGGTGTACAGCGGCGACATCACGCAGCGCGCGTATCAAAGCCAGTTTGCCGCTGCGCGGGCTTTCTGCGACGGGCTGGGCATCGGCAGGATGCTTTGCCTGCCGGGCAACCATGATGTGCCGCTGTTCAACCTGGCAGCGCGCCTGTGGCACCCTTACCGGGGTTACCTCCGGTATTTCGGGCCTGAGCTTGAGCCGGTACTGGACTTGCCGGACCTGCTGGTCATCGGCGTCAAGACGACGCGCCGCATGCGCCACAAGAATGGCGTCGTCTCGCAGGCACAGGTTGAGCGGGTGGCTGGCCGCCTCGCTGCGGCAAGGCCGGGGCAACTGCGCATCGTGGTGACGCACCAGCCCGCAGCCGTATCCCGCGCACGGGACGAACATGACCGCCTGCGCGGCGGGCAGGCGGCGCTGGATGCATGGGCTGCCGCAGGCGCAGACCTGGTGCTGGGCGGCCACATCCACCTGCCCTATGTGATGGACGCGACGCAGGCGTCCGACGCCTTCCCGCCCTCGCGGCCGCTGTGGTGTGTGCAGGCAGGCACGGCCGTGTCGTCCCGTGTGAGGCACGGGACGGTCAATTCGGTGAACCTTGTCAGCTGGCAGGCTCCATTGCCGGACGCGCCACGGCACTGCGTGGTGCAAGTCTGCGAGTTCGACCATGCCACGGGGCGCTTCGTGGCCCGGCCAGAGCAACGGCTCCAGCTTGACTGACCCAGCGGCCCCGGCAGGCACCGGACGCAAAGACAGTAGCAGGCGTCCCCTTCTGACCTAGAATTCCCGCCTGATGCGCGGAGTTGCTGGTGCCTGGCCTCATGGCGACGGCGAGGTCCGTGTAACCACCTTCCTGGGGAATTTTGTGCAGGTTTCTAACAGAAAAAGAGTACTGGTGACCGGGGGAGCTGGATTTCTCGGTTCCCATTTGTGCGAGCGGTTGCTCAGGGACGGCGCAGAAGTGATTTGCGTCGACAACTTCTACAGCGGCACGCGTGACAACGTCGCTCACCTGGCAGATCACCCCCAGTTTGAACTCATCCGGCATGACATCACCTTCCCGATTTCTGTGGAAGTTGACGAAATCTACAACCTGGCGTGTCCGGCCTCACCTGTCCACTACCAGAGAGACCCGGTTCAGACGACCAAGACCAGCGTCATTGGCGCGCTCAACATGCTTGGGCTTGCGAAGCGCACCGGCGCAAGGATTCTCCAGGCATCGACCAGCGAAGTGTACGGAGACCCGGAAGTCCATCCGCAGCACGAGAGTTACTGGGGGCACGTGAACCCCATCGGAATCCGCTCCTGTTATGACGAAGGCAAGCGTTGCGCGGAAACGCTGTTTTTCGACTACCTCCGCCAGCACAATCTGGGCATCAAGGTGGTGCGGATCTTCAATACCTATGGCCCGCGCATGCACCCCAACGATGGCCGCGTTGTGAGCAATTTCATTGTGCAGGCCTTGCGCGGCGAAGACATCACGATCTACGGTGACGGTGCGCAGACGCGGAGCTTTTGCTATGCGGACGACCTGATCGAAGGTTTTGTCCGCATGATGGCCAGCCCGGACGGCGTTACCGGCCCCTTCAACCTTGGCAACCCGGCGGAGTTCACCATACGGCAGCTCGCCGAAATGGTTGTTGCAATGGTTGGCGGGACGTCGAAACTGGTGTTCAAGCCATTGCCGCAGGATGATCCCCGCCAGCGCCGCCCGGAGATCACGGCCGCGCGCGAGGCGCTTGGCTGGGAGCCGGCGGTCAGGCTGGAGCATGGCCTCGAAAAGACGATTGCCTATTTCCGTGGCCTGGCGGGCGGCGCCGCATGACCGGCTCCAGCCTGGTGGTCGTCATGCCCATCTACGAAGATGTGGAGGCCAGCAGCCGCCTTTTCATGGATCTGGCTTCGCAGTTCGGCACTGATCTCTTCATCGTCGCAGTTGATGATGGCTCGGTGAAGCAGCCCGTTGAAACGTCCAGCCTGGAGGCGGCAGGTGTTGATGGTGTGGTACTGAAGTTGCGCCGCAATGTGGGCCACCAGCGCGCGATTGCCATCGGCCTGGGCTACCTGTCCGAGCATGTACAGGCCGGGCAGCGGGTGGTGGTCATGGATTCCGACGGCGAGGACTTGCCGGGCACCATACCGTCGCTGCTTGCAGAACTGACACAGGAACATGATGTCGTGGTTGCCGAACGCAAGAGTCGCGTGGAGAGCCTGCGGTTCAAGACCTTTTATGTCGTGTACAAGCGGGTGTTCAGTCTTCTGACTGGCAGACCCATCAGCTTCGGGAATTTCATGGCGCTCAAGCCGCATGCGGTAAAACGGCTGGTTGCGATGCAGGAGCTGTCGATCCATGTGGCTGGTGCGGTGATTGCCTCGAAATTGCGCACGGGCAAATGCCCGCTGGACCGCGGTCCACGTTATGCGGGCCAGTCGAAGATGAATTTTGTAGGCCTGGCGCTGCACGGTTTCAAGGGCCTCATGGTCTTTGCCGAGGACGTTCTGGTCAGGGTCGGGATTGCATGTGCCTTCATCGCCGGCCTGTCCATCACGGGTGCCGTGGCCGCTGTGGCACTCAAGCTTCTGGGGTATTCAACGCCTGGCTGGTTCTCTGTTGCACTCGGCATTCTGGTGCTGATGTTCCTGCAAACCGGTGCGCTGGCCCTGATGACGCTGATGCTCACCGGCGTCGTGCGCGGGGGGACCGTCACAACGGCCATCGCCTATCACGACTTTGTCGACCAGGTCATGGCTACCTCGCCGCGCGTTCAATGACCAGCCACCAGCGTGAAGTGCTGCGCTATGTCGTGAATGGCATTGCCGCAACGGCTGTGCACTATATGGTGCTCTACACCTGCCTTGAACTGCTGGGCATGAAGTCCGCAGGCCTCGCCAACGTGATTGCGTCGTCGGCGGGAATCAGCGCATCGTTTGCGGGTAACCGCTACTTCGTATTTCCCGGCCAGCGTACGGCGTTTTTCACGCAGGCGACGAAGTTTGCGGGGCTCTACATTTCCATTGCATTGGTCAACGGCGCCATCCTTCTGGTGTGGACAGACGTTTTCGGCCTCAACTACAGCATTGGCTTCCTGATTGGTGTCGCGGTTCAGGTGCTGGTCGGCTATGTGGGCGCGCGCAAGCACGTCTTCACGCCGGCGGCGGGCGTGGAGGCGGTTGCCCCCTTGAGCCAGCGTGCCGGGGACTGAGGAGAATCCATTGAAGTACATCAAGGCCATGTCGGGTGCAGCATTATTCGTCGCAATCCTGCTGGTGACATATGTCGCCTATATCAATCTCATGCGTGTCGACGTGGTGTTCTACGCATCGATCGCTTCTGCCCTGATTGCCGTGGGAATCTTCGGCATTGCTCTTTTCGGTCTGCGCTTTTTCGCGGCCTTCACTGTTTTCGAAAAAACGCAGCAACTGGTGATCTGCGGTCTTGTCGGCTATGTTTTTGCGATCAGTGCGCCGACGGTGATTGACAGGTCCTTGTCCTTCTATATCCTGGAGAAGTTGCAGCAGAGGGGTGGCGGCATCCAGCTTGCAAAATTCGACCATGTCTTCAAGGTCGAGTACATGAGGGAGCACCGGCTCCTTGACATCCGCCTCACAGAGCAGGCGGAATCCGGGACCCTCGTCATCGAGGGGGGGTGTGTCAAGCTGACCGAACGCGGCGAGAGGCTGGCTTCCTTCAGTCGTTTCTTCCGGAAATTCCTGTTGCCGAAAAAGAGGCTGATTCGCGGCGAATACACCGACCAGCTGGTTGATCCATTCTCGGCCAGTGAAGCGGCGCCTGACTACGCCTGCAAATGACGCACCCCTCCACGGCGCATCGCGGTGCGGGCGCATCGCATACCTTGTTCGACATCCTGGTGCTGCTGGGCATCGCGTTCCTGTTTGCCTGGGGCGCATCGCTGTGCAATATTGATTCCGCCGAAGACGTGGTGATGGTCATCAACAGCGTCACAGACCCGAGCCTATTTTTCCCGGGCAGCAACCGGATCATCAATCTCACTGGCATGGCTGCGAGCTGGATAACGGAAGTCCAATCCAACTACCACTTCCAGATGATGCTCCGGATGATCCTTGCGGTGCTGTGGCCGTACCTGGCTTCCAGGCTCATCCTGCGGCGGGACCTCTGCCTGCTGGCAAGCCTTGCCTTTCATGCTGTCGTTCTCGCCCAGTTCAATGATTCGGCAATGAACGTCATCTACGGCAGCAACCATCCGTACAGCGCCTCACTGTTCTTTCTGTTCGCATCCCTCCTGTTAGCCCGGAGTTGCGTGAAGGCCCGGGGTTTCGTGCGCAGGCTGGTGTATGGGGTGCTGGCGCTTGGGACAATGTTGCTTGCCAGTGAGAGCATCCAGGCCAGTATCCTGCTGGCCTTGATGACACTGGGGTCTCTTGGGTGCATCCGGTTGGTTGAGGCCTCGATGGCGAAGCCGGCGGGATCTGCAGGTGGGTCCGCTCGCGGGGTTGCGCTCGCGCGGGCCTTAGTGGGCCTGGTGAAATCGTATTGGCTCGTGGCCGGGCTCTTTCTGCTGGCACTCGCATTGACCATCCTGCATGGCACCTTGTATGCCCGCAAGTACCCGGAAGCCGTCCGCTCCTTTTCAAGCGGCAGTTACACGAGCATCGAATTGAGCACGTCAGGCATTGTCCGGGCGTTCGGGAACATGACGGGGTCCAGTGGAGGTGTTGCTATCCTGCTGCTGGAGCTTGTGTTGATAGCGGTGCTGGCATGGGTGGCGCGCCGCCGCGGGGGCACCACGCTGAGCGGCGTCATGGTGGACCGCGTGTGGTTCTTTGCCGTGATTGCGGGCAGCCTGGGCTATGTGCTTTTCCTTTCCCAGCTCCACCATATCAAGCAGAACGATTACCACTATCGCTACTTCATCTTTGTGCCACTGGGCATCATCTGGATGACCATCGCCAGTGTTGTGGCTGCGTTGCCCGCGGTCCGGGAAGAGCTTCGTGAAAGGTTCGGGTCCCGTGGCGAGATCCGCGCGCAAGTGTCCGCGCTGCTGGTTGTGGCAACGGCCTGCGTGGCGCTGTTCAACGGCTTCGGCAGATTCGGGATGCCTACAACGGAATGCACTTTTCGGGGCAGTGCTGCCCATCGGGCCATGGGGGAAGAGGCCGCCAGGGGGGGCTACTTCGCCATTCTGGGCAGCTATTGGGATGTATGGCCGTCCACTTTTCATGCATGGAAGTCAAATGGAAGCAAGCCGCTCGAGGCCAGGGTGTTTCCCACGGGCTATCGCTCGGAGACGCTGAACCCTGCCATGTTGCAATCAGCGTCCCGCAAGCTGCTGGATGAGGGTTACCTGAAACTGCTCTGCGTGGGTCGTGGAAAGCCGAACACCGAGTTCGGAACAATCGCGTGCGGCGAACTCGTCGAATTCAACAGGCATTGGGGCGTGCTTCCAAGATTTGGCACCTACTTCGAGCGCAGAATCAATGACAGCCGGTCTGAAATCCGGATGGAATACCGGCCCCCTGCCGCCAGAATTGGCGACCACTGGAATCTTGCTGCGGACAGCAAGTCTGCCTATCTCCTGTCCGGCTGGATGGCACCGCATGCTGATGGCGCCTGGACGCTTGGAACCGAGGCGCGGCTTTCCTTTGTGCTCAGGTGTGAAAAGCCCGCCGACCTCACCCTGGAGTTTGACGTCTCGTCCTGGTCTGGAATGGTCGCCAGGCGCCCTGAGGAACTTGGCGTGCAACTGCTGTTCAACGGCAAACCGGCGGCGCAGTGGACCTTCCTGCCAGGCAATCGCGGCGGTATCAGGACGGTTCGGCTCGACGCCAGCCACATCCGATGCAACAGCCCGAATGATCTGCGAATCAACATTGACCGCCCGCGAAAGCCGCGCACATCGGCCGGGTTCACCGGTAACCCTGACCTGGGAATTGCCATGCGATCCCTGACTTTCAAGTAGGCAAATTCCATGAAAATCGCCATCGCCGGATCAGGCTACGTCGGGCTTTCGAACGGCGTGTTGCTGGCCCAGCACCACGAAGTCGTGGCCCTCGATATTTCGCCCGCGAAAGTGGCAATGCTCAATCGCAGGGAATGCCCTGTGGCCGACGCCGAACTGGAAGACTATCTTTGCAACAGGCGGCTCGACTTTCGTGCCACGCTGGACAGGCGCGATGCATACGAGCACGCCGCCTATGTGATCATCGCCACGCCCACGGACTACGACCCCCAAACCAACTACTTCAACACCAGTTCGATCGAAGCGGTGATCCGCGACGTCATGGCCATCAATCCAGAGGCGGTAATGGTCATCAAGTCGACTGTGCCGGTCGGATACACGGCGGCCACGAGCGCTGCCCTCGGATGTGACAAGCTGATGTTCTCGCCGGAGTTCCTGAGGGAGGGGCAGGCACTGCATGACAACCTGCACCCGTCGCGCATCGTGGTCGGCGAGCGTTCCGACCGTGCCCGGGCATTTGCGGGTTTGCTTGTCGAAGGCGCCATCCGCAAGGATGTCCCCGTGCTCCTCACGGATTCGACCGAGGCAGAAGCCATCAAGCTGTTTGCCAACACCTACCTGGCGATGCGCGTGGCCTACTTCAATGAACTGGACACCTATGCGGCGAGGCTCGGGCTCAATGCCCGGCAGATCATTGACGGCGTCAGCCTTGACCCGCGCATTGGGAACCAGTACAACAATCCCTCATTCGGCTACGGCGGCTATTGCCTGCCCAAAGATACGAAGCAACTCCTTGCCGGCTACCAGGATGTACCGCAGAAGCTGATCCGCGCCATCGTGGAGTCCAACGCGACGCGCAAGGACTTCATCGCCGATGACATTCTCAGGCGCGGCCCGAAAGTGGTAGGCATCTACAGGCTGATCATGAAGAGTGGGTCGGACAACTTCCGCGCATCGAGTATCCAGGGCATCGTGAAACGGTTACGGGCGAAGGGAGTCGAGGTCATCATCCATGAACCGGCGCTTCATGACACCGCTTTTTTTGATGCGCGGGTGGTCAATGACCTTGGTGCTTTCAAGGTGGAGGCTGACATCATCGTCTGCAACCGCATGACCTCCGGCCTGGCCGATGTGGCTGACAAGGTCTACACCCGGGACCTGTTCGGAAACAACTGACCAGGAAAAGCCGGACCTGCCTGCCCGCATCCCCGGCTAACATGCAGGCATGAGCCAACTGGACACCCTGCCGCGCGACGCCCAGAGCATTCTGGAGCTGGCCGCGCGGTCGATGTTCCACCTGTTCTCCAGCATCAGCCAGGGCATGTTCCTGGTGGACATCACCGGACGCATCGTCTGGCTGAACGAGGGCTACAAGAGGTTTCTGCCGGCGCTGGGCTTCTCGTCGGTGGACCAGTTTGTGGGCCACATGGTGGAGGAGGTCATCCCGAACACGCAGATGCGCCGCGTGCTGGAGACAGGCGAGGCCTTCCTCATCGACCTGCTGACCAACAAGGCCGGCACCTTTGTGGTCAGCCGGATCCCGCTGCGCGATGAAAGCGAGAAGGTCATCGGCGCCATCGGTATCGTGCTGTTTGACCACCCCGAGACCACGCTGCAGCCGCTGATCAGCAAGTTTGCGCTGTTGCAGCGCGACCTGGACGATGCGCGGCGCGAGCTGGCCAGCCAGCGGCGCACCAAGTACACCTTTGCCAGCTTTGTCGGTGCGAGCGCGCCGGCGGTGGAGGTCAAGCGCCAGGCGCGGCGCGCGGCGCAGTCGTCCAGCCCCGTGCTGCTGCTGGGCGAGACGGGCACCGGCAAGGAGTTGCTGGCCCATGCCATCCATGCGTCGTCCGCGCGCGCCTCCGGCCCGCTGGTCAGCGTCAATATCGCGGCGGTGCCGGATACATTGCTGGAGGCCGAGTTCTTCGGCGTTGCGCCCGGCGCCTACACCGGTGCAGACAAGAAGGGCCGGGACGGCAAGTTCAAGCTGGCCGATGGCGGCACCCTGTTCCTCGATGAAATCGGCGACATGCCGCAGCCGCTGCAGGCCAAGCTGCTGCGCGCCCTGCAGGAGGGCGAGATCGAGCCGCTGGGCTCGAACAAGCTGGTGCCGTTTGACGCACGGCTGATTGCAGCCACCTCGCGCGACCTGGGCGCGCTGGTGCGCGAGGGCAGGTTCCGTGAAGACCTGTTCTACCGCCTCAATGTGCTGCCCATCCGCGTGCCGCCGCTGCGTGAGCGGCGGGCCGATATCCCGTCGCTGGTGGAAGTGCTGGGCGAAGACATGGCGCTGCGCAGCGGCTCGGCCCAGCCCGAGCTGAGCGCGGAGGCGCTGTCGCTGCTCACGGCGCAGACCTGGCGCGGCAACATCCGCGAGTTGCGCAATGTGCTGGAGCAGGTGGTGATGCGCAGCGACTCGCGGCACATCGAGGCCGAGCAGATCGAGGAAGTGCTGCGCGAGGCCGGCATCGAGAAGATCGCGCCGTCGCTGACGGGCATGGACGCTGCGCCGACAATTGCCGGCAGTGCGCTCCGGCCGCTGGCTGAGCAGGTGGCGCAACTGGAAAAGAAGGCGATCGCGGCGGCGATGGCGGCCACCCATGGCAACAAGGTGGCGGCAGCCCGGATGCTCGGGATATCGCGCGCGAAGCTCTATGAACGTCTGGAAAACCCTGTATGAAATTCAGGCATATGTCTGAATTTCAGTCATGCCGGAGTGTTTGAGAATCAGACATTTGTCACAGTGCATTGCAAAAATCCCATATGAATCAATGCACTAAAAGCTGGCACGCCCTGTGCAATACTGGTGCAAGCACCGTTATTCATAAAAGGAGACATTCCATGCATCGTCGCACCCTGTTTGCGCTGGCAACCCTTGCCGCAGCATTCACCGCCACCTCCGCCTTCGCCCAGTCCAAAGAAATCCGCGTGGCCCACGTGTATGGCAAGACCGGCCCGCTGGAAGCCTATGGCAAGCAGACCGCTACCGGCTTCAACATGGGCCTGGACTACGCGACCGCCGGGACCATGATGGTCAATGGCAAGAAGCTTGTTGTGATCGAAAAGGACGACCAGGGCAAGCCTGACCTGGGCAAGTCGCTGCTGGCAGCGGCCTACTCCGACGACAAGGCCGACATTGCCGTCGGTACCACCGGCTCCGGCGTTGCGCTGGCCATGCTGCCCGTTGCCGAGGAGTACAAGAAGATCCTGATCGTCGAGCCGGCCGTCGCCGACGCCATCACCGGCGAGAAGTGGAACAAGTACATCTTCCGCACCGGCCGCAACAGCTCGCAGGATGCGATTTCAAACGCCGTGGCGCTGGACAAGGAAGGTGTGTCGATCGCCACCTTCGGCCAGGACTGGGCCTTTGGCCGCGACGGCGTGAAGGCGTTCAAGGAGTCGGTCAAGAAGGCCAGGGTGGTGCATGAGGAATACCTGCCGCCCAACACCACCGATTTCACCGCCGGCATTCAGCGCGTGGTGGATGCGATGAAGGACAAGCCGGGCCGCAAGATCATCTGGATCATCTGGGCCGGCGCGACGACGCCGTTTGCCAAATTCGCCGACCTGCAGGTCAAGGAGCGCTTTGGCATTGAAGTCGCCAGCGGCGGCAACATCCTGCCGGCCATGACCGACTACAAGCGTTTCCCCGGCATGGAAGGCGCGGCCTACTACTACTTCGGCATGCCGAAGAACCCGGTCAACGAAGCCCTGGTTTCGCGTCATTACAGCCAGTTCAAGGCCCCGCCGGACTTCTTCACTGCGGGCGGCTTCTCGGCAGCCATGGCCCTGGTCACCGCGCTCAAGAAGACCAACGGCGAGACCGACACCAACAAGCTCATCACCGCCATGGAAGGCATGAGCTTTGACACGCCCAAAGGCAAGATGACCTTCCGCAAGGAAGACCACCAGGCCATGCAGAGCATGTACCACT
>JAZKHY010000086.1:0-37713 GCA_040385105.1 Pseudomonadota bacterium
AGCAGCGGACTCTTAATCCGTAGGTCGAGTGTTCGAGTCACTCAGGACCCACCACTTTTAAAGCCCCTTGGTTGAAAGACCAGGGGGCTTTTTCTTTTACTGCCGCAGCCACGCCTTCAGGCACTCATACACCTCGGCCCGGCTCAGCAGGTCAAAGTGGTTCATGCCTGTCATCACCCGGGTCTGTTCCGCGGGGATGCACAGCGAATGGCTCGCACGTGCGTGGCGGCCCAGCGCGCTGTCCACCAGCACCAGCCCGTCACCCAGCACCCGGTTCTTGATGCGCGCGGCTGAATCGCCCTGCACGGCGGCAATGGCGTAGCAATTCACATCGCGCGGCAGATGAATCTGCTGGCTGGCGTTGGGGCGTTTGCGACCCCAATGTTCGTCCACCAGGTTGCCGTGACGCAGGTCCTGGATGCCGGCACTGCGCACCATGCCGATGCGGGCCAATGGCGCGGAGTATGGCGTGGCGCCAAGCAGCATGTCGATCACGCTGCCGGCACGCTCAAGCGGCGCACCATGGTGTGGCGTGCCGAGGAAG
Organism: Pseudomonadota bacterium; assembly: GCA_040385105.1. Classification (GTDB taxonomy): domain Bacteria; phylum Pseudomonadota; class Gammaproteobacteria; order Burkholderiales; family Burkholderiaceae_C; genus JACMQX01. The sequence goes on from JAZKHY010000086.1 coordinate 545, forward strand.
ATCATCTTTGCAAGATGGCGCGGCCAGGCAAGGCCTGCGCCGCCCGCGTAATACACCGCACTGCGCGTGACGAGCCCGCCCATGCTGTGGCCGAGAATCACGAGTTCCTCCACGGGCACCGGCCAGTTGCCCACGAGCGACTCCATCTGCTGCGCAAACTCCCGGCCGTTGACCGAGATGTGCTGGCCGCTGTTGTAGTTCAGGTAGACCGGTGTGTAGCCCAGGTCGCGCGCGAGCGCTGCGCCGTGATCGTGACCCTTGTGCAACCACTGCGGGCCACTCATGCACAGGCCATGAACCAGGACGAGAATCCTGCCGGAGGGGCCAGTGTCACGCTCGCGCCGCTCCAGCCGCATGCCAACCGCAAGCGGGTTGCCAGAAGCAGCAAGATGATCGCCCAGCACGCCATTGAGCGCAGCGATGACAGGCCCGCGCCCCGGCCATGCCAGCGGCAGGTCCACCATCGGAACGAGGGTGCCCAGCGCTGCATCAAGGCTCTTGCCGACCACTTTGGTGACACCCCTGATGCTTCTGTAAACGAAGCCGGTGATGCCGGTGGTGGGCCCATCGGGCGCGATGCCCGCGAGGCTGGATCCGCTGGCGATGTTGCGGTGCATGGCCTCGACGAGGTCCGTCACGCCCACCACAGCATCAATCGTCAGACGGCTGGCGCCGCGCAGGTCGTCTGCCGGTCCAGGAGCTGCTTTTGCTTTCATGGGCCGGAGTGGATGAATCCTGCTGCCGGCCCGGTGAATGCGCAGTTCGGTCAGCGAACCGGCTTGGCGGTACGCTTCTTGGCCGCATCACGCGGCACAAAGACCTTGCCGCCATTGCCTGGCGCAGCCTTGGTGAAGGCGGGCTTGCGGGGGGCAAAGTCACCACGCGGAGCGAAGCCTTCGTTGCGGGGGGCAAAGCCCTCCTTGCGGGGGGCAAAGTCACCGCGCGGTGCAAAGCCTTCGTTACGGGGCGCGAAACCTTCCTTGCGCGGGTCGAAGTCACCACGCGGGGCGAACCCCTCGTTGCGCTGACCGGCAAAGCGGTCGTTGAAACCACCCTTGCGTTCATAGCTGAAGCCTTCGCGCTGGGCGCCGTCACGGCGGTCGCCGCCGAAGCCGCCACCACCATTGCCGCCGGCATTGAAGCCGCCGCCAAAGCCGCCACGGTCCGGGCCGCGGGAGTTGCCACCAAACTTGCGGCCGGGCGGGCCGTCACGGCGGTTGCCGCCGGCAAAGCCGCGCGGCATGCGCGTGTCGGGGAAGCGCTGCTGGGGCTCAAGGCCGGGAACGGTCTCGGGCTTGAACTGCTGGCGCGTGTACTGCTCGATGTCCATGATGCGGCGGCGGTCGCGGATCTCGGCGAAGGTGATCGCCAGGCCGTCGCGGCCGGCACGGCCGGTGCGGCCAATGCGGTGGGTGTAGTCCTCGGCCTTCAGCGGCAGGCCGAAGTTGAAGACGTGGGTGACGGTAGGCACGTCTATGCCGCGCGCAGCGACGTCCGTCGCCACGAGGATCTGCACATGGCCCTGGCGCAGCGCCATCAGGCGGCGGTTGCGCAGGCCCTGGCTCAGCGCGCCGTGCAGCGCGACGGCATCAAAGCCGTCCTGCTGCAGGTCGGCGGCCAGGCCGTCGCACTCGACTTGCGTGCTGGCGAAAACGATGGCCTGGTTGATGGTGGTGTCGCGCAGCCAGTGGTCCAGCAGCTTGCGCTTGTGCTGGGAATTGTCGGCCCAGTAGAGCGACTGCTTGATGTTGGCGTGCTTTTCCTGCGGGCTGTCAATCGTCACGCGCTGCGGCTCGCGCATCACGCGGGCGGCCAGCTGCTGGATGCGCGGCGCGAAGGTGGCGCTGAACATCATGGTCTGCTTGCGCTCGATGGTGAGCTGGTTGATCTCTGCCAGGTCGTCGGAGAAGCCCAGGTCGAGCATGCGGTCGGCTTCGTCAACGACGAGGAATTGCACCTTGTCCAGCTTGATCTGCATCGAACGCTGCAGGTCCAGCAGGCGGCCAGGGGTGGCGACCACGAGGTTGGCGTTCTGCAGCTTGGCAATCTGCAGCTGGTAAGGCATGCCGCCGACAACGTTGGCAATGCGCAGGCCGCGGCAATGCTGGACGAGGCCGATGGCGTCATGCGCCACCTGCTGCGCGAGTTCGCGCGTGGGGCAGACGATCAGGGCGCCGGGCTGGGCGGCCTTGAAGTTGCGGGCGTTGGTGGGGTCTTTGCGCTTGGGGCGCTTCGGGGGAGCTTCACCACGGGCGGCGGCTTCGGCCACGAGGCGGTCGAAATCGGCGCGTTCCTGGGCTTCGGCGTCAGCCTGCTGCTTGAGCAGGGTGTGCAGCACGGGCAGCAGGAAGGCGGCAGTCTTGCCGCTGCCCGTCTGGCTGGAGACCATCAGGTCGATGTAGCGCTTGGCCTGGCCTTCAACGCCGTCGGTGGGCATGGCCTTGGGAATGGTCGCTTCCTGGACGACGGTGGGCTGGGTGTAACCCAGGTCGGCCACGGCCTTGAGCAGTTCGGGGGCCAGGCCCAGCAGGGCGAAACCGTTCGGGACTTCGGGGACTTCGGCCATGTCGGCTGCGTCTGTAGCCTCCACAGCATCGGCAATATCCGCAGGGATCAGATGCAGGTCTTCGGCCGGCGACGAGAAGTCGTTGCTGCCCGAAGCCAGGTTGTCGCTGGAAAAAGATTCGGCAGGCGAAAAGTCGCCCTGCACTTCAAAAGAGTCAGTCATGTTTACTCACACGAGAGAGCCGCTGGAAGCGGCAGCTCCGTTAATGGTTAAAAAACATCAACCATCAAACGGGGCTCAGAACCGGTCCAGATGGCAGCGTGTGCCTCGTTCGACCGGCTGCAGCGTCTTGCTGCTTTTGAGGTGGCCTCTATTGGAGGAGGCCGGGTGCATGAAGGGAGATGTGCAAAAGTGCTGCAGGTAATTCATTTGCAGCGCAGCCTGCGATTATGGCACACCCTTCGGGTTTTCACCTAATACCCTGAGCTTCAAAGCTTGAGGAAGTGCTCGCGGTAATGCTGGAGTTCGTCGATCGACTCGTAGACATCGGCAAGTGCCGTATGGCTTTGCTGCTTCTTGAAGGCGTTGTAGACCTCCGGTTTCCAGCGCTTGGCCAGTTCCTTCAGGGTACTCACGTCCAGGTTGCGATAGTGGAAGAAGGCTTCCAGTTTCGGCATGTACTTGACGAGGAAGCGCCTGTCCTGCCCGATGGTGTTGCCGCACATCGGCGTGGTGTTCTTCGGCACATAGTTGCCAAGAAAGTCCAGAAGCTGCTGTTCGGCGGCCGCTTCGGACAGCGTGGAAGCTTTCACCTTGTCGATCAGCCCGCTGCGCCCATGCGTGCCCTTGTTCCAGGCATCCATCCTGTCGAGCTGCTCATTGCTCTGGTGAATGACCAGCACCGGGCCTTCGGTACGGTTCTCCAGGTTGGGCCCTGTCACGACAACCGCAATCTCAATGAGGCGGTCAACCTCCGGGTCCAGCCCGGTCATTTCGCAGTCGAGCCAGACCAGGTTCTGGTCGGATTTGGCAAGCGGTGCGGCCAGCGGAGCAGCTTGCGGGGAGATAGTTTCAGTCATGCCTCGGATTGTCGCTGATGGCCTAAACTACCGCGCATGTCGTCTTCGTTCATTCTCACGATTGCATTTGCAGCCGCGCTCATTGCGAGCCTGTCGGTCAAGCTCTGGCTCGCATCACGCCAGATCCGCCATGTGGCCCGGCATCGGGACGCCGTGCCTGCGGCATTCGCGCAGACCATCACGCTGTCCGCGCACCAGAAAGCCGCCGATTACACCGTCACCAAGGCAAGGGTCGGCCTGCTCGAGATGGCCGCCGGCATGGCCGTCCTGCTCGGCTGGACCCTGCTCGGCGGCCTGGACGCCCTGAACCAGGCACTGATGGCCTGGCTGGGTGGCGGCATGCTGCAGCAACTGGCGCTGCTCGGCTCCTTCGCCCTCATCGGCGCACTGATTGACCTGCCCTTCACGCTGTACCAGACCTTTGTGGTGGAGGAGCGTTTCGGCTTCAACAAGATGACTTTCCGGCTCTGGCTGGGTGACCTCGCCAAATCCACCGCTGTCGGCGTGGTGATTGGCCTGCCGATCGCGGCGCTGATCCTCTGGCTCATGGGTGCGGCCGGCAGCTACTGGTGGTTGTGGGCATGGGCGGTGTGGATGGCCTTCAACCTGTTGCTGCTGCTGGTCTACCCCACGTTCATCGCACCGATGTTCAACAAGTTCAAGCCGCTTGAAGACGAGTCGCTCAAGGCACGCGTCACGGCGCTCATGCAGCGCTGCGGCTTCGCGGCCAAGGGGCTGTTCGTGATGGACGGCAGCAAGCGCTCGGCACATGCCAACGCGTATTTCACCGGCTTCGGCGCGGCCAAGCGTGTGGTGTTCTACGACACCCTGCTGGCAAAACTCTCGCCCGGCGAGGTCGATGCCGTGCTTGCGCATGAGCTCGGGCATTTCAAGCACAAGCACATCATCAAGCGCATTGTGAGCCTGTTCGCCCTCAGCTTGCTCGGCTTTGCGCTGCTGGGCTGGCTGTCTTCGCAGAGCTGGTTCTATTCCGGCCTGGGCGTACGGCCCAACATGGGCGCGCCCAACGACGCGCTCGCACTGCTGCTGTTCATGATGGCGGTGCCCGCATTCACCTTCTTCATCTCGCCGCTGTTTGCACAGTTCTCGCGCAAGCATGAGTTCGAGGCCGACGCCTATGCCGTGAGCCAGACCAGCGGCCGCGACCTGTCCACCGCCCTGCTCAAGCTGTATGAGGACAATGCTTCCACACTGACACCGGACCCGGTGTTTGTGAAGTTCTATTACTCGCACCCGCCGGCTTCAGAACGGCTGGCACGGATGGGCACATGAGCAGCATGCTGAAAAAAAAGGACTGGGCGAAGATTCCGCGCAAGGCGCTCGTCGCCACGGCCATTGTCACGGCGCTGGCGAAGCTTGAAGGCTGGAAGCTCACCGGCGACGGCGCGGATGTGGCCATCGAGAAGACTTTCACCTTCGCCAACTATTACGAGACCATCTCCTTCGTGAATGCCGTGGCCTTCATCGCCAATGCACAGGACCACCATCCGGATCTGTCGGTACATTACAACCGCTGCGTCGTGCGGTTCAACACCCACGATGTGGGCGGCATTTCCGAAACCGACCTTGAATGCGCGGCACAAATTGATGCACTGCTGGCCTGAGGACCCTGCTTGAGCACCCGGCCTGTCCTCAGCCCCGGACTGGTGGTTGCAGGCTATGGACGGCACTGCCTTGTGGAAACGCCCGGGGGCGAACGTGTCATCTGCCACCCACGCGGGAAGAAGAGCCAGGCCGTCGTCGGCGACCGGGTGCAGTGGCTCGCCTCGACCGACGAAGGCACGATTGAAAAGGTGGAGGAACGCCGCAACCTCTTCTACCGGCAGGATGAAATACGCACCAAGTCTTTCGCTGCCAACCTGGACCAGGTGCTGATCCTGATCGCCGCCGAACCGGAATTTTCCGAGAGCCAGCTGTCGCGTGCGCTCATTGCGGCGGAGGCGGAGCACATCACGCCAGTCATTGCACTCAACAAGAGCGATCTGGGCGAACCGTTCGAGCGCGCCTGGAACAGGCTGGAGCCCTACCGGCGCATGGGTTATCAGATGCTGCCGCTGGCCCTCAAGCCCAAGGCGTCCGCCACCTCCATGGATACCGCACCGCTACAGGCAGTCCTGCAGGGCAAGACCACCCTTGTTCTGGGGCCGTCGGGCGCGGGCAAGAGCACGTTGATCAACCTCCTGGTCCCTGGTGTGACGGTGCTGACCAACGAAATCTCCCAGGCGTTGAATTCCGGCAAGCACACGACAACCAGCACCACCTTGTACTGGGTCGACAAGGCAGGGAAAACCGCACTGATCGACTCCCCGGGCTTCCAGGAGTTCGGGCTGAACCATATCGATGCAATGCAGCTGGCGGCCTACATGCCGGACTTCAAGCCCCATGTCGCGCAATGCAAGTTCTACAACTGCACCCACCTGCATGAGCCGGGATGCGGCGTGATCCCCAGGGTTGAGTCAGCCAGCGGGCCGTCCGATATCAGCGCCGCGCGCTACAGGATCTACAGCGAACTGTTTGCCGAACTTACCCGGCAGGCTCGCTACTGAATACCCAGGCCATGCGGGTTGCAATGCCTGCCTAGCCCAGAAGCCGGGCCATGGTGAGCAGCGCCAGCAACACCATCCACATCACCACCGTCCGCCAGACCAGGCCCACGATGCTGCGCAGGTGCCCGGGTTCAGGCTCGCGACCGGGCGTGCCTTCGGTTTCCGGCAGGCCTTCGGGCTGACTCTCGCCGCTGGTGCGGAAACCCTGTGACGAATTCGGCGAAAAAACCGTCTTCAGCGCTTCGCCACCGAGACGCACATTCACCGCGCCCGATGTCGCAGCGAGGATCACGCCGTCGTTGTCATTGGGAAATCGCTGCGCATAGTTGCGCCAGCAGTCGATGGCATCCTCAAAGCTTCCAACCACCGCAAATCCGAGCGCGGTCACCCGCGCGGGCAGCCAGTCAATGACGGTCCAGGCCCTGGCAGCCGCACCCTGCAGTGCAGCGCTGGCTGGCTGGTTCTGCACCTTGGCCTTGTATTTCCAGTACCGCGATACGAACTCGCTCATGCGGTAGAGCACCGCACCCGCAGGCCCGAAGCCAAAGGCCGCCAGCACCGAGAACCAGCCCAGTACGCCGAAAACGTGCCGATGCGCCGCCAGTACGGAGTATTCGATGACATGGCGCACGATCTCGCTGCGGGGCAGCTCGGCCGCATCAACCTGCTGCCAGCGCGCGAGCAGTTCACGGGCCTGGGCTTCGTCGCCGGCGTCCAGTGCATCGCGGATGTCGGTGAAATGATGGCTGAACTGCCGGAACCCCAGGGTGGCATAAAGCACCGCCACGCTCCAGAGCACCGCAACGGGCCAGCCGATCAGCAAGGCCAGAGCCCAGTGAACCGCGAGCGCGACAAGGGAAGGGAAGACAACAGCGAGGGTCCAGGCCACCCAGCCATGATGGGTTTTGCCGGCGTCGAAGTTGCGGCTGACCCAGCGCGCCCAGGCACGCAGCCCGGCATGGATGGCATTGTTGCGCGCGAGCGGGCGAACCTGCTCTATCAACAATGCAAACAGGATGGCAAAAAAGCTCATGCGGCAATCATAGCGACTGACGCTGCCGGGCCCCAGCCCCAGTGCCGCCCGGCAGGGCTGGCGTGCGTCCCCTTACGCGCTCAGGAAGCGGTAGAGATTGCGCAGCATGCCTGCAGTTGCGCCCCAGATGAAGCGCTCGTGCTCGCCGTCCTGGTACGGCATGGAGAACCACTCGCGGCGCACGCCCTCCCACTCGAACGCGTGGCGGCGGTGGTTGGCCGGGTTCATCAGGAAAGACAGCGGCACCTCAAAAGCCGAGGCCACCTCGTGCGGATTGGGCCGCAGCTCAAAGCCGGAATCGACCAGTGCAACGACCGGCGTGATGATGAAAGAGGTACCCGTCACGTAGACCGGGAGGTTACCGATGACTTCCACATAACTGCTGTCCAGACCGACCTCTTCATGGGCCTCGCGCAGCGCGGTTGCCGCAGCGTCGGCATCGGTGTCGTCCGTGCGCCCACCAGGAAAGGCGATCTGGCCGGAGTGCGTGGAAAGGTGCTCGGTGCGTTCGGTCAACAGCACCGCCGGCTCATCGCGGTACGCACCCCGCATGACGAGCGGCACCAGAACCGCTGCCTGGGCCGACTTGCGGTCAGCGAACCTGATCTCGCGAACAACCTCGGGCTCCCAGGACGGCGGAACTGCAAAACGCCCACGCAGCGATTGCGGCGTCAGAAGGTCGCGGCCCACCGGCGGCAGGTGGGCATCATTCGCCAGCACCGGGATGCGGCGAGCATCGAAATCCGGAAGCTTCGACAGTGGAGTGACGATGGGTGTGTTGGACAACTTGTGGACCCTGAATGAAAAACCGCCGCCAGCTCGGGGAGCTGCGGCGGCTTGTCGGCCAGCGGATACTGACCAGGCAGGTGCAGCGCTTACTCGGCAGCCGCTGCCTTGACGCGTGAAGGCAGCTTTTCCTTGATACGGGCCGACTTGCCGCTGCGGTCACGCAGGTAGTACAGCTTGGCACGGCGGACGTCGCCGCGGCGCTTGACTTCAATGCCGGCGATCAGCGGGCTGTAGGTCTGGAATGTGCGCTCAACGCCTTCTCCGCTGGAGATCTTGCGAACGGTGAAGCCGCTGTTCAGGCCGCGATTGCGCTTGGCGATCACGACGCCTTCGAAGGCCTGGGCCCGCTTGCGCGTGCCTTCAACCACGTTGACGCTGACAATGACGGTGTCGCCAGGGGCGAATTCAGGGATTTTCTTGCCGAGACGGGCGATTTCTTCCTGCTCGAGTGTTTCAATCAGATTCATGATGACCTCATTGATCTTGCCTGGCTGCACTAAAGGCGGCAAAAGGGGCCATATGGATGGCGTCCCTGGTATTCCGCGGCCGGGTAGAGGATCGAAAAGCCTTTGATTATAAACAATATCCGGCCATCAGGGCAAAGGCCTGGCCAGGAACGCTTCATCTGCCTTGCTCAAACGCCCGGCAGCACGGGCTGCGGCGATCAGTTCCGGGCGCCGGCCCGCAGTCAGCTCCAGCCGCCGCTCGCGGCGCCAGCGCTCGATCTGCGCATGGTGGCCGGACATCAAGGCCTCTGGTACCTTTTCTCCGTCCCAGTCTTCCGGGCGGGTGTAGTGCGGGCAATCAAGCAAGCCGTCCAGAGCCGGATTGAAGCTGTCCAGCTGGTGACTACCTTCGTCGTTCAGCACACCGGGCTGCAGCCGGGCTACCGCGTCAAGCAGGGCCATGGCGGCAATCTCACCGCCTGAAAGAACGAAGTCGCCAAGGCTGATCTGCATATCCACATGCCGGTCGATGAAGCGCTGGTCGATGCCTTCGTACCGGCCGCACACCAGAACTGCGCCCTGGCCGGCCGACCATTCCTCAACACCTGCATGGTCGAGTGTCCGCCCGACAGGCGAGAACAGGACGACGGGAACCACGTCAGTCCGCGCGGCACGGACGGCTGCAAGACACTGTGCGAGCGGCTCAGCCATCATCACCATGCCGGGGCCCCCACCGAAGGGCCGGTCGTCCACGCGGCGGTAATTGCCTTCGGCGAAATCGCGCAGGTTCCACAACTTCACCTCAACCAGGCCCGCCTCGTAAGCGCGCCGGGTCACGCCGCTTTTGAGGAAGGGCTCGAAGAGTTCAGGGAAAAGCGTGATGACATCGAAGCGCATGGCTGGATGTCAGTAGTCGGGCTGCCAATCAACCGTCACGCGGCGACCCGCCAGGTCCACGCTGTCCACATACGCCGCAACGAAGGGGATCATGCGCTCCAGCAGCTTGTCACCGTCGGTGAATTCGATGACCAGCACCGTCTGCGGGCCGGTAGACAAAAGCTCCTTCACCTGCCCGAGTGCAACGCCTTCGCGGTTGAGCACCTCAAGGCCGATCAGGTCAACCCAATAGTACTCATCGGCCTGTGCCGTGGGGAAACTCGAACGTGGCACAAAGATGCGCGCACCCTTGAGCGCCTCGGCGGCCGTGCGGTCAGACACGTCATCGGCATGGGCGACGATGGTGTCGGAATGTTCCTTGGCCTCGATCACGCGCAGCAGAACCGTGCCGGTGAAGGTCTTGGCGCCCCTCTCGGACGGCTGGAGATACCAGCGTTTGGAAGAAAAAAGCGCCTCGGGGCTGGCGCTGTGGGGCAGGACCTTGAACCAGCCCTTGATGCCCCAGGCATCGGCGATGCGCCCGACTTCGATCGCGTCCGCCGGCAAGGCGGCGGGTTCGAGCCCGGCCAGCATCACCGGGACATCAAGCTGCCTTTGCGGCAGCTTGCTGGATCAGGCGTTCCACCGTGGGGGAAGCCTGCGCGCCGACGCTTTTCCAGTAGGTCAGGCGGTCTTGCGCAATGCGGATGCTTTCCTCATTGGCCTTGGCAATGGGGTTGTAGAAACCCAGGCGCTCGATGAAACGGCCATCGCGGCGAACACGCTTGTCCGACACGACAATATTGAAAAACGGACGGCCTTTGGAGCCGCCACGGGAGAGTCGAATGACGACCATGATTTATCCTTCGGGGGGTCGATGGCTGCAAAAGCAGCCGGCAACCGGTAATTCCAGCGTTGAGACACGTGACATGGCCACCCGGCCAGCAACACGCTGAAAAGCCTCTGATTATAACGTTTTCAAATCTTATGCCAATCATTCGCCCCAGCCGGGATGAAGACATCCCCGCGATCACCGCCATCTACGCCCACCACGTGCTCAATGGCACCGGTACTTTCGAGACCGTTCCGCCCACCGTGGCAGACATGACGGGGCGCCGCGCGGATGTGCTGTCCAAGGCACTTCCCTACCTGGTATCGGAAGAGGACGGCCAGGTTCAGGGGTTCGCATACTGCAACTGGTTCAAGCCACGCCCGGCTTACCGCTTCTCCGCCGAGGATTCCATCTACATGGCTGCCGGCACGCAAGGCAAAGGGCACGGAAGGGCACTGCTGCAGGCACTGGCCGCACAGGCTGAGGCAGCAGGTGTGCGCAAGCTCATTGCGGTGATCGGCGACTCGGCCAACGCAGGGTCGGTCGGTGTGCACCGGACCATCGGCTTTACCCATGTCGGCGTGCTCAAGTCCTGTGGCTGGAAGTTCGGCAAATGGCTGGATGTAGTGCTGATGGAAATGCCCCTTGGCCAGGGCGATACGGCCCCTGCGGAGTAAGCTCGGCCGCAATGAAAAACAAAACTCTTGCAGCCTGGCTGGCCTTTGTGGGCGGCCCGCTCGGGTTGCACCGCTTCTATCTTCACGGGTTGACGGACATGGTGGGCTGGCTTCTGCCCATCCCGACGGCGCTCGGCCTCTACGGCATCCAGCGGGTGCAGACGCTGGGCCAGGACGACCAGGTGAGCTGGTACCTGATTCCGCTGCTGGGGTTCACCATCGCTGCCTGTGCGCTCACAGCCATCGTCTACGGCCTCATGACTGCGGAAAAGTGGAACGCCCGGTTCAACCCCCAATTGGCGCAAGATGCGGCGCCGGGGCGGACGCATTGGCTGACGATTGGCGCCGTCGTTTGCTCATTGCTGATCGGGACGACGGTGTTGATGGCGAGCATTGCCTTCAGCTTCCAGCGCTATTTCGAGTACCAGATCGAGGAAGCCCGCAAGATTTCGCAATAGGCCGACCGGACCCGCCCCGTCAGGCGAGGGTCAAAAAATCTGAAGGCTTACCCAGTATGCGATGGCCGCGACGAAAGCGCTCGCGGGAATGGTCAGTATCCAGGCCCAGACGATGTTGCCAGCCACACCCCAGCGGACGGCGCTCGCCCTGCGGGTGGAACCGACGCCGACAATGGCACCGGTGATGGTGTGCGTCGTTGAGACGGGGATGCCCAGGCCTGTTGCAAGGAAGAGCGTCAGGGCGCCACCGGTTTCAGCGCAGAAGCCGCCCACGGGCTTGAGCTTGGTGATCTTCTGCCCCATGGTCTTGACGATTCTCCAGCCGCCGAACATGGTGCCCGCCGCAATCGCGACATAGCAGCTGACGATCGTCCATGTGGGCGGTGCCGCAGCGGTGGCCGAGGTATAGCCCGTCGCGATCAGCAGCATCCAGATGATGCCAATGGTCTTCTGCGCATCATTGCCCCCATGCCCAAGGCTGTACGCACCGGCGGAAACCAGCTGCAGCCGGCGAAACCAGCGGTCAACGCGGGACGGCGTGGCACGCCTGCAGACCCACGACACGACAACCAGCATCAATGAGCCCAGCACGAAACCCAGTACAGGGGACACGAAAATGAATGCCACCGTCTTGAGGACACCGCCGGAGATCAGTGCGCCTGCCCCCGCCTTGGCAATGACGGCACCGACGATGCCACCGATGAGCGCATGGGAACTGCTGCTGGGAATGCCGTAGTACCAGGTGATCAGGTTCCAGGTAATGGCGCCGATGAGCGCGCCGAACACCACGTGCGTATCCACCACGCCCGGCTGCACGATGCCCTTTCCGACAGTGGCCGCCACGCTCAGGTGGAAGATGAAGATGGCGATGAAGTTGAACGTCGCGGCAAACAGCACAGCCTGCCCCGGCTTGAGAACGCCGGTGGAGACGACGGTCGCTATCGAGTTGGCGGCGTCGTGAAAGCCGTTCATGAAGTCGAACACCAAGGCCAGCGCCACCAGCAGCACGACCACCCACAGGGCCACCTGAACCGTTGTCATCGGCCGGCCCCGGGTCAGGAGTTCTCGAGGACGATGCCCTCGATGAGGTTGGCGACGTCCTCGCACTTGTCGGTGATGGTCTCCAGCAGCTCGTAGATGGCCTTGAGCTTGATGACCTCGCGCACATCGGGCTCCTCGCGGAACAGCTTGCTCATGGCCGCGCGCATCACGCGGTCGGCGTCGCTTTCAAGCTGGTCGATTTCTTCGCAGGTCTTGAGCGCGGCTTCGGCCGTGGCCGGTTCGGCCACATGGCCAATGAGCGACACCGCATGCTTGACGCGCTCGCAGCACTTCACGCTGAGGTCGGTCAGGCGGGTGATTTCCTCGGTCATGTGGCGCACGTCGTACAGCGCCATGGTCTCGGCCGAGTCCTGGATCAGGTCGGCCACGTCGTCCATCGTGTTGATCAGCGAATGGATCTGGTCGCGGTCGATCGGGGTGATGAAGGTCTTGTGCAGGGCCTTGTTGACTTCATGGGTGATGCGGTCGGCGCCGCGCTCGGCGTTGTCCACATCCTGGTTGTATTTTTCGCGCAGGTGCGGGTCTGCGTAATTGGCGACCAGCAAGGAAAAGGCCCGGGCGGCCTCGACAATCTTGTCCGCATGCTGGTTGAACATCTCGAAAAAGTTGCCTTCGCGCGGCAACAGCTTGCCAAACAGCATGGCGGGCTCCTGGGGAATATGTCAGTTGGATGACGTTTTTATGACTCGGCGCGAGTTTAACCGCCCGACATGAAGCCAGCCTGACCGGGGAATTACCGCCTGCGGGTTCAGTTGCTGCGGAAGATGAAATACACAGCGCCGACCATGCACAGCCCCGCCCAGACATAGTCGAGCTTGAACGGCTGCTTGAGGTAGAACATGGCGAACGGCACAAACACGCTCAGGGTGATTACTTCCTGCATGATCTTGAGCTGGCCCACATTGAACTGTGTATAGCCTATGCGGTTGGCGGGTACCTGCAGGAGGTACTCGAACAGTGCAATGCCCCAGCTGACCAGTGCCGCGATGTACCAGGGCGACGCCGACATGTTCTTCAGGTGCCCGTACCAGGCGAACGTCATGAAGACATTGGAGGCGGTCAGCAGCAGGATGGTCTGCAGCGAAACGGGCAGGTTCTGTAAGGCTTGCATGCGCGGGATTATCGTTGGCCGATGCGTTCGATGGCCTGCCCGGTAACCGCCTCCAGCTGGGCGGGCAACACCTTCCCGGGCGCGATTTCGTGGAGCGGCACGAGCACAAAGGCGCGCTGGTTCATGCGCGGATGCGGGATCGTCAGCGTCTGGCTGCTGAAATCGAGGTCACCATACAACAGGATGTCGAGGTCCAGCGTGCGCGGTGCATTGCGCCAGGGGCGCTCACGTCCGGCGCCGCGTTCCAGGGCCTGCAGCGCGCGAAGGAGTTCTTCGGGCGCCAGCGCCGTTTCAACGCCGGCGACCGCGTTGACATAGTCAGGACCGCTGGACTCCACGGGCGCAGTCCGGTAGAGCGACGAGCGCCCCGTCAGGCGGGTCTTCGGCAAGCCGCCAATGGCGTCCATCGCCCGTTCCAGCATTGCGGCAGCGTCACCCAGGTTAGCGCCCAGCGCAATATACGCGGTGACAGAACCGCTCACGGCCAGTTCTCAGCCGCCGGCGTCCGGCGCGGACTCCCCCGCACCCCTGCCTGCACTGGACCGCCTGCGGCGGCGGCGTTTCCTGGGCGCATCGGCTGATGCCGCAGCATCCGGCTCGCTGCCTGGCAACGGGGCCGGGGCTGCCGATGCGGCAGCTGCAGCGGGTTTCACTGTGTGCACGCGGGGCTGCCTGCCCTGCCCGCTTTGCTCTTCACGCGCCTGGTCCATCAGGTCCTGGCGGGTGCTGTCATCGGCCATGCTGAACTCCTGCCACCAGTCGGCCAGCACCACATCGATCTCGCCGGCATCGGCGCGCAGGCGCATGAAGTCAAAGCCGGCCCGGAAGCGCGGCTGGTCAACCAGGCCATAGGGCGTGCTGCCCACACGCTTCTCGAAGCGCGGCTGCATCATCCAGATTTCGCGCATGTCGCCGGCCAGCTTGCCGCGGCCCGACACGTCGCCGATGCGCGATTCGAAGACTTCTTCAATGGCGTCCTGCAATGCCGGGAACGGCGGCTGGCGCTGGGCACGGCGGCTGGCCCAGCCGTCGCGCACCTCGGCCCAGAGCACGCAGGCGAGCAGGAAGCTCGGCGCAACCGGCTTGCCTTCGTTGACGCGGCGGTCGGTGTCCTGCAGCGCTGCAGCAACAAAAGGTGTTTCGGCGCGCTCCACCACCACATCCAGCAGCGGATAAATGCCGCGCGCCATGCCCAGATGCTTGAGTTGCCCGATGGTCGCTACGGCATGGCCGGTTTGCAGCAACTTGAGCATCTCGTCAAACAGGCGGCTTTGCGGCACGTCGGCCAGCAGCGTCTTCATTTCCTTGAGCGGCGCGGCGGTCTTCGGCTCCAGCGTGAAGCCGAGCGGGCTGAGCTTGGCAGCGAAGCGGACCGCGCGGATGATGCGCACCGGGTCTTCGCGGTAGCGCGTGGCCGGGTCGCCGATCATGCGCAGCGTGAGCTTCTTTGCGTCCTTGATGCCACCGTGGTAGTCCACCACCACCTGGGTTTCGGGGTCGTAGTACATGGCATTGACGGTGAAGTCGCGCCGCGTGGCGTCCTCATCCTGCGGCCCCCAGACGTTGTCGCGCAGCACCCGGCCCGAGGCATCCACCGCATGCTTCATGCCCGCAAGTTCGCTCTTGCTGGTTTTCTCGTTCCCGGCCACCGCTTCAGACGCGGTGTTGTCCATGTACGCACGGAAGGTCGACACCTCGATCACCTCATGCTCGCGTCCCCGGCCGTACACCACGTGCACGATGCGGAAGCGCCTGCCGATGATGAAAGCGCGGCGGAACAGGCCCTTGACCTGCTCGGGCGTGGCATTGGTGGCAACGTCGAAATCCTTCGGGCGCAGGCCGAGCAACAGGTCACGCACGGCACCGCCGACGATATAGGCCTCGAAACCGCCCTGCTTGAGGGTGCGCACGACGTTCAGGGCGCGCTCATCCACCAGCGCCGGGTTGATCCCGTGGACTTCGTGCCCCACTTCCTCGCGCTTGCCGAATCTGGGCTTTTTGCCCCTGCCTGTGCCCGCGGGCGACTTCCCCAGCAGCTTGTCGATGAATGTCTTGATCATGAAATTTTCTGAAACAGGTCCAGTATGCGCCATCCGCGCTCTGTGGCAATCACCCTCAGGCGATCATCGGGATTGGTCGCCACTGGGTGGTCGACTTTCTCCAGCAGGGCCAGGTCGTTGATGGAGTCAGTGTAGAAGATGCTGTCCACGTCCGCCCAGTCGGCCTGCCGGGAGGCCAGCCATTGCTCCATGCGGGTGACTTTCCCCTCGCGGGCGGACGGCACACCCTTGATGCCGCCGGTGATCCAGCCGTCGGCGCCGCACTCAAGCTCCACCGCAATGAGCTCCTTCACGCCAAAGAGGTCGGCAATGGGCCGCGTGACGAATTCATTGGTGGCGGTGATGATCACCACCTCGTCCCCTGCGTCCTGGTGACGCCGCACCAGGTCGATTGCCTTCGGGTCCATCGCCGGCCGCACCGTCTCGGCCATGAAGCGCTCGCGCGCGGCCAGGGCCTCCGGCTTGCCGCGCAGCCGCACGGCGTCGGTGGCAAAGCGCACATAGTCATGGATGTCGAGCGTGCCGGCCTTGTAGTGGGCATAGAACTCGTCGTTGCGGCGGCCGAATTCGGCCGGATCGGTCCAGCCGATGCGGGTGGTGAACACGCCCCAGGAATAGTCGGAATCAATAGGCAGCAGCGTGTGGTCGAGGTCAAACAGGGCAAGCCGCGGCCGGGCCGCCATGCCTGCCGCCTTGTGTACCGCACTCATTGCGACTCCAGCATGGACTTGATGAGCGGGATGGTGATGCCGCGCTTGGTCTGGAGGGCATAGCCATCGAGCTGGTCCAGCAACTGCATCAGGCTGCCCAGATCGCGCGAGAAGCGCGTCAGCATGAAGTCCATGACCTCATCGCCCAGGAAAATGCCCCGTGCGTCGGCTTCCTGGCGCAGCACGGCGCGGCGTTCCGGCTCGCTGAGCACCTGCAGCTGGAAGACGTGGCCCCAGCCCAGCCGCGTGCGCAGGTCTTCGCGCAGCTTCAGGTCGGCCGGCGGCAGTTCGCCTGCTGCGAGCACCCAGCGCTGGTGGGTCTGGGCATTGACGAACCAGTTGAAGGCCGTGTGCTGCTGGATGGCGGTGTACAGGTGAACCTCGTCAAGCAGCACGGCCGCCCATTTGTCGTTGTATTCAGGCGGCTCATGCATCGATGCATCCAGCCAGCCCACATGGTGCTGCGAACTCGCGCCCTGCTCGCGCAGCGCCTCGCGCACGCTCTTGAGGAGATGGGTCTTGCCGCTGCCGCTCGCACCCCAGAGATACGTCGGCACCGGCGAGCGCGTCGGGTTGCCGGCCCACAACTGCAGGTGCCTGACCACCGCTTCATTGGGGCCGGCAAAAAAACTGCCGAGGGTCGGGCCGGTGGCAAGGCCGATATCAAGCGCAAGCTGCTTCATGTCGGCGTCAGTACGCAGCAACAGCCTGGACAGGCCGGGCAGCGTGGTTCCGGGCAGAAATGAATTGCATACAGCGGGGCGGGGGTTAACCCGTAAAATCTGCGCAAATTCTATCGGGCTATCCCAAAGCCTCCATTCATGAGCCAAATCCCTCTCTCGTACAAAGACGCCGGTGTCGACATTGATGCCGGCGATGCGCTGGTTGAACGCATCAAGCCGCTGGCCCGCAAAACCATGCGCGAGGGCGTGCTGGCAGGCATTGGCGGCTTTGGCGCGCTGTTCGAAGTGCCCAAACGCTACAAGGAGCCCGTTCTTGTCAGCGGGACCGACGGTGTGGGCACCAAGCTGAAGCTGGCCTTCGAGTGGAACATGCACGACACGGTGGGCATTGACCTGGTGGCCATGAGCGTCAACGATGTCCTGGTGCAGGGCGCCGAGCCTCTTTTCTTCCTGGACTACTTTGCCTGCGGCAAGCTCGACGTTGACACGGCAGCCGCAGTCGTTGGCGGCATTGCCACAGGCTGCGAACTGTCAGGCTGCGCGCTGATCGGGGGTGAAACAGCGGAGATGCCCGGCATGTACCCGGCCGGCGAATACGACCTGGCCGGCTTCGCCGTCGGCGCAGTGGAGAAGTCGAAAATCCTGACGGGCAAGGACGTGGCACCGGGCGACGTCGTACTGGGCCTGGCATCCAGCGGTGTGCATTCCAACGGCTTCAGCCTGGTGCGCAAATGCATCGAGCGCGCAGGCGCGGCGTTGCCCGCCACGCTGGACGGCAAGCCGTTCCGACAGGCCGTCATGGAGCCGACCCGGCTCTATGTGAAGAATGTGCTCGCGGCCCTGGCGGCGCATCCCATCAAGGCGCTGGCCCACATCACCGGCGGCGGGCTGCTCGAGAACATTCCGCGCGTGCTGCCCGAAGGCACTGCCGCCCACCTCAAAAAGGGCAGCTGGCCGCAGACGGAGCTCTTCGCCTGGCTCCAGAAAACGGCCGGCATCGACGACCACGAGATGAACCGCACCTTCAACAACGGCATCGGCATGGTGGTGGTGGTACCGGCTGCCGATGCGCATGCCACAGCGCAGACCCTGCGCAATGCAGGCGAAGCGGTCTTCGAGATCGGCACCATCGCCGCCCGCGGCACGGGCGCCGCCGTCCTCGTCGCCTGAGCGTCTCTCCCATGGCTGCCAGACTGGCAATGGCAATGATGCTGTTGGCAGCCATGCTGGCCTGCGGCAAGGCTGTCGCTGCGCCGCAGGCACGCGCCCTCAACGGGGTGCTCGACCTGCGCGGCCAGAACCTGGACAAGCGCCCGCCCACTGAACTTGCCGGTGAATGGAGCTTTGCCTGGAACCGCTTCATCGACCCGCAGCAGGCCCCAAGCCCTGATGCAGCCCCGCCGGCTTACGCTGAGGTTCCCGGCTCCTGGACCAGCATCACGGCCGGAGGCAAGGCACCGGGCTCCGACGGCCATGCCAGCTATTCGCTGCAGGTGCTGTGCGACCCGGGCCAGCGCCTTTCCCTGCTGGTGCCAACAGAGCGGACCGCCCACCGGCTTTACGTCAATGGCCGCCTGGTTGCACAGCAAGGGGCGCCAGGCCCGTCTGCCCCAACGGCCTGGGGCGCGGTCCGGCGCCGGGCCGAGGTCACGCCCGCATTTGCCTGCCCGCTCAATATCGTCATGCACCTTTCCAGCTACGAGCATCGCGCCGGCGGTTTTGTCCGCAGCCTGGTGGCAGCGCCAGAGCGGCAGATCGTCGCCCTGCGCGAACAGCGCCTTTCGCTGGACACGGGCCTGCTGGGTTCGTTCCTGGTGCTGGGGCTGATCCCCATCCTGTTTTTCGCCGCACGCCCCAAGGACAAGACGCCGCTGCTCTTCGGCCTGTTCTGCTTTTCCATTGCCGCCTACGCAGATCTCACCGGCGAGCGGGCGCTGCTGCAATTACGGTCAGCCGAAACGGCCTGGGGAACTTACCTGCGCCTGGAGTACCTCGCCTGGTTCCTGACACAGCTTTTCTTCGCGCTCTTCGCACAGAAGCTCTTTGAGCGGGAGTTCAACCGGCAGGTCCTGCGCTTCATGGTGGCGGCATGCGGCCTGTCCATGGTTTTCGTCCTGGCCATGCCGGCCCGCAACTTCAGCCAGCTGGCCCCGGCAGGCCAGGCGCTCTCGGTGGCCATCGGGGTCTACGTCACCTGGGTTGCAGCCCTGGCCGCGCACAGGCGCAGGGTCGGAGCCCAGGCCTTCCTTGTGGGCATGGCCTTCCTGCTGCTGATCGTGCTGCTCGACACGTTGCAGTACAACCGCGGGCAATCCACCGTGAGCTTCACGCCTGTGGGGCTGCTGTTCTTCGTCCTGGCGCCTGCCGTCGCGCTCGCAAGGCGGCTGGCCCGGGCGCTCAATGCCGAGGAACTCCGGGCGCTGGAGCAGCGTGAAAAGGCCAACCTGCTGGTCCGCAGCACCCGCGCCGGCATCTACGACCTGGACACAACCCGCGAGCTGACCACATGGTCCACCCGGCTCAAGGAAATGCTGGGCCATGCGGCCGATGCGGACACGTCGGCATGGCCGCATCTGCACGAATTCATCCATCCGGCCGACCGCGCAGATGTGCAGCGCAGCTTTGCCAGCCAGATGAAGGACCGTTCAGTGGCGAGCGGCGAACTGCGCCACCCTCCCCAGGAATACCGCCTGCTGCGCGCCGACGGCACACCCATCTGGGTGCTGGCCGAAGCCATCAGCCTTACCGGCAGTGACCGGCGCCCGCTGCGGTACATCTGCTCTTTCATCGACATCACCGAGCGGCGCAGCATGGAGGACAGCCTGCGCGCGTCCCACGAGCGCATTGCGGCCCAGGCCGTCCAGCTGGAGCGCCAGAACGAGGCGCTCATGGGCCTCGCAGCGCCACCCCCTCTTGCGCAGGCCTCGACAAGCGGGGAAGATTCGCACGCCGCGCACGCGAGCAAGCCAGCCACAAAAACCTGACCACAACTGGAGCTGCCCTCATGGAATTTGTGAAAAAAATCCTCGCGGTGGATGACGACCTGGCCGTCCTGGAGTATCTCCAGGCCAAGCTGGGCGGCGACTACACCGTGATCACGACACACTTGCCTTCGGCAGTGCTGTCACTCGCACGACAGGAAAAACCCGACCTCATCATCTGCGACATCGACATGCCCGGTGCCGACGGCGGTGATGTTGCGGCCTCGCTGGCGGGCGACCCGGCGACCCGCAGCATCCCCATCCTGTACCTCACAGCCATCCTGTCCCAGGACGAAGCCCGCGACCTGGGCGGTATCGTGGGTGGCCGCCCGGGCATCTCCAAGCACGCGCCAGCGAAGGAACTGGTCGCCCGGATCCGCTCCATGATTCCGGGATAAATCGGGCCCGTCATGCGGGTGCAGCGTCGCTCCTGCACCACTGCTATGGAAAACCTAGCGGGAAAGTCCCGTCTTTTCTGGACTCTTCCGGGTTTCTGTACCAAACTGTATCTTCCATACAGTTCTGGATACATCCATGCCTGTCATCGCCATCGTCAACCGCAAGGGCGGCAGCGGGAAGAGCACCCTGGCTGCGCACATCGCGGCCTGGTGCGCCCGCCAGGGAAGCTCGGTCATGCTGGGCGACGTCGACCGCCAGCAATCCTCCCGCGGCTGGCTGCGCCGGCGCGATGCGGCGCTCCCCATGATCGCCCCCTGGGCGCTTGACCAGAAGAACGTCCTGCGCGTACCCACCGGCATCACCCACGTGGTGCTGGATACGCCCGGCGGCCTGCACGGCTTCGAGCTGGCGCGGGTTGTGATGTTCGCCGACGCCATCCTGATGCCGGTCTGCCATTCCGTGTTTGACCGTGAGTCGGCGGCGGCCTGCCATGCCGAGCTGATGGCGCTACCGCGCGTGGCCAGCGGCCGTTGCAGGCTCGCGACGGTGGGAATGCGCATTGATGGCCGCACGCGAGCGGCAGAGACACTGCAGGCCTGGTCCGGCGGCATCGGCGTGCCCTTCCTCGGCGCGCTGCGTGAAACACAGCTGTATGTGCGCAGCCTTGAGCGTGGGCTGACGATGTTCGACCTGCCGCCGCAGCAGGCGGCAGCCGACCTTGCGCAATGGGAACCCATCCTTCAGTGGCTGTCACCCCTGCTCTACCCGATACAGGCGGCAAACGACCCCACCCCAGTGGCCGAACCCGGCGCAAGCCGGCTGGGTCTTTCACGTCCACAGAACCTGATGCCGGCGCAGGAATCGCTGGTTCACGGCGGACGCCTGTCGATGCTGACGCCCCCAAGGCCGGTGACGGTGCCTGCCGCCACACCTGCACGGCCCGCCCTGCCGCGCGGCGAGAGCCAGGCCGGCGGCCTGCACATTCCGCAGTTTCTCAAGCGCGGAACCTGAGTCCGGACGAAGGCGCCCAAAGGCACCGGGCTGGCTTCAGCTGCGTTCGCGGCGCAGCGCTGCAACGCGGTCGGCGATCACGTCGATGTCCAGTGCTTCCTCGGCATGGATCAGGTAGGTTTCCAGGTCAGCCACGGCCAGCTGGCTGTTGCCCTGCTCGGCATGGGCCAGGCCACGGTCGCGGAACTCGCTCCAGGCCTCAGGCAGCAACACCACCAGGCGATCCTGCACCGCGATCAGCCGCACCCAGTCCTCCTGGGTTTTGTGGATTTCCTTGAGGTTGCGCAGCATGCGGGCAATGATGTCGCGCGGCGGCGCGGCCTGCAGGTAGAGGCCCAGCGGCACCTCGAATTCATCCACCAGCCCACTGCGCCGCTTGTAGGGCTCCAGCCGCTCGGCCAGCTCCTCGCGGCTCAACGACTGGCCGGTGAACGGGTCGATGACCACCTGGCCCTTGGGCAGGTTGACCTTGACCATGAAATGCCCGGGAAAGCCGATGCCGCGGGCGTGCAGGCTCAGGCCCTGCGCCAGTTCCATCCACAGTACGGCCAGCGAGATCGGGATACCGCGGCGCGTCCGCAGGACGGCGTTCAGGTAGCTGTTGTCCGGGTCGTAGTAGTCGTTGATGTTGCCGCCGAAACTCAGGTCGCGGAAGAAGAACTGGTTGAGGACGCGCAGGCGCTGCAAGGGCCCGGCATCCGCAGGCAGGCGGCGCTTCAGGCGGGCGAGCAACTGGTCCACATCGCCCAGCACCTGCTGCACGTCAAGCTCGGGGTATTCGTCCTGCGCCAGGCTGACGGCGGTTTCAAGCAGCGGGAAGTGATCGTCGCTTTGCACCAGCGAGGTGAAGTATTCAAGCGGCGTCGGCGCAGAAAAGCTGAACTGCATGGGTATTTGTAATGGACGCGCGCGATCGCGTCAAGTCAACTGCAGCGCTGGCCAGTGCACATTCAGCGGCGCACGAACTGCCGCAGTTTCAGGCCCGCAGCCCACAGGGCCAGAAAGTAGATGGCAGCCGAGCCGCAGAGCACTGCGGCCATCAGGCCTGCCCGGGCAAGCCCGCGCGACTGCAGGCCCGTCCAGCTGAACGCACCGCTGGCCCACATCAGGAATACGGCAAGCAATGCGCTGGCCGCGACCACCTGCATGACAAACACGCCCCAGCCGGCCGAAGGCTTGTAGCTGCCGCGCCGCAGCAGCCCGGCCAGCAGCCAGACGGCATTGATGAGCGCCCCAAGCCCGATGGCCAGGGCCAGGCCGGCATGCTGCAGCAGCGGCACCAGCGCGATATTGAGCAGTTGTGTGATGACCAGCACGATGATGGCAATCTTCACCGGCGTGCGGATGTCCTGGCTGGCGTAATAGCCGGGCGCCAGCACCTTGATGGCCACCAGCCCGACCAGGCCTGCGCCGTAGCCCATCAATGCCGTGGTGGTCTGCTGCACGTCGTTGGCGGTGAATGCGCCGTAGTGGTAGAGCACGCTCACCAGCGGGCGGGAGAAAGTCAGCAAGGCGACGGCGCAGGGCACCGCCAGCAACACCACGAGGCGAAGGCCCCAGTCCAGCATGGCGGAATACCTGGCGGGGTCGTTGGCCGCTTTGGCTGATGCCAGCTGCGGCATCAGCACCACACCCAGCGCCACACCCAGCATGGCGGTCGGGAACTCCATCAGCCTGTCCGCATAGCCGAGCCAGCTGACGCTGCCGGGCGTGAGGTGCGAGGCAATCTGGGTGTTGATCAGCAGCGATATCTGCGCCACGCTGACGCCAAACAGCGCCGGCACCATCAGCCTGGCGATGCTGCGCGTGGCAGGGTCGCCCCAGGCCTCGCGGATCGCGCGCCACGTCAGCCCCAGCCTGGGCAGCATGCCGATGCGGATGAGCGCCGGAATCTGCACCGCCAGCTGCAGGGCCCCGCCCACCATCACGCCGGCGCCCATGGCATAGATCGGCTCGATCCCCCGGGACTGGAACCAGGGGGCGCCCCACCAGGCGGCGGCGATCATGCCCACGTTGAGCAGCACGGGCGTGGCGGCGGGGATGGCGTAGCGCTTCCAGGTGTTGAGCACCCCGGCCGACAGCGCCACGAGCGACATGAAGCCGATATACGGGAACATCCAGCGCGTCATGAACACGGCGGCCTCGAAGCCGCGCGGCTCCTGCTTCAGCCCGCTGGCCATCATCCAGACAAGGGCAGGCGCGGCCGCCACACCGATGACGCAGGTCAGCAGCAGCGCCCAGCCCAGCAGCGTGGCGACGCGGTCCACCAGCAAGCGGGTCGCCTCTTCGCCATGCGTCGCCTTGCTGGCGGCCAGGGCGGGCACGAAAGCCTGGCTGAACGCACCTTCGGCAAACAGCCGCCGGAACAGGTTGGGAATGCGGAACGCCACGTTGAACGCATCCGTCATGGCGCTGGCGCCAAAGGTAGCCGCCATCAGCAACTCGCGCACCAGCCCCGTGATGCGCGACAGCAGCGTAAACAGGGAAACAGTTGAAGCAGCTTTGAAAAGACTCACACAGGTAGTTTAGACGGCAGAAATGAAGTCGCCGTGAAGTCCAAGGCGCGCGCAGCGCCGCAGTTCGTGAATGCGTGGATCCGGCTCCGCCGGTCCACTGCATTGCCCCCCCAGTGGGGGGAGCGGCCGCAGGCCGGACGGGGGAGCGTTATAATCATGGGCTTTGCTGCAACATCCTCAGACAACCCAAGGAACACATCATGGCATCAGCCAAACCCAAAAAGAAGAACCCGCGCCTGGCATCAGGCCGCAAACGCGTCCGCCAGGACACCAAACTCAACGCCGCGAACACCTCGCTGCGCTCCAAATACCGCACCGCCGTGAAGAACGTCGAGAAGGCGGTCGCTTCCGGCGACAAGACCAAGGCTACGGAAGCCTTCGTCAAGGCCCAGAGCATTGTGGACATCGTGGCCGACAAGGGCATCTTCCACAAGAACAAGGCCTCGCGCGACAAGAGCCGCCTGGCCTCCAAGGTGAAGGCCCTGGCCCTCGCCGCCCCCAAGGCCTGACCCACCAGTCAGGCAAGCCCGGGCTGATATTTCAGCCTGCCGTTTGAACCGGGTGCGCTGCAGCAAAGTGAAAAAGCCGTCGAAAGACGGCTTTTTTCATGGGCGCCACGTTTTCAGGAAATCCCGTCAGGCTTGGCGTCGGGGACGAGGCAGGCCTCCACCACCTGGAGGTCGTTGTCGCGCGCGAAGTTGATGCAGAAGTCCCAAGCCATAGGCTCGTACTCGCGCAGTTCACGGTCCACGATGACGCACTTGACGCCATTGACCGTCGTTGGCACACACCACGGCGAGTAGCTCAGGTGGCTGCCGGGCTGCGCTCCACCCGGCCTGAACGAGCACATGACGCCCGCCAGCCTCTCGGCCCAGTCGCTGGGGCGAAAGGCCTTGCCGTCCCGGGTCAGCCCCTGGATGAAGACTTGCTTGGCAGTGTCGGAGACCATCGGGTAGAGGTTACTTTGGAAGTGGCCGCAGCATGAGGATCGCTCATGCTGCGGTGCACAAGAATTCTATCTTATATAAGACTTGGAGCCATCGAACCGGCCCGCATCGCTGTGATGCGGAATTGTCAAAACACCAAGCAATCCCTGGGCCTAAAATCGCGCTTCAACGGCTCAACGCTTTCGTTGAGCCGCTTTGTTTTAGCGCCAAATTATCTGGAGTGACGCATGAACGCAGCCGCGCCCGCCTTTGTTGAAGCCGCCTCACCGCACACGATGAACACCTACGGCCGCGTGCCCATCGCGCTGTCGCACGGGCAGGGCTGCCGCGTCTGGGATGTCAATGGCAAGGAATACCTCGATGCGCTGGGCGGCATCGCGGTCAACACGCTGGGCCACAACCACCCCAAGCTGGTGCCTGCCCTCCAGGACCAGATCGCCCGGATCATCCACAGTTCCAACTACTACCATGTGCCCAACCAGGAAAAGCTGGCCGCCAAACTGGTGGAGCTGTCGGGCCTGACCAATGTGTTTTTTTGCTGCACCGGCCTGGAAGCCAATGAAGCCGCCCTGAAGCTGGCACGCAAGTTCGGCCATGACCGGGGCATCGAGCGGCCCGAAATCGTGGTCTATGACAAAGCCTTCCACGGCCGCAGCATCGCCACGCTGTCCGCCACCGGCAACCCCAAGGTGCAGGCCGGATTCGGCCCGCTGGTGGAGGGGTTCATACGGGTGCCGATGAACGACATCGAGGCGCTGAAGAAAGCCACGCAGGGCAACCCCAATGTGGTGGCCGTTTTCTTTGAAACCATCCAGGGCGAAGGCGGCGTCAACCCGATGCGCGTCGAATACCTGCAGCAGGTGCGCAAGCTTTGCGACGAGCAGAACTGGCTGATGATGATTGACGAGGTGCAGTGCGGCATGGGCCGCACCGGCAAGTGGTTCGCGCACCAGTGGGCGGGCATCAAGCCTGATGTCATGCCGCTGGCCAAGGGCCTGGGCTCGGGCGTGCCCATTGGCGCTGTGGTGGCAGGCCCGAAAGCAGCCAGCATCTTCCAGCCCGGCAACCACGGCACCACCTTCGGCGGCAACCCGCTGGCCATGCGGGCCGGCGTGGAAACCATCCGCATCATGGAGGAAGACGGCCTGATGGCCAATGCCGCCACCGTGGGCGCGCACCTCAAGGCCGCGCTCGAGCGTGAACTTGCCGGTGTCAAGGGCCTCAAGGAGATCCGCGGCCAGGGCCTGATGCTGGGCGTGGAGCTGACCAAACCCTGCGGTGCCCTGGTGCAGCGCGCAGTCGACAAAGGCCTGCTCATCAGCGTCACGGCCGACAGCGTGATCCGCATGGTGCCGCCGCTGATCATGACGGCCGCCGAGGCCGACGAAGTCGTCGCCATCCTCTGCCCGCTGATCAGGCAGTTCCTGTCTGAATGACGGACCATGGCAATCAAGCACTACCTGCAGTTCAGCGACCTCTCGGCGGCTGAATACGCCTGGCTGTTCGAGCGCGCGGCCATCATCAAGAAAAAATTCAAGGCCTACGAAAAGTACCACCCGCTGGCCGACCGGACGCTGGCCATGATCTTCGAGAAAGCCTCGACGCGCACGCGCGTGAGCTTCGAGGCCGGCATGTACCAGCTGGGCGGCTCGGTGGTTCACCTGACCACCGGCGACAGCCAGCTGGGGCGCGCCGAACCCATTGAAGACAGCGCCAAGGTCATCAGCCGCATGGTGGACCTTGTCATGATCCGCACCTTTGGCCAGGACAAGATCGACCGCTTTGCGGCGCACTCGCGCGTGCCCGTCATCAACGGCCTGACGAACGAGTTCCACCCCTGCCAGATCCTCGCCGACATCTTCACTTACATCGAGCACCGGGGATCCATCAAGGGCAAGACGGTGGCATGGATAGGCGACGGCAACAACATGGCCAACACCTGGCTGCAGGCCAGCGAAATCCTCGGCTTCAAGGTGCACCTGAGCACGCCCGGCGGCTACGAGGTGGACCAGTCCATCGCCGGCATCCGCTCGGCCGACAGCTACAAGGTGTTCAAGGACCCGATGGACGCCTGCGCCGGTGCGGACCTGGTGACCACCGACGTCTGGACCAGCATGGGCTACGAAGCCGAGAACGAAGCCCGCAAGAAGGCCTTCGCCGACTGGTGCGTTGATTCCGAGATGATGCGCGCGGCCAAGCCTGATGCACTCTTCATGCACTGCCTGCCAGCGCACCGCGGGGAAGAAGTCGAGGCCGACGTCATCGACGGCCCCCAGTCCGTGGTCTGGGACGAGGCCGAGAACCGCATGCATGCGCAGAAAGCGTTGATGGAATACCTGCTGCTGGGCAAGGTGTCCTGAGCACCAGGCTCAGAACTGGGTGCCGACGGTCAGGTACAGGCGCGGTGTGAGCCGCATGCTGGAACGGTTCTGGACCTGCGCGCCGCTGGCGTCCAGGTAGTTGCGTTCGCGGTCGTAAGGCGCATCGCCAATGTTGAAGATGCCAACGCGCCAGTAACCCCAGCCGGGCACCACACTGCCGGCATAGACATCGAGCGCCGCCCGTGCAGCGTCGCGCCCGGTAATGCCAGGTGACGTATTGCGGTCGGCCGGCCCGGTGATGGACAGGGTCGCCCCGCCAAACCAGCCGCCGGTGCGCCGGATCGGCTTGGCAACGGTGGCGTTGGCCAGGTACCGCGCCTGCCCCGGTATGCGCTGGCCCTGGTTGATGCCGCTGCCCATGCGCGACTGCAGCAGGCTGGCATTGGCAGAAAGCGTCCAGTCGCGGCCCAGGCCTGCCCAGGTCATGCCGGTCTTTGCGTCGGCTTCCAGCCCCCACACGGTGGCATCGCCCACATTGCTGCGCTGCTCCACCCACCGGCCGCCCGTGAGCGTCGTCACAGAAGCCAGCGTGTCCTTCAGCTGCCGCACAAACAGGTTGAGGCCCACCTGCCCCTGCGATTGCCCCTCCTTGCGCAGCAGCCGCTCGAAGCCCGTGTCCAGCGTCCACGCCACTTCGGGGCGCAGGTTCGGGTTGCCGCGCGTGTCGGGGTTCGAGATGCTGTTGCCGCCCTGGCTCGGGATCGCGCGGTCCACCAGGTCCCAGACGCGCGGGTTGCGCGTGACGCGTGCGAGGTTCGCGCGGAACTGCAGCGTTTCGGACAACGGCTTGCGCAGGTGCAGTGATGGCTGCAGGAAGCTCGACTGGCGGCGTGCCAGCAGCGCCGCATTGCTGCTGACAATGGTCAGCGACTCGACCCGCAGCCCGGCGGTGAGCGTTGCATCGGTGAGCACCTCCCACTCGTTCTGGCCCCACACCACCTGGCGCTTGAGGTCTGCCTCCAGGTTGAGGTTGGGCGGCAACGCGCCGGCGGTGCTGCTGGCCTGGGTGTTGACGCCGAGGCTGCGCTGCTCGGCCAGTGCGCCAACACTCCATAGCAGCGGGTTCTGCGTCCCGGTGAGCTTGGTGCTGACCGACATGAAATCTTCCTTGCGGTCGTCGCGGAAGGCGTAGCTGTAGGCCGGAGGCACGGCCCCGCCCGCCTGGCTGACGGCACCATTGCGGCTCACATCGTCACGGGCCTGGCTTGCGTTCAGGGTAGTTTCCAGCTTGCTTGCGGCGAACCGGTGCGTCCAGTCCGCGCCGGCCTGCAGGTAGCGCCTATCGTAGGTTTGCGACTCGTCTGCCCGGGTTTCATAACTTGTGGCGCCGCTGCCCGTTCCCAGGCTGGCATAGTCGCCCGAGAATTTCGAGCGGCTCACCGTGGCCCGCAATGCCAGCTGGTCCGACGGGCCCAGCCGGCCGTTCAGGCGCGGCACCAGCGACACCTCGGTGCGACGGTAGCGCCCGCTGGCATCGGACAGCGAGCTTGCCGCGCCGCCGGTGGATGTTTCACGGTGCGTATCCGAGCCCAGCAGGTAGCCGATGCTGGATGCCGCGACGAAGTATGACCAGGGCTGGTCAGGCACATCGGCGTCCCTTGGCAGCGCTTTCGGGTCCTGCGCCTTGCCGCCCAGCGGCCCGGTGCGCGAGAAAAATGCCTGGCCCGCGTTGCGGCCCCAGACATGGTTGTCGGTCAGCCGGATGATGGTCTCGCGCTTGACGCTGGCCTGGCGCAACACGATGTTGAGCGTGCCCCCGGATGCGCCGGAATACTCCGCCGAGGGCGCGCGGACCACCTCGATGCGCTCGATCAGTTCGGACGGCAACTGGTCTATCGGCAACTGCGAGCGCCCGCCGCCGCCCGCCCGCTGCCCGTCGATCAGCAGCTGCGTCGCATTGCGGTCCATGCCGCGCATGCGGATTTCCACCGAGCCGTCGCCGCCGGTGGTGACCTGCACGCCGGGCAACTGGCGCAGCACATCGGCCACCGAGAAGGCGCCCAGTTGCTCGATGTCGCGGCGGTCCACCACCACCAGCGAACCCGACGCGAAGAATCGCTGCTCGATGGAGCGGCGCGCGGTTGCCGTCACAGTCTCCAGTTGCGGCTCGCCGGCACCACCTGGTTCCTCGGGCGCGGATTGTGCGAAGGCTGCAAGCGCATGGGACAGCAGGGCCGGCAACAGGAATTTTTTGTATTTCACTTCTGGTCTCCTCCGGGATCGCTCGCATTGTGACTTGATTTGCCGGGCGGGGAACCGTGCGGCGTCACAATAGCGGCACGCTTTCAACACCAGGTTCTCCGACGCCTGCCTCCCACCGCCGATGCCCCCCGCTGAATCCCCCTGCCAGACCTGCGGCGCCTGCTGCGCCTGCTTCCGTGTGGACTTTGCCGTCTATGAACTAGACGACATGGGCGGCCATGTGCCCTCCGGCCTGGCAGTCGAAGTCAATGGCAGCACCTGCCGCATGCGGGGCACGGACCACGTGCCCATCCGTTGCGCCGCGCTCACCGGCAAGGTCGGCGGCAAGGTTGCATGCGGCATCTACGAATGGCGTCCGTCGCCATGCAGGGAGTTTGAAGCCGGCAGCGATGCCTGCGCCAGGGCCAGGCAACGCCATGGCATGCAGCCGCTCGAAAACGGGCCCTACGCCTGACGGTGGCGGCGCGTGGTTGGGGCCTGATGCTTCAAGCCTCAACAATTTCAGGCCCATGTTGGAAATAACCGACACCACGGCTTTTCCCGGCGGTGCAAACTTCGCCCATGAACCGCGCACCTTCACGCATATGGGACATCTCGCCGCCTGTGCAGCGGGGCTCGCCGGTCTTTCCCGGTGACACACCCTACCAGCAGCAATGGGCCGCCAGCATCGCGCCCGGCTGCCCGGTCAATGTGAGCACGCTGACACTGTCGCCACATGTGGGCGCACATGCAGATGCGCCGCTGCACTACGACCCGCAGGGCCAGGCCATCGGCGAGCTTGACCTGGGCCCTTTCCTCGGCCCCTGCCGCGTGATCCATGCCATCGGCAAAGGGCCGCTGGTGCTCTGGGAACACGTCGGGCATGCAGCCCACGGCCTGCCGCCCAGGGTGCTGGTCCGCACCTATGAACGCATGCCGGTGGACCGCTGGGACGATGCGCTGGCGGCCTTTGCGCCCGAGACGGTGGAGCGGTTGGCCGCGCTCGGGGTGCAGTTGATCGGCATCGACACCGCCAGCATTGACCCGGCCGCCAGCAAGACGCTGGACAGCCACCAGGCCATACGGCGGCTGGGCCTGCGGGTGCTGGAGAATCTGGTCCTCGACGACGTCCCTGAAGGCGACTACGAACTCATAGCCCTGCCGCTGAAACTCACCCAGGCCGATGCTTCGCCCGTCCGCGCAATCCTGCGCCGGCCCACGCACCCCGGCCCGCAGCAAGGCCTGCTGCCAGACACCCATTCCCGAACCAGCTATGACTACCCTTGAAGACTGCCGCAAACTCGACGCGCAAGATCCCCTGCGCGGGCTGAGAGACCTGTTCGACCTGCCCGATGGCGTGATCTACCTTGACGGCAAT
This sequence comes from Pseudomonadota bacterium, assembly GCA_040385105.1. Classification (GTDB taxonomy): domain Bacteria; phylum Pseudomonadota; class Gammaproteobacteria; order Burkholderiales; family Burkholderiaceae_C; genus JACMQX01. The sequence continues at coordinate 31,228 of JAZKHY010000086.1, forward strand.
TCGTTGGGCGTACTGCCGAAAACAACCGCTGCCCGCGTCGCCAGGGCCGTCACCGAAGAATGGGGCCAGGGCCTGATCCGCTCCTGGAACACCGCCGGCTGGTTCGACCTGCCGCGCCGCACCGGCGACAAGGTCGCCCGCCTCATCGGCGCAGGCCCGGGCGAAGTGGTGGCCACAGACACCACTTCGATCAACCTCTACAAGGTGCTCAGTGCCGCACTGCATGTTGCGAAGCAGGATGCCCCCAAGCGCAAGCTCATCGTGAGCGAGCGCGCCAACTTCCCGACAGACCTGTACATCGCACAGTCGCTGTGCAATGAACTCGGCTTCGAGCTGCGGCTGGTGGCGGAGGGCCATGTCGACATCGCACTGAACCGCGATGTGGCCGTGCTGATGCTGACCCATGTGAACTACCGCACCGGCGCCATGCACGACCTTGCGGCAATGACCGCGACCGCCCATGAAGCAGGGGTGCTGACCGTCTGGGACCTGGCCCACAGCGCCGGCGCCGTGCCTGTGGACCTGACGGCGGCGAAGGCGGATTTCGCCGTGGGTTGCGGTTACAAGTACCTCAACGGCGGGCCGGGCGCACCGGCCTTTGTGTGGGCCAACCCGGCGCTGGCCGAGCGCTTCTGGCAGCCACTGGCGGGCTGGTGGGGCCATGCCGCGCCCTTCGAGTTCAAGCAGACTTACCGGCCTGCCCCCGGCATCGGCCGGTACCTGAGCGGCACCCAGCCCATCCTCAGCATGACGGCGCTGGACTGCGGCCTTGATACCGTGCTCGCCGCCGAACCGCTGGGCGGCATGGCGGCACTGCGGGCCAAGTCCCTGGCGCTCACCGACCTGTTCATCGCACTGGTGGAAGAACGCTGCGCCGGGCACGGCCTTTCCCTTGTGACGCCGCGCGACCATGCGCAGCGCGGCTCGCAGGTATGCCTGACACGCATCAACCCCGAAGAAGACGCCGCGGACTCCGGCGCCTGGGCCATCGTGCAGGCGCTGATCGCGCGCGGTGTCATCGGGGACTTCCGCGCCGGCGACGGCAAGAAGCAGGAGGACATCCTGCGTTTCGGCTTCACGCCGCTCTACACGCGGTTTGAGGACGTCTGGAACGCGGCAGAACAGCTGCGGGACATCCTGGAAACCCGCGAGTGGCGCCAGGCCAGATTCAGCCGCAAGCTGCCGGTGACCTGATGGCCAGCCTCAAGCCTGAAGACATTGTTGCCGCAGAGAAAGCGCAGCTGGATTTCAGCCGCGACATGAGCTATGGCGACTACCTGCAGCTCGACGCCATCCTCGGCGCGCAGAAGCCCCTGTCGCCCGACCACAACGAAATGTTGTTCATCATCCAGCACCAGACCAGCGAGCTCTGGATGAAGCTGATGCTGCATGAGCTGCATGCAGCCATCGCCCATGTGGCCGGGGATGAACTTGGAACCGCCTTCAAGATGCTCGCGCGGGTCAGCCGCATCATGGAGCAGCTGGTTCATGCATGGGACGTCCTGGCCACCATGACACCACCCGAGTACAGTGCCATCCGCCCCTACCTTGCCAACTCCAGCGGCTTCCAGAGCGCGCAGTACCGCTGCATTGAATTTGCGCTGGGCAACAAGAATGCGGCCATGCTCAAGCCGCACCAGCACCGCCCCGACCTGCTGGCCCAGGTGCAGGCGGCCTGGGAGGCGCCTTCGCTCTATGACGAGGCCATCCGCCTGCTGGCGCGCCGCGGCCTGCCCATGCCGCAGAGCCACACCCGGCGCGACTGGACGCAGCCCTACACCGAAAGCGGCGACGTCGAGCAGGCCTGGCTCATGGTGTACCGCGACCCGAAGAAGTATTGGGACCTGTACCAGCTGGGCGAGGAACTCACCGACCTGGAAGACGCCTTCAGGCTCTGGCGCTTCCGGCATGTCACGACCGTGGAACGCGTCATCGGCTTCAAGCGCGGCACTGGGGGAACGGGCGGCGTGAGCTACCTGCGCAAGATGCTGGACGTGGTGCTGTTTCCCGAGATATGGAAGCTGCGTACCGAGCTGTAAGCGCAATCCTGCAGTTCCGGGCGGTGAGCCCCGGCCATCAGCCCCTGTAGAGCCAGGGCACATCCAGCAGCCGCTCGCCCAGCAGCTTCATCGACAGGTTCCTGCCCCAGCGCACGAGGCCCGTGGCATGGAAGATGCGGCCATTTCGCAGCGAACGCGCCTGCACCCGGGCGTTGCGCTCCCAGCGGTTGAGCGCATAGCGGCGCAGCGCCAGCGGCACGTCGATGGCGGCCTCGCCGACCAGGTTCAAGGCGCGGCCCAGCTCGGCGGCGTCTTCCAGCGCCATGCCCGCGCCTTGCGCCAGATAGGGACGCATCGGATGCGCGGCGTCGCCCAGCAGCGCCACCCGGCCGCGCACCATTTCGTCCGCCCCCGACATCGGGCTGCGGTCATGGAGCTTCCACAGGCGCCACGACGGCATGGCACTGACAAGATCTTCGAGGGGCCTGCACAGGGCTCCCATGGCGCTGCGCAGGTCGGCGGCCAGCGCCGACTGGTCCCAATCCTGCGCATCCCCGCCGCCAGTGCCCTGCACGATGGCGACGGCATTCAGCTGCTCACCCGCCCTGACCGGATAGGCAACGAGGTGCATGCGCGAGCCCAGCCACACCTGCACATCCTGCTGGCGCAGCGCAGGCGGCAGGTCCTGCTGCACCGCAAGCGCGCGGTAGGCAAGATGCCCCGTGGCCTGAGGCGGCCCGCCCGCATGCACCTGGCCGCGCACCGTGCTCCACAGGCCATCGGCACCCACGAGTGCATCGCCCTCGACTTCATGGTCTTCGCCGATCTGCACGGCTACCGCGTCAGTGCCGGGCAGCACGGCTGAAATCCTTGATTGCAGCTTCAGCGCCACGCCGCTTCTTTGCGCGCCTTCCAGCAACACGCCATGCAGGTCGGCACGGTGCACCGTGACGTAGGGGGCGCCATAGCGCGCTGCGATCATGTCGCCCAGTGCCATGCGGCCCAGCACGGCGCCGTCATGCGCGCTGCGCACGAGCAATTGCTGCGGGAAAGCGGCAATGCGATGCAGGTCGGTCTCAAGCCCCCAGGCCGCCAGCAGGCGCGTCGCATTGGGCCCGAGCTGGATGCCGGCGCCTGCTTCGCCGAACTCTGCAGCCTGCTCGAACAGGCGAGCCTGCCAGCCGGCGCGCGCAGCGGCGATGGCCGCGGCGAGGCCGCCCATGCCGCCGCCGGCAATCAGGAGCTGGTGTGTCATGCCCTGATTGTGCCCTCGCACCATGCCCCTCTCCAGAGCGCGCTTCAGGCCGGCTGGTACCCCTGGCTAGCGGCCGAGCCGGCACGGGCCGAGAGAAGCTGGCCAAAAAGCGCTTCCGGGCCGGTGCGCCACAGCAGCGCGAGGTCCACCTCGGCAATGTCCGGGCCGCAGGCTTCAAGGCACTCCCTGGCCTTCTGGACATTGTCCCGGCCGCTGGATGCCAGCCGCAGTGCGGGCCGCACCGACAGGCTGCGCAGCATCTGGCCGACATCATTGGCCAATGCGCAGGCCGCCTCGGTTCGCTCGCCCAGCAGGAGCACCACGCAGTTCAGCTCCCGCAGCATCAGCCGGACCATCGGGTGCGCCAGGCTGCGCCGCGACAGCGCATGCAGCCGCGTGACCTCGCCATCGCCGGGCAGGTCCACATAGGCGGCGCCCACGTCCGCCGACTTCGGCATGTCGGTGGCAAAGCGCTGGTAGGTCACGGGCAGGCCAAAGCGCTCGCTGAACATGCGGACCATGTCCACCGCACCGGTGTACTCGGAGGTGATGGCCACCACATGGCGCCGCACCAGCGCGGGCTGGGGTGCGCTGGCCGGAAGGTACAGCGGCGTCGCGATCTGTTGCCAGAGTTCGCGCGGCTGGGCGCGCGGCTCCACCGCCTGACCCCGGAAGAGGGAATGGAGGCGGCGCGCGACATCCGTTGGCTTGTCGATGCCGTGGGTGGTGGCGATCTGCAGCGTTTCAGTCAGCGTGGCCTCGCCCAGGCTGCGGTGCAGCACGCGCGGGTGATGATGCCTGCGGTCAGCCTGTGCGATATGGACAATCTTCTCGACACTGGCAATCGGCCCTTCATGCCACTGGAAGAACCAGCCCGAGGAGTAAAGCAATGCACTGCGCAGGCCATGCGCTGCATTGAAGGTGCCTACCTCCTGGCGCATCGCCAGCATTTCTTCCATCACGGAGCCGCGCACCAGCGACACACTGGCGCAGATCACCCGCAGCACCTGGCCGGCAGGGGCGCTCATTTGACGCCTGCGGCGATCCAGCTGTTGACAGCCGACAGCGCAGCGGAATCGAACGGGACAAAGCCCTTCTTGTCGATGGCCTCCAGTGTGCGGCGGCCCTTCTCGGTGCTCTCCAGCGAGGTGAAGTAGTTCTGCACCGCAGCCAGGTCGGCAGCCGGGATGTTCTTTGATGCGAGCATCAGTTTCACCGGCACCGACTTGCTGGAGAAAGCGATCTTGCCGCCGTTGCCCGCCCACGCCTTGGCCACGGCCTCGGAACCGGTCACGCCGACATCCACCAGCCCGTGCTCGACCATGAAAGGGATCGCGTCCTGGTAGCGGGTGGACACGTAAGACACGCCGGCCGCACCGTCCTTGAACGAATCATGCATCGTGGTACGGGTGAGCACCGAGGTGATGGAGTCCGGCGACGGGATGCCCATCTTCTTGCCCTTCAAGTCCGCGGCCGTCTTTGTGGGCGAGTCGCCGCGCACCAGGAAATGCGCCCGGTATTCGGTAAAGCCCTTGGTCAGCGCGACGAGCCGGTAGCCGTCAACAGCGAGCCCCTTCAGCGCGACATGGGCCGGGTGGATATAGGCCAGGTCGTAACGTGCTGCACTCAGGCCTTCGGCGATGGCCTTGTAGTCCGATACGGCGATGATGGAAACCTTCTGGCCCAGCAGCTTGCCCAGGTCGTCGGCCACCGGCTTGTACTTGAGCTGGATGTCGGCGTCCGTCACGCGGTAGGTTGCGCCTTCATTGATGGCCAGGGTCAGCGCCGCTGCGGCGCCCGGGAGAGAGCCGGCCGCGAGGCAGGCAGCCCACAGCGTGACTGCGGGCAAAGTCAGTTTTTTCATCGTCGTTCCTGAAGAGTGGAGACAGGCGCGGCAGATAAAAAAACAACAGCCGCGTAATATTGAGTTTCGAATTGTTCATGTTTGAAGTAATTACGTCCAATGCATTGTTGTGTGAAAATCAATGCATCCACTGCATCACATGACAATTCATCCCCAATGGACCTGAAGCGCCTGAACCACCTGGTCGTCCTGGCGGACGAGCGCAATTTCGGGCGCGCGGCGCGGCGCGCGCACCTGAGCCAGCCGGCGTTCAGCCGCAGCATCCAGGCGGCTGAAGCCGAGCTGGGCCTGCAGCTCTTTGACAGGGGTCCGGCAGACGTCAGTTGCACGCCGGCCGGCGCCTTCGTCATCGAGCGGGCTCGCCGGCTGCTCCAGGAAAGCCGGCGGCTGGAGCGCGATGTGGACCTCTACCGCGAACGCGTCATGGGCGACGTTGCATTTGGCGTTGGCCCTTTTCCCGCCGCCACGATGCTGCCGCAGCTGATGATCGACCTGCGCAACCGCTTCCCCGGCGTCAACAGCCGGATCCATGTGAACAACTGGCGCTACCTGATCGAGCACCTGCGCAAGGAAGAGATCGATTTTTTTGTGGCCGACACCCGCGACGTACCGCGCGATGCAGACTTCGCCATCACGCCGATTGCCCGCCAGCGCGGCCGCTTCTATGCGCGCGCCGGCCACCCGTTGTTCAAGGCTCCCTCCGTCACTCTCGCAGACCTTGCATCCTTTGGCCTGGCCACGGGGCGCCTGCCGGCGCCGGCCAATGCGGCCCTGCTGAAGATGATGGGGCGTGCCGGCGAAGGCAGCCTGCCGGTGGCAGTGGAGTGCGACGACATCCACCTGAACAAGCGCATCACGCTGGGCTCAGACACGGTGATGGTGGGCACGGCAGGCGTCGTGCGCGAGGAGCTGGCGTCCGGGCAGCTCCTGACGGTGGAGATCCAGGGCTTCCCGAAGATGTATGCGGAGATCGGCATCGTTGCCCTCAAGGGGCGCAGCTATTCGCCAATGGCGGAATACGCCGTGGGCTTCCTGGCGCGGCTCGCGGCGCAGCAGGAAGCCGAAGCGGGAGGCGACTAGGCGGCGAGCAGTTGCCGCAACACGAACGGAAGGATGCCGCCGTGGCGGTAGTAGTCCACCTCGATCGGCGTATCGATGCGCAAAGTGACGGCCAGTTCCTGCTTGCTGCCGTCGGCACGCGTGATCACCAGCCTGGCCTCGCTCTGCGGCTTCAGGTCCGGCGACGGGATCACATCAACCAGCTCATCGCCCGTCAGGCGCAGCGTCTGCCAGGTGTCGCTGCCCCGGAACTGCAGCGGCAGCACGCCCATGCCCACCAGGTTGCTGCGGTGGATGCGCTCGAAGCT
>JAZKHY010000087.1:0-23537 GCA_040385105.1 Pseudomonadota bacterium
CGGTGTTGGCCGGGCTCTTGATCGACTGGAAGTAGTTCCAGGCAGCCAGGTGGCCCACGAGCGGCTTGGTGTCCACGCCGCGCAGCTCTTCCTCACCCACGGAGAAGGCCACAACCGGCACGTCCTTGGCCTTCAGGCCTGCGTTGCCCAGTTCCTTGTAGAAGGGCACGTTGGAGTCACCATTGATGGTGGACACCACGGCCGTCTTGCCGCCGGCCGAGAACTTCTTCACGTCAGCCACGATGGTCTGGTAGTCGGAATGGCCGAACGGGGTGTACTTCTCGTCGATGTCAGCGTCCTTCACGCCCTTACTCTTGAGGTAGGCGCGCAGGATCTTGTTGGTCGTGCGGGGGTACACATAGTCGGTGCCCAGCAGGACCCAGCGCTTGGCGCCGCCACCGGCCTTGCTCATCAGGTAGTCCACTGCGGGAATGGCTTGCTGGTTGGGGGCTGCACCCGTGTAGAACACGTTCTTGGACAGCTCTTCACCCTCGTACTGCACGGGGTAGAACAGCAGGCCGTTCATTTCCTCAACCACCGGCAGCACCGACTTGCGCGACACCGAGGTCCAGCAGCCGAAGATGACCGAGACTTTGTCCTGGCCCAGCAGCTGCTTGGTCTTTTCAGCGAACAGGGGCCAGTTGGAGGCCGGGTCAACAATCACGGGCTCAAGCTTCTTGCCCATGACGCCGCCCTTGGCGTTGATTTCGTCAATGGCCATCAGCACCGTGTCTTTCAACACGGTTTCAGAGATGGCCATCGTGCCGGACAGGCTGTGCAGGATGCCGACCTTGATGGTTCCGCCGCTTTGGGCGTGGGCCGGCAGGATCGAGACGCCTGCCAGGGCGACGGCGGCTGTGAGTGCCTTGAGTGTGAATCTGCGTTGCATGTGTGTACTCCAGAAGGGTAGTGAATCAGGTTCGCCCGGAATGCCCACCTCGCTGGACCCATTCCTGAACGGACAGGTCCATGCTAGGGAGAACCCTGAAATGGAGGAATACGACGGATGGCGTATGCGGCTTGTACAGCCGCTGTGCAGGTAAGCGGCAGCTTTTCGTGATGCGGGCATATGGATTCCGTATTGGCCTCGATGCCCTTTGCAGGCCTATGCTCCGCTCGCCATTTCAATTGCAGCGGCCCGGGCATGCTGCGCACACACCAGGAGACAGGCTTTGAACCCAACTACCGCATCCCTCCGCGTCCGCGCGGCCCTGCTCGCGCTGGCATGCCTTGCCACCGCCGGCGCTCCGGCCATCGCGGCCGACAAGTACCCCGTCAAACCGGTGACGCTTGTGAGCCCGCTGCCTGCCGGCGCCAGCACCGACGTGGTGACACGCGCCTGGATGACCTGCGCTTCCGGCGACAAGCTGGCCGGCCAGCCGTTCGTGCTGCAGAACAAGCCCGGGGCCAACGGTGTCGTGGCCGCCCAGTCGATGCGGGCACTTCCCAATGACGGCTATTCGATCATGGTGGCAGGCATGTCCCAGACCACCATCACGCCGTTCACTTTCAAGAAGATGCCGTACGACCCTGAAAAGGAGTTCGAGGGCGCGGCAATGTTCGGCATCAGCTCGCTCATCCTGGTGGCCAATGCCCAGTCCGGCATCAAGAGCGTCAAGGACCTGCAGGCCAACGCCAAGGCCAGCCCGAAAGGCATCGACATCGGCATCCCGGCCATTTCCTCACCGGCACATCTGCTGGGCGCTGCCGTGGCGGCCAAGCTCGGCATCCAGTCCACGCTGGTACCCGTGACCGGCGAGCCCGGCGGCATCGCGGCGCTGCTGGGCAACCAGATCCCGGTCATGGTGTTCCTCACCGGGTCGGCCGCACAGCACATCGACAGCGGAAAGTTCGTGCCCCTGATGGTCTTTACCGAGCAGCGCCTGCCGCAGTACCCGAACGTGCCAACGGTGGTGGAGGCATTGGGGGACGCCGGGCTGGCGCGCACCGCATGGATCGGCGTCACCACCAAGGTGGGAAGCCCGCCCGAAGTGGTGAAGTCCCTGGACGCATGGACCAAGGCCTGCCTGGAGACACCGGAGTTCAACCAGGCCCTGAGAAACGCGCTGTTCACGCCCAAGTACATCGGGCAGGCCGAGTACGCCAGCATCGTCAAGCGCGATATCGCCTTCTGGAAGCCCTGGATCGAGCGCCTTGGCATCAGCAATGACTGAGGCGGCCTTCGCCAGCGGTGTCCACACCGAATCGGGATTCGCGCTGGCGGGCGGCGGCACACTTGCCGCAGCGCAGGCGGCGTACATCACCGCGGGCAGGCTGAACGCGGACGCCAGCAATGCCGTCCTGGTGACGCACGGCTACACCTCCAGCCACGGCTTCATCCAGCCGGGCAGTGCCGCGGCCGAGGGCTCGTGGAGCGAGCTCGTCGGCCCGGGCCGCGCCATCGACACAGACCGCTTTTTCGTCGTGTCGTCCAACGCGCTGGGTTCCTGCTACGGCTCCACAGGGCCCGCCAGCATCGACCCGGCCACGGGCCGGGCATACGGTCCGGACTTCCCGGCCATTTCGTTTGCCGACATCGTGCGGCTGCAGCAAGCCATGCTTGGCTCGCTCGGCATCGAGCGGCTGCATGCCGTGGTGGGTGTGTCGATGGGCGGCTTCCAGGTGCTTCAGTGGGGCACGCAATACCCCGGCAAGGCCGCCCGCCTGGTGGTGGCCCTGTCTTCGCTGGACGGGAGCTTCATCCGGCCAGCGGGTACCGACACGCTGGGCGACGCGCTGCGCGCCGAACCGGCATGGAACGGCGGGTGGCCTGCGCCTGGGTCGATGGTGCCTTTCCTGACCACGCTGCGCATGAACACGCTGGAGCGCTACGGCATGGATGCGTACCTCAAGGCGCAGGGCCTGGACGGCGCCGCCCGCGGGCACCGCATGCGCGAAATGTCAGTGCAATGGGCGCGCGGCTTCGATGCAAATTCGCTGGTGGTGCTCCGCGACGCAATGGCGCAGTTCAATGTGGCGGAATCAGCAGGCGCGATCCGCGCGAAGCTGCTGCTGGTGCTGAGCACGACCGATGCCATGTTCCCCGCTTCCAGCGGGCCGGCCATCACCGAAAGCCTGCGCGCACGCGGCGTGGACGCAAGCTTCCTGGAGTTGCGAAGCAACTACGGCCACCTGGCCAGCGGACTGGACTGGCAGGGCTGGTCGGAACCGTTGCGGCGCTTCCTGGACTGAGCCCTGCAGGCCGTTCACACCTTGCAGAGGGTGCCTATACTGTGCAAAACGGCGCCCGCATGGAACTGAGACAACTACGCTACTTCGCGAAGATCGCCGAGCTGGGCAGCCTGACCCGTGCCTCGCGCGCCCTGCATATCGCGCAGCCGGCGCTCAGCCAGCAGATGGCGCAGCTGGAAGCGGAGTTCGGGCAGAAGCTGCTGACCCGCCTGTCCAGCGGCGTGCGCATGACGGAACAGGGCGAGGTGTTCCTGCGCCATGCGCAGCGTGTGCTGCGCCAGATTGACGACATTCCCGCGGCGGTCGCCTCACTGGAGAAAAGCCCTGCCGGCACGGTGCGCGTGGGCCTGCCGCAGACCACGGCGGCGCACTATGCCTTGCTGCTGGCCGAACAGGTGGTGGAGCGCTTCCCGGCCATCCGCCTCGAACTCTACGACGAGATCAGCAGCCACATTCCCGCCCGGCTGGACAGCGGCCGCTTCGACCTGGGCGTGATCGTCAACGACGAAGATGCCGTCCTGCTCGATTCCGTGCCGCTGATGGACGAGCAGCTGTTCCTCGTCTCACGCGCAGGCCACGCGCCACGCGGCAAGACCGTGTCGGCCGCACAGCTCGCGAAGCTGCCGCTTTCGATTCCTGCCGCCGGCTTCGGCGTGCGGCCCATCGTGGATGCCTTTCTTGCACAGGCCGGCCTGGTACTGGCTGAGCCTCAGGTGCTGGCAAATTCCATGAACATCATGCGCAGCGCCATGATGGCGGGCCATGCCCATGGCGTGATGCCCTGGGCGGCCGTGGCGCAGGAGCTTGCCGCCGGCACGCTGGTGGCTACGCCGATCGCGCCGGCGCTGGCGCGCCGGGTGCACCTGTGCACCGCGCGGGACACTGCCTTGTCCCTGGCCGCACATGCCGTACACAGGCTGCTCGCAGACACAGTTCACGAACAGGTGCGCAGCGGTGCCTGGCAAGGTGCGACGCTTCCCTGACGCAGGGCCATCGCGCCCCCGCACCCGGCCATAGATTTGAACGATGGGCCAAGAGCCGCTCGGTATTTCCCAAACAGCACCGCAACTCCTACACTGCGCCAAACGTCAACGGAGACAGCATGAACGCCCTCACCAGAACTGAACAGCAAGCCACCGCGGCCGCGCACCGCGCACCGCCGGCCGAACTGCTGGCGCAGCTTGCCGCCGAATTCCCGGGCCGCTTCAGCCAGGGCGAGTCCGAGCGCCTGCAGCACGGCCGCGACGAATCGCATTTCGCGCCGCAGCCGCCCGACGCCGTGGTGTATGCCACCAGCACCGAAGAGGTGGCGCGCATCGTGAGCCTGTGCAGCGGGCACAACACGCCCGTCATCGCCTACGGCGTGGGCTCGTCGGTCGAGGGCCACCTGCTGGCGGTGCAGGGCGGCATCTGCATCGACCTCTCGCGCATGGACCAGGTGGTGGCGATACGCAGCGAGGACCTTACCGCCACGGTGCAGGCCGGCGTGACGCGGCTGGCGCTCAATGCCGCGCTGGCGGGCACCGGGCTTTTCTTCTCGGTGGACCCGGGCGCCAACGCCAGCATCGGCGGCATGGTGGCCACCGCCGCATCCGGGACCAACACTGTGCGCTATGGCACCATGCGCGAGAACATCGTGTCGCTGGTGGTGGTGACGGCCGGCGGCAAGGTCATCCGCACCGCGCGGCGGGCCCGCAAATCATCGGCCGGCTACAACCTCACGCAGCTGTTCGCGGGCTCCGAGGGCACGCTGGGCATCATCACCGAAGTGACGGTCAAGCTGCATCCGCAGCCGGAGTATGTGGCGGCAGCAGTGGTCAACTTTGCCGACCTGGGCGGCGCGGTGCGCAGCGTCATCCAGTCGATCCAGATGGGTGTGCCGCTGGCACGCGCCGAGCTGCTGGACGCGCTGTCCATCAAGGCCATCAATGCGCACAGCAAGACCAGCCTGAAGGAGCAGCCGACGCTGTTCCTGGAGTTCTGCGGCTCGCGTACCCATGTGGACGAGCAGGCTGAAGTGGTCAAGACCATCACCGCTGACAACGGTGGCGGCGACTTCCAGTGGGCCACGCTGCAGGAGGAGCGCAGCCGGATCTGGCAGCCGCGCCACAGCGCCTACTTTGCCGCCCTGCAGCTCAAGCCCGGCTGCCGCTCGTTCACCACCGACGCCTGCGTGCCGCTGTCGAGCCTGGACGCCTGCCTGGCCGAAACGCTGCAGGACATTGCCACGCTGGGCCTGCCGGTGCCCATCCTCGGCCATGTGGGCGACGGCAACTTCCACTGCCTGGTGCTGGCCGACCCGCAGTCACCGCAGGAAATGGAAAAGGCCGAGGCGTTCAGCCACCGGCTTGCACAGCGCGCCATCCGCTTTGACGGCACCACCACCGGCGAGCACGGCGTGGGCCTGCACAAGCTGGACTACCTGGTCGAAGAGCATGGTGAAGACGTTCTGGACGTGATGCGCGCCGTCAAGCGCGCGCTGGACCCGCACAACATCCTGAACCCGGGTAAGGTGGTGCGGCCCCATGCCTGACACCCCCCGCCTGCTCCTGCTCCCCGGCCTTGCCGCCGATGCCGCCATGTGGACGGCGCAGCTGGCCGCCCTGCCCGCCGCCTTCGGCGTGGCCGTGACCGATGTGCATTTCCGGCACGACAGCATTGAAGCCATGGCTGCCGCGCTGCTGGAGGAGCATGACGGCGACCTGATCCTCTGCGGCGCGTCCATGGGCGGCATGCTGGCCATGGAAACTGCCCGCCAGGCACCGCAGCGCATCCGCGGCCTGGCCCTGCTGGGCACGAGTGCGCGGCCCGAGACCGATGAGATGCGCAAGCTGCGTGAAGCCGCGATCGAGCTGTTTGCGCAGGGCCGGGTGCGCGAGGTGCTGGCGCCCAACGTGCCGCTCGCCTTCCACCCCGCGCAGGCGGCCGACCCGGTGATGGTGCAAGCCTACTTCGACCTGGTGATGCGCGCCGGCGCAGAGCAGCTGATACGCCAGAACCGCGCCGTCATACACCGGCCAGATGCGCGGCTGCACCTGCCGGCGCTGCGCTGCCCGGTGCTGGTGATGTGCGGCGACACCGACCAGCTGGCGCCGCCCGAGTGTTCGCACGAGATTGCATCGCTGGTGCCGAACGCAGAATTGGTCATCGTGCCGCAATGCGGGCACATGCTGACGATGGAGAAACCTGGAGTGGTGAACGCCGGGCTGCTGCGCTGGCTCGGCGGATTGTCAAGCTGAGGGCGCCGGGAACTCGCGCCCCAGGCTGGCGACCTTCTCGTGCAGGCGCTCCTGCACCGCCAGCGAGACGAACTTGTCCACCTCGCCGCCGAGCGTCGCGATCTCGCGCACGAAGGTGCTGCTGATGAACTGGTACTTGTCGCTGGGCGTGAGGAACACCGTCTCCACATGCGGCATCAGGCTGCGGTTCATGCCGGCCAGCTGAAATTCATAGTCAAAGTCGGTCACGGCGCGCAGGCCGCGCACCATGGCCTTGCCGCCGCGCGCGACCACGAAGTCGCGCAGCAGGCCCGAGAAGCTCTCCACCTCCACGCCGGGGTAGGGCTTGACGGCTTCCTTCGCCATCTCGATGCGCTCCTGCAGCGTGAACAGCGCCCGCTTGTGATGCCCTGCTGCCACGGCCACGATCACCTTGTCGAACAGCTGTGTGGCGCGGCGCACCACGTCTTCGTGGCCCAGGGTAATGGGGTCAAAGGTGCCGGGATAGACGGCGATCACTTTATTCTGCATGGGCGGGTCTCCTGCTCGGCGATGGCTTGTTTTTATCCCTGATGTTGCAGTGCATTATGCAGTGCGGCGCAGCAAGTGCGCATGGACGGCTCCGGCCTTCAGGTAGCGGTGAACGGCAAGGCCTGAGGCGGCCAGTGCTTCGTCAGTCCATTTGAGCGGCGCCTCGAGGTAGACGAACCCGTCAGCCGCCACCGCACGTGCAGCAGCCGGCAGTGCAGCATCAAAAAGCCCGCTGTCAAACGGCGGATCGAGAAACACCATGTTCATGCTCCCCGCGCCCAGGCGGCGCAGCACCACGAGGCCGTCCCCGCGCTCGACACGGACGGCGGCGGCCTGGAGCTTTTCACGGACCTTGTTGAGCTGCACCACCAGCGCCGGGTCGTTCTCCAGCATGAGCACTTCCACGGCGCCGCGCGAGGCCGATTCAAAGCCCAGCGCGCCGGTGCCGGCAAATACGTCCACACAGCGCCAGCCGGTGAGGTCCTGCCCCAGCCAGTTGAACAGCGTTTCGCGCACGCGGTCGGGTGTGGGCCGCAGGCCGGGCTTGACGGCCACGGACAGGCGGGTGCGCTTCCACAGGCCTCCGATGATGCGGACTTCACCGGGTTTGGCGCTTGCGGCCTTTGCAGCAGGAGCTTTGCCGGCAACGGCAGGGGATGGGGATTTCTTCATGTTGCCCCGAGCTTAACGGCTGGCGCGCCGGGCCGCCTCAGGGCGCAGGGCCGCCACCCAGCACCACCGTGACCATGCGGTCCGGCTGCAGCTTGCGGGCAAACGCCGCCCTGATGTCCGCGACCGTGACCTTGCCGACCTGCTGTGTCCAGCTGTCCAGGTAGTCCAGCGCCAGGTTGTTCCAGGCAATGTTGGCCACGTTGTCCAGCAGCTTGCGGTTGCTGTCGATGCGCAGGGCGAAGCCGCCGATGAGGTTGTCCTTGGCGGCCTGGAGCTCTTCCTGCGTGGGGCCTTCGGCGATGAACTTTGCCAGCACGTCGCGCGAGACCTGCACGGCCTGCACCGCCTGGTCGGGCCGGGTCTGCAGGCCCACGGTGAAGGCGCCGGCATGCAGGCCGGGCGAGAAATAGCTGTACACGCTGTAGCTCAGGCCGCGCTTCTCGCGCACCTCGGTGGTCAGGCGCGACACGAAGCCGCCGCCGCCGAGGATGTAGTTGCCGACGGTGAGCGCGAAGAAATCCGGGTCATCGCGCTTGTAGCCGGGCTGGCCGATGAAAACATGGGCCTGCGCGGACTCGAACGGGATGCGGATGTCGGCGGCCTTGTTCAGCGGCGCGACGTCCGCCACCGGCGGCAAGGGCGCACAGGCCGACGGTGCGGAGCCAGCCGCGTTCGGCACGCGCGCCAGCAGCGTCCCCACCATGGCATCGGCCTGCGCCCGCGACACGGCGCCGACAATGCTCACCCTGGCGCGGCAAGGCGCCATCAGGCCGGTGTAGAGCGCGCGCATCTGCGCCACGTCGATGCGGGCCAGGCTGGCCTCGTTCATCTCGTAGCCGTAGGGATGCGTGCCGTACACCGCCTGCGAGTAGGCCCTGCCCGCCACGGTGGCGGGCCGCGTGTCGGCCTCCTTGAGCGATGCATTCATGCGCTGGCGCTCGCGCAGCCAGACAGCCTCGGGAAAGGCCGGCTCGCCCATCTGGCGTGCCGCCAGTGCAACGGATTTCGCCAGCAGGTCCGGGTAGCTCAGCGAGCGCAGCGAGAAGCTCATGCGGTCGCTGCCGGCGCTGGCACCGAACGAGGCGCCGAGATCAGCCCAGGCTTCGCTCAGCGCGTTTTCGTCGAGCGCAGGATCGGCGCCCCGGGCCTGGATGCCCTTGGACGTCATGCCGGCCGTCACGCTGGCGAGACCCGCCTTGTCGGCCGGGTCGCGCCGGCTGCCGGCGTCAAAGTCGATCTGCACGTCGACCATCGGGATGCCCTGGGCTTCCACCAGGTAAACCTTTGCGCCATTGGCATGGGTCCAGGCCTGGACAGGAATGGCTGCAAGCGCGGCCTGCGATGCGAGGAGCGCCATCGCGCCCAGCAAAAAGGAGAGTGTTGTCTTGTGCACGGTGTTCTTCATGATGCGGCGCGGTTCAATGCCGGGTTCCGGGCGGGGGCGTGCGCGGCTTGCGGTTCTTGTCCACGGGCTGCGGCCGCAGGATGCCGACGGTGAGCTGGTCGTCGCCGAAGTACTTCGCGGCCACGGCCTTCACCTGGTCGGCGCTCACGCCGCGCAGGGCTTGAATGAGCCGCTCGCCGGAGTCCAGCGGCAGGCCCTGGATCCAGTAGCCGCCGAGTTCACGCGCCTGGTTCATCACCGAGTCGAGCTTGTAGACCTCGCCCGCCACCCACTGCGTCTTGACGCGGTTGAGTTCGGCCTCGCTCACGCCGTCGCGCGCCACGCGGGCCACCTGCTCGCGCAATGCGGCCTCGACCTGCTCGGGCGTCTTGCCCTGGGCCGGCACGCCGTCCAGGTAGAACAGCACCGGGCCGCGGGCCCAGAGGCCGTTGGAAGAGCCGGCGCTGTCGGCCACGCGGCCTTCGCCCTGAGTCAGCGCGCGATCCAGCCGCGCGCCGCTGTAGCCGTCCAGCACCGCGGACAGCACGGTGAGCGCCAGCGCTTCGTCACTGGAGTCGAAGCTCTTCATCTTCGGCACCTTGAAGGCCAGCGTGACATAGGCCTGCTCGGCCGGCGCCTTGAACTCGATGCGGCGGATGCCCGACTGCGCCGGCTCCTCGCGCGGCTTGCGCGCGGGCACGGCACGCGCCGGAATGCTCCCGTAATATTTCTCGGCCAGGCGCCGGACTTCCTGCGGGTCCACGTCGCCGGCCACGACCACGGCGGCATTGGCGGGCACGTACCAGCGCCTGAAGAAGTCGCGCGCGTCGGCGGGCGTCATCGCATCCAGGTCGCTCATCCAGCCGACGATCGGGCGGCGGTAGGGCGAGGCCTGGTAGGTGGCCGCGGCCAGGGCTTCGTAGAGCTGGGCGCGCGGGCTGTCGTCGGTGCGCAGCCGGCGCTCCTCCTTCACCACTTCAAGCTCGCGCCTGAATTCGTCGTCGTCCCACTGGTTGTTGGCAAAGCGGTCGGCTTCGAGCTTCATCACGTCTTCCAGCCGACTCGACGGGATCTGCTGGAAGTATCCGGTGCTGTCCTTGCTGGTGAAGGCGTTCTCCCGGCCACCCAGCGCCGCCACGCGGCGCGAGAACTCGCCGGGCTTGAGGCTGGGCGTGCCCTTGAACAGCATGTGCTCCAGCACATGGGCCACGCCCGAGGTGCCATCCACCTCGTCCATGGCACCCACACGCACCCAGAGCATGTTGACGGCGGTGGGTGCGCGGCGGTCGGGTTTGACGATGACGGTCATGCCGTTGGAGAGCACGAATTGCTCGGGCCTGGGCGCCGCCGCCGGGGCCTGGGCGGACGCCATGCCACTGAAAGCCAGGGCGGCCGCGATGAGAAAGGAGGTTATTGCCGGACGGGTGAATCGTGTCATGGGGCGTTTCATAGAATGGTGTGATTCTAAAAACGTACCCAATGTTCAGTTTCTTCAAGAAAAAAGCCCCCGTACCCCCGGCCGCTCCGGCCCCTGCGGCACCAGGGGCAATGCCGGGTGCAGGCGGCTCCCTCACACCGGATGCGGTCGCAGGCGGCTCCCTCATCGGCAGCGCGCTGGTCGCGCCCATAGAAATCCCCGTACCCGCAGCGATGCCGCCCGAGCGCGAGCGCTGGGTCGACAAGCTCAAGTCCGGCCTGCGCAAGACCGGTGCGAGCATCTCGGGCGTGTTCACCGGCGGCCAGATCGACGACGCGCTGTATGAGGACCTGGAGTCCGCGCTGCTGATGGCCGACACCGGCGTCAAGGCCACGCAGCACCTGCTGGACACGGTGAAACAGCGGGTCAGGACAAGCGGCGCGACGCATCCCGTGCAGGTGAAGAACATCCTGATCGACGCCTTGACCCAGTTGCTCAAGCCGCTGGAAAAGCCGCTGGTCATTGGCGAATTCAAGCCCACGGTGATCATGGTGGCGGGCGTCAACGGTGCCGGCAAGACCACTTCCATCGGCAAGCTCACGCGGCACCTGGCGGACTCGGGCTCATCGGTGCTGCTGGCTGCGGCCGACACCTTCCGTGCCGCGGCACGCGAGCAGCTCGGCATCTGGGCCGACCGCAACACGGTGGAGATCGTGAGCCAGGACGGCGGAGACCCGGCGGCCGTGAGCTTTGACGCGGTGAGCGCAGGCAAGGCGCGCGGCAAGGACGTGGTGCTGGTGGACACGGCCGGCCGCCTGCCGACACAGCTGCACCTGATGGAAGAGCTGCGCAAGATCAAGCGCGTGATCAACAAGGCCGATGCCACCGGTCCGCATGAGATTCTGCTAGTGATCGACGGCAACACGGGCCAGAACGCGCTGTCGCAGGTGAAGTCCTTTGACGACGCGCTGCAGCTCACCGGCCTGATCGTCACCAAACTCGACGGTACGGCCAAGGGCGGTGTGCTCGCGGCCATTGCGCAGGAGCGGCCGGTGCCGGTGTATTTCATCGGCGTTGGCGAAAAGCTCGAAGACCTTGAAACCTTCAATGCGCGGGAGTTCGCGCAGGCGCTGCTGAGCTGACCGCTGCATGCCGGAAGGGAACACATCATGCTGAGGACATTGAAAGACCTGTTTGATGCGGTGACCGGTGCCGGCGGCACGCAGCCGCAACGCACCGAGCACACGCTGCAGCTGGCCACCGCCGTGCTGCTGGTCGAAGTGATGCGCGCCGACCCGGAGCTGGGCGTTGCCGAGCGCCAGACGGTGGTGACGGCCCTGCGCGAGAAGTTCAATATGGAAGCCGACGAACTGGCCCGGCTGGTGGAACTGGCCGAGCAGACTGCGCGCACCGCATCGGACTTTCACCAGTTCACCTCGGTCATCAACGAGGCCTTCGGGCAGGAGCAGAAGATCCGCATCGTTGAATACATGTGGCAGGTCGCCTATGCCGATGGCCACCTGGATGCCCATGAGCATCACCTGATTGCGAAGGTGGCGGAGCTCCTGTATGTGCCCCACGGGCAGTACATTGCGGCCAAGCTGCGGGCGAAGGAATCCACCGCGCCCTGAGACCGGCGGATCAGGAAGCCTGCATCCTCAGGCGCCGCGCCGCGTCTTCAGCGCGCGCATCGTCAATCTCCCGCATCAGGCCACCGACATCCACCGCACCGGCCTTGCGCTCGAAGCGGCCCGTCAGCACCGTGCCCGTGGAAAGCAGCCCGCGCTGGTACAGGTCCCAGATCTCGGGCCCGAACTCGGTGTAGAGAAGCTCGGGCGCAAACCCGCCAAAGAAGCCGCGGAGGTTGGCCACGTCGCGCAGCAGCATGCGTTGCGCATGGTTGTTGCCGGCTGCGTCCACCGCCTGCGGCAGGTCGATGATGACCGGCCCGTCGGCCGCCAGCAGGATGTTGAACTCGGAAAGGTCGCCGTGCACGACGCCAGCGCACAGCATGCGCACCACCTCGGCCAGCAGCATCGCATGGTGGGCCAGCGCCTGCGCAGGTGTCAGCACGACGTCGTTCAGCCTGGGCGCGGCGTCGCCGTTCTCATCGGCGACCAGTTCCATGAGCAATACGCCGTCAAGGAAGTTGTAGGGTTTGGGCACGCGCACACCGGCGGCGGCGAGGCGGTACAGCGCATCGACTTCTGCGCTCTGCCAGGCCGCCTCCTGTGCCTGCCTGCCGAACTTTGTGCCCTTGGCCATGGCGCGGGCCTGGCGGGTGTTCTTGACCTTGCGGTTCTCGGTGTAGTCCACCGCCTGGCGGAAGCTGCGCTGGGTGGCTTCCTTGTAGATCTTGGCGCAACGGGTGTCGTCGCCGCAGCGCACGACATAGACCATCGCTTCCTTGCCGCTCATGAGCTGGCGGACGACAGAGTCGATGAGTCCTTCGTCCATGAGGGACTGCAGGCGGGCGGGTGTTTTCATCCGCCCATTCTGCGCCCTGCGCTCAACCCCCTGCCAGTTCAGCGAGTTTGGCGGCTGCCTGCTTCTTGCTCAGGCCGCGCAGGGCTGCGATGCCGGGCAGCTGGCTGGCACGCGGGCGGGCCTTGCCGTCTTCCCACTTGTAGATGGACTGGCCGGACACGCCGATGATGGCCGCCGCCTCGGCGGCCGACAGGCCGAGGCGCTTGCGCTGCGATGCAAGGCCCTTGGCGCTGAAACGCAGGCGGCTGGAAGGTTCGTCATTGGCGGCGGCGGGCGCCGATTTCCTGGATGCCTTGCCCAGGCGGGCGACCAGTTGCTCCAGCGCGAGCACGCGGCGTTTGAGTGCGGCAATGTCGGAGCGGTATTGCGCCGAGGATTTCTTGAGTTTCTGGGTATCCCCGCGCGATTCCTTGCGGGCTACGCGTGCAATTTCTTCCTTCAATACCGTTGCGATGTTGGGCATGGCTTTAACTACTTTGATTTGGATATACGACGTCGATCAGGTTTCAATGCCGCACCAGGACCCATCGGGACGGCCGGCACAACGCGCCCATCTTAATCGCAAGGCATGAACCAAAATATAAAAACACCTTGATACAAATTGCGTGCTTCCAACCCGGCTATATCGTTCGCCGGCGTTCCATGCCGCAGGCGTACCGTCAGGCCGGGCAGGACGCGCCCGCCGCACGCGTGAACCCCGCGCCCTGCAGCAGCGCCAGATTGCCGCGCGCTGACGCAATGCGCAGCGAATCGCCCTGGACCTGCAGACCCAGTTGCGCGGCAGAGCCGGTGGAGGGCTTCAGGTCGTTGCCGCTGATCGTGCCTTCTATGCCGCGTTCGCGGCCTGCCCGCATGACGGTACCGCGGAATTCCTGGAAGGTCTGGTCCAGCGCGATCTGCGTGCCGCGCAACGGGCCCGCGCCGCACCACAAGCCTTTGGCATTGGCCGGCACGATCCACAGGTGAACCTTGCTGGACTTCTCAAGCCCGATCTTCTTGTCGGGCACAGGAACCACGGTCGTCCGGTCCGGCTTCCAGTCGCCCATGTTCCAGTCGTGCGAGACCAGGCGGGTACCGGGCTTGAGCTGCAGCAGCGCGGGGCGCAGCGCCAGGTTGACGTCGGGCAGCAGGTACATGGTGATGACCGTGGCCGGCGAGAAATCCGTCTTGAACAGGTCCTGCTCGCGGAAGACGGCGCGGTCGGCCACACCGGCGCTCCTGGCGTTGTCGTTGCTGCGGGCCACGAGGGCGGGGTCAATTTCAACACCAAGCCCGCGCGCGCCAAAGCGCTTTGCGGCGGTGATGACGATGCGGCCGTCGCCCGAGCCGAGGTCCATCACGTAGTCATCCGGGCCCACGCCGGCAATGGTCAGCATTTCCAGCGTGACGTTGTCGGGCGTGGTGATGAACGGCACTTCTTCGGTGGGCAACTGGGGCCAGGCCAGTTGCGGCAAGGTGGCGCCGACGGCGAGCACAAGGGCAAAGATGGATTTCATGAAGTGCATGTTAGTCATAACGATCCTGAGGCATGCCTGTGTTGCGCAGTATCCTGACCAGCATGGCTTTGAGCAGTTGCCACTCCTCTTCAGAGAAGCCGTTGAGGTGGGCGTTCTGCACGCGACACAGCACGGCCGGGATGCCATTCGCGACATTGCGCCCGTCGTCTGTCAGTTCGAGGTTGACCACACGCCGGTCTTTTGAGGTGCGCACGCGCCGCAGCAGGCCTTTGGCTTCCAGCCTGTCTAGCATGCGCGTCATCGAGCCGGCATCCAGCTGGCACTCACGCGCAAGTTCAGCCACGGTGGAGGCTGTACCCGTATGGATCTTGAGCAGCGGCACCCACTGCGCATTCGTCAGCCCTGCCGGCTCCAGCTGGCGGTCCACCTCCTGGCCAACGGCCGTGATGATGCGGCGCATGAGGTAGCCGACGCTCTCGTCGGGCGAATATCCGGAGATCCGGTAAAACTCGTTGCAGACGGGCGCTTCAGCGGGGCTTGATTCAGAAGGCATATCTGGAATATAATTGCCTATGCAAATATTGTCAATGCACTATTTGCCAAGGCTGTATAAGCCCTTGCATGGAAAAGGGCGATTGGCGCGCTGGATTACGGGTTTAGCACTCCCCTTGATAGAGTGCTAGTATTGAATTTCACAGAAAGGAGTTCTGGTATGACACATCAAACTGGAGCCTCTACCGCCGCGCTCACCGTGGCAAACCCGTGGGCTGTCGTTCCCTCGATCGGCAACCTCGACGCCTATATTTCGGCCGTCAACCGCCTGCCCATGCTCACGCTGGAGCAGGAGCAGGAGTTCGCCCGCAAGCTCAAGGACAATAACGACCTGGAAGCCGCCGGAAAGCTGGTGCTGTCGCACCTGCGCCTGGTGGTCTCGGTCTCGCGCAAGTACCTCGGTTACGGCCTGCCCCACGGTGACCTGATCCAGGAAGGCAACATCGGCCTGATGAAGGCCGTCAAGCGCTTCGACCCTGACCAGGGCGTGCGACTGGTGAGCTATGCGATGCACTGGATCAAGGCGGAGATCCACGAGTACATCCTGAAGAACTGGCGCATGGTCAAGGTCGCGACGACCAAGGCCCAGCGCAAGCTGTTCTTCAACCTGCGCTCAATGAAGCAGGGCTTCAAGGACGATGTGGGCACCGACACGCACCGCGACACGCTGACCGACGCGCAGATCGACTCCATGGCGCGCGACCTGAAGGTCAAGCGCGAGGAAGTCATCGAAATGGAAACCCGCATGTCCGGTGGCGACGTGATGCTCGACCCGTCTCCCAATGACGATGGCGACGAGGCCTTTGGCCCGATTGCCTATCTTGCGGACACAGGCCATGAGCCGACGCAGATGATCGAGGCGCACCAGCGCGACGTCATGGCCAGCGACGGCATTGCGGCAGCGCTGCAGGAGCTGGACCCGCGCAGCCGCCGCATCGTTGAAGAGCGCTGGCTCAAGGTCAATGACGACGGCTCCGGCGGCATGACGCTGCACGACCTGGCGGCGGAGTACGGCGTAAGTGCAGAGCGCATCCGCCAGATCGAGACGGCGGCCATGAAGAAGATGAAGAAGGCGCTGGCCGAATACGCCTGAGCCCCTGCATCCCGCCCCGACAGGACCCCGCATTGCCGGGGTCTTTTTTTTGCGTGCCCGCACAATTTGTTGCAGTTTAGTACTTAACAACACAGCACATTCCTGAGGGTAATATCGCTGCTTTTAAGGACCTCGCATGCGACGCCAAACCTTCACCAAAGCGGCGCTGATGCTCGCCATCACTGCCGCGACAACCACCACAATTGCCCAGACCACCCGTCCCGCCAGGACACCTGCCCCCACTGTGGCGGCATGGCCGACGCAGCCCCTGAAGATCATGGTCGGCTTTCCCGCCGGCTCGACGCCTGACCTGGTGGCACGCGCGCTTTCCGAGCCCCTGAGCAAAGCCCTGGGCCAGCCGGTGATTGTGGAAAACCGGCCCGGCGCGGGCGGCAACATCGCGGCCGACGTGGTGGCCAAGTCAACCGACGGCCACACCGTGGGCGTGATGATCAACGGCAACATGACGATCGCGAAGATCCTCAATCCCAAGACGCCTTACGACCCGGTGAAGGATCTCGCGCCCATCAGCCTGATCGGCACTGCACCGCTGGTTCTGACTGCGCCGGCCAATGCGCCCGGCACCACCGCGCAGGACTTCCTGGTGGCGGCGCGCAATGCCGGCAACAAGTGGAGCTACGGCACACCCGGCATCGGCACCGTCGGCCACATCGGGATGGAACTGCTCAAGACCAAGACCAATATTGACCCGGTGCACATACCCTACCCCGGCAATCCGCAGGTGATCACCGCCATGCTGGGCGGCCAGATCCAGCTGTCCCTGCTGCCGCCGGGCCTTGCAGCGCAGCAGGTGCGCGCCGGCAAGCTCAAGGCCATTGGCGTCACGTCGTCGGGCCGCAGCCCGCTGGCGCCCGAGTTCCCCAGCCTGTCCGAAGGCGGCGTCTCGAACTTCCAGCTTGAGATCTGGACAGCCATGGCCGGCCCGGCCTCGATGCCCAAGCCCGTCGTCGCCAAGCTGTCGGCCCTGGTGAGCGAGATCGCCCGGTCGCCCGACATGCGCGCCAAGCTGTTCCAGCAGGGCTGGCAGACGGCCGGCACGTCGGCCGAAGGCCTGGCCAACCGGATGAAGTCCGATACCAACCTGCTCGGTGGCGTCATCGTGATGCGCGGCATCAAGGTCGAATGAAAAAGACCCGCGCTTCATGACCAACAAAAAAGGGGCCGCGGCCCCTTTTTTGTTGCGCCCTGGCGTTGGCTTTCAGGCCGGGAACACGCCGGTTGACAGGTAGCGGTCGCCGCGGTCGCAGACGATGAACACGATGGTCGCGTTCTCTTCGCGCTTCGCGATCTCCAGCGCGACCCACAGTGCCCCCGCTGCGGAGATGCCGGCGAAGATGCCTTCCTCGCGCGCAAGGCGCCGGCACATCTCTTCCGCATCGTCCTGGGCCACCAGCACGGTTTCATCCACGTAGGTAGCGTCGTAAATCTTCGGCATGTATTCCTCGGGCCATTTGCGGATTCCGGGAATGCGTGAACCTTCGCTGGGCTGCGCGCCGACGATCTTCACGGCCTTGTTCTTTTCCTTGAGAAAGCGCGACACGCCGGTGATGGTGCCCGTCGTGCCCATGGCGCTCACGAAATGCGTGACCTTGCCTTTGGTGTCGTCCCAGATCTCGGGGCCGGTGGTCTCGTAATGGATGCGCGGGTTGTCGGGGTTGGCGAACTGGTCGAGCACACGGCCCTTGCCCTCGCGCTCCATGTTGCCGGCCAGGTCCCGCGCGTATTCCATGCCGCCGCTCTTGGGCGTGAGCATGAGTTCGGCGCCAAAGGCCTTCATGGTCTGCGCCCGTTCGATGGACAGGTCCTCCGGCATGATGAGCACCATGCGGTAGCCCTTGATGGCCGCCGCCATGGCCAGTGCAATGCCGGTGTTGCCCGACGTGGCCTCGATCAGCGTGTCCCCGGGCTTGATGTCGCCGCGCTCTTCCGCCCGCTTGATCATCGACAGCGCGGGGCGGTCTTTCACCGAGCCGGCAGGGTTGTTGCCCTCAAGCTTGCCAAGGATCACGTTGCCGCGTTTTTTGTTGTCCGCCGCGCCGATGCGCTGCAATGCCACAAGCGGTGTCCTGCCGATGGCGTCTTCAATGGTTGGGTAGTTCATGACCCTCACTGTGCCATAATTTATGACTTCCCTCCGGACGCCCGGGTGGTGAAATTGGTAGACGCAGGGGACTCAAAATCCCCCACCGAAAGGTGTGCCGGTTCGATTCCGGCCCCGGGCACCATCTCAGCCAGACATAGCTGTCCTTTCATTCGCGAACCGGCGCACCTTTGGTGGCATTGACGAAGCGCGTTGCACGCGCGGGTTCGATTCCGGCCCCGGGCACCACAAAAAAATATTCCCCCCGCCTTGCGCCGGATTCGATTCAGGTGCATTCTTTGCTTGTGGCATCTCCCACACGTCAAAGGAGTGCGTCATGCGTACCTTCTCCCCCTCCTCCCCCTGGTTGCGGATCGTGCTGGCGGCTGCCATGCTGGGTCTCGCCGTTCATGCAAGCGCAGCCACGCCGCAAACACCGGCAGCGCAGACGGTCATCGACGCACTGACCAAAGCCAATGCGGCCGTGGTTGGGGTGGAGGTGACAGCGGCCGATGGCTCGCGTTCCGCTGAAACCCTGGGCAAGAAGCGCAGCGGCTCCGGCGTCGTCATCGGCCCGGACGGGCTGATCCTCACCATTGGCTACCTGATGCTGGAGGCCGAGAGCATCCAGGTTGTCACCCAGGACAACAAGACCATTCCCGCCCGCGCCGTGGCCTATGACCTGGCGACAGGCTTTGGCCTGATCAAGCCGCTGTTGCCGATGCGCGGCATCAGCGCCGTCCCGCTCGGCAGCCACAAGGACCTGCAACCGGGAGAAGCGCTGATGGCCGCCACCGGCGGCGACGACGGAGACGTGAGCATGACCCAGCTCGTGAGCAAGCGGCCCTTCTCCGGGTACTGGGAATACCACATCGAGTCCGCGCTGTTCACCAGCCCTCCCATCGGCAATCATTCGGGGGCGCCCCTGTTCAACCAGCGCGGCGAGCTGCTGGGCATTGGCAGCCTGTTCGTGATGGATGCCATGGGCGAGAACCGCCGGCTTCCGGGCAACATGTTCGTGCCGGTGGACCTGCTCAAACCCATCCTGGCCGAACTGCAGCAGACCGGCAGCACCAGGACGAGCCATCGCCCCTGGCTGGGCCTGACCTCCAGCGAACAGGGCGGGCGGGTGCAGGTGGTCCGGGTCAACAAGGAAAGCCCGGCACAGACGGCCGGCCTGCAGCCCGGCGATGTGGTGCTGGCGGTGGACGGCGCCAAGGTGGCCACGCTGGAAGCCTTCTACAAGAAGCTGTGGGACCGCAACGACCCTGATGGCGAGGTCGAACTCACCATCCTGCAGGGTGCGGATCTCAAGACCATCAAGCTCAAGGCGGTGGACCGCATGAAGACCATGCAGAAGCCCTCCGGCATCTAGCGCCGGCGCGGGCAGCAGGCCGGTTCAGGCCGGCGCGGGCAGCAGCCCGGTCCCGGCCGTCGGGTACTTCAGGCGGACATTCAGTTCTTTCTTGAGCCTGGCATTGTCAAGGCGGCGCGACTCGCTCATGAAGCTCAGCAGCATCAGCGGCAACTGGTCCTGCGCGGTACTGCGCGGCACCCGCGGCGGGCGCGGCAGGCCGTACAGGCCTGCGGCCAGGTCAAAGTAGTCGCCCATCAGCATCTGCGAATCGTCGTTAGCGTTGTACACGCGCTGGGGCTTGCCACGCCACAGCGCGGCAATGCAGATGCGGGCCAGGTCGTCGGCATGGATGTGGTTGGTGTACACGTCGTCTTCGGCGCGCAGCACGGGGGTGCGCTTGAGCAGGCGCTCGCGCGGCGTGCCGCCCTCGCGGTCCGGCGCATAGATGCCCGGGATGCGCAGGATGCTGCTGCGCATCCCCGCCACGCGGCCATTGAAGCGGACGGCCCGCTCGGCATCGACGCGGCGGTGCGCCCGCGGTGTGCGGGCGGCGGCGCCACGTGTTTCTGCCACCATGCTGCCCTGGCAGTCGCCATAGACCCCGCTGGTCGAGCCGTACACCAGCGACACCGGCGCGCTGCGCAGCCGCAGGGCCTGCAGCAGCGCGCGGGTGCGCAGGTCGCTCCAGCCTTCTGCGGGCGGCGGTGCGAGGTGGACAACGCGAGTGGCGATGCCGGCGAGCCTGCGCAGGCTTTCCGGCTCGTCAAGATTGCCTTGCAGCGGCGTGATGCCGCCCTGGCGCAACGGGGCGATCCGGCCGGCCGATGACGTGAGCGCCATGACGCGGAAACGTCCGTTCAGGACACGCGCCACACGCAGCCCGACGTCACCACATCCCACGATCAGCAGGCGCTCGCGGCGAAAGCGCGCGGGCAAGGCGCCAAGGGGGTTTTGGTTTGAGGGCAAAATCAGGGGTTCTGGTAGATGAGCTTTCCCCAAGGATACCGAAAAGATGACGTTCAACATCACGGTGCAGCCCAGCGGCCGCGCCTTCACCGCCAACCCCGACGAAGCCATCCTCGCAGCCGGCATCCGCCAGGGCATCGGCCTGCCCTACGGCTGCAAGGACGGGGCCTGCGGCTCATGCAAATGCAAAAAACTGGAAGGCCAAGTGGTGCATGGGCCGCACCAGAGCAAGGCGCTCAGTGCCGAGGAGGAGGCCGCCGGCTTTGTGCTGACCTGCTGCGCCGTGCCGCAGACCGACGTGGTGCTGGAATCACGCCAGGTCACCGACGAAAGCGCCTTTCCCATCAAGAAAATGCCCTCGCGCGTCACGACGCTGGAGAAGAAGTCGCATGACGTGATGCTGGTCAGGCTCCAGTTGCCGGCCAATGACACCATGCGCTACCACGCAGGCCAGTATGTGGAGTTCATCCTGCGCGACGGCGCCCGGCGCAGCTATTCCATGGCCAACGCGCCGCACACCATGGTGAAGCCGGACGCGACCCCGCCAACCGGCCCCGCCATTGAACTGCACATCCGCTACATGCCGGGCGGCAAGTTCACCGAACATGTGTTCAACAACATGAAGGAAAAGGAGATCCTGCGCATCGAAGGCCCGTACGGCAGCTTCTACCTGCGTGAGGACTCCGACAAGCCCATGGTGCTGCTGGCATCGGGCACCGGCTTCGCGCCGATCAAGGCGCTGATCGAGTACCTGCAGTTCAAGGGCATTACCCGGCCCGCCACGCTGTACTGGGGCGGCCGGCGGCCGGCGGACCTGTACCTGAATGACTGGGTGCTGGCCAGGCTGGCCGAGATGCCGAACCTGAAATACGTGCCGGTGATTTCCGACGCATTGCCCGAAGACGGATGGACGGGCCGCACCGGCTTTGTCCACCGGGCTGTCCTGCAGGACTTTCCTGACCTCTCGGGCTACCAGGTGTATGCCTGCGGCGCGCCGATCGTGGTGGACTCGGCGCGCAGCGAGTACACGGCGAAGGCCGGGCTGCCGCCCGACGAGTTCCATGCCGACTCGTTCACCACCGAAGCCGACAAGGCTCGCGCGTAAAGCCCGAAGCCTGGCGCACCGCAGGGCCGCATCTGCTGCGGCCCTGGAGCGGCCCTACTCGCCCAGGTACGCGGCCCGCACCTTCGGGTCGTTGAGCATCTCTTTTGCATCGCCCGACATCGTCACCAGGCCCGACTCCATCACATAGCCACGGCTCGCAATGCCCAGCGCGCGGCTGGCGTTCTGCTCCACCAGCAGGATGGTGACGCCCTGCGCCGACACGTCTTTCACCACCTCGAAGATCTTGTCGACCATGATCGGGCTCAGGCCCATCGAAGGCTCGTCCAGCAGCAGCACCTTGGGGCGGCTCATCAGCGCACGGCCCATGGCCAGCATCTGCTGCTCGCCGCCGGACATCGTGCCGGCCAGCTGGTCGCGGCGCTCGCGCAGGCGCGGGAAGATGGTGAACACCTTCTCCATGTCGGCTGCGATCTCCGGCTTGTCATTGCGGATGTAGGCGCCCATCTGCAGGTTCTCGATGATGGTCATGCGGGTAAAAACGCCGCGGCCTTCCGGCACCATGGCCAGGCCCTGCCTGACCAGGTCCCACGGGCCCTGGCCCTTGATGCTCTTGCCCAGGTACTGGATGTCGCCCTCGTTGATCGGCAGCGTTCCGGTGATCGCCTTCATCGTCGTCGTCTTGCCGGCGCCGTTGGAGCCGATCAGCGAGACCAGTTCCCCCTCGCGCACCTCGAAGTCAACGCCCTTGACGGCCTGGATGCCGCCGTAGGCCACCTTCAGGCCGCTGATTTTCAGAAGAGTTTCTGCCATGTTCTTTTTCTCCTGATCAGTGGCCGCCGGTGCCGAGGTAAGCCTCGATCACCTTTTCGTTTTTCTGCACGTCGGCAGGCGTTCCCTCGGCAATCTGCTTGCCATAGTCAAGCACGGTGACACGGTCGCACAGGCCCATGACCAGCTTGACGTCATGCTCGATGAGCAGGATGGTCCGGTTGTCCTTGCGGATCTGGTCGATCAGCTCGCGCAGCATCACCTTCTCGGTGGCGTTCATGCCGGCGGCCGGCTCGTCCAGTGCAATCAGCTGCGGGTCGGTGGCGAGCGCCCGTGCAATCTCGAGCCGGCGCTGGTCGCCATAGCTCAGCGTGCGGGCCTTGTAGTCGGCGAACTTGCCGATGCCCACGTAGTCCAGCAGTTCCTGGGAGCGCTTCGCAATCGCGGCTTCCTCGGCCTTGAAACCCGAAGTGCGGAAGATCGCGCCCATCAGCCCGGAGCCGGTGCGGATATGCCGGCCCACCATCACGTTCTCCAGCGCCGTCATTTCGGCGAAGAGGCGGATGTTCTGGAAGGTGCGGGCAATGCCCGCCTTGGCCACCTCATGCACCGCCGTCGGCTGGTAGGGCTTGCCGGCCAGCTCGAAGGTGCCGCTGTCGGGCGTGTACAGGCCGGTGATGACATTGAAGAATGTGGTCTTGCCGGCGCCGTTGGGGCCGATCAGGCCATAGACCTGGCCACGCTCGATCGTGATGCCCACATCGGAGAGGGCCTGCAGGCCGCCGAAGCGCTTGGAGATCCCGGCGACCCTGAGTACTGTTTCTGCCATGTTGGTTCCTTGTCGTGCGGGTCAGGACTTGGGGGTCTGCAGCGACTTGCCATGGTCCGGCGCCGGCCACAGCCCGCGCGGGCGCAGCAGCATGACGGCGATCATGGCCACGGCAATGAGCAGCTGGCGCAGGATGGCGGAGTCGAGCCGGCCGTCGGTCATGGCCTGCAGCGGGCCGGCCACATAGCGCAGCACCTCGGGCAGCGATGCCAGCAGCACCGCACCCAGGATGACGCCGGGCAAATGCCCGATGCCGCCGAGCACGACCATGGCCACGATCATCACCGACTCCATCAGGCTGAACGACTCGGGCGAGACGAAACCCTGGAAGGCGCCGAACATCACGCCGGACACACCGCCGAAAGTGGCACCCATGCCGAAGGCCAGCAGCTTCATGTTGCGGGTGTTGATGCCCATGGCCTTGGCGGCGATCTCGTCCTCGCGGAT
>JAZKHY010000088.1:0-5659 GCA_040385105.1 Pseudomonadota bacterium
CAGGCCGTGCGGCTTGTGCACTTCCAGCACATAGCTTTGCAGCATGGTGTCGTGCGCATAGCCCTGCACCTCGATGCCGTGGTTGGCAAACACATGCCGGTCGTACTTGATGTGCTGGCCGAGCTTTTTCCTGGCGGGGTTCTCCAGCCAGGGCTTCATGCGTGCGAGCACTTCCTCACGCGGCAGCTGCTCCGGCGCGTCGCCATAGTTGTGGGCCAGGGGGATGTAGGCAGCCTCACCCGGCTTGACGCTGAACGACACGCCGATGATCTCTGCGCGCATCTCGTCAAGCGAGCTGGTTTCAGTGTCGATGGCAGCCAGCTCGCTGGCTTCAAGCCGCGCCAGCCAGTCGTCAAACTGCGCCCAGGTGAAGATGGTGTCGTACTGCAGGTTGGTCACTTTCGGCGGGGCCGTGAGGCCGGGCCCGCCATCAGGCTCATCGAACAGGCCGGGGCTGGCACCTGGCTTGCTGGCCTTGCCGGCCTCAAGGAGTTCCGGATGCGCGTCATGCGCTTCAAGCTGCTTGACCAGGCCCTTGAAGCCGTACTTCCCGTAGAAGGCCTTGAGCTGCTCGGTGTCCTGCCCGCCGATGACGATGTCGTCCAGCGAAGGCAGGCCCGGGATGTAGTCCTTCAGGTCGCAGTCCTTCTTGACAGTCAGCAACTCCCGCCCTTTGGGCAGCCATGCCAGCGCGGCGCGGAAGTTCTCGCCGACGGCACCCTTGATCTCGGCCGCCCGCTCGATCATGGCGTCCACCGAGCCGTATTCCTGGAGCAGCTTCACCGCAGTCTTGGGGCCGACCTTGTTGACGCCGGGCACGTTGTCCACGGTGTCACCGACCAGCGTCTGGTAGTCCACCATGAGCCTGGGCGGCACGCCGAACTCGGCTTCCACACCGGCCATGTCGCGCCGCCGGTCGTTCATGGTGTCGATCACCACCACATGCTCGTTGACGAGCTGGCTCAGGTCCTTGTCGCCACTGGAGATGACGGTGGCAATGCCCTGCTCCGTCGCCATGCAGGCCAGCGTGCCGAGCACGTCGTCCGCCTCGACGCCCGGCACATTGAGCACCTTCCAGCCCAGCAGGCGCACCACCTCGTGGATGGCGGGTATCTGCGCGCGCAGGTCGTCGGGCATGGCCGAGCGGTTGGCCTTGTACTCAGGATAGAGATCGTCGCGGAAGGTCTTGCCCGGCGCGTCAAACACGCACACCGCATAGTCGGCACGCACATCCTTGCGCAGCTTCTGCATCATGTTGATCATGCCCCGGATCGCCCCGGTGGCCGGGCTCGACGGATCGCCCGGCACGGCGCGCAGGTCCGGCATGGCGTGGAAGGCGCGGTAAAGGTAGCTGGAGCCGTCAACCAGCAGCAGGGTTCGGGGGGTATCGGTTTCATCACTCATGGGAGGCATTGTGCACCGCCAGCGGCACAGGCACGGGCGCTGCCACCCCTACAATCCGGCCATGCGCTCCATCCCCCTTTGCCTCCTGACAGCCCTGTGCTGGGGCCCGGCCCTGGCCCAGACACAGCCGCCCGGCGTGCCGGCTCCGCCCGCCGCCCTGCAGCAGCAGGCCGCGCCGGGCAGTGCCGTGGAGCAGCGCGTGGAACGCATCCGGATGGAAGACGACGGCTCGGTAGTCGAGGAAGTGCGGTTTGGCGGGCAGGCGCAGAGCATCACCGTCAGCCCCAAGGCGCCGGTGCCGGGTTACGAGATCGTGCCAGCGGACGGCGCTCGCAGCCGGGCGCTCAGCCGCGACGCGCTCTCCGCCGCGCCGGGCCAGCGGGTCTGGAACCTGCTGAAGTTCTGACGATGGCTGTATTCACGGAAGTCTCCGAAGACGACGCGCGCGCGCTGCTGGCGCGCCTGGGCCTGGGCGAGCTCACAGAGCTCAGGGGCATCGAAGGCGGCATCGAGAACACCAACTACTTTGCGACGACCGGCTCGGGCGAATACGTGCTCACGCTGTTCGAGCGCCTGGGCGCCGGGCAGCTGCCGTTCTACCTGCACCTGATGAAGCACCTGGCGCAGCGCGGCATTCCGGTACCCGACCCGGCTGCCGACAAGGCCGGCGACATCCTGCACACGCTGTGCGGCAAGCCTGCAGCGGTGGTCAACCGCCTGCGCGGCAAGAGCCAGCTTGCGCCGGGCCCGGTGCATTGCGCCGCCGTCGGCACGATGCTGGCCAGGATGCACCTGGCCGGGCGCGACTACCGCCGCAGCCAGCCCAACCTGCGCGGGCTGCCCTGGTGGAACGAGACGGTGCCGGTGGTGCTGCCGTTCCTCACGCCGTCGCAGGCCGCGCTGCTGGCCGGCGAGCTGGCCTACCAGAACCATGTAGCCGGGGGTTCTGCCTACGAAGCCCTGCCCCGCGGTCCGGTGCATGCCGACCTGTTCCGCGACAACGTGATGTTCGAAGGTGAAACGCTGACGGGCTTCTTCGACTTTTACTTTGCGGGCGTGGACACCTGGCTGTTCGACCTGGGCGTGTGCCTGAACGACTGGTGCATCGACCTGGCCACCGGCGCCCATGAGCCGGAACGCGCCGATGCGCTGGTGTCGGCCTATACGGCCGAGCGGCCCTTCACGGCGCAGGAGAGGCAGTTGCTGCCCGCGATGCTGCGCGCGGGCGCGCTGCGGTTCTGGATATCCCGGCTGTGGGATTTTCACCTGCCGCGCGAAGCCTCCATGCTCAAACCCCATGACCCGGCGCACTTCGAGCGGGTGCTCCGGCAGCGGGTGGAGTACCCTGTCGCCTTGAATGTGCGTTAAATTCCGCACGGAAGCCCCCTGCATGGCGGGGCTTCTTTCCCCGTTTGTGTAATAGCCGGCCCCTTATCCCGACTACCGCCTGTCCATCAATGAAACTGAACATCGTTCCCGCGCGTACTGGACTGACATGGGTCAAACTCGGCATCCGCACATTCTTCAGGCAACCGCTCGCGCTGGTGGCCCTGTTCTTCATGTACATGGCCGTCGCCTCGGTAGCCTCGCTGCTGCCGTTCGGCTTCCTGCTGGCCTTCATGATCGAGCCTGCCGCCCGGCTGGGCCTGATGGCGGCCGCCCGCGAGGCATCCAACGAGCGGTTTCCGATGCCGGCCGTGCTGATCACCGCCTTCCGCGCCGGCCGGGAACGGCTGCGCGCGATGCTGGTCCTGGGCGTCATGCATGCGGCGGCCTGCGCCGTCGTGCTGCTGCTGGCCTCGCTCTTCACAGGCGATGCACCCAAGGCCGGGCCCGTCACGCCGGAAGCACAGATGTCGCTCATGCTGCCCACGCTGCTGCTCTACATGCCGGTCTCGATGCTGTTCTGGCATGCGCCGGCGCTGGTGCATTTCCATGGCATTGCGCCCGCCAAGAGCCTGTTCTTCAGCCTCGTGGCCTGCCTGCGCAACTGGAAGGCGCTGGCGCTGTTCGGCCTGGGCTGGTGTGCGGTGATCATTGGCGTGTCAATGCCGCTGAGCATTGCCGCCGGCCTGGCAAGCAGCCCGGAAGCCGCGCTGCCCATCGTCGCGCCGATCCTGCTGGCGCTGGCGGCGATGTTCACCACCTCGATCTACTTCACCTTCCGTGACAGCTTCACCGAAGACCCGCCGTCAACCCCCATTCCAGCCCCTGCATCCACCCAAGGTTCCACCCCAGGAGATATGCCATGACACAACAACACACCCTGCAAGGCCGCACTGAAGACGAGGTGCTCTGGTTCAAGCGCCGAAGCTTCCTGCAGGCTGCGGCCGCCTGGACGTCGCTGGGCGGCTTCGGCGCGGCGGTGGCACAGCAGCGCAGCAACATCGTCGAGCTGCAGGGTGATGCGCTGGTCAACGGGCAGCGGCTGGTGCCGCAGCAGACCATCATGACCGGCGACCAGATCCAGACCGGGCCGAACTCAAGCCTGATCTTCGTCATCGGCAATTCGTCGTTCCAGGTGCGCCAGAACTCCATGCTGTCGGTGGAGCGAGGCTCCTCGCTGTTCTCGGTCAGCGTGCTGCGCATGGTGACGGGCGCTGTCGCCAGCGTCTGGGGCAAGGGCTCCAGCCGCCAGATCGTCACGCCGACCATCACTGCGGGCATCCGCGGCACCGGCGTTTACACCGAACTCTTTGCCGACCAGGGCGGGCGCGGCTACTTCTGCAACTGCTACGGCACCGTGGACCTGGCGGCCGGCGAGGACAAAGCCGTGAGCCGCGCCGACTACCACCAGGCGTTCTGGGGCGAGGTGGAACCGAAGAACGGCCGCATGATCACGCCGGCCAGGGCCATCAACCACACCGATGAAGAACTGGAATTCCTCGCCCAGCTCGTCAGCCAGCGTACCGCCTGGCAGATTGCAGGCAGGAAGGGCGTGAAGGACGGGATGGGGTACATGGAAGAAAAGCCTGCCCAGACCCATCCTGCGATGACGATGCCAACACGCTGATTTGCGCGGGTCAGATTGGCGTGAGTTTTGCCACCGAGAGAGCCAGCCATTTGGTCCCGTGGCGCGGAAAGCTGATCTGCGCACGGGCGTCATCGCCGGCGCCTTCCAGGGTGAGCACCGCCCCTTCACCAAACTTGTTGTGGAACACCTTCATGCCGGGCTTCAGGCCGTGAGAGGGCTCTGACTTCTGCGGCGGCACCGGCGGGCTCTTGAAAACGTCCGCGCCGGCGCCCAGTGACGAGTTGCCCCATGCTGGCCTGGCGCCGTAACCGCCACCCGAACCGCCTGCATACCCGCCACCCTGCCCGCCATACCCGCGGCCGGCTGAGGGCGTATTGCCGAAGCCCTGGTTCTTCGGCGTGATCCATTTCATCGCGCTCTCGGGCAATTCGTCAAAGAAGCGGCTCTTGAGGTTGTAGCGCGTCTGGCCATGCAGCATGCGGGTCTGGGAATGGCTGAGGTACAGCCGCTTGCGCGCACGGGTGATGGCCACATACATGAGGCGGCGCTCTTCTTCGAGCCCTTCCCGGTCGGTCATGGAGTTCTCGTGCGGGAACAGGCCCTCTTCCATGCCGGTGATGAAGACGCAGTCGAACTCCAGGCCCTTGGCCGAATGCACCGTCATGAGTTGCACCGCATCCTGGCCGGCCTGTGCCTGGTTGTCGCCGGATTCGAGCGCGGCATGGGTGAGGAAGGCCGCCAGCGGCGACAGGGTTTCGCCTGTCTCGGCATCGGGGGCCAGTGTTTCGGCAAGCTCCACGGTCTCGACGGGAATCGACGGGTCGATGCCCTGGCTGGCCGGCGACTGCGTCAGCACCGGCGTGCCATGCTCGTCCACAGGCAGCGCCACGGCGTCGCGGCCGAAGCCTTCCTGCGTGACGAAGCTTTCCGCGGCATTGACCAGCTCCTCCAGGTTTTCGATGCGGTCAGCGCCTTCCCTTTCGGCCTTGTAGTGTTCAATGAGGCCGCTGTGGTCCAGCACCAGGTCGATGATCTCGCGCAGCGTCAGACCGCTGGTCTGCTCGCGCAGCACGTCAAGCTTGGCCACAAAGGCGCCGATGTTGGTGCCGGCCTTGCCCGTGACCACACTCACCGCGTCGTGCAGCGAGCAGCCCGCCGTGCGCGCCGCATCCTGCAACTGCTCCAGGCTGCGCGCACCGATGCCGCGCGGCGGGAAGTTCACCACCCGCATGAAGCTGGTGTCGTCGTGCGGGTTCTCCAGCAGGCGCAGGTAGGCCAGCG
>JAZKHY010000089.1:0-39996 GCA_040385105.1 Pseudomonadota bacterium
TCGTCGCGGTTGAATGCGATGCCGGATACAACGGCTTGTTCCATTTTTTCGTCTTCCTCAAAGGTGATCAGCGTGCCGGATGCGGCTTCTTCGTTGATGTCGATGTCCCAGGGGGTGAAGCTGCTCAGCACCCGCAGCGGCACCTTGTATTTGCCGGCAAACTCCACCGAGCGGATCTGCAGTACCTTGGAGCCGAGGGACGCCATTTCCAGCATTTCCTCAAAGCTCACGGTCTTCAGGCGCCGGGCTTCGGGCACCACGCGCGGGTCGGTGGTGTAGACGCCGTCCACGTCGGTATAGATCAGGCATTCATGCGCCTTCATGGCGGCGGCCACGGCCACGGCCGAGGTGTCGCTGCCGCCGCGGCCCAGGGTGGTGATGTTGCCCTGGTCGTCCACGCCCTGGAAGCCGGTGACGATGACGACCTTGCCCGAGGCCAGGTCGGCGCGCACGCGCTTGTCGTCAATGGAGTCGATGCGGGCCTTGGTGTAGGCGCTGTTGGTGCGGATGGGGATCTGCCAGCCCGCGTAGCTCACCGAGCCCATGCCCTCGGCCTGCAGGGCAATGGCCAGCAGCGCGGACGATGCCTGCTCGCCGGTGGAGGCCAGCATGTCGAGCTCGCGGTTGTAGGCGTCAGAGTGGGTGGTGGGGGCGAGTTCTTTGGCCAGGCCGAGCAGGCGGTTGGTCTCGCCGCTCATGGCGCTGGGCACGACGACCATCTGGTGGCCGGCCCGCGCCCACTTGGCCACGCGCTTGGCCACATTGCGGATGCGCTCGGTGGAGCCCATCGACGTGCCGCCGTATTTATGAACGATCAAAGCCATTTGGAAGAGGTTGGATGAGGGTTGCGGCGCGTTGTTGGAAACTGCATTCATGCACGGGCCGCACCGCGCAGAGCCTCTGATTATACGAAGCCCAGAAACTCGCCCTGCCGCTCCACATACCCCGCCCCCACCTTGATGCGCAGTCCGTGGCCGCGCGTGGTGCAGGCGGCCACCTGGCTCAGCAGCTCGTCCAGTTGCGCGGCGCTGGGCGCTGTGGCATGGGCCTGCTTGAGCCAGTGGCGCAGCACGTTGGCCTGGCGGGCGGGGCTCAGGGCCTGCAGTTGCTTGATGGCGGGCGGGTTGCCGGTGGCAGCCAGGTCGGCCTCGGCCACCTCCCACAGCAGTTCCTGGGCCTGCGCCGCATGGCGGCTGGACCGCGCGAAGGTGTCGCGGAACTGCGGAAAGGCCTCCTGCAGCGCCGGCAGCAGCCGCGCGCGAATGCGGTTGCGGGTGTATTGCTCGTCCTGGTTGGTGGGGTCTTCCACCCAGGGCAGGCTTTGGGTTTGCAGCCAGGCGCGGATGTGCGGCCCCGGCACGGCCAGCAGCGGGCGGTGCCAGGTGATGCCGCCGCGCATCCACTGCGCCGGCATGGCCGCCAGGCCCGGCAGGCCGGCGCCGCGCGACAGGGCCAGCAGCAGGGTCTCGACCTGGTCGTCGGCATGCTGGGCCAGGGCAATGTCTTTCACCTCGCCATGCCAGACGTCGCGCAGCACCTGCACAAAGGCGGCGTAGCGGGCCTTGCGGGCGGCGTCTTCAGGGCTTTCGCCGGTGGTGTGGCGCGCGTCCACATGCTTGACGGTGAGTGGCACGTTGAGCTGTTCGCAGACCTTGACGCAGTTGGCCTCAAAGCCATCGGCTGCGGCCTGCAGGCCATGGTGGATGTGCACCGCCCTCACCTGCTGCGGCCACCTGGCTGCGCAGGCGGCCAGCAAGGCGGTGGAGTCGGCGCCGCCGCTGTAGGCCACGGCCAGCGGCAGGCCGGGGGTGAAGGTGGCGATGGCGTCGGCGAGGCTGGGCATGCTGTTGCGCGCCTCCAGCGCCGCAGGTCTATTTGGCGTCGGCCTTGGTGTCGGTGAACCGGCCGTAGCTTTGCAGCCGCTCATAGCGCCTGTCCAGCAGCTCTTTCACCTTCAGGTCGCTGACCTGGCGGTAGGCGTCGCCCAGTGCGCGCTTCAGGAAGGCGGCCATCTGCTTGTGGTCGCGGTGGGCGCCGCCCACCGGTTCGTTGACGATCTTGTCAATGACGCCCAGCGCCTTCAGCCGGTGCGCGGTAATGCCCAGCGCGTCGGCGGCTTCCTGGGCCTTGTCGGACGTCTTCCAGAGGATGGAGGCGCAGCCCTCGGGGCTGATGACCGAATAGATGGAGTACTGCAGCATGATCACCTGGTCGCCCACCGAGATGGCCAGCGCGCCGCCCGAGCCGCCTTCGCCGATGATGGTGGTGATGATGGGCACTTCCAGCTGTGCCATTTCGTAAATGTTGCGGCCAATGGCTTCAGACTGGCCGCGCTCCTCGGCGTCGATGCCGGGGTAGGCGCCCGGCGTGTCCACAAAGGTGAACACCGGCAGCTTGAACTTCTCGGCTGTCTGCATCAGGCGCAGGGCCTTGCGGTAGCCCTCGGGCTTGGTCATGCCGAAGTTGCGCAGGCCGCGCTCCTTGGTGTCGCGCCCCTTCTGGTGGCCCAGCACCATGCAGGCCGTGCCGTTGAAGCGGGCCAGGCCGCCGACGATGCTCAGGTCGTCCGAGAAGTGCCGGTCGCCGTGCAGTTCCTGGAAGTCGGTGAAGATCTCGTTGATGTAGTCCAGCGTGTAGGGCCGCTCGGCGTGGCGCGCGATCTTGGTGATCTGCCAGGGCGAGAGGTCGCTGTAGATGTCCTTGGTGAGCTGCTGGCTTTTCTTGCTGAGCTGGTCGATTTCATCAGAAATATCGACGGCGGATTCGGTCTGCACATAGCGCAGTTCTTCGATCTTGCCTTCAAGCTCCGCAATCGGCTGCTCGAAATCGAGGAAGGTTCTCTTGGCCATTCATTCTCCTCAGTAATCCACGGGGAGTGGATCCAACGACCGCCAAATATACCAAGTTGCAACACTGCAATACGGCGTCCAGGCATCGGCCACCTCGCGGGCGTCGCTGCGGCTCACCGGGTCGCCTGAAAAGTAGTTCTTGCTGATGCCGTTGATCAACCCTATGTCGTCCAGGGGCAAGACGTTGGGCCGCATCAGGTAGAAGATGAGGAACATCTCGGCCGTCCAGCGGCCGATGCCGCGGATGCCCACCAGTTCGGCAATGATGGCGTCGTCGTCCATCTCGTGCCAGCTGCCGGCATGCACTGCACCACTGTCAAAGTGCAGGGCCAAATCCACCAGGTATTCGATCTTGCGGGCCGACAGGCCGGCAGCCCGCATGTCGTCCACCTTGAGCTTGAGCACGTTGCCGGCGGTCATGACGCGCGGCAGCTTGGCAAACCTGTCCCACACCGTCTGCGCGGCCTTGACCGAGATCTGCTGGCCCACGATGCTGCGCGCCAGGGTGATGAAGGCGTCCCCGCGCGACTGCAGGCAGGCATCGCCAAACTGGGGAATGAGCCGCTTCATGACGCGGTCTTTCTTCATCAGGTGGCGGCAGGCTTCGTCCCAGTAGGCGGGCGTGGCGAACTTCACCACGGGGGTTGCACCCTGCGTGGAAGCGGGTGCTTTGGTGGCCATCAGGCGCGCTCCCAGGTGGTGCCGGTGGGCGAGTCCTTGAGGACGATGCCCTGCTCGGCCAGCTCCTTGCGGATGCGGTCGGATTCGGCAAAGTTCTTTGCGGCCTTGGCAGCATTGCGCAGGGCAATCTGCGTCGCAATGGCGGCTTCGTCCAGGCCCGAGCCTGACTGCAGGAAGGCCTTGGGCTCGCCCTGCAGCAGCCCGATCACACCGCCCAGCGCCTTGAGCAGGCCGGCCAGCTGGGCCGACTTGCTGCGGTTGACTTCAGCGGCCAGGTCAAACAGCACGGCCACGGCTTCCGGCGTGGCGAAGTCGTTGTCCATGGCGGCCTTGAAGCGGGCGATCCATGGGTTTGTGTCTGCCCAGTCAATGATCGCCTCATCGGGCGCCACCAGGTCCAGCGCTGTGTACAGGCGCTTGAGCGAGGCGCGTGCATCGTCCAGGTGCACGTCGCTGTAGTTGATGCCGCTGCGGTAATGCGCCCGCACAAAGAAGAAGCGTATCGTTTCTGCGTCGTATTTCTGCAGGACTTCACGGATGGTGAAGAAGTTGCCAAGGCTCTTGGACATCTTCTCGTTGTCAATGTTCACAAAGCCGTTGTGCATCCAGACGCGGGCCAGCGTCTTGCCCGTGGCGCCCTCGCTCTGGGCAATTTCGTTCTCGTGGTGGGGGAACTGCAGGTCGGCCCCGCCGCCGTGGATGTCAAAGGTCTCGCCCAGCAGCGCGCAGGCCATGGCCGAGCACTCAATATGCCAGCCGGGGCGGCCGCTGCCGTAGCTGCTCTCCCATTTGGCGTCGTCGGGTTCGGTGGGCTTGGCGGACTTCCACAGCACAAAGTCCAGCGGGTCGTCCTTGCCGTCCAGCACGGCCACCCGCTCGCCCGCATGCAGCTCATCCAGCGACTTGCCCGAGAGCTTGCCGTAGCCGGGGAACTTGCGCACGGCGTAGTTCACGTCGCCGCCGGGGGCGCGGTAGGCCAGGCCTTTGGCTTCCAGCTGGCTGATGATGCCTAGCATCTGCGGCACGTAGTCCGTCGCGCGCGGGTCGTGCGTCGGGCGGGCCACGCCCAGCGCGTCAAAGTCCTGGTACATGGCGGCGATCATGCGGTCGGTCAGGGCGCGCACCGGCTCGCCGTTTTCCACCGAGCGGCGGATGATCTTGTCTTCAATGTCGGTGATGTTCTTCACGAACGTCACCCGCAGGCCGGACGCCTCCAGCCAGCGGCGGGCCACGTCAAACGCAACGGCCGAGCGGCCATGGCCGATATGGCACAGGTCGTACACGGTGATGCCGCACACATACATGCGCACGTGCCCGGGCTCCAGCGGCGAAAACTCCTCCAATTCACGCGAAAGCGTGTTGTAGATGCGAAGACTCATGAATTCTTTTTGGGGGGCCGTGGCGGCCCTGGCCGGCTGGTGTTTGTTGGATCAGATTATCAGGGGCGGAACCATACCCCTCGGCTACAATCCAAAGCAGTATATAACCGCCTGTTTGGGCTTGTCACCGCGTTCCGATACAAGAGGCTTTCATGTTGCATGCCCGTTCCGCGATTTCGCGAACCATCCGCCTACTCGCCGTCACCGCCATGTTCGGCATGGCAGCAGCCCACGCCGACGAGTATTCCGACGTCAACCAGCTCCTGCGCACCGGCAAGCTGGCAGAAGCCCAGACCAAGGCCGACCAGTTCCTTGCGGCCAAGCCCCGGGACCCGCAGATGCGCTTTTTGAAGGGCGTCATCCTCACCGAGTCCGGCAAGCCGGGCGAGGCCATCAGCACCTTCACCAAGCTGACTGAAGACTACCCCGAGCTGCCCGAGCCCTACAACAACCTGGCCGTGCTCTACGCCAGCCAGAGCCAGTTCGACAAGGCCCGTGCCGCCCTTGAAATGGCCATCCGCACCAACCCCAGCTATGCCACCGCCCATGAAAACCTGGGCGACGTGTACGCCAAGCTGGCCAGCCAGGCCTACAGCAAGGCCCTGCAGCTGGACGGCAGCAACGCCGGCGTCCAGCCCAAGCTGGCCCTGATCCGCGACCTGTTCGCCCCCGGCGCCAAGGGCGCCAAGCCCGCTGCCGCAGCACCGGCGGCCAAGGCACCTACCCCGGCACCGGCCGTGGTGGCAGCAGCCCCCGCTCCTGCGGCACCTGCCGCACCTGCAGCCAAGCCGCCCGCAGCGCCGGCCGTTGCTGCTGCGCCTGCAGCAGCCGCACCGGCCGCGCCGGCTGCCGCCTCCGGCGGCGCTGCCGAGAAGCAGGTCGAAGACACCATCCGCAGCTGGGCCGCCGCCTGGGCCGCCAAAGACATGTCCGGCTACCTCGGCGCCTACGGCAAGGAGTTCGACCCGCCGGGCACGCTGTCGCGCAGCGCCTGGGAGGAAGAGCGCCGCGCGCGCATCGTGGGCAAGTCGCGCATCACCGTCACGCTCAACAACCTGGCCGTGTCCGTCAACGGCAACAAGGCGACGGCCCGCTTCAAGCAGGACTACTCCGCCGACTCGCTGAACATCACCAGCCGCAAGACGCTGGACCTCGTCAAGGCCGGCGACCGCTGGGTCATCGTCAGGGAATCCACGGGCGCCTGATGACCGCTGGGGTCCGCTGCTGGCGCGCGTATTGCTGCGCCCGCCTGAATCATTTCTATCCGGGTACTGCATGAAACGGGCAATTCTGGCTGTGGTAGTGGCTGTGGCGGCCTCGCTGGCTGCGGCCGGCGCAGCGCATGCCCAGCCTGACCGCGCAGAGCGGAAGGCCCGGCGCGACCAGGGCGCCAAGGCGCCCAAGGCCGCAAAGTCCGCCGACAGGAAGCCCCGCGCCGCCGCGCGCCCGGCGCCGCCCGTCATACGCGACGGCCAGGCAGAAGCCCGACTGATCGAGGTGTACCGGCTGATCGGCCGCGCCGAAATGCGCCAGGCACTGTCCATGGCCGAAAAGCTGGTGGGCGACCACCCCACCTTCCAGCTGGCGCAGCTGGTCTACGGCGACCTGCTCTCGGCCCAGACGCGGCCGGTGCGCATGCTGGGCGATGTGCCCGACACCACGGCCAAAGCCGCGGGCACCATGCTGGCCGAGCTGCGCGAGGAGTCGCAGATGCGCATCAAGGCGCTGCGCGAGCGGCCGCCCGCCGGCACCGTGCCCTCGCAGTTCCTGCAGCTGTCGGCGCGCAGCCGGCATGCCATTGCGGTGGATGCATCGCGCTCGCGCCTGTACCTGTTCGAGAACTCCGCAGCCGGCCCGAAGCTCATTGCCGACTACTACATCTCGGTGGGCAAGTCCGGCATCGAGAAGTCTGCCGAGGGCGACCTGCGCACGCCGCTGGGGGTGTACTACATCACCAGCAACCTCGACCCGAAGTCGCTCAAGGACTTCTACGGCGTGGGGGCGCTGCCCATCAACTACCCCAACCCCTACGACATCAAGCGCGGCAAGACCGGCAGCGGCATCTGGCTGCACGGCACGCCGCCCAACCAGTTCTCGCGCGCGCCCAAGGCCACCGACGGCTGCGTGGTGCTGGCCAACCCCGACCTTGAACGCATCATCCGCACGGTGGAGGTGCGCACCACGCCGGTGGTCATTGCCAACAAGCTCGACTGGGTCCGGCCGCAGAGCTCGCAGGCGCACAGCCGCTCGTTTGAGGAAGCGCTGAACGCCTGGCGGCATGCCAAGGCCGGCGGCGACCTGCCGCGCGTGCTGAGCTTCTACGCGCCCGACTTCTCCGGCAACGGCGGCAAGACCCTGCCCGAGTGGAGCCGCGTCCTGCGCACCGAGGTAGACCGCGCCCGCGGCCGGAACATCCAGCTCAAGGATGTGTCTTACCTGCGCTGGACGG
Organism: Pseudomonadota bacterium; assembly: GCA_040385105.1. Taxonomy (GTDB): domain Bacteria; phylum Pseudomonadota; class Gammaproteobacteria; order Burkholderiales; family Burkholderiaceae_C; genus JACMQX01. The sequence continues at coordinate 7,359 of JAZKHY010000089.1, forward strand.
ACAGCGCCGACACGATGGTGGTAACCTTTGGCGAGGTCAATGAAGGCGCCCGCACCGGCCAGACCAAGCGCCAGTACTGGCTGCGCCAGGGCGACCAGTGGAAAATTTTCTATGAAGGAGTGATTGGATGAAGTCCAGCCGGTATTCAGCGCCCCGCCGCGCCGCCATGGCGTCGGCCGCAGCGCTGGCCCTGATGGCCGCCCTGCCCGCCCAGGCGCAGACTGCCACACCCCAGGCAGCAGCGCCCCGTGTGAAGTTCGCCACCTCCGCCGGCGACATCCTCGTCGAGGTGTATCCCGACAAGGCGCCCAAAACCGTCGAGAACTTCCTGCAATACGTGAAGGACAAGCACTACGACGGCACCATCTTCCACCGCGTGATCGGCAACTTCATGGTGCAGGGCGGCGGCTTTGATGCCGCCTATGTGCAGAAGAAGACCCGCGCGCCCGTGGTGCATGAAGGCCGTGAATCCTTGGCCAAGGGCCTGAAGAACGTTCCCGGCACGCTGGCCATGGCCCGCACCAACGACCCGCAGTCGGCCACCGCGCAGTTCTTCATCAACGTGGCCGACAACACCAATCTCGACCCTATCCCGATCCCGCCCGGTGACCCGGTGCCGAAGTTCGAGTACCAGGGCCGGGTCTATGAAAACGTTCCGCGCAACAACCTGGTGAACGCGCCGCAGCTGTTCGGCTACACCGTCTTCGGCAAGGTTGTCGGCGGCATGGATGTGGTCGAGAAGATCAAGGCAACCCCCACGGGCCCCGGCGGCCCTTTCCCCACCGACGTGCCCAAAACGCCCGTCATCATCAACTCCGCCACTCTGGTGAAATAAATCATGAGCAATCCAAAAGTCGAACTCCACATCACCGGCAAGGGCGTCATCACGCTTGAGCTTGACGCTGAAAAGGCCCCGAAGACCGTGGCCAACTTCCTGGCTTATGTGAACAAGGGCCACTACAACAACACCGTGTTCCACCGCGTGATCCCGGGCTTCATGGTCCAGGGCGGCGGCTTCGAGCCGGGCATGAAGCAAAAGCCCACCGACGCGCCCATCGAGAACGAGGCCAACAACGGCCTGAAGAACAACAAGTACACCGTGGCCATGGCGCGCACCCAGGCGCCGCACTCGGCATCGGCGCAGTTCTTCATCAACGCCTCGGACAACGGCTTCCTGAACCACACCGCACCCAGCCTGCAGGGCTGGGGCTATGCCGTGTTCGGCAAGGTCGTGAGCGGCGCCGACGTGGTGGACGCGATTGAAGGCGTGAAGACCGGCAACAAGGGCGGCCACGGCGACGTGCCCCATGATGACGTCGTCATCGAAAAGGCCGTGGCGGTCTGACGCACAGCCCCCGGCCCTCCTCCCATGGCCACGGCCGTGCCCCGGTTCGCGCAGCTTGATGCTGCACCTGACTGGCGCACGGCCGAATTCATTTCAGACCTGCACCTGCAGGCTGGCGAGCCCGCCACGTTTGAGGCATGGGAGCGCTACATGCAGGCCACGCAGGCCGATGCGGTGTTCATCCTCGGCGACCTGTTCGAGGTGTGGGTGGGGGACGACGCAGCGGGTGACGGCACCTTTGAGGGCCGCTGCGCCGCCGTGCTGCAGGGCACCGCCCGCCGCACCCGCGTGTTCTTCATGCATGGCAACCGCGACTTCCTGGTGGGCCGCGCGTTTCTGGCCAGCCTGGGCGTCACGCTGCTGGACGACCCCACGGTGCTGCTGATGGGCGGCCAGCGCTGGCTGCTCTCGCATGGCGACGAGCTGTGCCTGGACGATGTGGAATACCTGCTGTTCCGCGCCCAGGTGCGCAGCGCGCACTGGCAGCAGGAGTTCCTGGCCAAACCGCTCGAACAGCGCAAGGGCATTGCACGCGGCCTGCGCGAGCAGAGCGAGGCCCTCAAGCGCAGCGGCGCCGACTATGCCGACGTGGACGCCGCCGCCGCACGCGAATGGCTGCAGGAAGCCCAGGCTACCACGCTGATCCACGGCCACACCCACAAGCCTGCCGACCATGACCTCGGCTGGGGCATGCGGCGTGTGGTGATGAGCGACTGGGACGCAGCGGCCACACCTGCGCGCATGCAGGTGCTGCGTCTGTCGGCGGGCAACATCCAGCGCGTGGCGGCAGGCTGACGCATGCCCGGCTGGCTCGGCAAACTGCGCAGCATGCTGGCCAGCGAGCCGGCGGCGCCGCGCGAGGTTCCCGATGCGCTGTGGCAGCGCACCCTTGAGGCCTACCCTTTCATCGCCGGGCGCGACAGCGTCAGCCTTGAGCGGCTGCGTGCTCTGTGCGGCCAGTTCCTCGGCCAGAAGGAGTTCCATGGTGCCCAGGGCCTGGCCATAACAGACGAGATCGCGGTGGCGATAGCCGCGCAGGCCTGCCTGCCGGTGCTGCACCTGGCCGGCGGCCTCGCCTGGTATGACGACTTCGTCGGCATCGTCGTGCAGCCCGGCGAGGTGGTGGCGCGCCGCGAGGTGATGGATGAAGACGGCGTGGTGCACCACTATGACGAGGTGCTCAGCGGCGAGGCCATGGACCTCGGCCCGGTCATGCTGAGCTGGCAGGACGTGGCTGACGCGGGCGCTACGGCCGATGCCGGCTACAACGTGGTGGTGCATGAGTTCGTCCACAAGATCGACATGCGCAACGGCGTGCCGGACGGCTGCCCCCCGCTGCCTGCGGGCTTCCTCGGCACGGCCTCCGCGCGCGAGGCCCGCGAGAAGTGGCTGGCCGTACTCCAGCCGGCCTATGACGGCTTCCGCGAGAAGGTCATCATGGCCGAGCGCTTCGGCGGTGAGCAGCCCTGGCTGGATGCTTACGGCGCGCAGTCGATCGACGAGTTTTTTGCGGTGGCCTGCGAGGGCTACTTTGTCAACCGCGAAAAATTCGGGCAGGACTTCCCTGAACTCGTGGGGCTGTTTGACGCGTTCTTCGTGAGCGCACCAAGCCCGCTATAGTCAGGAAAACCAGCCCTACCCGAAAGCCAGACCCCATGAAAACCAAAGCCGCAGTCGCCTGGAAATCCGGCGCGCCCCTGACCATTGAAACCGTTGACCTGGAAGGCCCGAAGTTCGGCGAAGTGCTCGTCGAGATCAAGGCCACGGGCATCTGCCATACCGACTACTACACACTCTCGGGCGCCGACCCTGAAGGCATCTTCCCGGCCATCCTCGGCCATGAAGGCGCGGGCATTGTGGTGGACGTGGGGCCGGGCGTGACGACGCTCAAGAAGGGCGACCATGTCATCCCGCTGTACACCCCCGAATGCCGCCAGTGCAAGTTCTGCCTGTCGCGCAAGACCAACCTCTGCCAGCTGATCCGCGGCACGCAAGGCAAGGGCCTGATGCCGGACGCCACCTCGCGCTTCAGCCTGGACGGCAAACCCATCTTCCACTACATGGGCACCAGCACTTTCAGCAACTACACCGTAGCGCCCGAAATTTCGCTGGCGAAGATCCGCGAAGACGCGCCCTTCGACAAGGTCTGCTACATCGGCTGCGGCGTGACCACCGGCATCGGTGCCGTGCTGTTCACCGCCAAGGTGGAGGCCGGCGCCAACGTGGTCGTGTTCGGCCTGGGCGGCATCGGCCTGAACGTGATCCAGGGCGCGAAGATGGTGGGCGCCGACAAGATCATCGGCGTGGACATCAACCCCGCGCGGCAGGAAATGGCGCGCAAGTTCGGCATGACGCACTTCATCAACCCGAAAGAGACGGAGAACGTGGTCGATGCCATCGTTCAACTCACCGACGGCGGCGCGGACTACAGCTTTGAATGCATCGGCAACACCAAGGTCATGCGCCAGGCGCTGGAGTGCACCCACAAGGGCTGGGGCCGCAGCATCATCATCGGCGTGGCCGAGGCCGGCGCCGAGATATCGACCCGTCCGTTTCAGCTGGTGACCGGCCGCAAGTGGGAAGGCTCGGCCTTCGGTGGCGCGCGCGGTCGCACCGATGTGCCCAAGATCGTCGACTGGTACATGGAAGGCAAGATCAACATCGACGACCTGATCACCCACACCATGCCGCTGGAAGACATCAACAAGGGCTTTGATTTGATGAAGCGCGGCGAGTCCATCCGGGGCGTGGTGCTTTACTGACCAGGCGCTGAACCGGCCCTGATACGGCCTGTTTCAAGGCCCGGCCTGCGCCAGGCGCCCGCATTGGGGGACAATGCGCGCCATGGGACTCAAGCTTTTCCGCACCACCGAGTACTCGTCGTCCTCGCTCTTCACCCACACCCGGCCCCAGGCTGGCCTGTGGCCGGCGACGCTCCTTGTCATCAGCGGCCTGTGGCTCGCAGGGCCGGGCAACGTGGCGCTGTGGCGTGCGGTGGCCATTGGCACGAGCGGCACCGGCGTGCTGCTGGCCGTCGCGCTGGGCGCGGGCATTGCGGCCTTTGTCTGCGCGCTGCTCAGCCTGGTGGCCTGGCGGGGCCTGCTCAAGCCCGCCGTCTCGGTGCTGCTGATGCTGTCTGCCGCCGGCACTTACATGCTGCTGAGCGAGGCGCCACCTGCGGGCCTGGAGCCCTGGGCCGGATGGAAGCGGGTGCTGCTGGTGCTGGCGCTGTTCATCGTGCCGATGCTGTGGGTCTGGCGCGCGCCGGTGCGGCTGATCTCGCCGCGGCGGCAGTTCACCGGCAATGCCATCATCCTGGCGGTCTCGCTGGCGGTGCTGGCGGCTGTGCTGTGGATTGCGGGCCAGAACCTGCAGGCGCTGGTGAGCTACAAGCCCGGCTGGGCCTGCATGATCAACCCGGCCGCAGCGGTGCTCAAGCTCACGGGGCAGTGCGCGGCGGCCCAGCCATGAGCGGGGAGCGTGCCCCCGCCTTCCGCCCGCTGCTGAGCTACGAGGTCAACCACACCTCCGACGTGCTGCGCCGCAGCGCCGCGCTGCGCTTCAGGCGCGAGCACGGCGTGAGCCTGATGGAGTGGCGCACACTGGCCCGCATCGAGGCGCTGCAGCCGGTTGCGCTGCGCGAACTGGTGGAGACGTCAAGCATTGACAAGGCCCAGCTCAGCCGCGTCGTCACCGGGCTCACCGAACGCGGCTACATCGCGCGCAGCGCCCATGCGACCGACGCGCGCTCGTCCCAGCTCAAGCTCACCGCTGCGGGCCGCAAGCTCATCCAGGCCCTGACGGCCTCGGCGCAGGACCGCGACCGCGCCTTCCGCAGCTGCCTGACGCAAAAGGAGATCGACGCGCTCATCAGCACGCTGGCCAAGCTCAAGGCGAAAGCGCAGGAGATGGTCGATGCCGAAGGCAGCGGCCTTACCCCTCCCTGAAGTTCCCGGCCTCGAAGCTCACCACCGCATTCGCCGGGTCGAAGCTCACACCGGCCGGGTCGCCGCCCTTGGCCACAAGGTCCATCTGCTGCGTGACCATCCGCCGCAGCATGGCGATGCCCTTGTCGCTTGTGGCCAGGTGCTCCTCGGAATGGAAGGTGATGGCGCCCTGCCCCACCTGCGCCTCGTAGTCGCCCGGGAAATCCCGGTGCTCTTCGGGCGTCAGTTCGGCCCAGCGCTTGCCCTTCTGGCGTGAGCGGAAGGCCGTCAGCTCGCCCTTCTCGCGCACGCGGCCCACGGTGTAGATGCGGAAGTGCGTGTCGTCCATCGGCAGCACAAAGCCTATCGACTCCACCCGCTCATACTTGCCCACCTGCGGGTTGGGCACGACGCGCAGCGTCGGCAGGCCCACTTCGGTGATGCGCCGGAAGGTCGCGCCGTCTTCCAGCTGGCGCAGCGAGGTGACCTTCACGCCCAGCGGCGTGTAGTCAAAGCTGATGGTGGGCGCGCGCAGCATCACGTCAGAGAACTGCGCGCCCGAGAAGGTGCCGTGCAGGACCAGCACATGCCAGGGGTCCACCACGTTCTCATAGTGCTGGAACCAGTTGCAGTCCACGATCACGGGGCCGCCGCCGCCGATGCTGGTGTCGTCGGCCTCGATGAACTCGCCGGGCTGGAGGTTTTCAAACGGTTCGTACAGGGGCAGCACCGGCTGCTTCTCCGGCGGGCCCATGTAGGCCCAGATCAGGCCATAGCGCTCCTGCACCGGGTAGCCGGGCTGGAAGACCTTGTGCTTGAGCTTGCCGCCTTCGGGCTCGCAGGGCTGGTCCAGGCACTGGCCGGCGGGCCCGAACTTCCAGCCGTGGTAGCAGCAGCGGATGCCATCTTCTTCGACCTTGCCGTAGATGAGCGAGGTGCCGCGGTGCGCGCAGCGCGGGTAGAGCAGGCCCGCCTCGCCCTGGCCGCTGCGGAACAGGATCAGCTCTTCGCCCAGCACCGTCACCTGGCGCGGCGTGCTGCCTGCGTCTGCCGCCATGCCCACCGGGTGCCAGTAGCGGCGCAGCAGCTCGCCCATCGGCGTGCCGCGGCCCACGCGCGCCAGGTCGTCGCGCGAGGTGGGCTGGGCCAGTGTGTAGGCGTTGCGCACGGGCGCGGTGGGCTCGGCCTTGATCGGTATGACATGCCGGTGTTCGCGGGGTGAGTTCATGGCGCTAGAGGTCCAGTGTCAAGGTGTCGGTAAGGCTGCGCGAGCAGCAGATCAGCATGGTGGTGTTCGCCGCATGCTCGGCATCGCTCAGCAGCATGTCGCGGTGTTCGGGTGTGCCGGCGAGCACGCGCGTCTCGCAGGTGCCGCAGATGCCCTGCTGGCAGGAGCTGGGCACGTCCACACCGTCCAGCAGCAGCACGTCGAGGATGCTGTCGTCCGGGCCCACCTCGATGCTGCGGCCCGACCGCGCGAGGATGATGCTGAAGGCTTTGTCTGTCACGCGGCGGCCTGTTCAAGCGGTTGCAATTACTCCGGCTGGACGCCTGCGGCCTTCATCAGCGCAATCCATTGCGGGAAGTCGCGCGCATAAACCGCCTGGAGTTCTTCAGGCGTGCTGGCAATCGGGTCCTGGCCCTGGTCGGTCAGGCGCTGCGTCACGTCCGGCGAGCGGATGGCGGCAACGAAAGCCCGGTTCAGCCTGTCCACCACAGGCTTTGGCGTGCCGGCGGGCGCATACACCGCCACATAGCCGGCCAGCTCGAAGCCCGCAAAGCCCTGCTCGCCAAAAGTCTCCAGCTCCGGCAGGCCACCGGAGCGGCGCGGGCCGGTCATGCCCAGCGCCTTGATGGCATTGGAGCGCACCAGCGGCCGTGCGCTCACCGGGCTGGAGAAGGTGGTGTCGAGCACGCCGCCGCGCACATCGGCCAGCGCCGCCTGGTCACCCTTGTACGGCACATGCGACATGTTCAGCCCGTGCCGCGTGCGCAGCAGCTCGCCGAACAGGTGCGCCGACGAGCCGACGCCCCAGGTGCCATACGAGATGGGCCGGTTCTGCGCCTTGGCCCAGGCCGCGAACTCCTTGAGGTTGTTGTACGGCGCATTGGCCGGGCCGGAGAACATGACGCTGCCCAGCGACACCAGCGTCACCGGCACGAAGGCGGCCGGGTCGTACGGCAGCTTCTTGAAAGCACCGGCGTTATTGATGGTGGTACTGCTGGTGGTGATGAGGATGGTGTAGCCGTCCGGCGGCGCCTTGGCGACGATGTCGGCCCCCACGATGGTGGCGGCGCCAGGCTTGGCATCCACCACCATGGACTGGCCGATGTTCGCGCCGGCCTTGTCGGTCATGGCGCGGACGGCCACGTCGATCGCGCCGCCGGCCACGAAAGGCACCACCACGCGGATCGGGCGCGAGGGGAAGGCGTCCTGCGCCATGCCGGGAAGGCACAGCGCGGCAGCGCCGCCGGCCAGGGCCTGAAGTGCGGTGCGGCGGGGAACGCCCGCGGCGCGGGGCGGCGCCACCTGGTTGTCACGGGTCATGCTTGTCTCCTGGGGATTTATTTAGTTGATACTATCAACAATGTTTGCGCCATGTCAAACCCGCAGGCTGCATTTCCGTGCAAAGAAGTGGTGCGAAGGGAGCGCGAGGCTCAGTGCGCGGCACCGCCGTAGCGGTGCCTGTCCAGCGCCGCCAGGCTGCCCGCCCGGTCATGCGCCGCCAGCGCGGCAATGATGTCGTCGTGCTCGGCGACAGTCTGCGCGCGCAATGCGGGCAGCATGAACCTGGCGGCAATGTGCGAGTCGGCCAGCACCCACAGCCGGCCGACCTCAGCCAGGATGGTCTTGTTGGGCGACAGGTCGAAGATGCGGAAGTGGAACTCGCGGTTCAGCGCGATCAGCGGCGTCCATTCCCTGGCGTCCACATAGTTGCGCATCTCCCGGTTCAGCCGCTTCAGCGTTGACACCGTGCCGGCCTGCGGCCAGCGCAGCGTGCTCATGAGCTCGGTCTCCAGCAGGTGCAGCATGCGCACGATCTGCGCCAGCTCGGCCGATGCTCGCTTGGCCACAAAGTAGCCCTGGTTGCGCTTGTGCACCAGCAACCCTTGCTGCGCCAGCACATGGAGCGCCTCGCGCAGCGGCATGCGGCTGACGCCCAGCTGCGCGGCCATCTCGTCCTGGCGGATCTGCTCGCCCGGGCCGATCTCACCCGCGATGACCATGCCGCGCAGGCGCTGCAGCGTCTGCTCCATGGCGCCCCTGCTTTTGGGCGCCGCGGCTTTGGGTGTTGACGTGGCGGGTGCGTCTTTGGCCATGCTCAGAGGGTTATCCCGGTCTGTAAATTGGATCCAATATATTATCCTTTTTGACTTCCGGACTGCAATCCTCCGCAACCCTGCCCCTCACTTTCCGCCGAGACAACATGACCGCTGCACACCCCCCCCTGACCCGCCAGACCCTGGGCGACCTGCTGCGCCGCACCCGCCAGCGCCACCCGGACAAGATCGCCCTGCGCTGCGGCACCACGCAGTGGACGTATGCCGAGTTCGACGACACCTGCAACCGCCTGGCCGCCGGCCTGGCCACGCTGGGCGTTGCGGCCGGCGACCGTGTGGCGGTGCTCGCGCGCAACTCGCATGCCTTCGGCGCGCTGCGCTTTGCGGTCGCGCGGCTGGGCGCGGTGCTGGTGCCGATCAACTTCATGCTCAACAGCACAGAGGCCAACTTCATCCTGGAGCACTCCGGCGCCACGCTCGTCTGTGCCGACTCGGGCCTGGCCGAACTGGCACGCACTGCAAGCGCGGGCACGCAGGTGAAGCAGCTTGTCTGGCTCCCCGGCGAAGACCCGAGCGAGCCTGTGGCCGGCATGGTCACGTTTGACGACCTGCTGCAAAAGGGCGACGCCCTGCCCGATGTGGCGTTGCACGGCGGCATGCCCGCGCAGATCGTCTACACCAGCGGCACCGAGTCGCGGCCCAAGGGCGCGATGCTCACGCACGACGCGGTCATCTCCGAATACGTCACCTGCCTGGTGGACGCGGAGATCGCCCACAACGATGTGGTGCTTCACGCCCTGCCGCTGTACCACTGCGCCCAGCTGGACGTGTTCTTCGGGCCCAGCGTGTATGTGGGCATCACCAGCATCATCACCGGCAAGCCCACGGCCGACAATCTGCTGGCGCTGATGGAGCGTGAAGGCATCACCTCGTTCTTTGCGCCGCCCACGGTATGGATCGCACTGCTGCGCTCGCCGCTGTTTGACACGACGGACCTGTCAAAGCTTTGCAAGGGCTACTACGGCGCGTCCATCATGCCGGTGGAAGTGCTCAAGGAAATCCAGCGCCGGCTGCCGCAGGTGCGGCTGTGGAACCTCTATGGCCAGACCGAAATCGCGCCGGTGGCCACGGTGCTCAAGCCCGAGGACCAGCTGCGCAAGGCCGGCTCGGCCGGCAAGCAGGCGCTGAATGTGGAGACGCGCATCGTTGACGACGCGATGAACGATGTGGCCACGGGCGAGATCGGCGAGATCGTCCACCGCTCGCCGCAGCTTCTCTCTGGCTACTACAGGGACGAGGAGAAAACCCGCGCGGCCTTTGAAGGCGGCTGGTTCCACAGCGGCGACCTGGGCGTGATGGATGCAGAGGGCTACATCACCGTGGTGGACCGCAAGAAGGACATGATCAAGACCGGCGGCGAGAACGTGGCCAGCCGCGAGGTGGAGGAAGCGCTGTATGCGATAGAGGGTGTGTCAGAGGTGGCTGTGATCGGCCTGCCCGACCCGAAATGGATCGAGGCGGTGACGGCCATCATCGTTGCCAAGCCGGGCTACACGCTGACCGAAAAGGACGTGATCGCCGCCTGCGCGCAGAAGCTCGCGCATTTCAAGGTGCCCAAGCGGGTTGTGCTGACCGATGCACTGCCGAAGAACCCCAGCGGGAAGCTGCTGAAGCGGGAACTGCGGCTGAAGTACGAGACGTCAGTTCGCAGTGACGGATAGGTCGTCTTCGACCCCTGGCAGCTCGATGGGCAGGCCATCCTCCGCGCTGTAGCGGTGGTGCTCCATCTCCGACACACAGCGGACGCGGTCGCGCGACGCGAGCGCGGCGATGATCCTGTCGTGCTCCATCAGCGTCTTGGCGCGGTCGTCGGCGCGCTCGAACTTGGTCCACATCGACGGCTCGATCATCGACCACAGCCGGCGCACCTCTTCCAGGATCAGCGCATTGGGTGACAGGTTGAAGATGCGGAAGTGGAACTGGCGGTTGACCTCAATCAGCCGGCGGATGTCCACGGCCTTCACGCATTCGCGCATCTCGTCGTTCAGCGCCCGCAGGCCTTCAACGGTGTCGGTGTCGGGCCAGCGGATGGTGAGCATCAGCTCGTTCTCCAGCAGGTGCAGCATGCGGCGGATCTGCGCATGCTCGCCGGCCACACGCTTGGTGACGAAGTAGCCCTGGTGCGGGCGGTGGAACAGCAGGCCCTGGTCGGCCAGCACATTCATGGCCTCGCGCAGCGGCACGCGGCTGACTTCAAGCTGCTCGGCCATTTCTTCCTGGCGGATCTGCTCGCCGGGGCTCAGCTCGCCATTGATGATCAGCGACTTCAGGCCCTGCAGCGCGCGCGTCATCGCACCGGTGCCTTTCTCGGCCCGCTCCGCCTTTTCCGCCTTCTTCACTCTGGTCCTGTCTTCGCCTGTCGCTTGCATGGGCCCACCACTTTCCACGGGATGCTCGGTTTCAGCCCCGAATGCTATCCGAGGCGTCAATCCAAGGGTAATCCCTTAACGCATTCAAAATTGAATTCAATATCATATAACTCGATTGGATAAATGTCCAAACAAAGAGTTTGACGCAGATCAATCACGGCAACGCGACCTTCACGAGATCACCTTCAGGAGACATCCATGTTGAAAAACAGACTCACCCGCCTGCTCGGCCTGGCCACGCTCGGCGCAACCCTTGCCGTGACGGCAGCTGCACAGGAGACCATCAAGGTCGGCGTGCTCATCAGCTACTCGGGCATCAGCGCCACCTCGGGCCAGTCGGCCGACAACGTGCTCAAGCTGTTCCAGAAGAAATACGGCACCGAACCCGGTGGCAAGAAGATCGAGTTCGTGCGCCGCGACACCACCGGCCCCAACCCCGAAGTCGCCCGCCGCCTCGCGCAGGAACTGATCGTGCGCGAGAAGGTGCAGATCATGATCGGCCCGGACTTCACGCCCAATGTGCTGGCCATCGCGCCGCTGGTGACCGAGGGCAAGGTACCCGCCATCATCCCCGGCGCCGCCACCCAGGGCATCGTGGGCGAGAAGTCGCCCTACTACCTGCGCACCTTCTTCTCCATCCCGCAGTCGGTGCGCCCGATGGCGCAGTGGGCCGCCAAGAACGGCATGAAGAAGATCGTCATCGTCATTGCCGACTACGGCCCGGGGCATGACGCCGAAGCCACCTTCACCAAGACCTTCACCGATGCCGGCGGCGCGATCGCCAGCGTCATCAAGGTGCCGGTGCGCAACCCCGAATTCTCCGGCTACATGCAGCGCATCAAGGACTCCGGCGCCGACGCCACCTTCGTGTTCATGCCCATCGGCGAGCTGTCGCTGGGCTTCCTCAAGGCCTACTCCGACGCAGGCCTGAAGAACAGCAAGATGAAGCTCATCTCCACCGGCGACGTCACGGACGAAAGCACGCTGGATGCTGCCGGCGACTCCGCCCTGGGCGTGATCAGCGTGGGTCATTATTCGCCCGCCCATGAGTCGGCCACCAACAAGAGCTTTGTCGCCAACTACCAGGCCGACTTCGGCAAGAGCCCGCGCATGGCGCTGACCAATGTGACCCACTGGGATGCATTGCAGGTGTTGTATGCAGGCCTTGAAGCCCAGCGCGGCCAGAAGTTCGATGCCGACAAGTTCATGGCCACGGTCAAGGGCAAGCAGTTCGACAGCCCGCGCGGCCCGATCTCGCTGGACAAGACCACCGGCGACATCATCCAGAACGCCTACATCCGCAAGGTGGAGCGCAAGGACGGCATCCTGCAGAACATCGAGTTCGACACCATCAAGGATGTGGCGCCGAAATAAGGCCCGCAGTCGCGAAGCAAATACCGGCGTCTCCTGAACAGACCGGGCCTGCCGGCCCGGCCGCACGATGATCATCCTGACAACTCTCTTCAACGGGCTGGCCTACGGCTTCCTGCTGTTCATCATGGCCGTCGGCCTGTCGGTGACGATGGGCATGATGCGCTTCGTCAACCTGGCGCATGTGAGCCTGTGCATGCTGGGCGGCTATGTGATGGTGACGGCCATGAGCAAGCTCGGCATGCCGTTCCTCGCGACGCTGCCGCTGGCCTTTGTGGCGACTGCCCTGTTCTCGATCGCGCTCGAGCGGCTGGTGCTGCGCTTTTTCTATGACACGGACGACCTTACGCAAGTGCTGCTGACCATTGGCCTCGTGTTCATGTCGGTGTCGAGCGTGGCGTACTTCTGGGGCCCGACCTTCCAGCCGGTGAACATGCCTGCATCGCTCACAGGCCAGGTCGACGTGGCCGGCATGATGCTGGAGCGCTACCGCCTGTTCCTCGTGGCGGTGGGCATCGTGCTGACGCTGGTCATCCTCTTCGGCGTGGAACGCACCCGCTTCGGCGCCATGGTGCGCGCCTGTGTGGACAACCGCCGAGCGGCCTCGGGCAGCGGCCTGAACACGCAGATGGTGTTTGCGCTGACCTTTGCCATCGGTGGCGGCCTGGCAGGCCTGGGCGGCGCGCTGTCGGCCAGCCTGCTCGGGCTGGACCCGAACTTCCCGTTCCGCTACCTGGTGTACATGCTGATCGTCGTGTCCGTCGGCGGCATGGGCACCATCGTCGGCACACTCATTTCAGCGCTGGCGCTCGGCGTTGCCGACGTGGCCACCAAGTACTACCTGCCGGCGGCCGGTGGTTCCATCATTTACATCGTGACCGTTGCGGTCATGCTCTGGCGCCCGCAGGGTCTGCTGGGGCGGAAGGTTGGCCATGCTTGAGCTTGCAAACAAGGCAGCGGCCTTCGGCTTTTTCCGCGAGCGGGCACGCTGGAGCTACTGGGAGATCGGCTTCTGGCTCTGCTGGGTGGCCGCCTTCTTCATTCCGGGGGCCAACCTGGCGCTGCTCGGGCAGGTGCTGGTGTGGGGGCTGTTTGCACTCTCGCTGGACATCGTGCTGGGCTACCGCGGCATTCCGTCGCTGGGCCATGCGGCCTTCTTCGGCATCGGCGCGTACACGGCGGGCTTTCTCGGCAAGTACGGCTGGACGGAGCCCATCTCTGCCCTGCTGGTCTCCGGGCTGCTGGCAGGCGTGGTGGGCCTCATCACCGGGCGCATCGTGCGCGGCCTGCATGGCGTCGGCCTGCTGATGGTGACGCTGGGCCTGAACCTGCTGCTCTATGACTTTGTCCACCGCTCGACCGAACTCACCGGCGGCGACGATGGCCTGCAGGGCATCAACATCGCGCCGGTGCTGGGCCTGTTCCGCTTTGACATGCGGGGCTACACCGCTTACGTGTATGTGCTGGTGGTGACCTTCATCGTCTTCCTGGCGGTGCGCGCGCTGGTCAACTCCGCCTGGGGCCTCTCGCTGCTGGGCGCGCGCGACAATCCGCGCCGCATGACCATGCTCGGCGCGCCGGTGGCCGGCGACATGACCTGGGCCTTCGGCATCTCGGCCATGGTGGCGGGCATTGCGGGTGCGCTGCTGACGCAGACCACGCAGTTCGTCTCGCCCGAGACCATGTCGTTCCAGCGCTCGGCCGACCTGCTGGTGGTGCTGGTGATCGGCGGCGCGGCGATGCTCTACGGCGGCTTCATCGGCGCCCTGGTGTTCATTGTGCTGCGCGACCAGCTGGCCGCGCTGAACCCGATCTACTGGTACTTCTGGATCGGCCTGCTGCTGGTGCTGATCGTCGCCTTCTTCCGCAAGGGCATCCTGCCGAGCCTGCGCCTGCTGCTGGTGCGGCTCCAGAAACGCCGGGGAGGTTCGGCATGACTGACCCGATGCTGAAAGATGTGGTGCTGCAGACGCGCGGCCTGTCCATGGCCTTCGGCGGCCTCAAGGTGTTCACCGGCCTGGAGTTCTCGATGACGCGCGGCGAGCGCCATGCCGTCATCGGCCCCAACGGCGCGGGCAAGAGCACCTTTGTCGGCATCGTCACCGGCCTGCTGGCGCCAACGGCCGGCCAGGTGCTGCTGGACGGCCGGGACGTGACGCGCCACACCGCCCGCCAGCGCGTGGCGGCGGGCATCGTGCGCACCTTCCAGATCAACACGCTGTTCATGTCGCTCACGCCGCTGGAGTCGGCGGTGCTGGCCATCTGCCAGCGCGACGGCGTGGCAAAGCCGTCCATGAAGGCGGTGAAGCACCTGGTGCCGCAGATCGAGGAGGCCCATGCGCTGCTGGAGAAGTTCGGCCTCGCCGCCGACGCCACCACGCCGACGCAGGAACTGCCCTACGGCAAACAGCGGGTGCTGGAAGTGGTGCTGGCCTACGCACTGCGCCCGCGCGTGCTGCTGCTGGACGAGCCGGCTGCGGGCCTGTCCACCACGCAGGGCCATGAACTCTTTGAACAGCTGGCCACGCTGACCGAAGGCACGACGGTGCTCTTCATCGAACACGACATGAACCTTGTCTTCCGCTATGCGCACCGCGTGTCCGTCTTTGCCGGCGGCACGGTGCTGGCGCAAGGCACGCCGGATGAAGTACGCGCCCACGAAGGCGTGCGAAAGGCCTATCTTGGCACTTGAACCCTCCTCCTCCACGCAGTCGCCCGGCACGCCGCTGCTTTCGCTGCGCGGCCTGAACGCAGGCTACGGCGCCTCGCGGGTGCTGCACGGGCTGGACCTGGCCGTCTACCCCGGCGAGACGCTGGTCGTCATGGGCCGCAACGGCGTGGGCAAGACCACGCTGGTGGAAACCATCATCGGCCTGACCGACTACCACTCGGGCGACATCCTCTACAACGGCAAGCCGCTGCAGCAGGTGGCGCCCTACCAGCGCAGCCGCGCGGGCATTGCCTGGGTGCCGCAGCAGCGCGAGGTGTTTCCCTCTCTCACCGTAGAAGAAAACATGAGCGTGGTGCAGCGGCCCGGCCACTGGACGGTGGAGCGGGTGTATGAGCTCTTTCCCCGCCTGCGCGAGCGCCGCAGGAACTACGGCGACCAGCTCTCGGGCGGCGAGCAGCAGATGCTGGCCATGGGCCGCGCGCTGGTGACCAACCCCGCATTGCTGCTGCTGGACGAGCCGGTGGAGGGCCTCGCGCCCATCGTGGTGGAGGAAATGCTGCGCGCCATCGACCTGATGCGCAGCGCCGGCAACATGACCATCCTGCTGGTGGAGCAGAAGTACGAGCTGGCGCTGGCCCACTCGGAGCGCTGCATCGTCATCGACCACGGCAGCGTGGTGCATGAAGGCCCGAGCGCCGCCATGCTGGCCGACCAGGCCCTGATCGACCGCTTCCTCGGCCTGTCGCATTGAAACCAATTTTGTCTTGAAGAAGGAACTGAGCATGACCGCAACCAACACCAACCGACGCCCCCGCTCGCTGGAAGTCCCGGGCGTCACCCACGGCACCGCACCCATCCCGATGGGCGCGCGCGTGGGCAACATGATCTTCTCGTCCGGCATCATGGGCAAGGACCCGGCCACCGACAAGCTGCCGGACGACGCAGCCTCGCAGTCGAAGTTCATGTTCCAGAACCTGCAGGCGCTGCTGAAGGACGGCGGCGCCACGCTGGACGACGTGGTTCGCGTGAGCGCCTATGTCAAGGACAACGCCTACCGCGAGGCGCTCAACGCCGAATGGCTCAAGTGCTTCCCCGACCCGCATGACCGCCCGGCCCGCCACACCTCGGTGGTGGACCTGCCCGGCGGCATGCTGCTGCAGATTGAAGTTGTCGCCGTCGTCCAGGGCGCCTGATCATGGCCGACGCAACAACGAAGGACGACCCGGTCAAGCGCCTGCTGCGCCTGGACTGCTGCGCGGTCAGCGACGCGATGGACAAGCTGGGCCTGAAGGGCAGCGTGAGCGGGCTGGAGCAGCGCGCGACCAACCGGCGCATTGCCGGCCGCATCGTCACCTACAAGCTCGTGCCTGCAGCCGAAGCCCCCAAGGCAACCGGTGCGCCGCGCCACCTGGGCACCACGGCAATCGAGGCCGCGCAGCCGGGTGACATCATCGTGGTGGAGCAGCGCACCGGCATTGATGCGGGCTCCTGGGGCGGCATCCTGTCGCTGGGCGCCAGGGTGCGCGGGATTGCCGGCGTGATCGCCGACGGGCCTGTGCGCGACATTGACGAGGCGCGCGCCTACGACTTCCCGGTGTATTGCCGCAGCCTTACGGCCCGCACTGCGCGCAACCGCGTGGCAGAGGCCTTCACCAACGAACCCGTTGCCCTGGGCGAAGCGCCCTTCCTGGTGACGGCGCACCCCGGCGACTACGCCATTGCCGACGCCAGCGGCGTGGTCATCATTGCCGCCGCCGACATCGAGCGCCTGCTTGACGCAGCCGAAATGATCGCCGGCCGCGAGGCCGCGATGGCCAAGGCCCTGCTGGCCGGCACGCCGATCAGCCAGGTCATGGGCGCGGACTACGAACACATGCTGCGCTGAAGCGCGCGGCCCGAACACGGAGAAAACCAGATGACAGACAAGAATGTGGCCCGCGCCAGCGTGCTGGACACCGCCACCCTGAGCGATGCGCTCGACAAGCACGGCCTGAACGGCCAGTGCTACAAGATCAAGCCGCGCACCACCGACTCCCGCATGACGGGCCGCGCCTGGACGCTGCTGTACGGCCCGGCAGGCTCCCCGGCCGGCACGGTGGGCGACTACATCGACGACGTGGCGCCGGGCAGCGTCATCGTGCTGGACAACGGCGGCCGCGAGAACGCCACGGTGTGGGGCGACATCCTGACCGAAGTGGCCCATGTCAAAGGCATTGCCGGCACGATGATCGACGGCATCAACCGCGACACCTCGCTGGCCCTGAAGCTCGGCTACCCCATCTATGCCAAAGACAGCTGGATGCGCACCGGCAAGGACCGTGTGCAGGTGGAGGCTACCGGCATCCCGGTGAACATCGGCGACGTGCGCGTGTGCCCTGGCGACCTCATCCGCGGCGATGCCGACGGCGTGGTGGTGCTACCCAGGGAGCATGAAGACAAGGTGCTGGATACGGCCGAGACCATCCAGAAGGCCGAGGACGCCATCCGTGAATCGGTGCGCGGCGGCATGACGCTGCGCGAGGCGCGGGTCAAGCATGGCTACCACTCGCTGCAGACAAGGGAGGCCAAATGACTTCATCGTTGCCCGTTCCCTCGGGCTCCACCATCCGCTACGACATCGAGCGCACGGATGCGGCTACCGTCGCCGCCGCCCGCGTGCTGCCGGCCGCCACGCTGCATGAAGCCGGCGGCCGCATCGGCGTCATGCCCTCGGCCATCAAGCCGGTCGCGCCGCAGTTCCGCATCTGCGGGCCGGCCGTGACGGTGCATTCGCCCGGCGGCGACAACCTGTGGCTGCACCGCGCCCTGTATGTGGCCCAGCCCGGCGATGTGCTGGTGGTCCACGTGAGCGGCGTGTATGACTACGGCTACTGGGGCGAGATCATGTCTGCCGCCGCGAAGGCGCGGCAGCTCGGCGGCCTGGTGATCGACGGTTGCGTGCGCGACGGCGGCATCCTGGCGGACTTCGGCTTCCCGGTGTTCTCGCGCGGGCTGTGCATTCGCGGCACCGGCAAGGACTTTGGCGCGCGCGGCTGGATCAACCACCCTGTCCTGTTTGACGACCTCACGGTGAATGCGGGCGACCTGGTCGTGGGCGACACCGATGGCGTCGTGGCCGTGCCGCGCGCCCGTGCTGCGGAGGTGGTGGCAGCGGCGACCGCGCGCGAGGCCAAGGAGGCCGCGATCATCAAACGCATCGAGGCGGGCGAACGCACGCTCGAGGTCTACAACTTCTGATGGCGTGACCAGACCTTTGCCGAGCTTCGATTCATGAGCCTGCCTTCCAGTCCTTCCCACAGCATGCTGACCGTGCGTGTGCATGCCGTGCGCGCCGAGGCCTGCGACGTGCTGTCGCTTGACCTGCGCCCGCTGGACGGCGGCACCCTGCCCGCCTTCAGCGCGGGCAGCCACATCGACCTGGAAGTACCTGCGCGCGGCCAGGCCGCCGCGTTGCTGCGCCAGTACTCGCTCAGCAACGACAGCGGGGAGAACCACCGCTATGTCGTCGGCGTGGGGCGCGATGTGGCCAGCCGGGGCGGCTCGGCGGCTTTGCACGACACACTGCGCGCCGGCGACACGCTGCGCATCAGCGCGCCGCGCAACAACTTCCCGCTGGCCGAGGACGCCGCGCACAGCGTGCTGGTTGCAGGCGGCATCGGCATCACGCCGATGCTGGCCATGGTGCGCCGACTGGCCTTGGTGGGCCGCGCCTGGACGCTGTACTACTGCGTGCGCACACCCAGCCGCGCCGCATTCATTGATGACCTCATGGCGCTGGCCACCGCCCCAGGCAGCCTGGGCAAGGTCGTCGCCGTCTTCGACGGCATGCCCGGCGTAGCGCGCCTGGACCTGGCCGCCGTGGTGCGCGAGGCGCCCGCCGGCACACACTTCTACTGCTGCGGCCCGGTGCCCATGCTCAAGGCCTTCGAGCAGGCCACGATAGCCTGCGACGACAGCCATGTCCATGTCGAATGGTTCTCCGCGCCGGTGGCGCCGCCGGCCGTGGGCCAGGACCATGCGGCGGGCAGCGGCTCGTTCACCGTGCAACTCAAGCGCAAGGGCAAAAGCTTCACCATACCGCCCGGCGAGACCATCCTGCAGGTGCTGCTCGATGGCGGCATCGATGTGGACTACTCGTGCCGCGAAGGCCTGTGCGGCACCTGCGAGACACGCGTGCTCGCGGGCGTGCCCGACCACCGCGACCCGATCCTTGCGGGCCGCAAGGAGCCGCCACTCAACAAGATCATGGTCTGCGTCTCACGCTGCGCCGGTGCGGAACTGGTGCTGGACCTCTGACTGCAGTGCCCTCCCCTCAACCCCTTTCTTCACATCAACCCCCAGGAGATTCCAGAATGATCATCGACTCCCATGCCCACGTCGTCGTGCCGCCCGAGAGCTACAAGTACATGGCCGAACTGGTGGCCAGCCGCGCCAACCCCAACTTCCCGCCCAGCCTTCCGGCTGAGAGCGTACGCAAGGCGGGCCAGACCATCATCGACATCATGGACAAGGTCGGCACGGACATCCAGTTCCTGTCACCGCGCCCCTACATGCAGATGCACTCGGTCAAACCCGCCAAGGTGACCGCACTGTGGACCAAGCACCAGAACGATCTGGTCTACGAAACCGTCAAGATGTTCCCCACCCGCTTCCGCGCCGTGGCCGGCCTGCCGCAGTACCGCGACGAGAGCCCCGTCAACTGCTTTGCCGAGCTGGAGTTCCGCGTCAAGGAGCAGGGCTTCATCGGCTGCCTGCTGAACCCGGACCCGACCGAAGGCGACGGCATGCCGCCTCCCGGCCTGGGCGAGGAGTTCTGGTACCCCCTGTACGAAAAGCTCTGCGAGCTGGACATTCCCGCGCTGATCCATTCGGCCGGCAGCTGCCAGCCGCGCGAGAGCTACACACTGAAGTTCATCAACGAGGAAAGCATCGCCATCATCTCGCTGATGAACTCGAAGGTGTTCGAGAAATTCCCGAACCTCAAGCTCATCGTCCCGCACGGCGGCGGCGCCATCCCGTACCACATGGGCCGCTTCCGCGCCTGGAGCGTGCGCACGCCGGGGGCCGAGTTCTTTGACGACAAGTTGAAGCGCCTGCACTTTGACACCACCACCTATGACAAGGACGCGCTGGAGCTGCTGTTCAAGGTGGTCGGCCCGGACCGCGTGCTGTTTGCCACCGAGAACCCCGGCACCGGCAGCGCCACGGACCCCAAGACCGGCCGCGCCTATGACGACCTCAAGCCGGTGATCGAAGGCATCTCGTTCCTGTCTGACGAAGACCGCAGGAACATCTTTGAATGCAACTGCACGAAGCTGTACAGCCGCTTCCGCAAAGACGAGTAACACCAGGGAACCGCCATGGCAAACATTGTTCTGGGGATCGCCTCGTCGCATACCCCGCTGCTGACGCTCACGCCCGAGCAGTGGCAGCATCGCGCAGCGGCCGACTATGCCAACACCGAGCTCAACATGTCGGACGGCCGGCTGCTGACCTATGCGCAGGTGCTGGCCGAGCTGGGCCCGCGCTCGGCGGACATCATCTCGCCGGAGATCCTCGCCGCCAAGGAGCGCGCCTGCAGCGCCTCGCTGGACAGGCTGGGCGATGAGCTGGAGAAGGCCGCGCCGGATGTGGTGGTGATCGTCGGCGACGACCAGCGCGAGCTGTTCACCGCCGCGAACCAGCCGGCCATTGCCATCTTCCATGGCGAGGAGATGATCACCAGCGACAAGTACGGCGACGAGGAAAGCGCTGACTGGGTGCAGGACATGGGCCGCGGCTACCTGATGGACGCGGCGCACAAGGTGCCCGGCTCGCCGGCCTTTGCGCTGGAACTGATCCAGGGGCTGATCGACGAGAACTTCGACATTGCCACCTGCTCAAGGGTGGACGATGCCAGCGTGGCCGGCTTTGGCCATGCCTACGGTTTCATCATCAAGCGGCTGTTCCGCGGCCGTACCATTCCGGTGGTGCCGATCCTGCTGAACACCTACTACGGCCCCAACGTGCCCAGCGCTTCGCGCTGCCATGACCTGGGCCTGGCGCTGGCCCGCGTCATCCATGCGAGCCCGAGCCAGCTGCGCGTGGCCGTTGTCGCCTCAGGCGGCCTGAGCCACTTTGTGGTGGACGAGGAGCTGGACCAGAAGATTCTTGACGCCCTGGCCACCGGCGACCATGCGGCACTGCGCAGCATCCCGCGCGGCGCGCTGAACTCGGGCTCTTCCGAGATACTGAACTGGATCGTCACCGCCGGCGCCGCGCAGGCGCTGCCGCTGCGCTGGAAAGAGTACTACCCGCTGCACCGCACACCCGCCGGCACAGGGGTGGGCGCGGGCTTCGCGGTCTGGGGCCAATAGCCGAGAGAAAGGGGACACATCATGCTGAGCGAAGAGAAAAACAGACTCCTGACGCAGGTCGGCCCGGGCACACCCATGGGCGCCTTGCTGCGCCGCTACTGGATGCCGGTGGCCGGGGTCTCCGAGTTCGACAGCCGCTCAACCAAGCCGATGCGCCTGATGGGCGAGGACCTGGTGCTCTACAAGGACCTGAGCGGCACCTATGGCCTTGTGGACAGGCGCTGCGCCCACCGCCGCGCCGACCTGGCCTACGGCATGGTGGAGAAGTGCGGCCTGCGCTGCAACTACCACGGCTGGGCCTTCAACGAAGAAGGCAAATGCATCGCCCAGCCGTTTGAAGACACCTGCTTTCCCGGCAGCAAGGCAAAGGACCGCGTGACCATCAAGTCCTACCCGGTGCAGGCCAAGGGCGGGATGCTGTGGACCTACATGGGCCCGCTGCCCGCGCCGCTGTTGCCCGACTGGGAAGCCTTCTCGTGGGAGAACGGCTTCAGCCAGGTGGTGATCTCTGAAGTACCCTGCAACTGGTTCCAGTGCCAGGAGAATTCGATCGACCCGGTGCATTTTGAGTGGATGCACGAGAACTGGGGCAAGCGCCTGCGCACCGGCGACACCACGCTCGGCCCCACCCACCTGAAGCTGGACTTTGACGAATTTGACTACGGCTTCACCTACCGCCGCATCAAGGAAGACAGCAGCGAGGACGACGACGCCTGGACCATCGGCCGCGTCTGCCTGTGGCCCAACGGCTTCTTCCTGGGCGAGCATTTTGAATGGCGCGTGCCGATCGACGACGAGAACACGCTGAGCGTGACCTGGAAGTACACGCGGGTGCCGAAGGAGCGCGAGCCCTATGTGCAGCAGAACATCCCGACCTGGTATGGCCCGCTGACCAACCCGGACGGAAGCTGGATCGACACGCACGTGATGAACCAGGACTTCCTGGCCTGGGTCGGCCAGGGTCGCATCGCAGACCGTTCGCAGGAACACCTGGGCGCCAGCGACCGCGGCATCGTCGCCATCCGCCGCCGGTTCTTTGAGGAGATGGAAAGCATTGCCGCGGGCGGCGAAGCCAAGGGCACCATTCGCGACCCTGAAAAGAATGTGCGCGTGGTGCTGCCGATGATGGACAAGGCGCAAACGCTCACAGCGCCGTCCATGGACGAGATCAGGAACCACCCGCGCCTGAAACTGTTCTACACCACCTACATCTTCCAGGCCGGCCAGCCCGAGCATGTGCGCAAGGAATTCTCGGAGGTGATGGGGCTTGAGGTGAAGGAGTTTGACGGGATTGTGACGTCGCGGAATTCGGGCCAGGCGATGACCTGAAATTCGGCTTAACGCCGATGGGCCTTGACGCACGCGTCGCGCTCGTCAAGCGCCTGCTGCTGCAAAGCCCGCTGCGCGGTCTGCTCCGCCATCGACAGCGCCCGGCCTTGATACCGCTTCTCGGCCTCGGCGAGCCGCCCGGAAGCCCTTGCAAGGCATGCATCCAGGCTTGAACGCTCCTGCGTCGACAGCGGCGGCGTACTGCGCTTGTTGCATGCCTCTGCCTCGCGGCCGGCGGCCTGCAGCGCAGCGTGCAGGTTGGCAGACCAGCGCTGGTACGCCGGCAGGTCACTGGCCTTGGGCGCCGTGGCCGCCGCCTCACGCTCGATGCGGCCACGCTCTGCGTCGAAGCGGGCCATGCATTTGGGGTCTTCGGCAGCGAAGGCGGGTTGGGTAGTGGCTGCGAGCATGGCTGCGCCAATCGGGAATATGCAAAGGAAACTGCGGCCTCGGGTTTTCAGATCAGCCATCCTGCAACTCCTTGAATGCTGGCTTCTCGCGGAATGTAGCACCTGGAACCAGACTGGCCGCTTAGAACAAGCTGCCCTGTCCTTCCGGCCCCAACGGCCTGAACCCCGCCGTATCCAGCTCAATCCGCACCCGGTTGAACCCCATCCTCCGGGTCGCCTTTTCAAACCTCTGCTTCACCAGTTCAGCCCACGCCCCGCTCCCCTTCATCCGCGTCGCAAAGTCCGCGTCGTAGTCCTTGCCGCCGCGCATGTCGTGGATGCGCGCCATGATGCGGTCGGCGCGCTGGGGGTAGTGCACCTGCAGCCATTGCCTGAAGAGCGGCGCCACCTCCCAGGGCAGGCGAAGCACATGATAGAACGCGCTGCGGGCGCCGGCCTCCCAGGCGGCTTCCAGCACCTGCTCCATGTCTTCTGTCACAAACGGTATGTGCGGCGCCAGGCTCACGCCCACCGGTATGCCCTGCTCCGCCAGGGTGCGGATGGTGCGCAGCCTCCGGTGTGGCGCCGCGGCGCGGGGCTCCAGCTTGCGGGCGACGTCGCCGTCCAGCGTGGTGATGGTGATGTACACGGCGGCGAGCTTCTGCGCAGCCATGGGTGCGATGAGGTCGATGTCGCGCTCGACGCCGCTGGACTTGGTGACGAGCGCAAACGGCTGCCTGGCCTCCTGCATCACCTCGATCAGGTGCCGGGTGAGTTTCAGCTCGCGCTCGATGGGCTGGTAGCAGTCCGTGGCGGAGCCGATGTTGATCATCTTGGGCACATAGCTTTTGCGTGCGAGCTCCTTGCGCAACACCTCGGCGATGTTGCGCTTGGCAATGAGCTTTGTCTCGAAGTCCAGCCCCGGCGAGAGGTTCAGGTAGCTGTGGGTGGGCCGCGCATAGCAGTAGATGCAGCCATGCTCGCAGCCGCGGTACGGGTTGACGGCGTAGTCAAAGTAGATGTCGGGGGAGTCGTTGCCGGTGATGGCGCTCTTCGCGTCCTCAAACGTCACCTGGGTTGCCTGGGCGCCATGCCCCTCAAGCGCGCCCTCTTCCAGCGTGCCCCAGCCGTCGTCAAACGCGGCGCGCGCGTCTTTCTGGAAGCGGTGCGGCAGGTACGTCGCGGCGCCCCGGCCCTTGATGGCCGACAGGGGGATGATGGTTTCAGCCATGTTGGGAGCCGGGCCGGGAGATACTGTTCATAAATACAGTATATTGAGCTTTCGAGCGGATGCAAGCCGCACGCGCCATCTCCTTTGCGCTTAAGCTGGCATCCATGACGCAGCGACCCATCAACATCCATGCGGGCTACCACGCCCACATCTATTTCGGCCCCGGCACGGTGGAGCAGGCACGCGCGTTGCGCGAGGCTGCCGGCAGGGAACTCAAGGCTTCCGTCGGCCGCTTTCACGAGAAGCTGGTCGGCCCGCACCCGCACTGGAGCTGCCAGCTGGCCTTTACCCGGGAAGAGTTTGACAACGTGGTGCCATGGCTGGAGTCACACCGCAACGGCCTCGACATCTTTGTGCACGGGCTCACCGGCAACGACCTGGAGGACCATACGACGCATGCGTACTGGCTGGGCCATTCAACGCCACTGAACCTGTCGGTGTTTGAGCCCAAGCCTTGATGCGCAACGCTGCCGCACTGGTGCAGCCCTAGCCCTCAACCCGCACCACGCCCACCTTGTGCAGCCAGGCTGCAATGCGCTCGGCCTGCGGAATGCTCACCTTGATCTGCGCCGCCCATCCGGCCACGCTGCTGCCTTCACCTTGTTCAGGCAGCAGGTTGACGGCATTGAGCAGGAAGGCCGGGTCGGGCAACCAGCCCTGGGTGAAGTGCCACATCTTCATGTTGCGCAGCTGGTCCACAGCAGGCACACCGGGCGCCGTGTCGCGCAACAGCCGCGTGCCGCCTGTGATGGCGCCGCTGGCATGGGCGGCAAACATATCCAGCGGATTCATGAAGCGCGGGTTGCGCATCGGCGCCAGCAACGTCGCGCCAGCCGCTGAAGGGTCGGCGATGGCATGGCGGCGCCGCGCGTCCTGTTCGGCCCACAAGGCCTTGTAGCGGTTGAAAACATGCTGCCAGTCGTAGGTGGTGCGCACCCGTTCGCGGCCCGCATCGCCCATGCGCCGGCGCAGGGCTGCATCGGCGATGAGCCGCTCCAGCGCCTGCGCCGCGGCCTCCACATCCACGCCCACCAGTGCATGGGCGCGGGCGACGTACTGGTCGTAGCTGAGCCAGCGGTCTTCATAGCCGTGAATCGCCATGGATGCAGCCGCTGCACTGCCCGGTTGCCGTGTGGGTACGAGGAAGCCGTCCACACCATCGCGCACCGTGTCGCGGTAGCCATCCCAGTCGCTCGCCACCACGGGCAGGCCGGCCGCCATGGCCTCAAGGGGTGTGAGGCCGAATGACTCCTGGATGTTGTCCGAAAGGGTGATGAAGATGTCGGCGCCTGCATAGGCCTGCACAGTCGCGCCCGGCTGTTTGCCGTCGAGCCGCAGCAGGCGGACGCCGGATGCTGCGGCGGCTTCGTCGTGGAACACCTGCTGGGTTTCCGGGTGGGTGAAGTGCCCGCACTCCACAAAGCGCACCCGCTTGCCGCTGCGCTGTGCCGCCCTGGCGACGGCCAGGTACATGGGCCACGGGTTCGCCTTGGCATGCATACTGAAGCGGCCGACATACAGCACCGCGACTTCATCTTCCTCCATTTGCCAGGCGGCACGGACGCGGGCGCGAGCCTCCGGCGAGCCGGCAAAGTCCTGTGGGTGGATGCCCAGCGGGATCACCGGTGTCATGGGTACGGGTGCATTGGAGACGTCCACCCCAAATCGCCGCGCGAGGTTCTCGCGTTCAACGGCCCATACGCGATGCACCGCAGCCAGCACGGAGTGCGACGTGCAGATCAATGCATCCCATGGCGCGAACGGCTCGCGCAGGCAGTCGGCTATCTGCGTCATGACCGAATCGCTGCTGATGGTGTGGGTGACGCCGCACAGCGACCAGGCGCCCGCGCCACGCCGCGCGCGCTGCCAGGCCAGGCTGCCGGTAACGGGGCTGGCGTAGTACAGCAGGTCAAAGCCGGTCCATGCGTTGGGCTGCGCGGCCGGCTGGTGCCGCACAGCGCCTTTCCAGCCGGTGGCGCGCAACTCTTCTTCCACCGCCTGGGCCTCTTTCGCATTCCGGGTAATGACAGGCAGTTCCTTGCCTCCAGCCTCGTTGTTGAAAGCACCGGCAAAGCCGCGCAGGAAGCCATTGCCGGCGGACTGGCGGCCCATGAGTTTTTCCGGGCGCAGCTGGACCGCGTCCGATGAAAGGTAAAGCGCGGGCAAGCCGGACAAAGGCTTCGGAGGTGGATTCATCGGCCCATTATTGCAATCGTCCGGCAATGCCTGACATGCCAGTCCGGGAAATTTTCACAAAATCCTGAAAATTCAGGAAGTTCCTGACAGAATCCGTCCATGGCCTTGCAGAACCACCTCCCTCCGCTGAGCCGCCAGTTCGTCTCCCACTTCGGCGAGATGGGCAGCAAATGGGGCATCAACCGCACCGTGGGCCAGATCTATGCCCTCATCTTCATCTCGCCGCGCGCGCTCAATGCCGACGAGATTGCCGAGACGCTGGAGTTTTCGCGCTCCAATGTGAGCATGGGCCTGAAGGAGTTGCAGGCCTGGCGCCTTGTCAACCTGCGGCACCAGCCGGGCGACAGACGCGAGTACTTCGAGGCGCCTGGCGATGTGTGGGAAATCTTCCGCGTGCTGGCACAGGAGCGCCGGCGCCGCGAGATCGAGCCCACGCAGTCGATGCTGCGCATGGCCTTGCTTGAGGACGCCACCAGCGCCGATGAGCAGCATGCGCAGCAGCGCATGCGCGAGATGCACGACCTGATCGACAGGCTGATGGTCTGGTTTGACGATGTGCAGAAGCTCGCGCCCGAGACGGCCAAGCAGCTCATGGGCATGGGCTCGGCCGTGACGAAGGTGCTGGAGTTCAAGGACCGTGTGACGGGCCGCTCCGGCTCTTCAGACAAGACCAGCAAAGGGACCTGACATGGAACACCTGATCCTTTCCCGCATCCAGTTCGCGGCGAACATGAGCTTTCACATCCTGTTCCCGACCATCACCATCGCGCTGTGCTGGCTGCTGCTGTTCTTCCGCATCCGCTACAACGCGACGCGCGGCACGGCCGACGCCATTGCCTGGGAGCAGGCCTACTATTTCTGGACCAAGGTGTTCGCACTGACCTTCGCACTTGGCGTGGTGTCGGGTATCACCATGAGCTTCCAGTTCGGCACCAACTGGCCGGGCTTCATGGAGAAGACGGGCAATATCTCGGGCCCGCTACTGGGCTATGAAGTGCTCACGGCTTTCTTTCTTGAGGCCACCTTCCTCGGCATCATGCTGTTCGGGCGTGGCCGAGTGTCGGAGCGGGTGCACCTGATCGCCACCTTTCTCGTGGCCTTCGGCACCACGATGTCGGCATTCTGGATCCTGAGCCTGAACTCCTGGATGCAGACGCCTGCAGGCTTCGAGATCATCAATGGCGAGTTCCATGCCACGAGCTGGTGGGACATTGTGTTCAACCCCTCGTTCCCTTACCGGCTGGCGCACAAGCTGCTGGCCTCGGCGTTGACGGCATCGTTCGTGATGGCAGGCATCAGCGCCTGGCAGATCATCAGGAAGACCGCCACGCCGGGCACCCACAAGGCGCTGCGCACATCGGTCGTGGCAGCGGCCATCGCCATCCCCCTGCAGATTTTCATGGGCGACCTGCATGGCCTCAACACGCTGGAGCACCAGCCCGCGAAGATCGCTGCCATTGAAGGCATCTGGCATACCGAGAAGGGCGCGCCGCTCACGCTGTTTGGCTGGCCGAGTGAGGCTGAGGGGCGTACCCTGTATGCAATCCAGATTCCAAAGGGCGCCAGCCTGATCCTGGCGCACGACGCCAACGCCACGCTCAAGGGCCTCAATGAGTTCAAGGGCGCGCACCCGCCAGTCGCGCCGGTGTTCTGGGGCTTCCGCATCATGGTCGGTGTGGGGATGCTGATGCTCGCTGTCTCATGGTTCGGCGCGTGGAAGATTTACCGGCAGCGCGGCACGGCCAACCTGCCACCGGCCTTGCTCTATGCATTGGCTGCGATGACCTTCTCCGGCTGGGTGGCCACACTCGCCGGCTGGTACGTGACTGAAATTGGCCGCCAGCCCTGGATCGTCTACGGCATGCTCAAGACGGCCGACGTGGTGGCGGAGCATCCGCCGCCGATGGTCATGGGCACCCTCGTGGCCTACCTGCTTCTCTACGCGCTCCTGCTGGTGTCGTACATCGGTGTGCTCAAGTACATGGCCGAACACCCGGAAAAGCCCGCGCCCGAAGCGCCGGGGCCGGTTGCAACCACCGCACCAACAACGACTGCAGGCCAGCCCGGCTGAGGACCGCATCATGGAACTCACGTGGACCACCATCCTCCCGCTGCTCTTCATGGCCGTCATGGGTCTGGCGCTGATGATCTACGTCGTGCTCGATGGTTATGACCTGGGCGTGGGCATCCTGCTGCCGTTTGCCACCGATCAAGAGAAAGACATCATGGTCTCCAGCATCGGCCCGTTCTGGGACGCCAACGAAACATGGCTGGTGCTGGGCATTGGCGTGCTGCTGGTGGCCTTTCCCAAGGCGCATGGCCTGGTGTTGAGCGCCTTGTACCTGCCGGTGGCGGTGATGCTGATCGGCCTGGCGCTGCGCGGCGTGTCGTTTGACTTCCGGGTGAAGGCGCGCGACGCGCACAAGTCATTCTGGAACTGGCTTTTCGCCATTGGCTCGCTGCTGACCAGCATGGCCCAGGGCTGGATGCTGGGCAGCTACCTCACCGGTTTTGACTACGGCGCCTGGTCGCTGCTGTTCAGCCTGGGCATTGCGCTCACGCTGCCCACAGCCTATGCGGTGCTCGGCGCGGGCTGGCTGATCATGAAGACATGGGGCGACCTTCAGCTCAAGGCCGTGGCCTGGGCCCGCGCCGCGTTGTGGCCCATGGGCGCTGCGCTCGTCGGCATCTCGATGGCAACGCCACTGGTGAGCCAGCAGGTGTTTGACAAGTGGTTCAGCATGCCGGAGTTCATCGGCCTGATGCCGATCCCGCTGGCTTGCGCCGCAGCCTTCTATGCGGCGCTGCATGTGCTGATGAAGCCCAAGGTCGTGGCCGCCGGCTATGGCTGGATCGTGTTCGCCAGCACGGTGCTGATCTTCCTGATGGCCTTCCTGGGTCTCGCCTACAGCATCTACCCGTTCATCGTGATCGACAAGCTCACCGTCTGGCAGGCGGCCAGCGCCACCAAGTCGCTGGAGATTCTGCTGGTGGGCGTGGCCATCACGCTGCCGACCATCCTCGGGTACACCGTGTTCATGTACAAGGTGTTCTGGGGGAAGGCGACGACGCTGACCTATGGCATGCCGGAAGTGCCTTCCGTCATTGCGCCGGTTCTTGATACTGGCGCGGCAAAGCCGGCTGAGTGAAGTTCAGGCCAGCAGGCGCGCCTTCGCCTCGTCGTACTCGCGCTTGAGCCGGGCAATGTACTCAGCCGCCGGCACCACCGACTTGACCGAGCCAATGCCCTGTCCGCAGCCCCAAATGTCTTTCCAGGCCTTGGACTTGCTGCCTTCGCCGGTCGCGAAGTTCATGGTCTTGACATCGCCCTCGGGCAGGTTGTCCGGGTCCATGCCGGCCTTGATGATGGAGGGCTTGAGGTAGTTGCCATGCACGCCCGTGAACAGGCTGCTGTAGACGATGTCGTCGCTGTTGCCGTCCACGATCGCCTGCTTGTAGTCGTCGCTGGCGCGGGCTTCGTCGGTGGCGATGAAGGCCGAGCCGATGTAGGCAAAGTTGGCGCCCATGGCCTGCGCAGCCAGCACCTGGCCGCCGGTGGAGATGGAGCCTGACAGCGCCAGCGGGCCGTCGAACCATTCGCGGATTTCCTGGATCAGGGCAAACGGGCTCTTCACGCCCGCATGGCCGCCGGCACCGGCTGCCACGGCGATCAAGCCGTCGGCGCCCTTCTCGATGGCCTTCTTCGCAAAGAAGTTGTTGATGATGTCGTGCAGCACCACGCCGCCGTAGCTGTGGATGGCGTCGTTCACGTCGGTGCGCGCGCCCAGCGAGGTGATCACGACCGGCACTTTGTACTTCACCACCATGGCCATGTCGTGCTCAAGCCTGTCGTTGGACTTGTGGACGATCTGGTTCACCGCAAAGGGGGCGGCGGGCCTGTCTGGGTTGGCCTTGTTGTAGGCGGCGAGTTCTTCCGTGATCTCGATGAGCCACTCTTCCAGCTGCGCAGCGGGCCGCGCATTGAGCGCGGGCATGGAGCCGATGACGCCGGCCTTGCACTGCGCAATGACGAGCTTCGGGTTGCTGATGATGAACAGCGGTGACCCGATGACGGGCAGCGGCAGGTTCTGCAGGGGCTTGGGAAGCTTGGACATCTTGTCTCCGGTTTATGGTTTCCTGGACGTTCTCAGAAGGCTTCGAGTGCGAGGCCTGTTACGCTGTCGGCGCCTTCGACAATGCTGTCGCGGATGCCGGGCACCTTGCTCAGGATGTGGTCGGCATAGAAGCGCGCAGTGGTGATCTTGGCTTTCATGAAGTCCGCATCGGTGCCGGCCTTGAGTTCGGCCTCGGCCACCAGCAGGGCGCGGGCCATCTGCCAGCCGGCCACCACATTGCCGGTGAGCATCAGGTAGGGCACCGAGCCTGCGAATACGGCGTTGGGGGATGCCTTGGTGTTGCCCGCGACGAACTCCACCACATCAACGAAGGCTTCGCGCGCAGCCTTCAGGCGCTTGAGCACGGCACGCGCATTCACGCTGTCGCTCCTGGCAAGTTCTGCTTCGGTCGCTGCAATCTGCGCAGCAATGCCCTTGGCAACCTGCCCGCCATCGCGCGAGGTCTTGCGGCCTACGAGGTCGTTGGCCTGGATGGCCGTCGTGCCTTCATAGATGGTCAGGATCTTGGCATCGCGGTAGTACTGCGCTGCGCCGGTTTCCTCGATGAAGCCCATGCCGCCATGCACCTGCACGCCCAGCGAGGTGACTTCCAGGCTCATCTCGGTGCTGTAGCCCTTGACCAGCGGCACCATGAATTCATAAAAGGCCTGGTTCTGCTTGCGCACTTCCGCATCGGGGTGGTGGTGCGACGCGTCGTAGGCCGCTGCAGCCGTGGTGGCCATGGCGCGGCAACCTTCGGTGTAGGCACGCATCGTCATCAGCATGCGCTTGACATCGGGGTGGTGGATGATGGGCGCGCTGGCGTTCATCGAGCCGTCCACCGGGCGCGACTGCACCCGGTCTTTCGCATACTGCACGGCCTTCTGGTAGGCACGCTCGGCCACCGCGATACCCTGCACGCCGACGGCGTAACGGGCGGCATTCATCATGATGAACATGTACTCCAGGCCGCGGTTCTCCTGCCCGACGAGGTAGCCCACCGCACCCCCATGGTCGCCGAACTGCAGCACTGCGGTGGGGGAAGCCTTGATGCCCAGCTTGTGCTCGATGCTCACGCAATGCGCATCGTTGCGCGCGCCGATGCTTCCGTCCTTGTTGACCATGAACTTGGGTACCACGAACAGGCTGATGCCCTTGACGCCTTCGGGCGCGCCGGCTACGCGGGCCAGCACCAGGTGCACGATGTTCTCCGCCATGTCGTGCTCGCCGTAGGTGATGAAGATCTTGGTGCCGAACACCTTGTAGCTGCCGTCAGGCTGCGGTTCGGCCCTGGTGCGCACGAGCGCGAGGTCAGACCCGGCCTGCGGCTCAGTCAGGTTCATCGTGCCCGTCCATTTGCCGCTGACAAGGTTCTCAAGGTAGATGGCCTTGAGCTCATCGGAGCCGGCTGTGAGCAGCGCCTCGATGGCGCCATCGGTCAAAAGCGGGCACAGCGCGAAGCTCAGGTTCGCGGAGTTGAGCATCTCGCCGCATGCCGCGCCGATGGTCTTGGGCAGGCCCTGGCCGCCAAAGTCGGTCGGGTGCTGCAGGCCCTGCCAGCCGCCCTCGGCATACTGCCTGAAGGCCTCCTTGAAGCCGGGCGTGGTCGTGACCTTGCCGTCTTTCCAGCTGGAGGGGTTGCGGTCGCCTTCCACATTCAGCGGTGCGACCACTTCTTCATTGAACCTGGCGCATTCTTCGAGCACGGCCTGCGCAGTGTCGAAGCCGGCGTCTTCAAAGCCCGGTATCTGCGCGATCTGATCGATGTTGGCCAGGTGCTTGATGTCGAACAGCATGTCCTTGACGGGGGCGGTGTAGCTCATGTCTTGTCTCCGGAAATCGGCCCGGCACCCCGGGCCCCAGGTTGTCATGCCGGACTTGATCCGGCATCCACGTTGGCGCGCCAGCATGGATCCCGGCTCAAGCCCGGGATGACGGGTCTTTCAGTTCTTACAAGGCCGCAACCAGCTCCGGCACAGCCGTGAACAGGTCCGCCAC
>JAZKHY010000090.1:0-20212 GCA_040385105.1 Pseudomonadota bacterium
ATCAACATCCACCACAGCTTCCTGCCCAGCTTCAAGGGTGCCAAGCCCTACTACCAGGCCCACGACCGCGGCGTGAAGCTGATCGGCGCCACGGCCCACTATGTGACGGCCGACCTGGACGAAGGCCCGATCATCGAGCAGGACGTAGCCCGCGCCGACCACAGCAAGACGGTGGAAGACCTCACCGCCATGGGCCGCGACACCGAAAGCCAGGTGCTGGCGCGCGCCGTGAAGTGGCACAGCGAGCACCGGGTGCTGCTGAACGGCCACAAGACCGTTATCTTCAAATAGCGCTTCAGGCAGGCTTCTCCGGTACGGTTGCCCACGATGGCAAAGCCTGCCTGGAATCTGTATCGGCTGTGCCCCAGAACGCTTCCCCGGGGTACTCCACAGCATAGTTCAGTCCTGAATTGTTATACGGGTCTTTCAGGCTTTCCAATGCAAAAGTGTCCTTGAAGGGCGTCGTGTACAGGGCTTCCACCTTCAGGGCGCCTGAGGACGCATCAGAACCGCGGTAAAACGCCAGGATGCCCGATTGTCCCGGCGCCAGGGCGACGGGCCTGACTGCAACCTCGGATTCCGTGGAGTCCACCGCGCTTTCATGGCGGACAACATACCCCCTACGCGAAACCCTACTGACGATGAAGGTGTGGTCGCCCTCCTTTTTTCCCACGAAATCGGCTACCGTGGCCAGCCTGCTTTCCGGTGCCTTTTCAGCGACCAGCGATCTAAGCGCAGCAAAGTGCGCCTTTCGCTGCTCGCGGATCAAATCGCTCCCCCAGGCCGGCAGCGCTTTGGTGTCCAGAGTCGGACCCTCCTTTTCCCTTCGCCCTGACGGGCCGTTGAGCTTGACCATTTCCGAAGGCAGCGTGCAGCGAACGAAGTCGAGTTTGCCCTGCACCACCCCGCCGATGCGGCGCCTCTCATCAGTGCCGACCGAAACGATTCGCGCGCCAAGACCCTCCAGGGCCTTGAAACCCGCCGGCGTGGTGTCAAGCGCAACATCAAGTCGCTCCCGACCCAGGACACGCACCGGGTGGCCGTTCATCGTCCCGTAGCTGAACCTGTCTTCGGCAGGCGTGCCCGTCGCAAGTGCAGCAGGGATGGACGTTGTTGTTGCGGACGTCGTCGTCGATGAGCTTGTTGTTGTCGAGCTTGCCGTGGTGGAAGCAGTTGTGGCTGTCTCCGGGCCCTGCTGCTTCACCATGGAGGGCGAGGGCGGACCGTCGTCCCCCGTTTGGTCCTCTGGAACTTCCAGCGTAAGGGGGCCGTCATGCTTCATGTCTTTCAGCAAGCCGATCCCGGATTCGGCCTCGTCCACGTCCTGTGGCGCATGCAACAGGGGCGTTGCCATGCCGCCTGTCCGGGTGCTTTTGCTGAAGATGCCCGGGATGCGGTCTTTCCAGCCGGTCTCAATGGGCGGCTTGTCCTGGGGGCTTGCAAAGCCCTCTGTGACGGTCATCTCCCCGCTGCGCTGCTGTGGTGGTGCATCGGGCGCAGCTTGCGTGGCTGGCCCGGCCTGCATGGTGCCGGACCGCACACCCGTGTGGGTGGTGCCGCTTGTGGATGGCGTTCCCATTGCTGATGCTCCTCTGGCTGTGTTGGTCAGTTTGACCAGATGCTGCTCGCTTGCGGCACCGGACACTACCCACCAAACGTATAGACTTGCCCTGCCATACCAGTTGACTTGCCATGACCGCCCGCATCCCGCCCATCCAGTGCCTCCTCACCTTCGAGGCACTGGCCCGGCTGCGCAGCGTCACCCAGGCTGCAGAGGAACTCTGCGTCACCCCCAGTGCGGTCAGCCACCGGGTCAAGCAGCTCGAACAGATCATCGGCACCAAGCTCTTCGGCCGCGCCGACTTCTCGCTGACCACCGAAGGCAGCGAATACCTGGCCCATGTGCGCGAGGGCATCGCCATCCTCGAGCGCTTCCCGGGCCAGGACGCGATGCAGGGCAAGCGCAAGCTGCGCGTCGCCGTCACACCCACCTTCTCCCGCTCCATTCTGATGCCGCGCCTGC
Organism: Pseudomonadota bacterium; assembly: GCA_040385105.1. Taxonomy (GTDB): domain Bacteria; phylum Pseudomonadota; class Gammaproteobacteria; order Burkholderiales; family Burkholderiaceae_C; genus JACMQX01. The sequence goes on from JAZKHY010000090.1 coordinate 2,024, forward strand.
GCGCCTTCATCGAGGCCTACCCCGAGATCGACCTCACGCTGCAAGTGTCCATCCCGCTGCTGGACGTGGTGGCCGAAGATGCAGACCTCGTCATCCGCTTCGGCACCGGCCGCTATGCCGACATGGAGCATGTCTGCCTGATGACGGATGAAGTCACGCCCATGGCCTCGCCCGCGTACATCCGCGAGAACGGGCCGTTCGACAGCATTGAAGAACTGAAAGACGCCAAGCTCATCAAGAGCCCCCTGGAGCCCTGGCGCACCTGGTTCCTCGCACACGGTGCCGACGGCGTTGAGCCGGCGGAAGGCTCATCGTTCAACGACATCGGCCTCATGTGCGATGCGGCTGCGCAAGGCCTGGGCATCGCGCTCATCCGCCTGAAACTCGGCCAGCCCTGGCTGGACAACGGTTCGCTGGAACGCATCTCGGAGCGCAACGTGCCGAGTCCGCATGCTCACTACCTGTGCTGGCGGACCGGGGCGATGGACCGGTGGGAGGTGGCGGCGTTTGCGGAGTGGTTGCGCAACAGTATGGGCTAGGCCACAGTCAATCCATCTCAACCTGCCCGCCTGATCCCGAAGAAGCCCCGGCATGAAGCACAACGAGCGCCCGACACCCGCCGATCAGTCAGCCTGCCATCGCCTGCCTGAAGTCCCCGATCAAATCCGCCACATCCTCAATCCCCACCGAAATCCGGATCAGCGATTCCGCAATCCCCTGCTCCGCCCGCTTGGCCGCGCCCATCTCGAAGTAAATGGTGTGCGCCACGGCGATGCCCAGGGTGCGGTTGTCGCCCAGGTGGGTCGATGACACGACGAGGTCCAGCCGGTTGAGGAAGTAGAAGCAGTCAATGCCATCCACCAGCTCGATCGCCAGCAACCCGCCGAAGCGGCCGCCAAACAACTCCGCAGCCCGCCCATGCTGCGCATGCGAGGCCAGGCCCGGGTAGTACACGCGGGCAATCTGCGGCTGCTGCTCCAGGAAGCGCGCCAGCGCCAGCGCGTTGCTGCAGGTGCGGTCCATGCGGAGGGCCAGCGTTTCGGCGCCCACGGCAATGTGGTGCGCCGCCTCGGGCGCGAGCGTGCCGCCCATGTCGCGCAGGCCCTTCTTGCGGATCTGGTTCAGGCCCTGCGCGGCGGGCTTGAGGCTCCGGTAGCCCTGGAAGATGTTGGGGTAGCCCACCCAGTCGTACAGCCCGGTGTCGGTGATCGCGCCGCCCAGCGCATTGCCGTGGCCGCAGATGTACTTGCTCAGCGAGTTCATCACCAGCCCGGCGCCCACGGCCCTGGGGCTGAACAGCACCGGCGTGCTCATGGTGTTGTCCACGATGTAGAGGATGCCGCGCGCCGCGCACAGCTTGCCGATGCCCGCCAGGTCCGCCACCTGGGTGCGCGGGTTGGCGATGGTCTCGACGAACACGATGCGTGTTTCGGGACGCAATGCCGCCTCGACCGCAGCGGCGTCCGTTGCGTCCACATGGTCCAGCGCGATGCCCTGCTGCGCCATCGTGTCGAACAGGCTGGCCGTGTTGCCGAACAGGAACTTGCTGGCCACCATGTGGTCGCCCGCGCGCAGCAGCGCCAGCAGCGTGTGGCCGATGGCCGCCATGCCCGTGGCAAAGCACACCGAGCCCACGCCCTGCTCCAGCGCGGTGATCTTGGCCTCCAGCGCGGCCGTGGTCGGGTTGCCCGAGCGGCCGTAGGTGAAGCCGGGCTTCGTGCCCTGGAAGGCGGCGGCCAGGTCGCGCGAGTCCTCGTAGCCGAAGGCCACCGACGGGTGCACCGGCTTGTGCATGGCGCCGTGCTCCACGCCGAAGCGGCGGTCGGAATGCAGCAGGGTGGTGGTGAGGCCGTTCTTGCGAGGTGAGTCCATGGGCGGATTTTCACACAGGGGTGGAAGAAACTTCATGCACAAGCGCGCACATTTCCCCTAGAGTAGCGGCATGAACGCCCCCACCACCCCTGAGCAGCAAGTTGCGCTGCAAAGGACCGCTCGCCAGTCACAGGTCGTGCAGGCCCTGAAGGCCGTGCTGCCCGCCCATGCCCTGCTCTGGACGAATGAAGACACCACCCCCTACGAATGCGACGGCCTGACCGCCTACCGCCAGCGCCCGCTGTGCGTGGCGCTGCCGGAAACCTATGAACAGATCCAGGCGGTGCTCAGGGCCTGCCATGCGCTGGACGTGCCGGTGGTCGCGCGCGGCGCGGGCACCGGCCTGTCGGGCGGCGCGATGCCGCATGGCCTGGGCGTGACCCTGTCGCTCGCCAAGTTCAACAACATCCTCAAGCTCGACGCCTTCAGCCGCACCGCCGTCGTGCAGTGCGGCGTGCGAAACCTGGCCATCAGCGAGGCCGCCACGCCCCATGGCCTGTACTACGCGCCCGACCCGTCCAGCCAGATCGCCTGCACCATCGGCGGCAATGTGGCCGAGAACTCGGGCGGCGTGCATTGCCTCAAGTACGGCCTGACGCTGCACAACGTGCTCAAGGTGCGCGGCTTCACGGTGGAAGGCGAGCCCGTGGAGTTTGGCGGCGACTCGCTCGACTCGCCGGGGCTGGACCTGCTGCCGCTCATCGTGGGCAGCGAGGGCATGCTCGCAGTAACCACCGAGGTCACCGTCAAGCTCGTGCCAAAGCCCATGCTGGCGCGCTGCATCATGGCCAGCTTTGACGACATCCGCAAGGCGGGCGATGCTGTGGCCGCCGTCATTGCGGCCGGCATCATCCCGGCGGGGCTGGAGATGATGGACAAGCCGATGACGGCCGCCGTGGAAGACTTTGTGCATGCCGGTTACGACCTGACGGCCGAAGCCATTTTGCTGTGCGAGAGCGACGGCACGCCCGAAGAGGTTGAAGAAGAGATCGGCCGCATGAGCGCCGTGCTGCGCAATGCCGGCGCCACCGCCATTGCGGTGAGCAAAGACGAGGCCGAGCGCCTGCGCTTCTGGAGCGGCCGCAAAAATGCCTTCCCGGCGTCGGGCCGCATCAGCCCCGACTACATGTGCATGGACTCCACCATACCGCGCAAGCGCCTGGCCGACATCCTGCTGGCCATCCAGCAGATGGAGAAGAAGTACGGCCTCAAATGCGCCAACGTCTTCCATGCGGGCGACGGCAACCTGCACCCGCTGATATTGTTTGATGCGAATGATGCCGACCAGCTGCACCGCTGCGAGCAGTTCGGCGCCGACATCCTGGAGACCAGCGTGGCCATGGGCGGCACCGTCACCGGCGAGCATGGCGTGGGCGTGGAAAAGCTCAACTCCATGTGCGTGCAGTTCTCGGCCGAAGAAAACGAGCAGATGTTCGGCGTGAAGCGCGCATTCGACGCAAAGGGCCTGCTCAACCCCGGCAAGGTCATCCCCACGCTGAACCGCTGCGCAGAGTACGGCAGGATGCTGGTGCGCGGCGGCAAGATATCGCACCCGGACCTGCCGAGGTTCTGAGGCGGGCCATGCAGGCAAGGAACTGCTGAGCAATGCAAGCATTGCGTGGCCTCGCCTGGCTTCTCGCGCTCCAGTCCATCGGCGAGCTGCTCGCGCGCGGCCTCTCCCTGCCCTTCCCGGGCCCCGTGGTAGGCATGATGCTGCTGCTGGCCGCCCTGCAAAGCCCCATGGTCCGGGAGCCGGTGGCGGCCTGCGCCGACTACCTGCTGTCGCACCTGTCACTGCTGTTCGTGCCGGTCGGCGTGGGCGTGATGACGCACCTGTCGCTGCTGGACAGGTACGGCGGGCGCATTCTGGTGGTGATCGTGCTGTCCACCTGGGTGGGCCTGGCCGTGACCGTGCTCACGCTGCACCTGCTGTCGCGTGCCGACGTGCAGGCCGACGGGCAGGCGGACGACGGGGGAGCCAATGCCGAAGTTCGTTGAGCTCTGGGTCTACCTTTCCGCGACGCCGCTGTTCGGCCTGACGGCGACACTCGTCGTCTATGTGCTGGCCCAGGCGGCCTATGCCCGGCTGAAGCAGGCACCGTGGGCCAACCCCGTGCTGTGGACGGTCGTGGTGCTGGCCTGCACGCTGCTGGCCACCGGCGTGAGCTACCCGACCTACTTCGCGGGCGCGCAGTTCATCCACTTCCTGCTCGGCCCGGCCGTCGTGGCGCTGGGCTGGCCGCTCTGGCAGCGGCGTGATGAACTGCGCCGCCGCTGGGGCCGGCTGCTGATTGCCGCACTGGCAGGTGGCGCCGCCTGCGCCATCTCGGCCGTGGCGCTGGGCTGGGCCTTCGGCCTGCCGCATGATGTGCTGCTGTCGCTTGCCCCCAAGTCGGTCACCGCGCCGGTGGCCATGGGCGTTGCGGACAAGATCGGCGGCATCCCGGCATTGTCGGCAGTGTTCGCCGTGATCACCGGCCTGGTCGGCGCCTTGAGCGGCAAGTACCTGTTCGATGCGCTGCGCATTCCGGTCACCCACAACGGCTGGGTCGCACGCGGTTTTGCGCTGGGCACCGCCTCGCATGGCATCGGCGCGGCGCGGGCGCTGCAGGTCAATCCGGATGCGGGTGCCTATGCAGGGCTGGCGCTGGGCATGCAGGTGGTGCTGGCGTCGCTGCTGATGCCGCTGGTGGCCCACTGGCTGGCTTGACGCACCCCTGCCCTACCAGGTGTCGATCACGCCGCCTGCCCGCATGCTGCCGCGCGGCGATGCCAGGCCTTTGGCGATCCAGGCCCGGGTTTGCGCGGGGTCGATCACCGCATCAATCTCCAGCGTCGCCGCCATGTTGAGCGCGCTGCCGTTGTCGTACTGCTGCGCCACCAGCCTGTCGTAGAGCGCCTGCCGCTGCGGGCCTTCGGGCACCGCTTCAAGCTCCTTGCGGTACCCGAGCTTGACGGCCCCCTCAAGGCCCATGGCACCGAACTCGCCGGTGGGCCAGGCCACATTGAACACCGGCTCATGAAAGCCACCCGCCGTCATGGCCATCGCACCCAGCCCGTAGCCCTTGCGCAGCACGACGCTGAAGAACGGCACCCGCAGGTGTGCAGCCGCAATGAACATGCGGCTCACATGGCGCACCTGCGCCTTCTCTTCAATATCCGGCCCGACCATGAAGCCGGGCGTGTCGACAAAGCTCACCAGCGGCAGGCCATGCGCATTGCACAGCTGCATGAAGCGGGCGGCCTTGTCGGCGGCGTCTGCATCGATGGCGCCGCCCAGGTGCAGCGGGTTGTTGGCGAGAATGCCCACTGGCCGGCCTTCAATGCGCGCCAGCGCGGTGTGGATGCCCTTGCCGAAGCCGCTGCGCAGTTCCAGCACGCTCCCCTCATCCGCCACGCCGCGCAGCACCGCGCGGGTGTCATAGACGCGCAACCGGTTCTCCGGCACTGCATCGCGCAATGCCGCCGCGTCGGGTGCAGTGAATCCCGCCAGTGCCCCCTGGAAGAACGACAGGTAGTGCCGCGCAGCCGCGACGGCCTGTTCTTCATCTTCCACCAGGACATCGATCACGCCGTTGGCATGCTGCACGCCGGACGGCCCGATCTCTTCGGGCCTGAACACGCCGAGCCCGCCGCCCTCCACCATGGCCGGGCCGCCCATGCCGATGTTGCTGCCCGCCGTGGCGATGATCACGTCGCAGCAACCCAGCAGCGCGGCGTTGCCCGCAAAGCAGCGGCCTGCGGCGACGCCGACCACCGGCACCTGCCCGTTGAGCCGGGCGAAGCTGGCGAAGGTGCCCACATGCAGGCCCGCGACGATGGGCATGTCGGTGTCGCCCGGCCGGCCACCGCCGCCTTCCGCAAACAGCACGACAGGCAGCCGCTCCTTCAGCGCAATACCCAGCATCCGGTCGGTCTTCTGGTGGTTGCGCATGCCCTGCGTGCCGGCCAGCACCGTGGCGTCGTAGGCCATGACGGCGCAGCGCGACCGCTGTGCGCCGAACTGCACGCCGTTGATGCTGCCAATGCCTGTGACCATGCCGTCGGCCGGCGTGTTCAGCGCCAGGTCTTCTGCCGTGCGGCGGCTGCGCTGCGCAGCGACTGCAAGGGCGCCATATTCCATGAACGAGCCTTCGTCGCACAGCGCGGCAATGTTCTCGCGCGCCGTGCGCAGGCCCAGCGCATGGCGCCTGGCCACTGCGTCCGGGCGGCTGGCGTCCAGCGTGGGGGCATGCCGGTCAAGCGCCTTGCGCAGGTCGTCGCGCATGCCCGCGGCCGCACCGGCGGTGGGCGTGGCAGCGCCCTGCGGCGCGGTCCCGCCAACGGCACCCGCACCTGCATCAGCACCTGCATCAGCACCCAGGGGCAGCGCATCGAAAGACGCCAGCACGGCGCCTTCATCCACCGCCTCGCCCGCCGCGAAGAACAGCTCACGCACTCGCCCGTCGGCGGTCGCGCGCACCTCGTGCTCCATCTTCATCGCTTCAAGAACCAGCACCACCTCGCCCTGGCGCACCACGGCGCCGGAGCGGACCAGCCATTCGACGACCTGTGCCTGCAGCGGAGCGCGGAGTTGATGCATGCGGCTATTGTGGAACAGCCCGATCGCGCGCAGCGTCAAGCCGGGGACAGGGGCCGCATGCGGCGCGTCAGTTCCTGTACTGCTCGAAGAATGCCTGCGCGCGGCGCATGCTGTCGGCCGCCGCCGCCACATTGGCCGGCAAGCGCCGGCGGCCGGGCGAAGGCGTGTCGTAGGAATGCTCCGCGCCTTCATACAGCACAAACTCGACGTCGCTGCCGTTGTCCTTCGCATCGTCTGCCAGGATGCGGCAGTTCTCCGGCCGGACTTCCTCGTCGTCCGAGCCGATCAGCAGCAGCAGCGGCGTGTAGGTGGCATAGTCGCCGGCGTAATGGCGCGCCACCTGGGTGCAGGCGGGGTACATCGACAGCACCGCACGGAACCCGGTGGCCGGCGTCGGCGCCACGATGCCGGGCGCCCTGGCCGACGCGGCCGACAGCGCGGCGCTTCCGCCGTTGGACCAGCCATGCAGGAAGACCTGGTCCGCCACCACGCCGCCGCGCTTGCGCAGGTAGTCCAGCGCGCCGTAGGCATCCAGCGGGCGGATGGTGACTTCGTTCACCTCGGGCGGGCGGCTGCCGTCGTTGGTGCCGGCCGCGAACCCGCGCGGGTAACCCCGGGGCCCGAACGAGTCCACCAGCAGCGCGGCATAGCCGCGGTCGGCCCAGAAGCGGGCCCACAGGACATGGCGCGACGACAGCGCCTGCGCATCATGCGTGGCGCTGCTTGCTGAATACAGCCCGGCCCGGCCGTGCATCATGACCACGGCCGGATGCGGGCCGGGCGTGGCAGGCAGGTACAGGTAGGCGACGAGCCGGCTTGCACCGCCCTTGCTCGGGAAATGGACGGTCTCGGCCACCTGCGCCTGCAGGGCCGGCGCCGCCCAGGCCAGCAGCATGGCCGCCATGACCAGCCTTGCGCTCATGAAGTCACCTCTCGCAGGGAACGCGGGTTTGCATCCGGCAATTCTGGCAACGCCGGGCCGGGCAGCAGCGGATTTCCTTGCATGGACGCATAACGCCTCATCATGACCCTTCATCATGCCCCCGCCTGTTGCCTGCGCGCCTTCTGCCTGGAGATGGCGCGCCAGAAGTCGCCGCTCAGGTGGGCATGGGCGCCGTCGGCCCGCTCCACCAGGCCAATCTCGCGGTAAAACGTATCTTCCTTCAGGTCCACCTCGCGCACCTGAAGGCCCAGCACCTTGAGCACCGGCGCGCGCGGCACGATGGCCACGCCCACGCCGCGCGCCACCAGCAGCCCGATGGTTTCGATCGAGTCCGTCTCCATCGCCTCCTTCAGCACGAACCGCTTGCGCTTGATGTAGCGGTCCACCAGGCTGCCGCCGTGCGAGTGGCGGTTATAGCGGATGAACGGCCGGCTGGCCAGCAGCGCCGCCACGTCGCTGGAGCGCTCGCGCGCCGGCACCAGCAGCACAAACGGCTCCTGGCGCAGGGACTTCCAGGTGAGCAGCCCCTCGATGGGGTAGGCGGGCTTGACGATCAGCGCGCAGTCCAGCCGCTGCTTCTCGACCATGGTCAGCAGTTCCATGGTGTGGCCGGGCGTGAGGTGCACCTCCACCCTCGGGAAGCGCTTGCTGAAGGCGGGCATGGCGTCCACCACGTCGCTCAGCAGGCAGGTCATGATGCCGCCCGCGCGCAGCGTGCCGGTGAGCTCGGCGTCATCCACGCCGGCCGTCATCTGGCCGAACAGCTGGACGATCTGCTCGGCATGCGCCAGTGCGCGCCGGCCGGCCTCGTTGAGCACCGCGCCACGCCCGCTGCGGTCAAACAGCGTGACGCCCAGCGCCTCCTCGAGCTTGCGCATCTGCACGCTGACGGCCGACTGCGTGAGGCCGATGCGGTCGCCTGCCGCGGCAAAGGTGCCATGGCGTGCGACGGCGGAAAGGGTGTTGAGGTAGCGGATCACACGGCACTCCGGTTGTTGGCTACACGCCTTGCATACATGAAAGACATTCATGCTTTATGCGACGTTTATTCAATCTTATATGAATCTTTGCATCCTACATTCGGCAACTGGTGCCTGTGCGCGGCTTTGCCGGCCTGGCTCCTCACCCTTCATCAACGGAGCATTCACATGAGCAGATTCACCAGGTTCTCCCTGGCAGCCGCGGCCCTTGCCGCTTGTTTTGCCGGCGCCGCCGGTGCGCAGGAACTCACCGGAACCCTGAAGAAGGTCAAGGAGACCGGCACCCTGGTGCTTGGCGTGCGCGACACGTCGGCGCCGTTTTCGTACCTGGACGACAAGCAGCAATACATCGGCTACCACATCGACCTGTGCATGAAGGTGGTGGAGGCTGCCGGCAAGCGCCTCGGGATCCCGGTGGCGACGAAGCTGCAGCCGGTGTCGCCGGCCACGCGCATCCCGCTGATGGCCAACGGCACGATCGACCTGGAATGCGGCAACACCACCAACAACCTGGAGCGCCAGCAGCAGGTCTCGTTCGGCCCGACCACCTTCGTCACGGCCACGCGGCTGATGAGCAAGAAGGCCTCCGGCATCAATTCCGTCGCCGACCTGCGCGGAAAGGGCGTGTCCTCCACATCGGGCTCGTCCAACATCAAGCTCATGCTCACGCTGAACACCACGAAGAACCTGGGCATGAATATCGCGCCGGTGGTGGACCACGGTGAAGGCATGGCCATGCTGGACTCCGGGCGCATCGCCGCCTACGCGATGGACGACATCATTTTGTACGGCATGGCCGCCAATGCAAGAAACCCGGCCGAGTATGTGATTTCGAAGGAGCCGCTGTCGGTCGAGCCCTACGGCATCATGCTGCGCAGGAACGACCCGGACTTCAAGAAGCTGGTGGACCAGGCGATCACCGACGTGTTCCGCAGCGGCGAGATCAACAAGCTGTATTCGAAGTGGTTCCTGAGCGCGATCCCGCCCAAGGGCATCAACCTCAACGTGCCGATGAGCGACACGCTCAAGGGCGTGATCGCGAAGCCCACCGACTCCGGCGACCCTGCGGCCTACCAGTAACCCGCCGCGAAGCCGCCGCCATGGAATCCGTTGCCTCCCGCCCCATGACCATCCGCCATGAACTGCTGGGGGAGATGCGTGTGCCTGTCTTCGGCGATGTGGAGCGCGCGGCCCTGCGCCTGCGCCGCTACACGCGCCACACGCAGTTGCTGCGCTCGCCGCTGCTGGACGAAATCGTGGGCGGCTCTGTCTGGATCAAGCCCGAATGCCTGCAGGTCACGGGCTCGTTCAAGGTGCGCGGCGCCATCAACGCGCTGCTGTCGCTCGAACCGGCGCAGCGGGCGCGGGGCGTCGTCGCCTATTCCACCGGCAACCATGGCCAGGCCATCGCCTGGGCGGCGCGCCAGACAGGCATGGACGCCACCATTGTCATGCCCGCGGACGCGCCGAAGAACAAGGTCGCCAAGGCACTGCGCCATGGGGCGCGGGTCAGCTTCTATGACCGCCATGCCGAAAGCCGCGAGGCCATTGCGATGCGGCTGTCGGCCGGAACCGGCGGGGTGCTGGTGCCGCCCGGCGACCATCCGGACGTGCTGGCCGGGCAGGGCACGCTCGCGCTGGAAGCGCTGCGCGACCTGCCGCCGCAGGCGCTGGAGCGCCTGCACACCTTCATCGCGCCGTGCGGCGGGGGCGGGCTGCTGGCCAGCGCCGGCCTGGTGCTGGAGCATCTGTCCAGCCGCACGCGCATCGTGGCTGTCGAGCCGGCGGGCTTCGACGACACGGCCCGCTCGCTGACCACCGGCAACCGCGAGGCCAATGACGGCATGTCCCGCTCGATATGCGACGCCCTGCTGGCGGCCACGCCGGCCGAACTGCCTTTTGCCATCAACCAGCGCCTGCTGAGCGAAGGGCTGTGCGTCACCGATGCCGAAGTGGCGGCTGCCATGGTTTTCGCGCTCGAGGAACTGCACCTGGTGGTCGAGCCCGGCGGCGCCGTGGCGCTGGCAGCCCTGCTGTCGGGCCGGGTCACGCTGGGCGACAAGGACGCCATCGTGGTGCTGTCCGGCGGCAATGTGGACCTGCCGATGCTGCATGCGCAAATGGGCCGGCACGCAGCCACGGCCGCCCGGTGAAGTGAAGCCCGCATGAACTACAACTGGAACTGGAAGATCTTCTGGGAAGCGTCTCCGGAAGGCACGGGCACCTACCTCGCCTCCCTGGTTTCGGGGCTGGGCTGGACGCTGGCCACAGGCCTGTGCGCATGGGCCATGGCGCTGGCGCTCGGCATCCTCGTCGGCGTCATGCGGACGCTGCCTTCCCGCCCCGCCGTGCGGGCAGGCAACGCCTATGTGGAAGTGTTCCGCAACATCCCGCTGCTGGTCCAGATGTTCCTCTGGTTCTTCGTCGTGCCCGAGCTGCTGCCGGCAGCGCTGGGGCAGGCCGTCAAGCAGATGCCCCATGCGCCGTTCTTCACCGCCGTGGTCTGCCTGGGCTTCTTTGCCTCGGCCCGGGTGGCCGAGCAGCTCAAGGCGGGGATCCTGGCGCTGCCGCGCGGCCAGTCGATGGCGGGCATGGCCATGGGGCTGACCACGGCCCAGACCTACCGCCATGTCGTGCTGCCGCAGGCCCTTCGCATCGTGCTGCCGCCGCTCACCTCGGAGTTCCTGAACCTGATCAAGAACAGCGCGGTGGCGCTGACCATCGGCCTGCTGGAGCTGACTTCGCGCGCACGCGCCATCCAGGAATTCTCGTTCCAGGTGTTCGAGGCCCTGACTGCGGCGACGCTGGTCTACCTCACCGTCAACATCGCCGTCATTGCCGTGGCACGCGCCATCGAGCGCCGCGTCGCGGTGCCCGGGCTCATCAGCGGGCCGCAGTCCGCCGGCCACTGAGCTGACACCGCTACCAAACCATGCTTGGAAATTTCGACTTCGACGTCATCGCCCGCTCGTGGCAGTACCTGTTCCTCACGGGCATGGTCTTCACGCTCAAGCTCACCGCACTGGCCACGGCCGGTGGCATCGTGGTGGGCACGCTGCTGGCCATGTGCCGGCTCTCGGGCATCCGGGCGGCCGCCGCAGTTGCGGGCGCCTATGTGAACCTGGTGCGCTCGGTGCCGCTGGTGCTGGTGATCTTCTGGTTCTATTTCCTGGTGCCGTACATCGGTGCCTGGATCATCGGCGCGAAGGAGCCGGTCAGCGTGGGCGCATTCGCATCCTGCCTCATCACCTTCATCATGTTCGAGGCCTGCTATTTCTGCGAGATCATGCGCGCGGGCATCCAGTCCATCCCGCGCGGGCAGGTGGCCGCCGGTCATGCCATGGGCATGAACTACTGGCAGGTCATGCGGTTTGTGGTGCTGCCCCAGGCCTTCCGCAACATGGCGCCAGTGCTGCTGACGCAGACCATCGTGCTGTTCCAGGACGTGTCGCTGGTCTATGTGCTGTCCATCACCGACTTCGTCGGCGCGGCTTCCAAGATCGCGCAGCGCGACGGCCGCATGGTGGAGATGTACGCCTTCGTCGCGCTGGTGTACTTCATTGCATGCTTCTCGCTGTCGGGCCTGGTGCGGCGGCTGCAGCAGCGCGTCGCCATCGTCCGCTAGGCAACTGCCGCACAATGCGGCATGAACGCAACCGTACCGCTCATCGAACTCAGCCGCGGCCAGACGCCGGAGAACCAGCACCTGGGCGCCGTGGCAGTCGTCAGCGCGCAAGGCCGCCTGCTGGCATCGGCCGGCGACGCCTGGCGCATGACCTTCACCCGATCCACCATCAAGCCCCTGCAGGCCCTGCCCTTCATGCAGGCCGGCGGCGCGAAGCACTTTGGCTTTGGCAGCGAGCAGGTGGCCATGCTGTGCGCCAGCCACAGCGGCGAGAACATGCATGTGGCGCAGGTGCAGGGCATGCTGGACAAGGCCGGCCTGAACTACAAGGCGCTGCGCTGCGGCTGCCATGTGCCCTACTTCACCGAGCTGGGCCTGCCGGGCGTGGCCGGCGCCTTTGACGAGCGCCACCACAATTGCAGCGGCAAGCACTCGGGCTTTCTCGCCTACTGCGTGCAGCACGGGCTGCCGCTTGCGGACTACCTGGACCCCGCGCACCCGCTGCAGCAGGCCGTGCGCCGCAGCGTGGCGCGCGCGGCCGGGCTGGAGGAAGGCGCCATGCGCGACGGCATCGACGGCTGCTCCGCGCCCAACTTTGCGATGCCGCTTGCGAACCTGGCCCGGGCCTATGCGCGCCTGGCCAGCGGCACGCAGGATGCGGAATTCGGCGAAAGCTTCGGGCAGATGGCAGGCGCCATGGCCGCGCATCCGCAACTGGTCAGCGGCACCCGCCGCAGCGACGAGGCCTTCATGCGGGCCGGGCGCGGCGACTGGGTCACCAAAGTGGGGGCCGACGGCGTGCAGGCTTTTGCCAGCCGCAGCCGCCGCGAGGCCTTTGCCGTCAAGATCCTGGACGGCAACATGCCCGCGCTGTTTGCGGCCACGGTGGAAGTGCTGGAGCAGCTGGGCTGGATGGACGACGGGCAGCGCGCAGCGCTGGCACCCTGGCGCGCGCAGGACATCATGAGTGTGCGCGGGGTGAAAGTCGGCGAGCGCAAGGCGGTGTTCAGCCTGGCAGGCGCTCAGGGCTGAGCCCCGCCGCGCCGGCGCCGCTCAGGCCAGCAACGCCACGTTGCCGCCCGCTGCCGTTGTGTTGACGGTGACGGTCTGCTCCGCGCAGAACCGGTACAGGTAATGCGGCCCGCCGGCCTTGGGCCCGGTGCCGCTCAGGCCCTCGCCGCCAAACGGCTGGACGCCCACCACCGCGCCGATCATGTTGCGGTTGATGTAGATATTGCCCACATGGGCCCGGGCCGCAAGCGCCTGGGCCCGGCTGTCGATGCGGGTCTGGATGCCCAGCGTCAGGCCATAGCCCAGCGCATTGACCTGGTCGATCACCGCATGCGGGTCGCCGCTCCAGCGCACGATGTGCAGGACCGGGCCGAAGACTTCCTGCTGCACATCGGCGATGAAAGCGACTTCGAAGGCATGGGGCGGGATGATGTACCGGCTGTCATCCGGGGCATGCCCCGAGTGGCAAGTCCTGGCGGTTGAGCGAAGCCGCTGCAGGTGCCTGCCGATTGCGTCAAACGCCTCCCGGTCAATCACCGGCCCCACATCCGTCGCAAGGCTTGCCGGGTCGCCCACCACCAGTTCTGCCGCAGCGCCCTTGATCATGTCAATGACGCCGTCCGCAATCGCTTCATGCACACACAGCAGCCGCAGCGCCGAGCAGCGCTGGCCGGCACTGCGGAAGGCGCTCTGCATCACTGCATCGGCCACCTGCTCGGGCAGTGCGGTGGAGTCCACCACCATGGCGTTGATGCCGCCCGTCTCGGCAATCAGCGGCACGATGGGCCCGTCCTTCATGGCCAGCGCGCGCTGGATGATCCTGGCGACCTGCGTCGAGCCTGTGAACACCACGCCGGCGATGCCGGCATCGGCCACCAGGGCGGCGCCCACGGTCTCGCCGGGGCCGTGCATCAGCTGCAGCACATCCTGCGGCACACCGGCCGCATGCAGCAGGCGCACAGCCTCCAGCGCCACACCGGGCGTCTGCTCGGCGGGCTTGGCCAGCACGGTGTTGCCGGTGGCCAGCGCCGCCGCCACCTGGCCCATGAAAATCGCCAGCGGGAAGTTCCACGGGCTGATGCAGACCCAGGGGCCGCGGGCGGTCAGGCGCAGTTCATTCGTCTCTCCCGTCGGACCCGGCAGGCTGACAGGCTCCATGATGCGCTCCGCCTCATTGGCGTAGTAACGCAGGAAGTCCACCGCCTCGCGCACCTCGGCCACCGTGTCGCCCCAGGTCTTGAACGCTTCCTTGACGAGCAGCGCGCAGAACCTGGGCATCTGCTGCTCCAGAGCGTCAGCGGCCTGGCGCAGCATGGCCGCGCGCTCGGAGACCGCCCGTGCGCTCCAGGCGCGGCCCGCCACGCGCGAGCGCGCAACGGCATCTGCCGTGCCCGCCGTCCCGGACTCCATGACCTGCGGGACGCTGACAGCCGCATGCGCATCAAGCAAAGGCGCGCGCATCGTCTCCACTGCCAGGTCCAGCCCCGCGCTGTTGCGCCGTGCGGGGCCGTAGATGTCCAGCGGCAAAGGCACCGACGACGCCGGCTCCAGCCGCAGCGGCGAGATGAGCAGTTCATCCATGCCGACGAATTCATCCGCCAGCTGGTGGACGAATGAAGAGTTGGCGCCGTTCTCCAGCAGCCGTCGCACGAGGTAAGCCAGCAGGTCGCGGTGCGCGCCGACGGGGGCATAGACGCGGCAGGCCAGCAGCGGGTTCTTCAGCACCTCGCGGTACACACCCTCTCCCATGCCGTGCAGGCGTTGCAATTCAAAGGGCGTGCCCTTGCGCGCCGCCATCTGCACGATGGCCGCGATGGTCGCCGCGTTGTGCGTCGCGAACTGCGGGTAGATGGCGTCGGGCGCATCCAGCAAGGCCTTCGCGCAGGCCAGGTAGGACACATCGGTATGGTGCTTGTGGGTGAACACCGGGTAGGCCGGCAGGCCCAGCTCCTGGGCGCGCTTGATCTCGGCGTCCCAGTAGGCGCCCTTGACCAGGCGGCACATCAGGCGCAGCCGGTATTTGCGGGCCAGGCCGGTGACATGGGCAATGAGTTCCAGCGCCCGCGTCTGGTAAGCCTGCATCGCCAGGCCAAAGCCCTGCCATTGCGGGAACCCGGCGGCCACCTTCGCCGCCAGCGCCTCGAACACATCGAGCGAGAGTTCCAGACGGTCCACTTCCTCCGCATCGATGGTGAGGTTGATGTTGGCGCGCGCGGCCTGCGCGCAGAGTTGCCAGACGCGCGGCACCAGCTCGGCCATCACCCGTGCATGCTGGGCATCTTCATAGCGCGGATGCAGGGCGCTGAGCTTGATCGATATACCGTCATTGGCCTCGGTGGCGCCGCCAGCGTCGGCCAGGGCCGCAATGGCGGCGATGGCATCGGCATAGCTTGCGAGGTAGCGCAGCGCATCAGCTTCGGTGCGTGCGCCCTCGCCCAGCATGTCGTAGCTGAAGCGCAGCCTGGCGGTGCGCTTGCGCGCGGCGCCGGCCTCGTGCATGGCGTCGGCAATGGTCTGGCCCAGCACAAACTGCCGCCCCAGCAACTGCACGGCACGCAGGGTGGCGGCAACCACGGTGCGCGCGCCCAGCCGCGCCATCAGGCCCGGCCCGGCGTCGGCCTGGCCCTGCGCTTGCGGCACGGGCAGGAAGTGTTTGGACATCGCAATCGCGGTGGACGACAGCCGCGCCAGCGTCGAATCCGCCGCGCCGTCAAAGTCCGCGCGGCCCAGCTGGTCTGCCGTCAGCGCAATTGCGGTTTCTGCATCGGGCACCCGCAGCAGCGCCTCGGCCAGCCGCATCAGCGCCAGCCCTTCGCTGCTGGCGATCGGGTATTCCTTGAGCAGGCTTTCCATGGCCCAGAACGGCGGCGGGTTGTCGCGCACGGCCTGCACCCAGGGCCTGGCGGCCTGTGCGGCGGCAGCCCAGTCCAGCGCGGTGCCCAGCGCCTCCAGGCGTGCGGACACGATGGCGGCGTCGGGCCGGTAGGGGAGGGGCAGGCGGTCGGTCATGGCGTGGGTCCGGTGTGTGAATGCTGCAATGTTGGACCTTTATTCACCGAATTTCCCGCCAAATTCTGATGAATTACCGGATAATTCACTATCCATGAGCGAATCGGCACCCGATATTGACCGCATTGACCTGCGCATCCTGAATGTCCTGCAGCAGGACGGCCGCATCTCCAACCTCAAGCTGGCCGAGAGCGTGGCCCTGTCGCCCACGGCCGTGCTGGCGCGGGTGCAGCGCCTCACGCGCGACGGCTACATCCTGGGCTACGAGACCCGGCTGAACCCGCTCAAGCTCGGGCGCGGCATGCTGGTGTTCGTGGAAGTGCTGCTGGACCGCACCACGCCCAATGTGTTCGAGGCCTTCAAGGCGGCAGTGCAGGTGCGGCCGGAGATCATGGAGTGCCACATGGTCGCCGGCGGCTTTGACTACCTGCTCAAGACCCGCATGGCCGACATGGCCGCCTACCGCGACTTTGCCGGGACCGTGCTGTGGCAATTGCCCGGCGTGCGTGAGACCCGCACCTACGCAGTGATGGAAGAGGTGAAAAATTCCACACAATTGAGCCTCCCCTGACGGCGCCGGCGGTTCCACAATCGAAGCTTTTCAAAACGAGGAGCGTTCCATGAAACAGCAACACCTGCTGGCCGCCGTCGTGCTGGCCACCTGCGCCCTGGGGGCAAGCGCCCAGTCCATGAAGCCCGGCCTGTGGGAGATCAACAACAAGGTGGGCGGTTCCGCCGAGATGGACAAGGCCATGGCCCAGGCGCAGCAGCAGATGGCCAGCATGCCGCCCGAGCAGCGCAAGATGATGCAGGACATGATGGCCAAACAGGGGGTAAGCATGGGCCCTGGTGCCGGCGGCGGCATGGCCGTCAAGATCTGCCTCACCAAAGAAATGGCCGAACGCAACGAGCTGCCGCCGCAGCAGCAGGGCGACTGCAAGTCCACCGCTGCGCCGCGCGCCGGCAATACCCAGAAGTTCAGCTACACCTGCACCCAGCCGCCTTCCAGCGGTGAAGGCGAAGTGACCTTCACCAGCAGCGAGGCCTACTCGATGAAGATGGTGACCAACACCACCGTCAAGGGCAAGCCCGAGAAGATGACGATGAACGGCACCGGCAAGTGGCTGTCGGCCGATTGCGGAGCCATCAAGCCCCCGGTAATGCCGAAGAAGTAGAACGGCCGCCAAAAACTGCGGTCCCCACCCGCACCATGGTGCTGCCCGCCTCAATGGCGGCTTCCATGTCGCCCGTCATGCCCATCGACAGCGTGTCCACATCCAGGCCCGCCGACTGCCACTCCTCGAACAGGGCGCGCGCCCGGGCATGCACCGCTTTCTGCGCCGCAAAGTCGGGCTGCGGCTCGGGAATGGTCATCAGGCCGCGCAGCCTGAGCCGGGGCAGGCGGGACACCTCCAGCGCCAGTGCCAGCGCGTCTTCAGGCGCAACACCGGCCTTGGTGGCGCCGCCGTCGATATTCACCTGGATGCACACCTGCAGCGGTGGCAGGGCTTCCGGGCGCTGGGCGGCCAGGCGCTCGGCGATTTTCAGCCGGTCCACCGTGTGCGCCCAGGCGAAGTTCTCCGCCACCAGGCGGGTCTTGTTGCTCTGGATGGGGCCGATGCAGTGCCACTCGATCCCGAGGCCCGGCAGCAGCGCGATCTTTTCCACCGCCTCCTGGATGTAGTTCTCGCCAAAAGCGCGCTGGCCCGCGGCATGGGCCTCGCGCACCGCTTCGGGGCCGAAGGTTTTGGAGACGGCCAGCAGCGTGACATCTTCCACGCGCCGGCCCGCGCCGGCGCAGGCGGCGGCAATACGCTCGCGAACACTCTGGAGGTTGTCGCCAATCATGGTCATAATCATTGCCAAGCGTACCAAAACAAAGAGGGATTCGTGGACATCACCCAACTGCTCGCTTTCAGCGTCAAGAACAAGGCCTCCGACCTGCACCTCTCCGCAGGCCTGCCACCGATGATCCGCGTGCACGGTGACGTGCGGCGCATCAACGTGGACGCGCTGGACCACAAGGCCGTCCACGGCATGGTCTACGACATCATGAACGACACCCAGCGCAAGAACTATGAAGAGTTCCTGGAAGTCGACTTCTCGTTTGAAATCGAGGGCCTGGCGCGCTTTCGCGTCAATGCCTTCAACCAGAACCGCGGCGCCG
>JAZKHY010000091.1:0-78180 GCA_040385105.1 Pseudomonadota bacterium
AACCGCCGTCCTCACCGGCGCAGGCTCGGGCTTTGGCCTGGAATGCGCGCGCATCGGCGCCAGACTGGGCATGAACCTGGTGCTGGTGGATGTGCAGCAGGATGCCCTGGACAAGGCCGAAGCCGAAATGAAGGCCGCAGGCGCCCAGGTGCTGGCCCGCAAGGTGGACGTGTCCAACGCGGCCCAGATGGAGTCGCTCGCCGCCGCAGTGAAAGAGCGCTTCGGCGCGCCGCATTTCGTCTTCAACAACGCCGGCGTCGGCGCAGGCGGCCTGGTCTGGGAGAACTCGGTCAAGGACTGGGAATGGGTGCTGGGCGTCAACGTCTGGGGCGTGGTGCACGGCGTGCGCCTGTTCACGCCGATGATGCTCGAAGCCGCAGCCAAAGACCCGCAGTACCAGGGCCACATCGTCAACACCGCCAGCATGGCGGGCCTGCTGAACCCGCCCAACATGGGCATCTACAACGTCAGCAAGCATGCGGTCGTGAGCCTGACCGAGACGCTCTACCAGGACCTGGCGCTGGTGACCGACCAGATCAGCGCCTCTGTACTGACGCCGTTCTTCGTGCCCACCGGCATCAGCCAGAGCCACCGCAACCGCCCGCAGGACATGGCCGATGCAAGTGCCAGGCCGACGAAGAGCCAGCTGATCGGCCAGGCCATGAGCGACAAGGCGGTGGGCTCGGGCAAGGTCACAGCCGCCGATGTGGCGCAGAAGGTCTTTGACGCCATTGCCGCCAACCAGTTCTACATCTACAGCCACCCCAAGGCCATCAACTCGGTGCAGACGCGGCTGGAAGACATCATGCAGGCCCGCAACCCGACCGACCCGTTCAAGGACAAGCCCGAGATCGGCGCGCAGCTCAAGACAGCGCTGCGCGCGGCCTGAAGGGCAGGGGCCGGGCAGTTTTTTGGGCTGACGCAGGCTCACACCATGGCCTCCGCACTCGGCTTTGCGCTGTTCCCCACGGCCATCGGCCATTGCGGCATTGCCTGGGGCGAGGCGGCGCTGGTGGGCGTGCAATTGCCCGAGGGTGATGAAGCGGCAGGCCGCGCCCGCATGCAGCGGCGCTTTCCCGCAGCCGCGGAGTTGCCGCCGCCGCCCCGGGTGCAGGCGATCATCGAGCGCGTCACAGCCACCCTCACCGGGACGCATGACGACCTGCTGGACGTGCCGCTGGACATGAGCGAAGTGCCGCCCTTCAACCAGCGCGTGCTCGAGGCGGCCCGGCGCATCCCGCCCGGGCGTTTCCTGACCTACGGCGAAATGGCCGCGCAACTCGGCGAGCCCGGCGCCGCCCGCGCCGTGGGCCAGGCCCTGGGCCACAACCCTTTCGCCCCCATCGTGCCCTGCCACCGCATCCTCGCTGCTGGCGGCAAGACCGGCGGATTTTCTGCAAACGGCGGTGCGCAGACCAAGATGCGGATGCTGGAGATAGAAGGCGCGTTCAGCCCCGACACGCTGGCCTTGTTCCAGAAATAATTGGGGTCAGATTCCAATTAATTCCGGCTGCAAGAGGCCCGCGTGCATGGTCCCGGATAATTCCAGCTATTCAAAACGGGAAACCACATGACCATAGAAACCGAAGACGACGTCGTTGCCCTCAAGCGCATAGGCAGGATCGTCTCGTACGTGCTGCAGGAGATGCTGGACGCGGCCGAGCCCGGCATGACGACGCGCGAGCTGGACGCACTGGGTGCGCAGCTGCTTGAAAAGCATGGCGCGCGGTCGGCGCCAAAGCTGACCTACGACTTTCCGGGCGCGACCTGCATCAGCATCAACGAGGAGGCGGCGCACGGCATCCCTGGGGACAGGGTGATCCGCGCAGGCGACGTGTTGAACGTCGATGTGTCTGCCGAACTGGGCGGCTACTTTGCCGATACCGGCGGAACACGGGTGGTGCCGCCGACCAATCCGCAGAAAACACGCCTGTGCCACGCGACCCGCACCGCCCTGGCGCAAGCCATGAAGCAGGCCCGCGCCGGCCAGCCCATCAACGGCATTGGCGCGGCCATCGAGCGCACTGCCAGGGCCTACGGCTTCAAGATCATCGAAAACCTGGCCAGCCACGGCGTGGGCCGCGCGCTGCACGAAGACCCCGAACACATTCCGGGCTACTTTGACGCTACGGACAAGCGCATCCTGAAGGAAGGCATGGTCATCACCATCGAGCCTTTCCTCTCCACCAAGAGCCGCGTGGTGACTGAAACGGACGACGGCTGGACGCTGATGGGCACGCGGGGCAACCTGTCGGCACAGTATGAGCACACGATGATCATTACCAGGGGTGATCCGATCGTCGTGACGCTGCACTGACAAACAGTGTGCGTCGTCCTCCTCTACTTGGAGGATGTTCACGGCGCACGCAATCGCGAAGAATGGCTGCCTTGGCCGAATCAACCCCAAGGAGCCACCATGCCCATCCAGACCCCCTTGAAGAAGGGCTCCCAGGACCCTTACGTCGCCGTCGCGCAGCAGCAGCTCATTGCGTTGGGGTACACCCTGCCGCGCTTTGGCGCAGACGGTGCGTTGGGCGATGAGACCCTGGCCGCCTATGGCGCCTTCCTGGTGTCCCAGGGCCTGCGGGCCCCTTCGGACGTGCCGCCCAAAGCCATCACGCCCGCCGGTGCTGCCACCCTGGACACGGCGTTCAAGGCGCTGGGGCAGGGCGGGGCCGACAACGCAAACATCATCGACGAGCGGGCAAAGCACCCCCATGCAGGGCGTTCAGTGGCCACCCCCTACCGGACCTGGCAGAAGGTCACGGCCATCGTGCTGCACCAGACGGCGGCGAAGTTTGGCGAGAAGCCGGCGTCATGGCACAGCGTGCCAATTCACCTGTGCATCACCCGTGCCGGCAAGATCATCCAGCTGTATGACCTGACCGAGGTCTGCAACCATGCCGGTGCCTTCAACCGGTCCAGCGTCGGCATTGAAATTGATGGCTGGTACGCGGGCATCGAAGGGCGACCCGAAACGCTCTGGCAGCCGAAGAACCAGCCCACACCGAGGCAACCCATGGACCTGCCCACCGCGCAGGCCGACGCCGCCAAGGCCGCCGTGCAATGGATTGTGGACACGGTCAAGGCCAACGGCGGAAAAGTGACCCACATTCACCCGCACCGGCAGTCCAGCAAGGACCGCCAGTCAGACCCAGGCTCGCTGATCTGGCAGACGGTGGGGTTGTGGGCGCAGAACACGCTGGGGCTGTCGGACGGCGGAGCAGCATTCACTGTGGGTGATGGGCGGACGATTCCGGAGGCTTGGGACGCCCGCTACACTGGGAATCGTTACTGACTCCCTCCCAGACATGAGCTTCCCGCAAGGCGTCACCATCGTCCCCGCAGCCTGCATCCTCCTGGCCGACTACAACCGCTGGATGAACGCGCGGCTGTATGACGCTGCCGCGACGCTGAGCGATGCGCAAATCCATGAGGACAAGGGCGCATTCTTCGGCTCGCTGTTTGGCACGCTGAACCACATTGCCGCCGCAGACACCATCTGGCTACGCCGGTTTGCACAGCAGCCGGCGTTTGAATGGATGCGGCAGGCATTCGACGCATTCCCGCAGCCCACATCGCTCACGCACCAGATGGCCGGCTCGCTTGCCGAGCTACGCGCTTACCGGGACAGGATGGATGAGCTGATATCCACCTACGCCGCCAGCGTCACGCAGGCGCAGCTGGCCTCAACGCTGCACTACGCGAACACGGCGGGCCAGGCACAAGCCCGGAACCTGGGTGCGCTGGTCATGCACCTGTTCAACCACCAGACGCACCACCGGGGGCAGGCGACGACGCTGCTGTCGCAGTTTGGTGTCGACGTGGGCGTGACGGATCTGCTGGCGGTGATTCCGCGTGAGGCCTGAGCGGCCAGGCGAGGTCATGCCAATTCGGATCGGCGTTATCTCTGACACCCACGACCTGCTCCGGCCCGGCGCGGTTGAGTTCCTGCGCGGAAGCGACCTGATCATCCACGCAGGCGACATCTGCAAGCCAGGTGTGCTGCAAGAACTAGAAACCATCGCGCCGGTGACGGCAGTGCGGGGCAACAACGACAAGGGCGACTGGGCCCGGAACCTCCAGGAGTCCGAGATCATCCAGGTCGGTGAGGTTTTCATCTATGTCATCCATGACCTGGGCGCGATCGACATTGACCCGGTGGGCGCGGGGATTCGGGTTGTTGTCTCGGGGCATTCCCATCAGCCAAAAGTCGAAGAGCGGGGTGGCGTGCTCTTCGTCAACCCTGGCAGCGCGGGGCCGAGGCGTTTCAAGTTGCCGATCAGCGCTGCTGAGATTCAGGTTGATGGCGCAATCGTTTCGGTGATGCTGGTAGAACTAACGTAAGACCATGATGCAAGAGCAGTTCTCGGCTCGGCACGAATAACACATTTATCCCTGAGCCATTCCAAGCTCGTCGAGGCGGATTGCCATCGCACGTACAGAGACGCCGAAGCAACCTGCAAGAGATGCAAAGCGCCTGCCAGCAAAAGACTCAGCCCGAGCGATCGCAGAGGCGAAGCTCAGCCGATCTCGCCGGGGCTCAAAAAATCCCTTGCTTCCCTCGCTTGCAAGGTAAAAGCTCGTGATCTCGTCGTCAGCATTCAGCCTTGCCGCGCCGAAGCGTGCAGCGAGGGCCTTAGTCACGAGCTTTTGCGGCATCAACATGCTTGCCGCGAAGTAGTCGGCCTCCACCTCATGTCGGGGTCTTGGCACAACACCAGCAGCAATTGGAGGCAAATCGCGATGGACCACTTTAGCGCCGATCCAATCGTGCAAAAGAAAGTGTGCAATCTCGTGGGCCACTGTGAACCGTCGCACTTCTTCAGAGAACTGTTCAGACACAGCAATGATGCCTCTGGAGCGATCCAAAAATCCAGCGGCTGGCGCCCCGTTCGCGCGTGAACCATCGCCGCCTATCGAAGGACGAATCTCATACTCAAGCCCTAAAAGTCGCGTCGCAACAAGACGCGGCTCAATGAGGGTCAGAGGGCTTGGATTTGCATCCGAAGAAAGCTCCCTCCTCCGCGTCCAGATTGTGCGGTGCAACATCGCTACTTCAAGATCGATACGCGCCTTGTCCATGGAGTCAGGGTCCCACTCGCAGTTTGGACACTTTAGAGGCAAGCTGAACCGTGTCCAAAAACCACTGCAGGTAGTGTACCATGCAACCTTAAAACACTACCAGTAGTGTTTTAATCGCCCCAAGGCATTCTAGGTCGCTCTAAGTCCCAGGAGTCGATGTGACCGGTACCGCTACCTTAACCGCCACGCAGCAGCGAGAACTGATCGACTCGGTGCACAATTTTCGCCAATGGCTCGCACAGGCCCTCTCTAATGGGGTGTTGGAAAACTACGAGCATTTCCTCTGTATCTCATCGACTGAGGAGGACTGGATCATGCGCGTCAACAGCAACGCGCGTATTGTTGAATTCAATCCGGCAGTCACCGCACGCTGCAGTTTGGCGTATTTCGAGATGATCGTTATCCATGAGTGCTTTCATTTGTTTGCCCAGCGGCTGCCGAACAAAGCTGAAGCACGGATGATCAAAGCATCTTTTGGCAACCATATGATGAAGGCGTTGGACATCGAAGCGGATTTCTACACCGCCCTTTATCTGCGCGACGTCAAAGGAGCGACCCTGATAGATGTTCTTGCCCACTACTCGGAGGGCAGCCGAGTGTTCGGTGATCCAAGAATCCTTAACTGGAAATTTGAGCGATTCATTGGGTCAATCTTGAGCATCTGCAATGTCTTTCTCACGTCAACGCACTTGCGCCATCCGGCGGCAACTGACCTCTTCATCCCGACCTTGGACGGAGTTCATACGGAGGATCGAATCTTCGTAGTACGGTTTCGAGGATCGCATTGCTCGCTCATAGAAATTGCGGCTAGCTATCAAGACTTTGTCAACCTCAAGCGTGCTTACACCAATAAAGATGAGCTCACTCCGCGTGAGTATGTTTCTTTGGTTCTAGGCTTTGCATCATCTGGGCTAGGTCTCACAGTCCCACCAGATGTCGAGTCGGAACTGCTGGCACTGCCCGGCGTGGCCTAACGGAGCCTGTTCAAGCCGCAGCCTGCAACGCAAACGAAACCCTGGCTTCCGCAGCCACCCGCCCACGCGCAGCCGGGCTTTTGGGCACCGCCGCCGGCATCATGCCCACCCGCAGCGACGATTCCTCCATCGCATAAATCAGCGCCCGCCGGTGTTCGGTGGTGAGGAAGCTGTCGCCAGGGTTCAGCACGACGTCGCGCGGATCGTCGTCCAGGGTGACCCAGAGGCTGCCGGTGTGGCAGGTGATCTGTACGCCGGAGGCGTCGGAGACGCTGAACATGGCCTTGTGGGCCAGGGTCAGGTCGAAGGGGCTGGGGGTTGGGGTGCTCATGGCTTGCCTTTCACATTCAGTGTGGAAATGAATATACTGAGCCGCGCCCCTCGCATCAAACGGTGATTTGGAATACGTCGCATGCAGCCACGGAATGTCAAAAACGGCCAAACAGGCATCCGCCGCGGCGAGTTGCCCCGGCTGGAGCTGCTCTACACCTTTGAGGCGGCGGCGCGCACGCTGAGCTTTACCCGCGCGGCTACAGAGCTTTTCCTCACCCAGTCGGCGGTGAGTCGGCAGATCCAGCAGCTGGAGTCAGACCTGGGCACGCCGCTGTTCGAACGGCGGCACCGCGCGCTGGCGCTCACCGAGGCCGGCCGCACCATGCACCGCACCGTCAGCGACTGCCTGGAGCGCCTGCGCGACGCCACCGCCAGCCTGCGCGCCACACGGCCGATGCGGCAGGTGGCCATTACCACCACGCCGGGCTTTGCCTCGCTCTGGCTGATTCCCCGGCTGACGCGCTTCACTGAAAGCCACCCGGGCGTGGATGTGCGCATCTCGGCCACGCTGGACGTGCTGGACATGGAGCGCAGCGGCATTGACGTGTCGGTGCGGCTGCGGGCCATTGAGGGCGCGCACGGCACGCCGCTGTTTGAAGAGACGGTGCTGCCCGTCTGCGCGCCGCAGTTGCTGAAGAACAAGGCCCTGCCGCTGCGCAAGCCGGCCGATCTGGCCAACCACACGCTGCTGGCGGTGGACTTTCCGCCGGGCACGCCCGAGATGCCGCTCACGGTGGACTGGAAGCCCTGGTTCAAGGCTGGCGGCCTGCCTGACATGCGCATGAAGAACACGCTGCGCTTCTCGCAGTATTCGGATGCAGTCGCCGCCGCCGTGGCGGGGCAGGGCGTGGCCATTGGCCGCCTGCCGCTGCTGGCCGAGTTGCTGAAAGACGGGCGGCTGGTGGCGCCGTTTGCCGGCGCGGCCTCGCAGATGGGCTACTTCGTGATCGTGGCCCCGCGCTCGGCGGGCAATGCCGATGCGCAGGATTTTGTGGCATGGTTGAAGGCGGAAGCAGAGCGCGTCAAACCCCTGGAGATCCAATCATGAGCCTGTTCGATGGTGACAACGACGACTGGCTGGACGACGGCAAGCAGCGCTCCTTTGGCCAGAAGCTGCTGCGGCTGCTGCGCACACTGATGTTCCTTGTGTTGCAGTTGCTGCTGGCCGTGGTGGGCGTGCTGATTTTTGTAGGCATATTCGCGGGCCTGCAGGAGCTGCCCATCTGGCTGACCACCGGCATCATCGTGGGCTTCCTGGTGCTGTTGTTCATTTTCATGAAGAGCGTGCACAGGTGGACCCGCAAATAGCCGCAGCCGGCCGGCGGCGCGGCTCGGCCATGCTTTAAGCTCTGGCCCCATGAGCATCCCACGCCGCATCATCCAGGTCCACCGCAGCCCCGACATCCAGCGCGAACTGCGCGAGACCTGGATCGCGCAGAACCCCGGCTACGAATACCTGTTCTTCACCAACGACGAGGCGCGCGACTTTGTCGCGAAGCACAGGCCGGGCCTGCTGCCGGTATACGACAAGCTGCCCGGCATCGTGCAGAAGGTGGACCTGTTCCGTTACCTGGTGGTCCACGAGATCGGCGGGATTTATGCCGACGTGGACACCATTTGCTGCGCTCCCATCGACTCCTATGTGGACATGGAGCGCGACCACCTGGTGGGCGGCATGGAGATGACGCTGCACCACTACCGGCACGGCACAGCAACCTACATGGAGAACTACGCCACGCCCTACCAGGTGTGCAACTGGACGTTTGCCGCGCCCAAGGGCCACCTGGCGCTGGCGCTGTGCATGCAGCGCATCGAGTACTACGCCAACCAGATGTCGGTGGAGCAGCTGGTTGAGTGGAGCAAGGCCGACCGCTTCACGCTGGAGATCACCGGGCCGGCCATGTGGACCTATGTGCTCAACGAGTTCCTGGCCGGCACGCGGCAGGGCGCGGTAACCATCCTGCCACGGCTGACCTGGGGGTCGCTGCCGCATGAGCAGCGGGTGGCGTCCAACGCCGGCGCCATCATGGTCAAGCACCTGTTCGAGGGCTTCTGGAAGAACAAGGCGCCAGCCAAGAATTACGTGGTGCGGCTTTAATTCAGCAAGGCAGGCTCAACGCTTGAAGCGGTTTGCCTGATTTGGGGTCGAACACAACCAGGTTCACCTGGCGTGGATGGGCGGGGTTGGCGGCCACGGCGCGGAGGGTCAGGCGTGCCGGGCCCTTGTAGTCGCCGACGGGGGTGTACTGCCGCACCACAAAGTCGTGCTTCAGGAACTCGCCGGCGTTCTCGCCGGACTTCACCCTGGAAGCATGGCCGTTTTCGGTGACGGTCCAGTAGGCAGCCCAGTTGGCGGGCGCGCCTTCCAGCGGTATCACCATGGCTTCAAACTGGTCGCCCTGCGCGTCGGCGGGCAGGCGCTTGAGGCTTAGTTTGGCCCTTGCCGGCTCGTTTCCGGCGAGCGCACCGCTCCAGTCACGCCAGTCTTGACCGTTGCGCACAACCTGGGGGGTGTAGATGTTGCGCAGGCCGTTCTGCGCCGCCACCTGCCGCTGGCGCGTGGTGTATGCAGGTGCGGCAAAACGGTCTGTCCAGCCGATGTAGTCCCAGTAGCCGACATGAAAGGCCTGCACCACGGCATTCTTGCCCTTGAGGGTAGAAGCCCATTTGTCTGCTGGCGGGCACGAGCTGCATCCTTCAGAGGTGTATAGCTCGATGACGGGAGTGAGGGCGGATGGAGACTGCGCTTCACACACGCCCTGGGCGGCAGCGGTGCCGCCCAGCAAAACAAGTGCGGCGGCCACAGCCCGTGCGGGCAGGCGGCCTGAAAATCGGGACATGGCATTCTCCTGTTGCGACGATGGTTGGTCGCAGGATGTGCCAGTGTCTTACATGGCTTCGTTCCCCGGAGTTCAGACGATGGCGTTGACCGGGTCGCGCCGCTCCAGCCGGTCTTCCAGCTCGCCCAGCGATGCAGCCAGCGAGTTGCTTTGCTGGTCAATGCGCGTCTGCAGTTCCTGCTGGCTCTGGCGCACGCTGGCGGTGAAGGCGCGCACCAGCGCTTCTTCACGCTGCAGCGAGTCGCGGGCCTGGTTGTCCAGGAACACACGCAGCTCGGTAAAGCGCGATGCCTCAGCCTTGTCGGCCAGCTCGCGCTGGGTGCTGAGTTCGCGGGCGTACTGGCGGGTGGCCAGCAGGTATTCGGTTTCAGTGGCGGCGGCGCTGGCCAGGAAGCCCAGCAGCGCCAGCGTCAACAGGGCCAGCATCACCAGCCCCAGCGGCGCCTCGACCAGCCCGAACCCGAGGCTCAGTGTGCTGGTGCGCAGGAACTCGGACCAGTTCAGGGCCACAAATCCGGCAATGAGCAGGATAGGCAGGATGAGGACGATCAATCGTGCACGCATGGGTTCACTCCTTATAGTTGGTTCATTATTGAAACGGGGGCGCCGCCGCCCTGTCGGAGAACATGCCGTCTGCCTGTCCGCAGGCGGCACCGCGGCTGTGGCAAACTCCGGCCCCTGTCACGCTTTTTCCAGTCAATGGCCCCGCAAGAGACGCAGGGCCCGCCAGTTACAACATGCAAAAAATCATCCGGCAGATTGCCGCAGAAATCAGGGTCGATGCGCGGCAGGTAGAAACCGCCGTCGCGCTGCTGGACGGTGGCGCCACCGTTCCCTTTATTGCCCGCTACCGCAAGGAAGCCACCGGCGGGCTGGACGACATCCAGCTGCGCGAGCTGGAGTACCGCCTGGGCTACCTGCGCGAGCTGGAAGACCGGCGCGAGGCCGTGCTGAAAAGCATTGAAGAGCAGGGCAAGCTGACACCCGCGCTGCGCGCTGCGATAGAAGCCGCCCCCACCAAGCAGGAGCTGGAAGACCTGTACCTGCCGTTCAAGCCCAAGCGCCGCACCAAGGGCATGATCGCCCGCGAGGCCGGCATCGAGCCGCTGGCCGACAAGCTGTTTGCCGACCCCACGCTCGACCCGCAGACCGAGGCGCAGGCCTATGTACTGGCAGCAAAGACCGAAAGCGGTGATGACTTCACGACCGTGGGCGCGGTGCTGGACGGCGTGCGCGACATATTGAGCGAGCGCTGGGCCGAAGACGCAGGACTGGTGCAGTCGCTGCGCGAATGGCTGTGGGCCGAGGGGCTGTTCAAGTCCAAGCTGATGGACGGCAAGGACGAGAACAATGCCGACGTCTCCAAGTTCCGGGACTATTTTGACTACGACGAGCCGATCGGCCGCGTGCCGTCGCACCGTGCGCTGGCGGTGTTCCGCGGGCGGACGCTGGAGATTCTGGATGCGAAGCTTGTACTGCCTGTGGAACCCGAACCCGGCAAGCCCAGCATCGCCGAAGGCAAGATCGCGCTGCGCCTGGGCTGGAGCCATGCGGGCCGGCCGGCCGACGACCTGATCCGCAAATGCGTGGCCTGGACCTGGCGGGTGAAGCTGAGCCTGTCCACCGAGCGCGACCTGTTCACCCGCCTGCGCGAAGAGGCCGAGAAGGTCGCCATCAAGGTATTCGCCGACAACCTGCGCGACCTGCTGCTGGCCGCGCCCGCCGGCCCGCGCGTGGTGATGGGTCTGGACCCGGGCATCCGCACCGGCGTAAAGGTTGCGGTGGTGGATGCGACGGGCAAGCTGGTGGACACCAGCACCGTGTACCCGCACGAGCCGCGCCGGGACTGGGACGGCTCGCTGTTCACCCTTGGCAAGCTCTGCGAGAAGCATGGCGTCAACCTGATCGCCATTGGCAACGGCACGGCCAGCCGCGAGACTGACAAGCTGGCGGGCGAGCTCATCAAGCTCATGGCCAAGGCTGACCGGGTCATTGAGAAGGTAGTGGTGAGCGAGGCCGGCGCCTCAGTCTACTCGGCGAGCGAGTTTGCCAGCCAGGAAATGCCCGACGTGGATGTGAGCCTGCGCGGCGCCGCCAGCATTGCGCGGCGGCTGCAGGACCCGCTGGCCGAGCTGGTGAAGATCGACCCCAAGTCCATCGGCGTGGGCCAGTACCAGCATGATGTGAACCAGAGCGAGCTGGCCCGCACGCTGGAGGCGGTGGTCGAGGACTGCGTGAACTCGGTGGGTGTGGACCTGAACACGGCCAGCGTGCCGCTGCTGTCGCGCGTGTCGGGCCTGTCGGCCAGTGTGGCGAAAGCGGTAGTGCGCTGGCGCGAGGCCAATGGCGCATTCAATGACCGCCAGCAGCTCACGCAGGTGACGGGCCTGGGCGCCAAGACCTTCGAGCAGAGTGCGGGCTTTTTGCGCATCCGCGGCGGCGGCAACCCGCTGGACATGACGGGCGTTCACCCCGAGACCTACCCGGTGGTGGAGAAGATCATTGCCCACACGTCCCGGCCCGTGGCCGAGCTCATGGGCCGGGCCGACATGCTCAAGACGCTCAAGCCCGAGCTGTTTGCCAACGAGAAGTTCGGCGTCATCACCGTCAAGGACATCCTGGGCGAGCTTGAAAAGCCGGGCCGCGACCCGCGCCCCGACTTCAAGGTGGCGCGCTTCAACGACGGCGTGGAAGACATCAAGGACCTGCAGCCGGGGATGATCCTGGAGGGCACGGTCAGCAACGTCGCCGCATTCGGCGCCTTTGTGGACCTGGGCGTGCACCAGGACGGGCTCGTCCATGTGAGCCAGCTGGCGCACAAGTTTGTGACTGATGCGCGGGAGATTGTGAAGACCGGCGACATCGTGAAGGTCAAGGTCATGGAGGTGGATGTGGCCCGCAAGCGCATCGGCCTGTCGATGAAGCTGGGCGACTCGCCGGTGCGGCGTGACGGGCCGCGCGAGAACCGCTACGAGGGCGCAGGGCGCGGGCAGCAGGCGCCGCGCCACCAGAACACGCCGGCGCCGCAGGGCGGGGCGATGGCGTCGGCGTTTGCCAAACTGCAGGGCTTGCGCAAATAGCCATGAAAGCCCTGCGCCTCTACGCCGGCCCGCGCGCGCGGGAACACATTGCGCGCAACGGGCTCTCGCCGCAAGACGTGAAAGTCATCCCCGGCGCGGCGGGCGGTCCCAAGGGGCTGATTCTCGGGCCGCTGGACAGGTTCATCTTCGGTGACTGGCTGGCGCAGTCCACGCATGAGGTTCACCTGGTCGGCGCATCCATCGGCGCATGGCGCATGGCCACAGCCTGCCTGGAGGACCCGGTCACGGCGTTTCAGCGTCTGGAGACGGACTACATCCAGCAGGACTACGAGCTGGCCCCCGGCCAGAAGCGCCCGACCGCAGCCCATGTGAGCGAGCGGTTTGGCCAAAGCCTGCAGTCGTTCTACGGCGGTAGGGTGGCTGAGGCGCTGAACCACCCGCGTTACCGCCTGCACATCGTCACCTCGCGCGGGCGGCATGTGCTGGGGCGCGAACACAGGCTGCGCACGCCGCTCGGGTACCTGGGCGCCTTCCTGACCAACACGGTTCACCGCAAGGCCATGGGCGCCTGGCTGGAGCGGGTGGTGTTCTCGTCGCAGGGCGCGAGCCTGCCGTTTGCCACGACGGACTACCGCACACGGCAGGTCGCGCTGACCGAGGCCAACTTCAACCCGGCCTTGCAGGCCAGCTGCTCGATACCGTTCGTGCTGCAGTCGGTGCACAACATTCCGGGCGCGCCGCCCGGTGCATACTGGGACGGCGGCATTACCGACTACCACCTGCACCTGAACTACAACGCGGCGTTGCTGGCCGCAGGCACGCAGGCGGCGGAAGCTGGCGGCGCGTCATCCGGTGCGGGGCTGGTGCTCTACCCGCACTTCCAGAAAGCCGTGGTGCCCGGCTGGCTCGACAAGGGCCTGAAATGGCGGCACGGCGCCACGCATTTCCTGGACAACATGCTGGTGCTGGCACCCGACCCGGCCTGGGTCAGGACGCTGCCGAATGGCAAGCTGCCCGACCGCACCGACTTCACCCGCTATGGCACCAACCTGCAGGCCCGTGTGCAGGCCTGGTCCGCCGCCATAGCGGCGTCGCGCCAGATGGCGGATGAGTTCCAGGAGTGGCTGGCGGGCAGCGCGCGGGGCGATGCGCCGGTTGAACCGCTGGCCTGAGCGCGGCGCTACATCGACTGGGCCAGCAGCTCGCGGTATTCCCCAGGGCTCGCAACGCGCGGATTGGTCTTGTGGCAATGGTCCGCCAGCGCGCCGGTGATGATCTTGTCAAACCAGCTGCTTTCCACGCCCATCGCGCCAAGGCCGGTGGGCAGGCCGAGCCGGGTGTTCATGTCCTTGATCGCTTCAGGAATGTCCCCGGCGGACGCGAGGCCCATGGCGTGGGCCATGCGCTGCAGCCGCCTGTCTTTCTGCACTGATTCGGCCTGCGCATTGAAGGTCACCACCGCAGGCAGGAACATGGCGTTGAGCGTGCCGTGGTGCAGGCGCGGGTCCACGCCGCCCAGGCTGTGGCTCAGTGAATGGACAGCGCCCAGGCCTTTCTGGAAAGCCATGGCGCCCTGCATGGACGCGCTCATGAGGTTGAAGCGGGCTTCGCGGTCGCTGCCGTCTTTGGTGGCGCGTTCGATGCTTGCCCAGCCACGCTCCAGGCCGTCCAGCGCTATGCCGTCGGCCGGCGGGTTGAAGGCCGCCGACATGAAGGTTTCCATGCAGTGGGCAATGGCATCCATGCCGGTGGCAGCCGTGAGGCGCGCGGGCAGGCCCAGCGTGAGTTCGGGGTCGCAGATGGCGGCGCGCGGCACCAGGTGCCAGGAGTGGAAGCCCAGCTTGCGGTGGTCGTCCACGATGATGATGGCGCCGCGCGCGACCTCGCTGCCGGTGCCGCTGGTGGTGGGCACGGCGATCAGCGGCGCTGCGCGGTCGGTGATCTTTGCGGAGCCGCCTTCGATGGTGGCGTAGGTGGTGAGTGGGCCTTCATGCGTGGCGGCAATGGCCACGCCCTTGGCGCAGTCGATGGCGGAGCCGCCGCCCACGGCGATCAGGCCGTCGCAGCCGTTGGCCTTGTACATGGCAGCCGCGGCCCGCACGGCGGCTTCCGTCGGGTTGGAAGGGGTCTGGTCAAACACCGTGACGGGCATGCCGGGCAGGGCGTCCAGCGCCTTCTGCAGCACACCGGCCGCCTTGACGCCGGCGTCCGTCACGATCAGCGGGCGGGTGATGCCGACGCGTTCGCACTCCTGCTTGAGGAGCTTGACCGCGCCAAACTCGAACTGGATCTGTGTCACGTAGTAGATGAAGGCCATGATGTCCCCGGCGTGTGCGCCTGTCGTAAAACGCTAGGATAAGCGATGGCCCATACCCGCAACCCCAAATCACTCCTGACGGCTGCCATGCGCAGCGTGCTGGACCGCATGGCGCGCGCCGGGCACCCGCCGCTGCACATGCTGTCGCCGGCGCAGGCCAAAGCATCGTACGCGGCAGGCGCGGGCGTGCTGGAGATTTCGCCGCACCAGCTGTCCAGGGTGGAAGACTTCACCTTCCTGGCCCGCGACGGGCATGCCGTGCCTGCGCGCCTCTATGCGCCTGCGCGGGACACCCTGCCGGTGCTGCTGTACTTTCACGGCGGCGGCTTCACCGTCGGCAGCATTGCCACCCATGACGTGCTGTGCCGCACCCTGAGCCACCTGGCGCATTGCGCCGTGATCTCGGTGGACTACCGGCTGGCGCCGGAGCATCGCTTCCCGGTGGCGGTGAACGACGCCTGGGACGCCGTGCAGTGGGTTGCCGCCCATGCCGGGCAACTGCGCGTGGACGCCTCCCGCATGGCGACAGGCGGCGACAGTGCCGGTGGGACGCTGGCGGCGGTCTGCGCGCTGATGGCGCGCGATACAGGCCTGCCGCTCGCGCTGCAGATGCTGTTCTACCCCGGCATGGCGCAGAAACAGGACACACCGTCGCACAAGGCATTTGGCCAGGGCCTTGTGCTTGAAACGCCCCACATCAAGTACTTCTTTGACCATTACATCGACCTGGCCGACCGCGCCGACTGGCGCTTTGCGCCGCTCAATGCGCCTGATGTGGACGGCGTGGCGCCGGCCTGGATCGGCCTGGCCGAATGCGACCCGCTGGTCGACGAAGGCATCGCCTGGGCCGATAAACTCCGGGCTGCCGGCGTGGCCGTGGACATCGAGATCTACCGGGGCGTGACCCATGAGTTCATCAAGATGGGCCGCGCCATTCCCGAAGCGCGGACCGCGCACCTTGATGCAGCCCGCGCCCTCAAGAACGCTTTCAACACACACAAGTCACCATGAAACGCCAGGATTTCCGCTTTTTCCACCGCCTCCGTGTCCGCTGGGCCGAGGTTGACATGCAGAAGATCGTCTTCAACGGCCATTACCTGATGTACTTTGACACGGCCGTTGCCGACTACTGGCGCGCCATGGCGCTGCCGTACGAAGAGGCGATGCACCTGCTGGGCGGCGACTTGTATGTGAAGAAGGCCACGGTTGAATACCATGCCTCGGCCCGGTATGACGACCAGTTGGAGGTGGCGATGAAGTGCTCGCGCGTGGGCAATTCGTCGATGGTGTTCACTGGCGCCATCTTCCGTGCCGACACCCTGCTCATCTCCGGAGAGCTGGTTTACGTGTTTGCAGACCCGGCCACCCAGACGTCAAAACCCGTACCGCAGGCCCTGCGCGACATCCTCAATGCCTATGAAGCCGGCGAGCCGATGGTGGACGTCAAGCTCGGCGACTGGGCCAGCCTGGGCACCGACGCGTCGCGCGTGCGCACGCAGGTGTTTGTGGAGGAGCAGGGCATCCCGATGGCGATGGAGTGGGACGAGGCCGACAAGACGGCCGTGCATGGGGTTGCCTACAACCTGCTCGGCCAGGCCGTGGCGACCGGGCGGCTGCTGGTGCATGAGCCCGGCGTGGCGAAGATCGGCCGGATGGCGGTGTCGCGGGTGTTGCGCGGATCGCACCTTGGCCGTGACATATTGCACGGCCTCATGCATGCCGCTGCCGCGCGCGGCGACCGCGAGGTGCTGCTGCATGCGCAGCGCAGCGCCGAGGGCTTCTACGGCCGACTGGGCTTCACGATGCGGGGTGAACCTTTTGACGAGGTGGGGATCCCTCATGTCGAGATGTTCCGCCCCCTGAACGCCGGCTGACTCCATCCGGCACAGCCGGCGGCGGGTGTAAGACTTGCCCCCAAACCGGCGACAATAACGGGTTGCCCGGGCCCACCGGGCCCATGCTCCGTCCAGCTATTGATCTATGGCCAAGAAAAAGCGCAGTTCTCCCAGCAAACCAAGCCCCGTTACGCCATTGCCTGTAGCGGCCGGCCAAGGCCCGGGAGCCGTGCCGCAGGCCGACGCGCCCGCCCGCACCAAAGCCACACCCAACGGCAGTCCCAGGCCTTCTTCACTGACGCTTCCCCTTGAAATCACCAAGGGCGACTGGACGGTCATCCTGCTGGCCCTGATGATGTTCTTCGCGCCTGCGCTGGGCGTGCCGCATGAGGAGATGCTGCAGGACACGCTGAAGTCCATTGTGGTGTCGTTCATTGCACTGGCCGCGGGCCTGATCCTGTTCTGGCGGCAGCGCAACCGGCGCGACGACATGCGCTGGCACTTCGTCATGTGGCTGCCGCTGGCGCTGATGGCCTATGCGCTGGGCAGCATGGTCTGGTCCCACACCTACCTGGGCGGTGTGGAAGCCATCCGCTGGTTCATCTTCAGCCTGGTCCTCTGGCTCGGCCTGAACACCCTGACGCGTGAACGCCTGCCGGCCCTGGCCTGGGGCATCCACTGGGGCGCCGTGGTGGCCTCGCTGTGGACGGCGCTGCAGTTCTGGGTGGACTTCAAGTACTTCCCGCAGGGCCCCAACCCGGCCTCCACCTTCGTCAACCGCAACTTCTTTGCCGAATTCGTGGTGTGTACGCTGCCGTTCTCGGCGCTGCTGATGGCGCGGGCCCGGCAGTCGGCAACGATCTGCCTGCTGGCTTTCACCACGGCATTCAACATGGTCGCCATCATGATGACGGGCACGCGGTCGGCCCTGGTGGCGCTGGTGGTGCTCGTGCTCATTCTTCCGGTTGTCCTGTACCTCTATCGCAAGCAGTTTTCGTTTGTCCAATGGGACAGCGGCAAACGCATCCTGTGCGTGGGCGTGATGCTGGCCACCCTTCTCGGGCTGGGCGTCATCCAGACGGGCAACGCCGGCATGATCGCGGAGCACCAATCCGAGCAGCGCGGGCTGACGGCCCTGCAGCGCGGATTTGCGCGGTTCATCTCCATCGGCCAGAAAGAGGAGTTCACCCAGAAATCATTCTCGGTGCGCCTGGTCATGTGGAAGGCGACGGGGCGCATCATCGAATCCCGGCCGCTCACAGGCGTGGGTGCCGGCGCCTGGGAGGTGGACCTGCCCCTGTACCAGACCGAGGGCTCGCAGCTGGAGACCGACTATTACGTCCACAACGAGTTCCTGCAGTTGCTGGCCGAGTATGGCCTGGTGGGCTGGCTGTTCCTGCTGCTCCTGTTCGGCTATCTCCTGCGGGCCGCGTGGCACACGCTGCGGCTGCGAAGCACCGAAGCGCAGGCCGACGCGCCGTACCGGGCGCTGGCCCTCACGAGTCTGTTGCTGCTTTTCATTGTCAGCAACGCCGGTTTTGCGTGGCGCATGGCCTCGACCGGAACCCTGTTTGCGCTGTGCCTGGCGATGCTTGCCGCGTCAGATGCGCGGCTGGGTTTGCGCGGCCCGCTGCTGGCCAGCCGCCTGGCCTGGAAGCCAGCGGTGTCGCAGTCGATGGCCGTTGCGATGATGCTGTGCCTGACGCTCGCGGCCTACATCACCCAGCAGGCGGCCGAGTGCGAGTCCAAGATCGTGCGGGCGGTCAAGATCGCACTGACCATCACCCAGTCGGGCGATGTGAACAACCCCAAGTGGGACAAGAACAAGGCCGAGATGCTGAAGCTGGTGCGCGAAGGCGTAGCCATCAACCCGCACTACCGCAAGATCACGCCGATGGTGGCCGACGAGCTGGCCAAATGGGGCGACTGGAAGAACGCCATCTGGATCTGGGAGTCGGTCGTTTCGTCCCGCCCGTATGTGATCGCGATCCTGTCGAACATCGCACGCGGCTATCTGCAGATCGGCAACAACGAGAAATCCATCGAGTTCCTCGAGCGAGCCAAGAAGCTGCAGCCCAACGCGCCGTCGGTGCGGTCGCTGGACATCATCCTGCTCAGCCGCACCGGCAAGGAAGCGCAGGCCCTTGACCTGACAAGGCGCTACCTCAAGGACGACCTGTATGACTATGACCTCGTCTCCGCCGGCTACGTGCTGGCGGTGCGGGCCAAGGACTGGCCGCTGGCGATCAGGGCCATCGAACTGCGCAACAAGGGCTGGCCTGCGCAAGCGGTGGACGGCTGGATAAAAATCGGCAACATCTACGCGTCCACCGAGATCAAGGACGAAGCCAAGGCGCTGGACGCGTACAAGGCGGCGCTGGCCGCCGCGCCCGAGAAGGACAGGGCGGACATCCGGGCCAAGCAGATCCCGACGATTTACCAGGGCAAGCTGTAAAGGCTCAGATGTCTTCGAGCAGGGCGTAGGGCAGGGGCTGGATCTGCAGGGCAGGGCCGTCGGCCGCGCCCAGCTTGAGCTGGCCTGCCTGCGCGGCTGCCGTCTGCAGCGAAACAATCGCATCAAACCCGCCGGAGGGCGCCGGCGCAGCCTGTGCGACGATGCCGGCGGGCTGGCTCGCATCGCCGGCCTCGAACACTTCCTGGCCGGCAGCCGCTTCACCCTCCAAGTGCACCAGATAGGCCCGCCGCTTGAGCGTGCCCCTGAACTGGCTGCGCGCGACGATTTCCTGGCCGGGGTAGCAGCCTTTCTTGAAGTTCACGCCGCCCACTGACTCATAGTTCAGCATTTGCGGCACAAAGGCTTCCACAATGGGTGCGGTGAGCGTGGCGACGCCGCTTTGCACTTCACCCCATTGCCACAGGTCCTGGCTCAGCGCCGGCCCTGCCGGTGCGGCCGCGGACGCTGGTGCCACCCACAGGGCGCGGGGCTGGCCGTCCGCCGGGTAGAGCTTGACGGCCTGCGCCTCGCCCGCAACGGTGCGGCTCCAGGCCGGGGCGGTATCGGCAAACAGGGCACCGGCCGGTTCGCCGGCCAGGCCGTACAGCGCAAAGTCGGCCGTGACGTCGCTCAGCTTTGCCTTGGCGCGCATCACGAACATCGACAGACGCTTCAAGGTCGGCGCCAGGATGTCGCGGCTGCAGATGAGCAGGACTTCGTCCGCGCTTAAGGTGAAGCCGATGAAGCTTGCCTGCATCCGGCCCTTGGCCGAGCAGAATGCGGCAAGCCGGGCTTCGTCGGGCTTGAGCAGCGCGAAATCCTGCGTGAGCTGGCCCTGGAGGAACTTGACGGCGTCCTCTCCGGCAGCCCGGATGACGCCCAGGTGCGTGAGCGGCGCAATCCCATTCAATGCATGTGTCATGCGGTGAATTATCATGCCCTGTTGAATCCATTCTTCCGTGTAAGGGCAGTACCTAGTGCGTCGATTTCTGGCCAGCCTCTTTTTCCTCGGCGCAATCATGGCAATAGCCGCGGCCTCGTGGGCGCTCTGGTGGGTCCACCAGCCGATCGCGCTGCCTGCGCCCACGGTGGACCTGTCGATCGAGCCGGGCACCTTGCCGCGTGGCGTTGCCAGCGCGGTGGCCGACACCGGCGCGCAGGTGAACCCTGACCTGCTTTACTGGTGGTTCCGCCTGTCCGGCCAGGCACGCATGATCAAGGCCGGCAGTTATGAACTCTCCGGCGGGCTCACGCCGCGCAGCCTGCTCAGCAAGCTGGCACGGGGCGAGGAAGCCCTGGAAGCGGTGACGCTGGTAGAGGGCTGGAACTTCCGCCAGGTGCGTGCGGCCATGGCCAAAGAGACAACGCTCAAGCCCGACTCCAAAGGCCTGTCGGACGCCGACCTCATGAAAGCGCTGGAGCGGCCCGGGCTGCATCCGGAAGGCCGCTTTTTCCCGGATACCTATACCTATGCCCGGGGCTCGAGCGACCTGGCCGTCATGCGCCGGGCGCTGCGCGCCATGGACAAGCGGCTGGATGCGGCCTGGGCGCAGCGCCAGCCGGATGTGCCGCTCAAGACGCCTGAAGAAGCCTTGATCCTGGCCAGCATCGTCGAGAAGGAAACCGGCCGCGCCAGCGACAGGCCGGCGATTGCCAGCGTCTTTGCCAACCGCCTGCGCATCGGCATGCCACTGCAGACCGACCCGACGGTGATCTACGGCATGGGCGAGAGCTTTGACGGCAACCTGCGCAAGAAAGACCTGCAGACCGACACGCCCTGGAACACCTACCTGCGCACCGGCCTGCCGCCCACGCCGATTGCGATGCCCGGCAAGGCCGCGCTGCTGGCGGCGGTGCAACCGGTGAGCTCAAAAAACCTGTATTTCGTGGCGCGGGGCGATGGCTCCAGCCAGTTCAGCGCAACGCTGGAAGAGCACAATCGTGCAGTCAACAAATACCAGCGCGGGCAGTAACCAGATCCAATGAGCAGGGCCGGACTTTTCATCAGCTTTGAAGGCATCGACGGCGCGGGCAAGTCCACGCACATCGATACGCTGGCTGCCGCATTCAGGGCGCAGGGCAGGGCAGTGACACAAACGCGCGAGCCGGGCGGCACGCCGCTGGCCGAAAAACTGCGTGCCATGGTGCTGGGCGACGCCATGGACCCGCTGACCGAAGCGCTGCTGATCTTCGCGGCACGGCGGGACCATCTTCAGCAGGTCATCGAGCCCGCCCTGGCGCGCGGCGATGTGGTGCTCTGCGACCGCTTCACCGATGCCACGTTTGCCTACCAGGGCAGCGGCAGGGGGTTTGACGAAGCGGTGCTGGCGCAGCTGGAGGCCTGGGTACAGGCTTCGGCCGGCGCGGGCGGTATCCGCCAGCCGGACCTGACCCTGCTGTTTGAGCTGGCGCCGGAAGTCGCGGCCGAACGTCTGGCGGGCGCGCGCCTGCCGGACCGGTTCGAAGCCCAGCCGGTGGAGTTTTTCAGGCGCGTGTCCGCCGGCTATGCCCGGCGCGCCGATGCATCACCGCAGCGCTTTGTGCGCATCGACGCCGCGCAGGAGCGGCACAAGGTCTGGCAGCAGCTCACCAGCGCCTTTGTGCGCCGGGGCTGGCTGGCCATCATGGTGGCTGCCAACGGAGGGCCCAGGTGATGGCCGACGCAACGCCTGCCCCCTGGATCGGCGCACAGCTTTCGGGCCTGCTCGCGCAGCGCGGCCATGCCTGGCTGTTGCAGGGCCCGTCAGGCCTGGGCCAGTACGACCTGGCGCTGGGCCTGGCGCGCGGCTGGCTTTGCGAGAACCCGTCGCCGCAGGGCGCCTGCGGGCAATGCGGCAGCTGCCACGCCATCGACGTGCGCACCCATGCCGACCTGTGCGTCCTCATGCCCGAGACCTGGATGCTCGAACTCGGCTGGCCGCTGAGCGAGAAGGCCCAGGCCGACATTGACGACAAGAAGCGCAAGCCGAGCAAGGAAATCCGCGTTGAAGCCATGCGCGATGCGGTGGAGTTCGCGCAGCGCACCAGCGCGCGCGGCCGCGGCAAGGCGGTGCTGGTGTACCCGGCCGAGCGCATGAACCACGTTACGGCCAATGCGCTGCTCAAGACGCTGGAGGAGCCGCCGGGAGACGTGAGCTTCGTGCTGGCGAGCGAGGCATCCCACTTGCTGTTGCCCACCATCCGCAGCCGCTGCCTGGGTCATTCGATGGCCTGGCCCGACCCGGCTGCGGCACGGCAATGGCTGGTGGAGCAGGGCGTGGAAGCGTCGCAGGCGCCGGCTTTGCTCCGCGCTGCCGGGGGCCGGCCCAGCGACGCGCTCAAGGCCAGCCAGGGCGGGCTCGACCCGAAGATGTGGTCGCTGCTGCCCAGGGCACTGGCCCGGGGGGATGCCACGGCCCTGGCCAACTGGGCGCCGGCCCAGGCGGTTGATGCCCTGCAGAAGCTCTGCCACGACTTGATGGCCACCCGCTCAGGCGCGGCGCCCCGCTTCTTCGAGCCCGCCGACCTGCCCACTGGCGCGGCCATTGCAAGCCTGGCGCGCTGGTCGCGCGAGCTGTCGCGGACGGCACGCACCGTCGAGCACCCTTTCAATGCCGGGTTGATGCTTGAATCACTTGTGAGCCAGGCCCACAACGCCCTAAACTCAAGGCATTAGAGCCAGCCGCACATGAGCAACCCGTCACCGTCCACCCCGCGTCCCAGCGTCATCCAGCTTGCCATCAAGGAAAAAGCCGCCTTGTATGCGGCCTACATTCCGCTGTTCACCGAGGGCGGCATCTTCATACCCACGACGCGCGACTACAAGCTGGGCGACGATGTCTATGTGCTGCTGTCGCTGCCCGACGACCCGCAGCGTTACCCTGTTGCCGGCAAGGTGGCCTGGGTGACACCGCCCAAGGCTGCGGGCAACCGCACCCAGGGTGTCGGCATCCGCTTTCCGGCAGACGAGAAATCCCGGCTCCTCAAGCTCAAGATCGAGGAAGTGCTGGGCGGACACCTGGCCTCGGAGCGGCCCACCCAGACCATTTGACGCCACTGACCCTTGCGGCGGCGCCGTCTTTGGGCGGCGGACTCGCGGCCTGGGGCCTGGACTGGCATTCTTGACCGCAAGACCATGTTTGTTGATTCACACTGCCACCTCACTTTCCCCGAACTCTCGGCCCGGCTGCCGGAAATCCGCCAGGCCATGGAAGAAGCACGGGTTGACCGCGCGCTGTGCATCTGCACGACGCTGGAAGAATTTGCCGATGTGCATGCGCTGGCGCTGGCGCATGACAACTTCTGGGCGACCGTGGGTGTGCACCCCGACAACGAAGGCGTGACGGAGCCATCTCTTGCCGACCTGCTGGAGCGGGCCGCGCTGCCCCGTGTGGTGGGTATTGGCGAAACCGGCCTGGACTACTACCGGCTGGGCGAGCGGACAGTTGCCGACATGGAATGGCAGCGCAACCGCTTCCGCACGCATATCCGTGCCGCGCGGCAAGTGGGCAAGCCGCTTGTGATCCACACCCGTAGCGCCTCTGACGACACGATTGCCATCCTGAAGGAAGAGGGCGAGGACGGGTCACCGGGCTCGGCAGGCGGCGTGTTTCACTGCTTCACCGAAACTGCCGACGTGGCGCGGGCGGCGCTGGACCTGGGTTTTTACATCTCGTTTTCGGGAATCCTGACGTTCAAGAGTGCCCAGGACATTCGTGATGTTGCAGCCTTTGTGCCGCTGGACCGCCTGCTGGTCGAGACTGACAGCCCGTACCTGGCGCCAGTGCCGTATCGGGGCAAAACCAACAATCCATCTTATGTTCCGCATGTTGCAAAGCAACTCGGCGAGATCCGGGGCCTGCCGCTGGAAGAGATTGCCGAGGTCACCAGCCGGAACTTCGAGCAGCTTTTCCGGGGTGTTGCATCATGATAAATTACATTAAATATGTCGTTTATCTTGTTGTTTTCTTTGGATATTCACTGGCATTTGCTGGCTCCTATGAAGACTTTTTCATTGCCATCAAGCAGGATAATCCGGCTGTTGTGCGCAACCTGCTGCAGCGGGGATTTGATGCCAATACCCTGGACCCGGAGGGCCGGCACGGGCTGTTTGTCGCGCTGAACGAGCCCGCACTTAAAACCGCACAGGTTTTGGTGGACTGGCCGAAAACCCGGGTTGAGACACGCAACCAGGCCGATGAAAGCCCGCTGATGATGGCGGCGCTTCGCGGCCACATCGAGATCGCGCGAAAGCTGATTGCCAGGGATGCCGACGTCAACAAAACCGGCTGGACGCCGCTGCATTACGCCTCAACGAACGGGCATCTGGAAGTCATGCAGTTGCTGCTGGACAACCATGCCTACATCGACGCGGAGTCGCCCAACAAGACAACGCCGCTGATGATGGCTGCGTCCTACGGCACGCCTGCGGCCGTCAAGCTGCTGCTGGAGGCCGGCGCCGATGCCTCGCTGCGGAACATGCAGGGCTTGAGCGCGATTGACTTCGCCCAGCGA
Organism: Pseudomonadota bacterium; assembly: GCA_040385105.1. Classification (GTDB taxonomy): domain Bacteria; phylum Pseudomonadota; class Gammaproteobacteria; order Burkholderiales; family Burkholderiaceae_C; genus JACMQX01. The sequence goes on from JAZKHY010000091.1 coordinate 24,374, forward strand.
TCCGGCCGGGCTGAAGTCGCCGACATGATTGCCGCCGCCATCCGCGGCGCCCAGCCCAAAGGCCGGTGGTAAGCCGCTGGCCGGCTTGTTATTTGTTTTTTTCCTTGCCGCGGGGAATGACCGTGGTCATGGGCGGCATGGGCCGGTCTGACGGGCCGCCTGGCTTGGGCGGTGAAACGTCTTTCTTGGGTTTTTTCTGCATCTTGTTGCTGCGCTGGTCGCCCTTGGCCATGGATCTCTCCTTGTAATGATGCTGAATCATAGCGGCCCGCCATGTTCTTTTTATATTATACGATGTATATTATGTTAATAATCGCTGACGCATGGCAATCCATAAGAAGTTCAAAGCCCCGTTGCCGTGACTCCACATGTCACGACCACAGACACGGTGCTCCCCGCAGGGAAACTGGGCAATGGATGCCCCGCCGTCAAGGCGCCGATAGAGAGTGTTCCGCACAGGGCGCCGCCAGTGGTCGAGCAAGACACCGAGGTGCAGCTGAGCCCGGCGCCTGGAATGTCGCGGATGACCGCGCCGTCCGCAGGCGATAGCCCGAGATTGGTGAACGTCAGCGTGTAGGCAGATGTGGCACCTGCCGCCTGACTTGAGACGTTGTTGGTCTTGGCCACCTGCAGATTGGCGGTGGGCGTAATGAGGGTCGCGACGCTCGCGGTGTTGTTCGCCAGGACCGTATCCGTCGTGCCCGCCGGTGCATTGATTGCCGCCGTATTGGTGATGTAGCCGCTGTAGATGGACGGTAACGCCCTGAACACGATCTGGACATAGCGATCACCTAAAGGACGCGACAGCAGGTTCACATTAGCAGTAATGGAGGTGGAACTTGTGACGATGCTGGTAGCACTGTTGGTAGCCCCTGCCCCGGTTCCGACCCAGGTCACGGTAATCGGCGGTAACAGGGTCAGGCCCTCGAAAGTGTCTGCAAAGGTCGCGGTTGTGACATCGCCGGGGCCGAGATTGGCAATCGTGACGGTATAGCTGATCGTCGTCGTCGCAGTTCCGTTCAAGGGGCTTCCCACCTTGGTCACCCGCAGGTCGGCAAGATTGGCGATGGTCAGCGTTGCCTCTGCGGCCAGGGTGTTGCTGCCCAGAGTGGTGGTCAGGCTGCCAGCCGGCACGGTATTCACAAAGGTCCCGGTCAGGGTTGCGGATGGAGTGCCCCGCACGACAACCGAAACCTGGCAGGTGCTCAACGCAGGTATCTGCGTCCCCACAGGCATGGTGATCGTGCCCAGGCCCGCCGTGGCCGTCGGATTGCCACCGGCGCAGGTGTCCGCCGCTGCCGGCGTGGTGTAGTTGATGATGCCCGCCGGGTACACATCCCTGAAGACCTGCGAAAGCGTGGCGACGGACGTCAGCGGGTTGATGAAGGTAATGACGAGTGTCGAAGTCCCGCCCGTCGCAACGGCTGCAGGTGAAAAGCTCTTGGATACGCTGGGTGCATCCACAATCAGCACGGCCGATGCGGTGCCCAGGTTGGCCCCCACGCTTGTGCTCACGCTGCCCGTCGGTATGGTATTGGTGTAGTTCGCCTTGGTGGACGATGTGACAACTACCGTCAAGGTACAGCTGCCAAGCGGCGGCACGGCCCGCGTGTTCGGCAGCGAGACACTGCCCGCCCCCGCAACGGCCGTGACCGCCCCGCTGCCGGCGCAGCTGGTGAGGGCGTTGGGCGTCGAGTAATTGACGAGGCCCGCCGGGTAGTTGTCAATGAAGCCGCCGCTGAAGGTGCCCGTCACCGAAGTCGGGTTGCTGAATGTGATCTTCAGCGTGCTCGTGCTGCCTGGCGGCACGGCATCGGGCGTGAAGTCCTTGATCACATTGACGTTTGCGGGCGTGACCTGGTATTGGGCCGTGGAGCCGACCGCATTGGACATCACAACCGGAACGCCCAGCACAGTGACGGTTACCGTCAGCGAGCCGGCAGCCACGGTGTTGGTATAGACCCCGAGCGTTGGTGCCGTGACAACGACCGTCACGGTGCAGGAGCCGGCGGCGGGAATCACTGCACCGGCGCCCAGCGTCACACTGCTGCCGCCGGCTGCCGCGGTCACGGCCCCGGAAGCACAGCTGGTCGCCCCGGCCGGTGTTGCGGCGTTCACCATCCCGGCAGGATAGGTATCCACAAATGCCGCAGTGAGGGTGGCCGAGCTCCCGGAATTCGGGTTGGTGAGCGTGAGGCGCAAGGTGGCCGTCTGCCCTGCCAGGCCCGATGTCGGAAGGAACGACTTGCTGATGGAGGGCACGATCGTCACGATGGCGCCTGCGATGGCCTCGTCGTCTTCCGTCGGTGTCCAGTTGCCGGCCTTGTTGTTGACGGTGGAATCAAAGTCGGCCAGCGCAACGCAGGGGCCCGTCGCTGAATCACATGACTGGGTAACCTGGGCACGGTTGTTCACATAGGTATTGGTGCTGACACCTGAAGTGGACACCACCAGGGTGAGCGTCCGGACCTGCCCGATGTCGATGGAATCCACCGTCCAGATGCCCGACGCCGTGTCGAATGAACATACAACGCAACTGGAATGGATGCTTGAACTCACGAAGCTCATGCCAGGATCCAGCGTGTCGGTCACCTGGACCCGATAGGCCGGGTCGATCCCCTGGTTGACCAGCACGATGGTGTAGGTGAACGTGCCCCCGGGCGCTACCGCGGCGGGTGACACCGTCTTGGTGAGCGCAAGGTCGGCCCTGGGAAAGGAGTCATTGCACCCCTGCGCTTCATAGTCCGCCGCGACTCCGGAAGGGCTTGGCAGGTTGAAGATCAGGCTTGTCGCGCCGGTGGTGGTGTCGATCTGGTAGAAATTCCTGGAGTTCGCCCCGCCGCTGCCGCCGATGATCAGGCGCATCGAGCCGTCCGTCAGTGCCAGGCCCTCCGCCTCATTGAGGTTGGGGTTCGCCGTCGCTGCCGCCCTGCCCGTGATCAGGCTCACGTTCCTGAGCAATTGCTCTGCCCCCACGTCGTTGCGGATCACGAACAGCTCCCCTGCTGCATCAAACGCCAGATCCTCGACATCCGTGTAGTTCGTCCCGGTAGGGCCTGCGACGCGCAGGTAGTCCGCCCCGTTGAAGGAGCCGGGTACGTACTGGCCGGTCGTCGAGTTGATCTCGTACATGTAGCCGTCCTGGTCGATCACGTACCACCGGTTGGTGACCGGGTTGCGGGTCAGGCCCCGGATACCGGCCGCTCCATTGGTGGTTCCAACCGTCCGGGCCGTCGGCGTCACCGTCGTACCCATGCTGGAAGCGACGGTGATGAAGTTGCCGGAAAACGGGTCAACATAGCCAAAACGGTTCGGCGTGTCCTGTACCACCACGTAGTAGCGGTTCTGCACGGAATCGAAATACGCGGATTCAATGCGCTCGGTGCCGACAGAGGCAAGCGTCACCGCATCAAGGATCACGGCGTTGTAGCGGATGGAAACCGGAGGGTCGCGGTTGAAAACCACGATGCGTGCGGTGTCGTCATCCACCGCAAAGCAGGTTGCCGCCCTGCTCTCAGAGGGAAAGGCGACAAGCGAGACCAGCGCCACAAGAATGGAAAACAGCCACCCGGTGACACGATCCCAACGGCGATCTACCAGAATTTTTATTTGCACCGCAGCAATCTCGAAACTCGCCTTAATGTAACGGTGTGCAAATTTTTATTACATACGACTACTCTGGTCGCGCCAAATAAGTCACATAAATGACAAACACGTGACAGTGCGGCTGCAAACTAACCAGCAGTCATACTGAAGTTCACCGTCGGGACGCTGAAGTCGGAGAACGGCGCGCCCAGCGCAATTTCGCCATTGCCGATCAGGACGCACTCCTGCCGCCGCAGCGCAAGCTCGGAATCCCCGGCGCCGAAACGCACCCAGGTGCCAAAGCTGCTCACGTCGGTCAGAACAAAGTTGCCGTCGCGCCAACTGATCTGGGCGTGCAGGCGTGAGACGCGCGGGTCATTGACCACGAAATCGGCTTCTTCAACGTCCCGGCCCAGGTGGATGGGAACATCGGACGATCGGAACTCCGAATTGACGTCTAGCCAGGACAACACGATTTTCCCGGGTGAGGCGTCGGCGACCGGGCGGCCGGCCTGCTGCAGCGGGGCGGGCACGGTAAGGAATTCCGACATCACCTCCTCATGCCACTCGACCCGGTACAGAATCCGCGATTCCGCCTTGCCGCGGATGTTGACCGGCCCGAGGCTGCGAAAACGCACGCCATCGGGCGCGGACATCTGCCGCACGGCGGTATCTGTAGCCCAGATCTGGTCCGCCCCCGACAGGTCACTGAGGCGTGAGGCCACGTTGACGGCATCTCCATAACAGTCGCCGTCAACCTCCACGATCTCTCCGCAGGCCACGCCGATCTGCAGTTTCATGCGAAGGGCCGGCGGCCAGTTCATGATGCGCTTGAGGTGGCTTCGCTGCATCTCCACCACGGCGTTGATGGCGCCGATGGCATCAGGGAACACGGCAAGCACGCCGTCCCCCAGCGTCTTGACGACGCGGCCTGAATGGGCCTCGCACACCTGGCTGATCCATTGCGTCAGGCGAGTGATGGCCTGCGTCGCCTTGGCGTTGCCAAGGTTCTCGAATACGCCTGTGCTGCCGGTGAGGTCGGCAAATACGACTGTGGTGTTGGCGCCCATGCCCTGCGAAACCTGTTTGTTCCAACACAGTTTAGAACAAAGCGCTCGTTTCTTTCAGCAGCTTCAGTCCCCCGAAACTGTCGGCACGCGCCCCACGGCGGCGTTCAAGAGTGAATCTTGCACATCACATCTGGTTACTAAGTCCTTGTTTTGAATGTCGTTTTTTGTTAACTACTTCTCAAATTCCTTATTGCACTTTGCGGCTCGCACGCTTAACTTGTATGCATACAACAAAAGCTCCCCCGCGGAGAACCTGAAATGCGTTGGATCAAGCCAAATCTGCGAAGCAGCGTCTACAGCCTTCTGGGCGGCCAGTCCGGGTCGGCTTCGGAGTCCGTGCTGGAAAGCCGGCTGGAGGACATCCGCCAGGCCATGCTCGACAGCATCGGTGAATTCGGCGAGAAGCACTACCCGCAGATCACACGGCGCATCCGCTATGCAGGCGACATCCAGGCGCTGTGGTACCTGCGTGGGGACGTCATGGCGGTGCTCTCGGCCACACATGGCGAACTCGCAGCCCGCGAGCGCGTCGGCGCTGTGACCCTCATGTTTGAAGGAATGCTCCCGGGCGGGCTTTACAGCCGGCCCAGCCGCCTCGTCGGCTGAATCAGTGCCGGTGGCCCCAGAGCAGGAAGGCATCCCGGCCGTCAACTGCCAGCGTCACCTCCGCGCCCACAGGCAGCAACACCTTGGTCGGCACATGCCCGAAGGGCAGATTCGTAAACACCGGTATCTTCAGCTGGGTGCGTAGCCAGGCTACAACCGTTGCCAGCTTGTACCCCTTGTCATGCGGCACCAGCTTGTAGTTGGTGAACTGGCCCAGGACGATGGCTTTTTGCCGGGCCAGAATGCCCGCGTGCAGAAGCTGGGTCAGCATCCGTTCCAGCCGGTAAGGATGCTCATGCACGTCTTCAAGGAACAGGATGCCGCCCTTGATCTCCGGCATCCAGGGCGTGCCTGCCAGAGAGCTGAGCACTGCAAGGTTGCCCCCCCACAGCGTGGCATGGCCGACAGACACTGACGGCTTTTCCTTGCCACTGCGTTCACCAAGCGCCAGCACATCGGACTTCGGGATCTGCCAGCCGGCGCCCTCTCCCTGGCCGGAAGCCAGGTCGTCGAAACAGGCCTCCATGATGTCGTCAGCCCCCTCCTCCGCACCAAAATCCTCGCCAACCGCCGGTCCGGCCCAGGTGACGGCTCCGGTCTTGGCCAGCAAGGCACTTTGCAGGGCGGTGAAGTCCGACAGGCCCACGAATTTCGTGCCCCTGCCCACTGCCTTGGCAACCGCCTTGTAGTTGATGCCCGGCAGGATGCGCGTCAGGCCGTAGCCACCGCGTGAAATCAGTGCCACATCGGCACCGCTGGCGGCAGCGCGGTGGATCGCCGCAAGGCGCGTTTCGTCATCGCCTGCAAAACGCATGTGGCTGGCCAGGGCCGACGGGTCCACTTCAACCTCGTAGCCGAGTAATTTGAGACGCGCGACGCCGCGCCTGAAGGCCGGCTTGTTGCGCACGGCGCTGGATGGGGAATAAATGTAGATATGTTGGCTCACGGCCGGAAGTATCCCACTGCCGCTTCCGCAATGGGCTGGCCATGCTCCTGGACGAAGTGCCCCGCTTGCGGCAGGACCATCGGCTCCGGGCAATTGCGGATGATGCTGCGCAGGCCCTGCATGACCGGCGTGCCCAATACCGGGTCCTGTGCGCCGATGGCCATCAGGGTCCGGCCTTGCCAGCGCTGTTGCCAGAAGTCGCGCGCGAGGCGCGAGATGCCGGCGCCGTCGGCGTCACGGAATTCCGGCACCATGGCCGGAAATGCCCGCAGGGCCGCACGGTGGCCGCGGTCGGGGAACGGGGCGTTGTAGGCAAGGCATTCCCCGGGGCTCATCTGCGGGTTGCCGCGCGCGAACAGCCTGGCCACGTCGAACTCGGGGTTCTTTGCGCACATGTCGCGCCATGCCAGGAAACCCGGCGACAGGGGTTCCTCGCCGGTCGCGAGCATGGTGTTCATCACCAGCAGCCCGCCGTAGCGCGCCGACGCTTCCATCGGCAGCGTGAGGCCCAGCAGGCCGCCCCAGTCCTGGACCACCAGAACGACATTGCGCAGCGCCAGCCGCTCGACGAATTCCAGCAGCACCTGGCGATGCCAGCCGAAGCTGTGGCTGGACTCCTTCTTGGGCTTGTCGCTGCGGCCGAAGCCGGGAAGGTCCGGTGCAACCACGCGCGCGCCCGCCGCAAGGAACACCGGCAACATCTTGCGATACAGGTAGCTCCAGGCCGGGTTGCCATGCAGACAGAGGTAGGTCAGGGGCGCGTCCTGCGGGCCTTCATCGAGGTAGTGCATGCGCAAGCCGGCCAGGGCAGGCAGGTCGCTCAGGTAGTTGCCTCGCCAAGGGTAGCCGGGCATTCCTTCGAAGCAGGCGTCAGGTGTGCGCAGCGCGTCCTCGCGCAAGGGGTGGTGCTTCAACCTGGCTTCGTCCCGCCGGTCCCTGAAAAAAGCGCTCAGCATGGCCGAGCAGTCTGGCGCCAGCACGCCTGCCTGTACGGCCGTCTGGTGATTGAGCTGCGCCTGGGCAAACAGGTCGATGACGGACCCTGCGGCGCCTGTCTTGGGGTCAGCCGCGCCAAATACCACCCGCTTCAGGCGCGCGTGCAGCATGGCGCCGGCGCACATGGCGCAGGGCTCCAGCGTCACGAACAGCTCACATCCGTCAAGCCGGTAGTTGCCCAGCGCCTTCGCTGCCGCGCGCAGCGCAACCACTTCTGCATGGGCAGTGGGGTCATGCGCGGCAACCGGCATGTTGCGGCCGGTGGCGATGACCTGCCCTTGCCTGACGACAACGGCTCCCACCGGAACCTCTCCCGCCTCGCCGGCCTCGCGGGCTTGCGCCAATGCCAGGCCCATGACTTCAGCGTCTGTCATGCGTGCGGCGGTTCCGCTGTGTGCTGCGCCATGCCCAGGCGCCGCATCCAGGCGGCGAGCGCCTGCTCATTGGCGTTGCCGGCGCTGTACATGGCCATCATCTTCGCATGTGCCTCAGGCCGGTGCTGGTTGAGCTTGAGCTTGCATTCCAGCCGTGTGACGCGCAGCTCGAAAGCCATGATGCCGGCCAGCATCTTGTGTGCGAACTCCTCGCCCAGGCCCCGCCATTGCTCTGCATAGGCAGGCTCATGCTCACCAATCAGCTTCTTGAGGAGGCGGTCCTTGGCCAGCGCGTCTTCAACCAAAGTGACATCCACCGTGCAGTCAACAGCCAGGTAGTTCCAGGTCGGCACGCGGGCCAGGTCCGGGTACACCTGCGGCGAAAGGTAGGCGTGGGGCCCCATAAAGCTGGCGACCGCCCGGGGCCGCGCCTGGAGGTACCGCCAATGCGGGTTGGGCTTTGCCACATGCCCCAGCAGCACAAGGCCGGTGTCGTCAGCCGCTGCAGCGGCGCGCTCTTCGAGCACCAGCGGAAGATGGGTGATGAAGGGCAGGCCCTCGTCGTCCACGCTCACAAGGCTGGCAAAAGGGTGGCTGCGCATCAGTTCAGCCGCGATGCTGCGGTCAACCGATTTGAATTGCGGTGGCAGGTACATGGGGCAGATTGTGCCCCGACTGCACTGCAATTTGCAGCGGCCTCCTCAGGCGTCGATGTTCGCGAGCGCGGTGGCCCAGATTTCCGTGGCGGTGGCCCCCTCATGCATTTCATGCAGGAAGGCAAGGCCGAAGCCCAGGTGCAGCTCGAGGTCAAAGCGTATGCCGGGTCCTTCCAGCCTGACATGCGGGAAGGTGAACTGGGCCAGCCGGTCTTCCACCGCAAGGGCCGTCGGCCCCGGCACAAGGGCGCAGAAATCACCTCCGCCAAGGGCAGCCAGGGCGCCATTGTCGGGAAGGCGCTGGCGCAGCACCTGGGCGGCCAGCTGGCGCATGGTGTTGACCTGCACCTTGTCGTGCTGGCTGGTGAGTGCATCGAAGTTCCTGATGCGCACATAGCACAGCGCCAGCGTCGAGCGGCTGCGCGCCGCATCGGCCACGGCCATGGCGACCAGCTCCCGGAAGCCACGCACGTTCCAGCACCCCGTCAGCGGGTCGAGGCGGGCGCGCCGCTCCAGCTGGTCGAGCTTGACGAGGAGGCGCTTCTGCATGCTGGACATGGCGTCGAGCCGGAGTTCGGCCACCGTCATCCTGGCGAGGTCCTGCATCGCAATGATGTCGGGGTGGCTGTAGGCTTCACGCCGGGTGCTCATGACGCACAAAGTACCCGCACAGACACCCGGCACCAGATGCAGGGGAATGCCAAGGCAGGACCGGATGCGCGGACCGCGCACCACCAGCGGGTTGTGGTCAAACCGCCTGTCCGCGTGGGTATCGGGTACGACGAGCGAATGCTTTTCCAGCGCGGCCTGCTCGCAGAACGCCAGCGCCTTCGGCGTCTGCGACACATCCAGCCCCTGCGCCGAGCGGATCCACTGGGCATCGTCGTCCACCACCGAAATGACGGCAACCGGCGATCCCATCAGCCGCATCGCAGTCCGGGTGATGCGGTCAAAGCGCTCTTCCCGCGGCACAAAGGTGTGCGGCGCGTCGTCCACCAGCGCGAAGCGCTGCTGCTCGTTTTCCAGGAATGGGGGTGACAACATGGATGGGCCTGGTGTTGGGTTAACCTGTTTGTAATCGGGTATTGCGCAGACGCTGTAAGCAAATGCCTCAAGGGGCCTAAGGCAAAGCAGAACATCGGCGAAACTCCGGAGCGCACCATGCAGAACCCACTTTTCGACGACACCCCTCCCGAGGGCGAGCCGGAGACCCGCTCCGCCAGCAAGCCCCCCAGGACGGCAAGGGTCGGCGCTACCGTGCATGACGACGGGGAACTTGGGGCGCTGGCATCGGCCCTGCCCTCGCATCTGTGGCTTGGCACTTCATCCTGGACATACCCCGGCTGGGACGGCCTGGTATGGGATGGCATGTATTCCGACGCCGTCCTTTCGCGGCAGGGGCTTGGCCCCTACAGCGCACATCCGCTGCTCAGGACGGTTTGCCTGGACCGCGCGTTCTACCGGCCGCTCTCGGCCAGCCAGTACGCCGCCTTCGCCGCGCAGGTGCCGGATGATTTCCGTTTTGTGGTGAAGGCGCCCGGCGTCGTCACCGACGCCATGGTTCGCGGTGAAGGCGGCAAGGGCATGCAGGTCAATCCTGCATTCCTGGACCCGGTGCTGGCGGTTCAGGACTTCGTGCAGCCCGCGCTGGAGGGACTCGGGCACAAGACCGGCGCGCTCGTCTTCCAGTTGAGTCCATTGCCGCCCCATCTTCTCGGCGCGATGGCGGACGTCCTGCAGCGCCTGAAGGCCCTGCTGCTCGCCCTGCCCTCGCTGGCAGGAACAGCGCCTGACGGGGTCGTGGCCGTCGAAGTGCGCGACCGGCAATTCCTGACGCCGGATTTTGTGGATGTGCTGCGCGACGCCGGCGCCACTTTCTGCCTCGGCCTGCATGCCAAGATGCCGCTCATCGAGGACCAGTTGCCGGTACTGCGGGCGCTGTGGCCCGGCCCGCTGGTGTGCCGCTGGAACTACAACCGCCTGCACGGCGCGTACGGCTATGAGGATGCCGAGAAGCTGTATGCCCCGTTCAACAGGATGATGGACGCCGACCTGCAGACCCGCTCCGCCCTGGCCCGCGTGATCGCCGGCACCATCGGCGCGCGGCAGAAGGCTTATGTGACCATCAGCAACAAGGCCGAAGGGTCGGCGCCGCTGTCGGTCATTGCGCTGGCCCGGGAAGTGGCCGGCCTGCGCAGCTGACCCTTGCTTACTCCCACTCGATCGTCGCGGGCGGCTTGCTCGAAACGTCGTAGGTCACACGGTTGATGCCGCGCACCTCGTTGATGATGCGGCTGGAGACCTTCTTGAGCAGCGCATAGGGCAGCTCGGCCCAGTCGGCTGTCATGAAGTCGCTGGTTTGCACGGCGCGCAGGGCGACGACATAGTCGTAGGTACGGCCATCGCCCATCACGCCCACGCTCTTGACCGGCAGGAAAACGGTGAAAGCCTGGCTGGTCAGGTCGTACCAGCTCTTGCCGCTCGCCTCGTCCCTGAAGTTGCGCAGTTCCTCGATGAAGATCGCGTCGGCGCGGCGCAGCAGGTCGGCGTATTCCTTTTTGACTTCGCCAAGGATGCGCACGCCCAGCCCCGGGCCTGGAAAGGGATGGCGGTAGACCATTTCGGGTGGCAAGCCGAGCGCCACGCCGAGCTCCCGTACCTCGTCCTTGAACAGGTCGCGCAGCGGCTCCAGCAGCTTCAGGCCCAGCTGCTCCGGCAGGCCGCCCACGTTGTGGTGGCTCTTGATGGTCACGGCCTTCTTGCTCTTGGCGCCGCCGGACTCGATCACGTCCGGGTAAATCGTGCCCTGGGCCAACCACTTGGCCCCTTTCGCTCCGCTGCTGGTCAGTTTCGCGGCTTCCTGCTTGAACACGGTGACAAATTCGCCGCCGATGATCTTGCGCTTGGCCTCCGGCTCGCTCACGCCTGCCAGTTTGCCGAGGAACAGGTCGCTGGCATCGACCCGGATGACCTTGGCGTGCAGCTTGCCCACGAACATGTCCATGACCATGTCGCCCTCGTTCAGGCGCAGCAGGCCGTGGTCCACGAAGACGCAGGTCAGCTGGTCGCCGATGGCGCGGTGGATCAGCGCCGCTGCCACCGACGAATCGACGCCGCCCGACAGACCGAGGATGACTTCTTCATCGCCCACCTGCTTGCGGATGAGTTCAACCGCCTCGGCAATATGGTCGCGCATGACCCAGTCCGGCCGCGCGGCGCAGATGTCCAGCACAAAGCGGTCAAGAATGGCCTTGCCCTGCGTCGTGTGCGTCACTTCAGGGTGGAACTGCACGGCATAGTAACCGCGCTCCTCGTCTGCCATGCCGGCAATCGGGCAGGACTCGGTGCTGGCCATGAGCTTGAAGCCCGGCGGCATTTCGGTGACGTTGTCGCCATGGCTCATCCAGACATGCAGCATGCCGTGGCCTTCGGGCGTGGCGTAGTCCTGGATGCCTTCGAACAGCTTGGTGTGGCCGCGTGCCCGCACTTCCGCATAACCGAACTCGCGCTTGTGGCCGCCTTCGACCTTGCCGCCCAGCGCCTCGGCAATGGCATACATTCCAAAGCAGATGCCCAGCACAGGAATTCCGAGCTCAAACACCGCCTTCGGCGCGCGCAGGGATTCGTCCTCCCACAGGCTTGCATGGCTGCCGGAGAGGATGACGCCCTTGAGGTGGCCGTCCTTTGCGTACTCGCGCACGAAATCATCGCTGACATCGCAGGGGTGGACCTCGCAAAATACATGTGCCTCGCGCACGCGCCGTGCAATGAGCTGAGTGACCTGGGACCCGAAGTCCAGGATAAGGATCTTGTCGTGCTGCATCAGTCGGCCCGGTAGTTGGGGGCTTCCTTCGTGATCTGCACGTCATGAACGTGGCTCTCACGGATGCCGGCTGAAGTGATTTCCACGAATTCGGCCTTGTCCTTCATGTCCTCGATGGTGGCGCAACCGCAGTAGCCCATGGCGGCGCGCAGGCCGCCGGCCATCTGGAACACGATGGATACCATCGAGCCCTTGTAGGGCACGCGGCCTTCGATGCCTTCGGGGACCAGCTTGTCGGCATTGGGGTTGCCGGTGCTGGACTCCTGGAAGTAGCGGTCGGCACTGCCTTGCTGCATGGCACCGATGCTGCCCATGCCGCGGTAGCTCTTGTAGCTGCGGCCCTGGTACAGCACGATCTCGCCCGGCGCTTCCTCGGTGCCGGCGAACATGCCGCCCATCATCACCGTGCTGGCGCCGGCTGCGATGGCCTTGGCAATGTCGCCGCTGTAGCGGATGCCGCCGTCGGCGATCAGCGGAACGCCCGAGCCCTTGAGTGCGGTGGCCACGTTGTCAATCGCCATGATCTGCGGCACGCCCACGCCGGCCACGATGCGCGTCGTACAGATGGAGCCTGGGCCGATGCCGACCTTGACAGCATCCGCGCCGGCTTCAGCCAGCGCCAGCGCCGCGGCGCCGGTGGCAATGTTGCCGCCGATCACGTCAACACCGGGGTAGTTCTGCTTGACCCAGCGCACCCGCTCGATCACGCCCTTGCTGTGGCCGTGCGCCGTATCCACCACGATCGCGTCAACACCGGCCTTGACCAGCAGTTCCACCCGCTCTTCGGTGCCCTCTCCCACACCGACCGCCGCGCCAACACGCAAGCGGCCGCGGGCGTCGCGCGCTGCATTGGGGAAGCTGGTCTGCTTGGTGATGTCCTTGACGGTGATCAGCCCCTTGAGCTCGAAACCGTCGTTGATGACCAGCACGCGCTCCAGGCGGTGCTTGTTGAGCAGGCTCTTCGCGTCGTCCAGCGAGGCCGTTTCAGGCACGGTCACGAGGCGCTCGCGCGGCGTCATGATGGCGCTGACCGGCAGGTCCATGCGGGTTTCAAAGCGCAGGTCCCGGCCCGTCACGATGCCCACGACCTTGCCGCCGTCCACCACCGGGAAACCCGAGATGCCGAGCTGCTCGCTCATGGCAATGACCTGGCGTACGGAATGGCTGGGGGTGATGATGACCGGGTCGCGCAGTACGCCCGATTCATAGCGCTTGACCTTACTGACCTGGGCGGCCTGTTCGGCGGGCGTGAGGTTCTTGTGAACGATGCCGATGCCGCCTTCCTGCGCGATGGCGATGGCCAGGCGCGCTTCCGTGACCGTATCCATGGCGGCGGACACCAGGGGCAGGTTCAGGGTGATGTTTCGGGAGAGGCGGGTCGCGAGGGACGTGTCCTTGGGGAGGACCTGGGAGAACGCTGGCACCAGCAACACATCGTCGAAGGTGAGCGCTTTTCCTAAAAGGCGCATGTCAAAGCTCCAAAAAACGGATTGTACCCGTGTGTGACTGGTAGTTACCCTGAACGCCACAGAAGCCATTTCCGTGACCGAATTTGCCAATTAGGCGTAACAGACTGGGAAATCTGACGGCGCGGCGCTAAACTGCCGGGCATGAAGCTGTCACGCCCCATCCTGTTCCTGGTTGCCTGCACATTGTCGATGGCAGCCACCGCCCAATGGCAATGGGTCGACAAGACGGGCCGCAAGGTCTACAGCGACCGTCCGCCGCCGTCCGACATCCCCGAAAAAAGCATCCTGAAACAGCCCGGTAGCGGGCGAGCCATGCCGACAGCCGCGCCTGCCGCACCGGCGGCCGGGGCCAGCGCGGCCGCCGCGCCGGCTTCCGCAGCAGTGAGGGCAGCAGCCAGCGCGCCGAAACTGACCGGCAAGGATGCCGAACTCGAAGCCAAAAAGAAGCAGGCCGAACAGGAAGAAGCCGCCAAGAAGAAGGCCGCTGAAGACAAGGTCGCTGCCGACAGGGCACAAAACTGCGAACGCGCCAAGGGCAACCTGAAGATGCTCCAGTCCGGCAGGCGCATGCAGCAGACCAATGCCCAGGGCGAGCCCGAAATCATGACAGACGACACGCGCTCGGCTGAAACCAAACGCGCACAGGACATCATTGCCCAGGATTGCGGCGCGACAGCCAGCCGCTGACCAGCAAGCTGACCCGACCTAGTAGCCGGCCTTTGCGCCGGCTCTTTTTTTGGCAAACAGGCCTGCGCCCCGGGCGCCCTGTTTTCGGAACCGCGCACGGCGCGCGACCTTGGGGTCCACCTGCAGGGGCCTGTGCACCTCGACCCTGTCCCCGTCCCTGAGCAACTGTCCGGGCGCAACCGCCCTCCCCCAGACGCTCACCGCGACCATCTCCGCAGCCATTGCGGGGAACTGCGCCAGGAGCCCGCTGGCGCGCAGGGCCTGCTGCGCCGTTGCAGGCGCGTCCAGCAAGACGGCCCGCTCGCAAACCTCCCTCGGGCCGGGCGACCACACCACGGTGACGCTGAGCCGCGCATCAGGCATACACCTGCTCCGCACGCTTGACGAATGCATCGACCAGGTTTCCCGCGATCTTGTCGAATACCGGGCCGACGAGTGTGCCAAGCGCTGCATTGTCAAAGCCATAGTTGAGGTCCAGTTCCACCCGGCACGCCCGCTGGCTCGCATCGCCGACCGGGATGAAACTCCAGGCACCATCAAGACTGGAGAACGGGCCGTCCTTCAGCTTGAGGGATACCTTGCGGTCCTGGACGTGGGTATTGCGGGTGGTGAACGACTGGCGGATGCCGCCGAAGGCGATCCCGACCCTGGCCGTCATGCCGTCGGCAGTGCGCGACTCGACGGCGGCCTGGTCGCACCAGGGCAGAAACTCCGGGTACTTTTCGACGTCGGTGACCAGCGCGAACATCTCCGCGGCGCTGTACCAGATCAGGACTGACTTGTGGACTGTTTTCATCAAAGGGCAGGCGCAGGGCCTAAAATCGCCCCCTCTGCCGGAAGACCCCGGCAATCGTGACCCTGCTTCATGATTGTATTGAGGACCTTCGACCCCACCTGACAGCATGGCCAAAAAACCCGAAACCGCAACGCGCATTGCCGACAACAAGAAGGCTGCCTACAACTATTTCTTCGAGGAGCGCTTCGAGGCCGGGATGGTGCTGCAAGGCTGGGAAGTCAAGGCGCTTCGCGAGGGCAAGGTGCAGTTGACCGACGGCTATGTGGTCGTGCGCAACGGCGAGCTGTTCCTGATCGGCTGCCAGATCAACCCGCTGCGCACCGCATCCACCCACATCAACCCGGACAACGTGCGCACCAAGAAGCTGCTGCTGCACAAGGAGCAGATCCGGCGCCTGATCGGCAAGGTCGAGCAGAAGGGCTACACGCTGGTGCCGATCAACCTGCACTGGAAGACCGGCAAGATCAAGTGCGAGATTGCCCTGGCCAAGGGCAAGGCCGAGCACGACAAGCGCGACACCATCAAGGACAGGGAAGGCAAGCGCGAGGTCGAGCGGGCCATGAAGAGCCGCAGCCGCTGAACGCGGCCGCCACCCGGGCTAGCGCAGGCCGCGCAGGGGATGCGTGTCCGCCGTCCAGGGGCTTTCAAAGAATGCTTCAACCATCGCGGGCGTCACATCCTCGATGCGGGCGGGATTCCACTTCGGGCTGTGATCCTTGTCGACGGCCAGCGCCCGGATGCCTTCCACCGTCTCGCTGGCCGCGCCCGGCCGCAGGTGAAAGCAGCGGTGGACAAGGTCGCGCTCCATCCGCAGGTCTTCCGCCAGGCTCATGCGGCGTGCGCGGCGGATCTGCTCAAGCACCACATGCAGCATCAGCGGCGAGCGTTTGCGGAGCACCGCGGCGGTGTCGCGCGCCCATTCGGACTCGTCAGCCTCCAGCGCATCCACAATGGCCTTGACCGTTGGCAGGCCGAAGAATCGGTCAATGCGAGCCTGCGCATTGGCCGCGACGTTCGGGTGGGCATGGTCTGCCATGAACTTGGTGCGGGCCCAGTGCTCGATGGCCTCGCTGCTCTCGAAGGGCGTGTCGACCAGCGAGTCCCAGAGGACAGGCAGCCGGCCGGATTCCATGAACCCGTCAGCCAGGCCCCAGGTCACGGCCTCGCGCCCGCCGATCATCTGGCCCGTGAGGGCGAGGTACTCGCCGGTGCGGCCCGGGCAGCGGCTCAGGAAGTAGCCGCCTCCCACGTCCGGGAACAGCCCGATGTTGGTCTCGGGCATCGCCATCTTTGTGCGCTCGGACACAATCCGCGTGCTGCCGCCCTGGCTGATGCCCATGCCCCCGCCCATGACGATGCCGTCCATGAAAGCGATGTACGGCTTGGGGTAGGTATGGATCAGGTGATTGAGGCTGTACTCCTCGGTGAAGAAGTCCTCCAGCGCCTCGTCGCCGGCAAGCGCAGCCTGGTGGAAGAAGCGGATGTCGCCGCCTGCGCAAAACGCGCCAAAGGGGCCTTCCTTGCCCATGCCGCGCACCACCACGGCCAGCACAGCTGCGTCATCCCTCCACGCGGCCAGCGTGGCCGTCAGGGAGCGGATCATGTCCAGCGACAGCGCATTCAGCGCCTTGGGCCGGTCAAGCGTGATGAAGCCCACGCGGCCCTGCACCGTGGCCAGCACATCCACCAACGTCATCTCAGGCATTTCTTTGTCTCCATCCAAGCAGTTCATTGGCCAGCAAGGCCCCTAGCACCAGCGCGCCGCCCGTCAGCACCGTCGGGCCGGGCTCTTCCCCCGCGCCCAGCCAAGCAAGGGTGATGCCGAAAATCACTTCCAGCAAGGCCAGAAGCGACACCTCAGGCGCTTTCAGCACCCGCGCGGCAATGACCGACAGGGTGCAGGGAATGGCCAGCTGCACCAGGCCCAGCAGGCCCAGCCACGCAACGTCCGTGCCGGTTGCCACAAACGGGAAGGACAGCGGCAGTGTCACGAGCGACGAGATGACGGCCCCCACCAGGACAGACGGCACCAGGTCAATCTTTTCCCCGCGTGCCTGGCTGCGCTGCACCACGGTCCACTGGATCGCGCCGGCGACAGGCACACAGAACGCCACGAGTGAACCGGCAACAGCGCCGCCCCCGCCTACATTGACCTGCGAGCCGAACATATACGCTATGCCGATGCCGGCAACAACGATGGCGCCCCAGGTACGTGCGGGCAGCCTGTGCCCGATCACGATGCGCGCGAACAGCGCCGTCAGCAGGGGACCGGCCGCCAGCGTGACGAGTACATTCGCCACCGACGTCAGCGTCAATGCCACCATGAAGGCGGTGAACATCACGCTCCAGCAAAGACCTGACAGCCAGAACGAGCTGCTGCGCCAGTGCATGGCGCGGAACACGCCCCTGCCCTGCCAAAGCGGCAGGATCACGAGCAAGGACACGGCAGTAAAGAAACTGCGCCAGAACGTCACCTCGAAGCTGCGCGCCTGTTCCAGCTGGCGCGTCACCACACCGGCGATGGACCACATCATGGTCACCGCGATCATCAGGAACACTGCTTTGGTGTGCGTGAGCTTCATGGAGCTTGGACTGCCATCACGGACCCCGCCCGCGATGACATCTGCGTGGTTTACATCCCCTCGCGCGATGCCCTCTTGCGTTCATGCTCCTTCAGGAAGCGTTTGCGCAGGCGGATCGACTTGGGCGTGATCTCGACCAGCTCGTCGTCCTCGATGAATTCCACGCCGTATTCCAGCGTGCACTCGATGGGCGGCGTGATCTTGATCGCGTCTTCCTTGCCGCTGACGCGGAAGTTGGTCAGCTGCTTGGTCCGCGTGGCATTGACGACGAGGTCGTTGTCGCGGTTGTGAATGCCGACGATCATGCCTTCATACACCGGGTCGTTTGCCTTGACGAACATGCGGCCACGGTCGTCCAGCTTGCCCAGCGCATAGGTGAAGATCTCGCCATCGTCCATCGAGATCAGCACGCCGTTCTTGCGGCTGGCGATGTCGCCCTTGTGCGGCTCATAGCTGTCGAAGATGTTGGAGATCAGGCCCGAGCCGCGCGTCAGGTTCAGGAACTCGTTGGTAAAGCCGATCAGGCCGCGTGCCGGGATGCGGTATTCCAGGCGGACACGGCCACGGCCGTCCGGCTCCATGTTGAACAGCTCGCCCTTGCGCTCGCCCAGGGCCTGCATCACGCCGCCCTGGTGCTGCTCCTCGACGTCGGCCGTCACCAGCTCGATGGGTTCGTGGCGCTCGCCATTGACATTGCGGAACACCACGCGCGGCTTGGAGACCGCCAGCTCGTAGCCCTCGCGGCGCATGTTCTCCAGCAGGATGGTCAGGTGCAGTTCGCCCCGGCCCATGACTTCAAAGATGCCCTCTTCGTCCGTTTCCTTGACCCGCAGCGCGACGTTGTGCTGCAGTTCCTTCTGCAGGCGGTCCCAGATCTGGCGGCTGGTGATGTACTTGCCTTCACGGCCAGCCAGCGGGCTGGTGTTGACGCAGAAGTTCATCGTCAGCGTCGGCTCGTCAACCTTGAGCATGGGCAGCGGCGCGGGGGTGAGCGGGTCGGTGACCGTCACGCCGATGCCGATTTCAGCCAGGCCGTTGATCAGCACAATCTCGCCTGGGCCGGCTTCCGTGGCCTGAACCCGCTCCAGTCCCTGGAACGTCAGCACCTGGTTGATGCGGCCCTTGTAGCTCTTGCCGTCCGGCCCTTCCATCACCATCACATCCATCATCGGCTTGATGGTGCCCTGGCTGATGCGGCCCACGCCGATGCGGCCCACAAAGGTGGAGAAATCGAGCGCGGAGATCTGCAGTTGCAGCGGCGCGGCCGGATCGCCGGTCTGCGCCGGCACATGCTTGAGCACGGTGTCGAACAGGGCAGCCATGTCCGGGCCCCACTGTTCGTTGGGTTCGCCCTCTTCCAGCGAGGACCAGCCGTTGATGCCGGAGGCATAGACAACCGGGAAGTCCAGCTGCTCGTCTGTGGCGCCAAGCTTGTCGAACAGGTCAAATGCGGCATTCACCACCTTGTCGGGGTTGGCGCCGGGCTTGTCTACCTTGTTGACCACCAGGATGGGCTTGAGGCCCAGGGCCAGCGCCTTCTTGGTCACGAAGCGGGTCTGGGGCATCGGGCCTTCCTGCGCGTCGATCAGCAGCACCACCCCGTCGACCATCGACAGGGCGCGTTCCACCTCTCCACCGAAGTCCGCGTGACCGGGGGTATCGACAATGTTGATGTGCGTGCCCTTCCAGGTCACGGCGCAGTTCTTGGCCAGGATGGTGATGCCGCGTTCCTTTTCGATCGCGTTGTTGTCCATGACTGTGTCGACGACCTTCTCATGCTCGGCGAAGGTGCCGGACTGGCGCAGCAGCTGGTCAACGAGTGTGGTCTTGCCGTGGTCAACGTGGGCGATGATGGCGATGTTGCGGATCTGTTTCATGTTGCGGTTCCTTGAATTTCCATTAACTTTTTCTGCTGGTCCAGCAGTTGTCCGATTTCGAGCGGGCTGAGCAGCCGCCCGGGGATGAGTTCGCCGGCCTTGATGTGGGCAGAGCCCAGCAGCGCGCGGGGTGAGGCGCCGAAAACGCAGGCACGCTGCGTGTCGGGCCAGCTCCCGCGCCGGCGCAGGCCGCTCAGGAAGCGCCCCGCATTGTCTTCATCCAGCGTGACGGGGGTATGACCCGTCAGCAACGATTCGGTGGGCATGAGGCAGGATTCGCGCACGGCCTCCGTCATGGCCTCAAGGGCGGCAAGGGTGACGCATTGCGCCACGTCAAAGCCGCCGGTGCCGGTACGGCGCAGCGCAGACAGGTGCGCCCCGCAGCCCAGCGCCTCGCCGATGTCTTCGCCCAGCGTGCGGATGTAGGTGCCCTTGCTGCAGCTGACGCGGATTTTCATCTCGGTCACCTGCGCCCAGTCCCGCGGCGCGTCCACCAGCGCCAGGCTGTAGATCGTCACCTGGCGTGCCTGCCGCTCGACGTCGATGCCGTCGCGCGCATATTCGTACAGCGCCTTGCCGTCTTTCTTGAGCGCCGAATACATCGGCGGCACCTGTTCGATCGGCCCGGTGAATCGCGCCAGCACGGCTTCGACCTGCGGGGCGGTGATGTTGACGGGCCGCGTCGCGATGACTTCACCCTCGGCGTCAGCGGTGGCCGTCTTGACGCCCAGCCGGAGCGTCGCCTCATACGTCTTGTCAGCGTCCAGCTGGAACTGGCTGAACTTGGTCGCGGCGCCGAAGCACAGCGGCAGCACGCCGGTGGCCAGCGGGTCGAGCGTGCCGGTATGCCCGGCCTTCTCGGCGCGCAGCAGCCACTTGGCCTTCTGCAAGGCGTCGTTGCTGGAGAGTCCCAGCGGCTTGTCGAGCAACAACACCCCATGCACGGGGCGCCGCTGCACCCTCGTGCGTGGCGCGTGCATATCGCCCCCACGGTCTTTCACTGCGTGTAAATCCCTGCCCCCCAAGGGGGCCTTCGCACCTTGGGGCGGCCCGGCGTTGCTCACAGCCTAGTCCTCTTTGGCCCGGGACGACACCGCACGCGCAATCAGCGCGTTCATGTCGGCCGCACGCTCGGTGGTGCGGTCAAAAAGGAAGTGAAGGGTCGGCACGGTGTGGATGTGCAGCCGCTTGAACAGCCCGTTGCGCAGGAAGCCGGCGGCCTGGTTCAAGGCCTCCTCGCACTCCTGCGGGTTGCCCACCAGCACGCTGAAGAACACCTTGGCATGCGCGTAGTCGGGCGTGACTTCCACCGACTGGATCGTCACCATCCCCACGCGCGGGTCTTTCAACTCGCGCGCGATCAGCTCCGTCAGATCGCGCTGGATCTGGTCGGCAACCTTGAAGCTGCGATTGGGTGTCGCTGACTTGCGTGCGGGCATGGTTCTTCGTCCGGCAAGCCTTACAGCGTCCGCGCGATTTCCTTGATCTCAAAGAACTCCAGGACGTCGCCTTCAGCGATGTCGTTGTAGCCCTTGATGTTCAGGCCGCATTCGAAGCCTTCCTTGACCTCGCGCGCATCGTCCTTGAAGCGCTTGAGCGACTCGAGTTCGCCGGTGAAGACGACCACGTTTTCGCGCAGCAGGCGCAGCTTGGCCGAGCGCCGCACCAGGCCGGAGGTGACCATGCAGCCTGCAATCGCGCCGATCTTGCTGACACGGAACACCTGGCGGATCTCGGCGGTACCGAGGATCTCTTCCTTCTTGTCCGGCGTGAGCATGCCCGACATTGCGACCTTGAGTTCGTCCACAGCGTCATAGATGATGCTGTAGTAGCGCACGTCAATGCCGTTGCCCTCGGCCAGCTTGCGCGCGCCGGCATCGGCACGCACATTGAAGCCGATGACAATGGCCTTGGAGGCGATGGCCAGGTTGATGTCCGACTCGCTGATGGCGCCGACGGCCGTATAGACCATCTGAACCTTGACTTCGTCGGTCGACAGCTTGAGCAGCGACTGCGCCAGCGCTTCCTGCGAACCCTGCACGTCGGCCTTGACGATGATCGGCAACAGCTTGACCTCGCCGGCGGTGATGTCGGAGAACACGTTTTCCAGCTTGGCGGCCTGTTGCCTGGCCAGCTTGGTGTTGCGGAACTTGCCGGCACGATAGGTGGCGATCTCGCGCGCGCGGCGCTCGTCGGTCAGCACCATGAACTCGTCCCCGGCCTGCGGCACTTCGGTCAGGCCCTGGATTTCCACCGGTATCGACGGGCCGGCGGTCTTGATGGTCCTGCCGTTCTCGTCCAGCATGGCGCGCACGCGGCCATAGGTAGAGCCGGCCAGCACCACATCGCCCGTCTTGAGCGTGCCGGACTGGATCAGCATGGTTGCGACAGGGCCACGGCCCTTGTCGAGCTTCGCCTCGATGACCAGGCCCTTGGCCATGGCATCCACCGGCGCCTTGAGTTCGAGCACTTCGGCCTGCAGCAGCACCTGCTCAAGCAGCTCGTCGATGCCCTGGCCGGTCTTGGCTGAAACGGCCACGAACGGGGAATCGCCACCGAACTCTTCGGGCACAACCTCTTCCACCACGAGTTCGTTCTTCACGCGCTCGGGGTTGGCATCGGGCTTGTCAATCTTGTTGATGGCGACCACGATGGGCACACCCGCAGCCTTGGCATGCTTGATGGCCTCACGGGTCTGCGGCATGACGCCGTCGTCTGCCGCCACCACGAGGATGACGATGTCGGTGGCCTTGGCGCCGCGGGCACGCATGGCGGTGAATGCCTCATGGCCGGGCGTGTCCAGGAAGGACACCATGCCGCGCGGTGTTTCCACGTGGTAGGCGCCGATATGCTGGGTGATGCCGCCGGCCTCGCCCGCAGCCACCTTGGCCGTGCGGATGTAGTCCAGCAGCGAGGTCTTGCCGTGGTCGACGTGGCCCATGACGGTCACGACCGGCGCGCGCGGAAGGCTCTCGGCAGTGTGCGCGACTTCTTCGTCGGTGAAGGCTTCGGGGTCGTCCAAGGCGGCGATCACCGCCTTGTGGCCCATTTCTTCCACCACGATCATGGCGGTGTCCTGGTCCAGCGGCTGGTTGATGGTGACCATCTGGCCCAGCTTCATCAGGTGCTTGATGACCTCAGACGCTTTCACGGCCATCTTGTGTGCGAGCTCGGCTACGGTGATGGTCTCCGGGACATGCACTTCGATGACGCGGGCTTCCACCGGTGCGCTTTGCACATGCTCGTCGCGGTCGCGATCATTACCACGGCGGCCACGCGGGCCTCCGCGCCAGCTGTTGCGGCCAACGCCGCCACTGGAATCGCCGCGGGTCTTGATTTCCTTCTTCTTGGCCGGGTCGCCTGCCCAGCTGGACGACAGCTTGGCGGACTTGACTTCCTTGCCTGCGCCAGCGGGCGCAGGTGCAGCGGGCGCGCCAGGGCGTGCCGGTTGCTGGCTGCCTGCGGCAGGCTTGTGCAGCGTGCCCTTCATGCCTGCCTTGGCATCGGCCGGCGTGGCCTTGGCCACGGGCTTGGCGGGCTCCGGCGCCTTGTGCGGCACCAGCACCTTCTTGGGTGCCGACATCATCGAGCGGATGGCGGCAGCTTCGGCTTCAGCCTTGCGGCGGCGCTCGCCGAGGTCGGCAGCGCGCGCGGCTTCTTCATCAGCGCGGGCCTTTGATTCAGCCACCTGCTTTTCGCGGGCCTCGGCCTGGACGCGCGCCTGGGCTTCAGCCCGGCTGGCGGCTTCGTCGGCGGCATCGCTGCCGGCAGGGCCGTCGGCCAGGGCTTCCTGAGCCACCGGCTGCTTCTGCGCCTGGACAGCGGCAGCCTTCTCGGCCACTTCGCGTTCGCGGGCTTCGGTTTCCTCGCGTACACGCCGCTTTTCCGCCAGCTCTTCTTCCTGGCGGCGGATGAATTCGGCTTGGCGGCGGGCTTCTTCCTCGCGGCGCGCCAGTTCGGCGTCGTCGATCAGGGGAGCCGACGGTGCTTCGGCTTCCAACGGCTCGGCGCTCTCGGCCGGCGCGTCCACGCCGTCGTCGCGCTTGACAAAGGTGCGCTTCTTGCGCACTTCAACCTGGATGGTGCGGGCCTTGCCGCTGGAGTCGGCCTGCTTGATCTCGCTGGTGGACTTCTTCACCAGCGTGATCTTCTTGCGCTCGGCCGAGGCTGTGCCATGGGCCGTCTGGAGGTAGCCCAGCAGCTTCTGCTTGTCGGCATCGCTGAGTGCATCGGTCGCGGCGGACTTGGCCACGCCGGCGGACCTCAGCTGCTCAAGCAGGGTTTCGGTTGATTTCCTGAGTTCGTTGGCAAACTCGGCGACGGTCGTATTGGACATCTGTTGTGTAACCTTTCATGACCATTACTCTTGAGAGGCAGCAGCAGTGGTAAACCAGTGCTCGCGTGCCTTCATGATCAATGTCTTGGCTTCGTCCGCGGACTGGCCGGTGATATCAGTGAGTTCATCGACGGCCAGGTCGGCCAGGTCGTCGCGGGTATGGACGCCGGCTTCAGCCAGCTTGGCAATCAGGGCGGGCGTCAGGCCTTCGAGGTCGCGCAGGTCCTGCGAGACTTCCTCGACGCTTTCTTCCTTGGCGATCTCCATCGTCAGCAGCGCATCCTTGGCGCGCGAGCGGAGTTCGTTCACGGTGTCTTCATCGAAGCTCTCGATCTCCAGCATTTCCTGCAGCGGCACATAGGCCACTTCCTCCAGGCTGGTGAAGCCTTCGGAGAACAGGATGTCGGCGATCTCCTGGTCCACGTCGAGCTTTTCCATGAACAGCTTGCGGATGGTGTCCGTCTCTTCGGCCTGCTTCTGGGCCGACTCGGCGGCGTCCATGATGTTGATCTTCCAGCCGGTCAGGTCGGACGCCAGGCGCACGTTCTGGCCGCCGCGGCCGATGGCGATGGCGAGGTTCTCCTCGTCCACCACCACGTCCATCGCATGCTTTTCTTCATCGACCACGATGGACGAAACGTTGGCCGGTGCCAGCGCGCCGATCACGAACTGCGCCGGGTCTTCAGACCACAGCACGATGTCCACGCGCTCGCCGGCCAGCTCATTGGTCACGGCATTGACGCGGGTGCCGCGAACGCCAACGCAGGTACCGATCGGGTCAACGCGCTTGTCATGCGAGAGCACGGCGATCTTGGCGCGCGAGCCGGAGTCACGTGCGCAGGACTTGATCTCCAGCAGCCCCTGCTCGATTTCCGGCACTTCCTGACGGAACAGCTCGATCATGAACTCCGGGGCCGAACGCGACAGGATGATGGGCGCGCCGCGCAGCGTCAGGTCCACTTCCATGATCATGGCGCGCACGCGGTCGCCGTTGCGCAGGTTTTCCTTGGGGATCATCTCGCCGCGGCGCAGGCGCCCTTCGACGCGGCCGCTCTCCACGATGATGTCGCCCTTGTCCATGCGCTTGACGGTGCCCACGAAGATCTTGTCGCCGCGCGACATGAAGTCATTGAGCAGCATCTCGCGCTCGGCGTCGCGGATCTTCTGCAGGATGACCTGCTTGGCCGCCATGGCGCCAATGCGGCCGATGGGCACGGACTCCACCGATTCCTCGATGTGCTCGTCCACCTCGATGTCGGCGATCTGCTCCTTGGCTTCGAACAGCAGGATCTCCTGGTCGGGCAACTGCAGGCCGGCCTCGTCGGGCACCACATGCCAGCGGCGGAAGGTCTCGTAGTTGCCGCTGTCGCGGTCAACCGCAACGCGGATGTCCACGTCGCCGGGGTAAAGCTTCTTGGTGGCCTGGGCCAGAGCTGCTTCGACCGCGCCGAAGACAACGTCACGCTCGACGTTCTTCTCGCGCGAGATGGCTTCCACCAGCATCAACATTTCGCGATTCATGCCACGACTCTCCTATTCCTGATCTTGATCTGTTACGCCGTTTGCGCCATCGGCATCGACTTCGACACCTTTTGCGGAACGACCCTTGAAACTCACGACGGGGGCCAGCCGGGCTTCGCGGATCTCGTCACGCGTGAAACCCAGCGCATGCACAGGCATGGCCGCAACCCTTTTTTTGCTCACGCGGGCGCCGGGCTTGGCGACGGGCTCTTCGTTCCAGACGATCTGCCAGCCGGCCGGCGTTTTCTCCAGCGTTCCGCGAAACTTCTTGCGGTTGGCGTTGACCAGTGTCCCGGCCGCCGCACCCATGGGCGCCTTGAGCGTGATGTCCACCATCTCGCCTTCAAAGCGCTCGAAATCCTTCTCGGTCTTCAGCGGGCGGTCGATACCGGGCGAGGACACCTCGAGCCGCTTGTATTCCACCGCGTCCACTTCCAGCGCAAAGTGCAACTGGCGCGTGACCTTCTCGCAATCCTCGACATTGACGAACTGCTCGGGCGCGCCGGGCGTCCAGGGCAGGTCGATCGTGATGCGCAGCAAACCCCCGGCGGAGCGTTCGATCTCCACGAGGTCATAGCCGAGCCCGGCCACGGTTTCTTCAACGATCTGCTGCAGTGCCACTTACGTCTGTTGCCAATCCAAAAACCCGAGTGCTCCAACGCGTGACGGACGACCCCTGAAGAGTCCATTCCGCTGGTTCAAAACACCCAGGTGAAAAACGATCGACCAAAAAAAACGGGCGGTAGATACCCGCCCGTTTGGTCGTGAGCCGGGATTGTACTGCGCAAACCCTTGATTTGCAACGGATTGCGTACAGATTTGCCCGGCGCGCGGCTTACTCCGTCACCTTGCCCCCGATCTTGCCCCGAAGGGCCTTGACCTGCCCGCGCAGCGTCTTCCCGTCGAGCCGGCGGATCTGAGAACTTTTGGTTGGCTTGGTGGCGCGCCGCACCCGGGGCGCCACCGCCACGCTGTCCACCAGCTCCTGCAGCCGTGCCAGCGCGCCGGTGCGGTTCATCTCCTGGCTCCGGTGTTCCTGCGACTTGATGACGACCACCCCGTCTGCCGTCACCCGCGAATCACTCAGGGCCAGCAGCCGGGCCTTGTGGGCGTCTGACAGCGACGAGGCATTGACGTCGTAACGCAGGTGGATGGCACTGGACACCTTGTTGACATTCTGGCCGCCCGCGCCTTGCGCACGGATGGCGGTGATCTCAACCTCTGATTCAGCAATAGGCGTCTTGCGCCTGGCGACGGCCATACCGGCGTTCAGGCCGCAGCTGCAACGAGGCGCTGGGTGTAGGCGTCGCGCGGGGCATCCAGCACCTGCGCGACCGGGCCGGCCTCGACCACCACGCCATCCTTCATGACCATCACGTCGTGCGCCATCGCGCGGATCACGTCCACATCATGGGTGATCAGCAGGTAGCTCAGGCCCTTGTCGCGCTGCAGGCGCTGGAGCAGTTGCAGCACCTGCTTCTGGATGGTGACGTCAAGCGCGCTGGTGGGTTCATCAAGGATGAGCAGTTGCGGCTGGACGATCAGCGCCCGCGCAATGGCGATGCGCTGGCGCTGGCCGCCGGAAAATTCATGCGGATAGCGCTGCAACAGGCCCGGGAACTGCGCTTCAGACATGCCAACGTCAGCCAGCGCCTGTGCAACACGCGCCTTGCGGCTTGCGGGCGCCAGCTCAGGCTCATGGACCAGAAGGCCCTCGCCAACGATCTCTTCCAGCGTCATCCGCGGTGAAAGGGATGAATAAGGATCCTGGAACACCACCTGCACCACCTTGCGGATCGCGCGGTTGTTGGCGTTCTGGCTTGCGCCGCCCTGCCAGGCCTTTCCGACCACATCCAGCTGGCCGGTGTGGGGCTGCAGGCCCAGCGACGCGAGGGCCAGGGTTGATTTGCCGGAGCCCGACTCGCCGACAACGCCCAGCGTGCGACCGCGCGGGATGCGGAAATCCGCCCCCTCCACCGCCACGAAACCATCCTTGCGGAACCAGCCCGATATGCCGGACCTCGGCACCGGGTACACCACGCGCAGGCCCGCCGCCTGCATGACAGGCGCCTCGCCGGCCGGTGCCGGCACCTCCGCCACGTCGCGCACGGGCCGGCTTTCGATCAGCTTGCGGGTGTAGGCATGCTGTGGATTGGCGAACACGTCGGCAACCACGCCCTCCTCGACCAGGTGCCCGTTTTCCATGACTGCGACGCGGTCGGCAAACTTGCGCACCAGGTTGAGGTCATGCGTGATGAGGAGCACCGCCATGCCGTTCTTTTGCTGCAGTTCGCCGAGCAGATCAAGAATCTGGCCGCGCAGCGTCACATCCAGCGCTGTGGTGGGCTCGTCGGCAAGGAGCAGGCGCGGCTTGCAGGCCAGCGCCATGGCAATCATCGCCCGCTGGCGCTGGCCGCCGGACAGCTGGTGAGGATAGGAGTTGGCGCGGCGTGCCGGCTCGGGAATGCCGGTGTCGGCCAGTGCCTGCACGGCCATCTCCCAGGCCTCCTTGCGGCCAAGCCCTACCTTCAGCTGCAGCACCTCGACGATCTGGTCGCCGATGGTGTAGAGCGGGTTCATCGCCGTCATCGGTTCCTGGAAGATCATCGCGATGTCGCGGCCGCGGATGGCGCGCAGCCTTGCTTCGGGTACGGCAACCAGGTCCACCGGCGGCTCGCCAGGGCCGGCACCGGCCAGCACAGCGGAGCCGGAGATGTCAGCATTGAGTGCCAGGCGGATGAGGCTCAATGCGGTGACCGTCTTGCCCGAGCCGGACTCGCCAACCAGTGCCAGCTTTTCCCCGGGCATCACCCTGAAATCAACGCCATGCACCACTTCCTTGCCGCCAAAGGCAATGCGCATGCCGCGTACGTCGATCAGGGGCGTGGCGGTTTGCCCGGCTCTCATCATTTGTCGGCCTTCCGGGGGTCAAGGGCATCGCGCAGCGCATCGCCCATGAAGGTCAGCAGCAGCAGCGTCATGACCAGTACGACGAAGGTGGAAATCGATATCCACCAGGCGTCGATATTGTTCTTGCCCTGGCTCAGCAGTTCACCCAGCGAAGGAGTTCCGGGCGGCACACCGAGGCCCAGAAAATCCAGCGAGGTCAGCGCCAGGATGGCCGCGCTCATGCGAAACGGCAGGAAGGTGATGATCGGCGTCATGCTGTTGGGCAGGATGTGCTTCCACATGATCCGGCCGTTGCCGACGCCGAGCGCCCGTGCAGCCTTCACATAGTCCATCTGCCGGTTGCGCAGGAACTCGGCCCGCACATAGCTGGACAGGCCGATCCAGCCGAAGATGCTGAGCAGCACGATCAGCAGCCCCACACTGGGTGCAAAGATGGCCGCGAAGATGATCAGCATGTAGAGCTCCGGCACCGAGTCCCAGATCTCGATGATCCGCTGCATGAACAGGTCGGTCTTGCCGGCGAAATAGCCCTGAACTGCGCCGGCAGCCACGCCGATGACGACGCCGATCACCGTCAGCGCCAGCCCGAACAGCACGCTGAGCCGGAATCCGTAGATCAGTTGCGCCAGCAGGTCGCGGCCCCGGTCGTCCGTGCCGAGCAGGTTCCCGGCCATTGGACGCGACGGGTTCGGCTCCTTTGCAAAATAGTTGATCGTGCGCGGGCCGTAAGGGTTGGGCGGGAACACCGCCCAGTTGCCGCTGCGGGCGAACTGTTCCCGGATGAACGGGTCATGGAAGTCGGTCGCCGTGTCAAAGTCGCCGCCAAAGGTCTTCTCGGGGTAGCTCTTCATCAGCGGAAAGTACAGCTCGCCGTTGTACCGCGCAACGAGCGGCTTGTCATTGGACACCACCTCGGCAAACAGGCTGATGAAGAACAGGATGCCGAAGATCACCAGGCTGCGAAAGCCCAGCTTGTTGCGCCGGAAGCGCCGCCACGCCCGCCTCGATGGCGATGCCGAAACAGCGGGCTGGGTTGGGTTATTCAAAGCGTACACGGGGGTCAACAAGTACGTAGCAGAGATCGCTCACGAGCTTGGTCAGCAGGCCCAGCAGCGTGAAGATGTAGAGCGTGCCCAGCACGACGGGGTAATCGCGCCGGATCACGCTTTCATAGCTCAACAGGCCCAGCCCGTCCAGCGAGAACAGCGTCTCGATCAGCAGTGAACCGGTAAAGAAGGCGCCAAGGAACGCCGCAGGAAAGCCGGCAATGATCGGCATCAGCGCATTGCGGAAGATATGCTTCCACAGCACCTGCCGCTCCGCCAGGCCCTTGGCGCGCGCCGTCAGCACGTACTGCTTGCGAATCTCTTCAAGAAACGAATTCTTGGTCAGCATGGTGGTGACGGCAAAGCTGCCCACCACCATGGCCGTCACTGGCAGGGCGATGTGCCAGAGATAGTCCGTGACCTTGCCCATCAGGCTCAGCTCGTCCCAGTTGCTGGAGGTCAGCCCGCGCAGCGGAAACCATTCAAGCTGCCCACCGAAGACCACCAGCAGCGCGACACCCAGCACGAACCCGGGAATCGCATAGCCCACCAGCACCAGCAGCGTCGTGACAAGGTCAAAGCGTGAGCCTGCCCGCACAGCCTTGGCCACGCCCAGCGGCACGGCAATGAGGTAGCTGATGAAGAACGTCCAGAGCCCCAGGCTGATCGAGACCGGCAGCTTCTCACGGATCAGCTGCCACACCGCCTTGTTCTGGAAGAAGCTGGTGCCCAGGTCAAAGCGGGCGTACTGCCCGAGCATCTTCCAGAAGCGCTCCACCGGCGGTTTGTCAAAGCCATAGAGCGCCTTGATCTGCTCGATGCGCTTGGGATCCACGCCCTGCCGGCCCCGATAACCCGCGCCGCCACCCTCCACCACGCCTCCGCCGGCAGCCCGTGCTTCGGCAATGTACTGCTCCACTGGCCCCCCCGGCACGAACTGCGTGACGATGAAGGTCACAAGCAGCACGCCCAACAGCGTGGGTAGCAGGAGCAGCAGGCGTTTGAGGATGTAGACAGCCATGGTTTTACCTTTTCGCCGCCCACCAGGTGTCGATGGCCCAGGATTCGCTCAGCGCATAGGGCGGCATGGCCTCGGGCTTGGCGAGCCGCCATGCGTTGTAGACGATGCGGTGGGTGCCGGCCGTCCACTGGGGGATCATGTAGTGGCTGTGGGCAATGACGCGCTCCAGCGCCCGGCAGGCCGGCACCAGCTGCGCCTTGGTGGCGGCACCGGTCATCGCCGTCACGAGCGCATCCACGGCCGGGCTCTTCACGCCCGCCAGGTTGCCAGAGTCCTCCTGGTCTGCGGCCTTGCTGCCAAACAGGTCGGCATACTCCTGCCCCGGTGTGTGCGACCCGCCATAGGCCAGCGTTGCGATGTCGAATTCGAACTTCTGCAGGCGCTGCTGGTAGAGCGCAAAGTCCACCGCACGGAACGTCAGCGTGATGCCGAGCTTCTCGAGGTTGCGGATCCACGGGCTCACCACGCGCTGGCCGCCGTCATTGGTGTCCATGTACTCCAGCGTGAAGGCTTCCCCTTTGGCATTGCGCAGCACCCCGCCCTTGATCTCCCACCCGGCCTGGCGCAGCAGTTCCCGCGCCTTGCGCAGGTTGTCCCGCAAGGTGGCGTTGCCGTCGGTGCGCGGCGGCACCGTCATGGGGCCGAACACGGCGTCGGGCACCTTGCCGCGCCAGGGCTCGAGCAAGGCCAGTTCCTCGGGCGCCGGCAGGCCCTTTGCTTCACAGTCCGTGTTGCCGAACAAGCCGTTCACCCGCTGGTACGAGCCGTAGAACATCTGGCGGTTCATGTATTCGTAGTCCATGGCAAGGCCCATGGCCTCACGCACCCGGACGTCCTTGAGCTTTTCCTTGCGTGTATTGAGCACATAGCTCTGGAAGCCCGATGGCAGCTTGTGCCTGAACTCTCCCTTGACCAGCTCGCCGCTGTCAAAGCGCTTGCCCTTGACGCGGCGGGCCCAGTCGCCGGCCGAGAAAAAGCGCATCAGGTCGAACTCACCCGCCTTCAGTGCCTCCAGCCGCGCCGTGTTGTCCTTGTAGATCTTGACGGTGATGCGGTCAAAGTTGGCCGTGCCGCGCCGAACATTCAAATCGCGCGCCCAGTAGTTCGGGTCGCGCACATAGGTGATGTCCTTGCCGAAGTTCACCGGGCCGATCCTGTAGGCGCCGCTGCCGATGGGGATGTCCATCACCACCTGGTCGAACGGCTTGGCCTTGCCGTTTTCCATGCCCCACTTGCGGCTGAACACCGGAAGCCCGCCGACGGTGATGGGCATTTCGCGATTGGGCTTCTTGAAGCGGTAACGCACGGTGCGCTCATCGACAACGTCCAGGCCCGCCACATCTTCCAGCAGGGTCTTGTAGGCGGGGGACGTGAACTTGCCCATCAGCGTGTCAAAGCTGTGCTTCACATCGGCGGCCAGCACCGGGTCGCCGTTGTGAAAGCGCGCCTGTGGCCGCAGGCGGTAGGTGGCGCTCAGGCCATCCGGTGCAACCTCGACATCTTCTGCCAGCAGCCCGTAGCCCGAGCCCACTTCGTCAAGCGCGCCAGACAGCAGCGAGTCAAACAGCAGCCCGGACAGGTAAGCCGGCGCGTTGCCCTTGATGGTGAACGGGTTGTACTTGTCAAAGGTGGACACCCGCAGGTTGCTCACCAGCCGCAACTCGCCACCCTTGGGCGCATTGGGGTTCACGTAGGCGAAACTGGCGAACCCGGCCGGGTATTTGAGGTCGCCCCACAGCGCATAGCCGTGCGCCGCCCACGACGGCGACGAAACTCCCAACAGCAGGCAGGCCAGCAAAATTCGCATGCGACAATTCTGCAAGATTTTTCCCGGAGACATGCACATGGGTTTTCTTGAAGGCAAAAAATTGTTGATCACGGGCGTCCTGTCCAACCGGTCCATCGCCTATGGCATTGCCAAAGCCTGCCACCAGCAGGGCGCCGAGCTTGCCTTCAGCTATGTCGGCGAACGTTTCAAGGACCGCATCACCGAGTTCGCGGCCGACTTTGGCTCCAAACTGATTTTTGACTGCGACGTGGGTGACGACGCACAGATAAGCAAGTTGTTTGCCGACCTGTCGCAGACCTGGCCCAAGTTCGACGGATTCGTCCACAGCATAGGCTATGCGCCGCGTGAAGCGATTGCAGGGGACTTTATGGACGGCCTGTCGCGCGAAGGATTCAGGATTGCGCACGACATCAGCGCCTACAGCTTCCCCGCCATGGCCAAGGCCGCCCTGCCCTTTCTGAACGACAAATCCGCGCTGCTGACGCTGACCTACCTGGGCGCCATCCGCACCGTGCCCAACTACAACACCATGGGTCTGGCCAAGGCATCCCTTGAAGCTTCGGTGCGTTACCTGGCGGAGTCGCTGGGCCCGCGCGGCATGCGCGTCAATGGCATCAGCGCCGGCCCGATCAAGACGCTCGCGGCCAGCGGCATCAAGGGCTTCGGCAAAATACTGAGCGTGGTGGCCGAGAACTCGCCCATCCGCCGCAACGTCACGATTGAAGACGTCGGCAATGTGGCTGCGTTCCTGATGAGCGACCTTGCAGGCGGCGTGTCGGCCGAGATCACCTATGTGGACGGCGGCTTCAGCCACGTTGTGGGCGGCATCGCCGAACCGGCCCAGGGCTGAAAAGAAAAAAAGGCCCGGTTAACCCGGACCCTCTTTTCGTGAATGCGCGGATCCGGCTCCGCCGGTCCGCTGCATTGCCCCCCAGTGGGGGGAGCGGCCGAAGGCCGGACGGGGGGCGTCTTACTTCGGCAGAAGCACCTTGTCGACGACGTGGATCACACCGTTGGATTGGTACACATCGGCGATGGTCACAGTGGCAACACCACCCTTCTCATCAGTCAGCGTCACCTTGCCGCCAGACGACTTGGCCACCAGCGTTCCGCCAGAAACGGTCTTGATGGTGTGCATGCCCTTGCCGTCGGAGATCATCTTGCTGACTGCGGCGGCGTCAAACTTGCCGGCAACCACGTGGTAAGTCAGGATGCCGGTCAGCATGCCCTTGTTCTCGGGCTTGAGCAGCGTGTCAACGGTGCCGGCAGGCAGCGCAGCAAACGCGGCATTGGTGGGCGCGAAAACCGTGAACGGGCCCGGGCCCTTGAGTGTGTCCACCAGGCCCGCGGCCTTGACGGCAGCAACCAGCGTCGTGTGGTCCTTCGAGTTCACCGCGTTGTCGATGATGTCCTTGCTGGCGAACATCGGCGCGCCGCCGACGGTGACCTGCGCAATCGCGCTCACGGCAGCGGCTGACAGGACGACGGCCAGGCCGAGGGATGCGAATTTGCAGGCATTGAATTGTGCAGCCATGTGGTGCTCTCCTTGAAGTTTGCATCGCAGCCGGACTGGCCGCGACTGACATCCTTTACGGAGCACATGAGGCAAACGGATTCAACTCAATGCAGGTGCGATACCTTTGCTTTCAATTCACCCGGCCGCGCGCGGCACCTCAGAGCTTCACGCAGTCCGCGTAAAAGCGCGGCTTGCCGGTCTCGTCGGGTTCTTCCACCAGGCCATGGATGTCCGTCTCGAAGCCCGGGCAGAGCGCATTGAACTCGCGCGAGAACTTGAGGTAGTCCACGATCTTCCTGTTGAACACCTCGCCGGGGATCAGCAGCGGGATGCCGGGCGGGTACGGCGTGACCAGGCCCACGGTGATGCGGCCTTCCAGCTGGTCGATCTCCACCCGCTCGGTCTTGCGGTGCGCGATATATGCATAGGCATCGCTCGGCTTCATGGCCGGCGTCAGGTCAGACAGGTACATCTCGGTCGTCAGCCGCGCGATGTCGTACTTGGCATACAGCTCGTGCACATGCTGGCACAGGTCCTTCAGGCCCATGCGCTCGTAGCGCGGGTGGGCCTTGCAGAACTCGGGCAGGATGCGCCACATCGGCTGGTTGCGGTCGTAGTCGTCCTTGAACTGCTGCAGCGCCGTCAGCAGCGTGTTCCAGCGGCCCTTGGTGATGCCGATGGTGAACATGATGAAGAAGCTGTACAGGCCCGTCTTCTCCACGATCACGCCATGCTCCGCCAGGAACTTGGTCACGATGCTGGCCGGAATGCCGGTCTTGGCGAACTTGCCCTGCAGGTCCAGGCCCGGCGTGACGATGGTGGACTTGATCGGGTCCAGCATGTTGAAGCCTTCGGCGAGGTTGCCGAAGCCGTGCCATTTGGCCGTCCTTGCTTCCCCCTTGATGATCCAGTCGTCAGCGCGGCCAATGCCCTCCTCCACCAGCTTGTCTGGCCCC
Organism: Pseudomonadota bacterium; assembly: GCA_040385105.1. Taxonomy (GTDB): domain Bacteria; phylum Pseudomonadota; class Gammaproteobacteria; order Burkholderiales; family Burkholderiaceae_C; genus JACMQX01. Next base: position 58,936 of record JAZKHY010000091.1, read on the forward strand.
CAGACCTTGAACCACCAGTCGCCCTTGCCGAATTCGGCCTCCACCTTGCGCATGGCGCGGCGGAAGTCCAGCGCCTCCAGGATGCTCTCCTCCACCAGCGCGGTGCCGCCGGGCGGCTCCATCATGGCGGCGGCCACGTCGCAACTGGCAATGATCGCGTACTGCGGCGAGGTCGAGGTGTGCATCAGGTATGCCTCGTTGAACAGGTGCCGGTCCAGCTTGCGGTTCTGCGAGTCCTGCACCAGCACATGGCTGGCCTGGCTGATGCCGGCCAGCAGCTTGTGGGTGGACTGTGTGGCGAACGTCAGCGACTCCTTCGGGCGTGCGCGGTTCTTGCCCATCGCATGGTACGGGCCGTAGAACTTGTGGAACGCGGCGTGCGGCAGCCAGGCCTCGTCAAAGTGCAGCGTGTCCACATAGCCGTCAAGCATGCCCTTGATGGTTTCGGTGTTGTAGATGACGCCGTCGTAGGTGGACTGGGTCAGCGTCATGACGCGCGGCTTGACCTTGTCGGCGTCCACATGCTTTAGAAGCGGGTTGGCCTTGATCTTGGCCTTGATGGCCGCCGGCTCGAACTCGCTCTGCGGGATCGGGCCGATGATGCCGAAGTGGTTGCGCGTGGGCTTCATGAACACCGGCACGGCGCCGGTCATGATGATGGCGTGCAGGATGGACTTGTGGCAGTTGCGGTCCACCACCACCACGTCGCCCGGCGCCACCGTGTGGTGCCAGACCATCTTGTTGGAGGTGCTGGTGCCATTGGTCACAAAGAAGCAGTGGTCGGCATTGAAAATGCGCGCGGCGTTCTTTTCACTCTCATAGACCGGGCCGGTGTGGTCCAGCAGTTGCCCGAGCTCTTCCACCGCGTTGCAGACGTCGGCACGCAGCATGTTCTCGCCGAAGAACTGGTGGAACATCTGGCCGATGGGCGTCTTGAGGAAGGCCACGCCGCCGGAGTGCCCCGGGCAGTGCCAGCTGTACGAACCGTCCTGCGCGTAGTCCACCAGTTCACGGAAGAACGGCGGCTGGATGCCTTCCAGGTAACTCTTGGCTTCGCGGATGATGTGGCGCGCCTGGAACTCCGGCGTGTCCTCGAACATGTGGATGAAGCCGTGCAGCTCGCGCAGGATGTCGTTGGGGATGTGGCGGGACGTCTTGGTCTCGCCGTAAACGTAGATCGGCACGTCCAGGTTCTTGCGGCGCACTTCGGCAATGAAGTTGCGCAGGTTGGTGACCACCGGGTCCACATCGTCGCCGGGCGTGAACTCTTCGTCGTCGATGGACAGGATGAAGGCGCTGGCGCGGCTTTGCTGCTGGGCGAACTGCGAGAGGTCGCCATAGCTCGTGACGCCCAGGATCTCGAAGCCCTCGACCTCAATGGCCGACGCCAGTGCGCGGATGCCGAGGCCGGACGTGTTTTCAGAGCGGAAGTCCTCGTCGATGATGACGATGGGAAAGCGAAACTTCATGAGCGGGACCTCCGGCCGGGGAGCCAAAAAAGCGAAACAGGCGCGAAGTGTAAGGAATTAACGATGACCTTTTCTTGCGCCAAGGCGGATTTGACCCAAAATGTGGTGCAACAAACACAACAGGAGGGCCTATGGCCGAATCAACCATCTGGTGGATCGTCACCGGCGCGGTCGTGGCGGCGGAGCTGCTGACCGGCACCTTCTACCTGCTGATGCTGGCGATCGGCCTGGCTGCCGCGGCCATCGCCGCGCATCTGGGGGCCGGCATGCCGGTGCAACTGCTGGTTGCGGCCGCTGTGGGTGGCGGTGCGGTGGTGGCGTGGTACTTCATACGCGGCAAACGCCCTGACACCGCGCCCGCTGCCGCCAACAGCGACGTGAACATGGATGTAGGCGGCTCGGTGCAGGTGGACAGCTGGAACACCGATGGCACCGCGCAAGTCAAGTACCGGGGCGCGCAGTGGACAGTCGCCCACCGCGCGGGCGTTTCACCCGACACCGGCCTGCATCGCGTCATCGAAGTGGTGGGCAACCGCCTGGTCGTCGAGAAAATCCAATAACAATCCTGAAAGGTTCATCATGACAGTTGCACTCATCATCGCCATCATCGCGGCGATCTTCATCATCCGCTCCGTGAAGGTCGTGCCGCAGCAGAACGCCTGGGTGGTGGAGCGCCTGGGCAAATTCCATTCATCGCTGACGCCCGGCCTGAACTTCCTCGTTCCCTTCATCGACAAGGTGGCCTACAAGCACAGCCTGAAGGAAATCCCGCTGGACGTGCCCAGCCAGGTCTGCATCACGCGCGACAACACCCAGCTGCAGGTGGACGGCATCCTGTATTTCCAGGTGACAGACCCGATGCGCGCAAGCTACGGCTCGTCCAACTACATCGTCGCCGTCACGCAACTGGCGCAGACCTCGCTGCGCAGCGTGATCGGCAAGCTGGAGCTGGACAAGACCTTTGAGGAGCGCGACATCATCAATGCACAGGTGGTTCAGGCCATTGACGAGGCTGCGCTCAACTGGGGCGTGAAGGTGCTGCGCTATGAAATCAAGGACCTGACGCCGCCCAAGGAAATCCTGCACGCCATGCAGTCGCAGATCACTGCCGAGCGCGAAAAGCGCGCCCTGATCGCCGCATCCGAAGGCCGCCGCCAGGAACAGATCAACATCGCCACGGGCGAGCGCGAGGCCTACATCGCGCGCTCGGAAGGCGAGAAGCAGTCCATCATCAACAAGGCCCAGGGCGAAGCCGGCTCCATCAGCGCTGTGGCAGAGGCCACCGCCTTGGCCATCGAGCGCATCGCCGCAGCCATCCGCCAGCCCGGCGGCGCCGAGGCCGTACAACTCAAGGTTGCCGAGCGCGCGGTCGATGCCTACAGCAAGGTAGCCTCGGACGCCACCACCACGCTGATCGTGCCGAGCAACATGACCGAAGTCTCCGCGCTGATCACCTCCGCAATGAAGATGGTGCAGAGCCAGAAAACCTGAGGCGCACCGTGCCCCGCATGCCCGTCGGTGAATGCGTGGAACCGGCTCCGCCGGGCCACTGCATTGCCCCCCAGTGGGGGGAGCGGCCGAAGGCCGGACGGGGGGCGTTATACTAGCTGGCTTCGGAGCGGTGGATGAGCGGTTTAAGTCGCACGCCTGGAAAGCGTGTGAGGGTTAATAGCCCTCCGCGGGTTCGAATCCCGCCTGCTCCGCCAGAAATGGGAAAAAACGGCCTCAATTGAGGCCGTTTTTTTATGCCCGGCTGTACACCGGCCTTGTCCTACATACGGCAAGGTGCCCAGACGACACCCTGTCGTGTTCCCCAAACGTACATTCAGTGAGCGCTCCAATCACGGAGCACTCTTCATAAAGGAACACGACATGAGCAACACCAACATCCGCACCTCCATCCTCCTGGCCGGCCTTCTGGCCCTCGGCGGCTTCGCCAATGCGCAGACGCCCCTCACCAAGGGCGACGGCACGGACAACAAGGTCAAGGCAGCAGCAACTGCCCCGGCCGTGTCCGATACAACGCGTGCTGACGTCAAGGCTGATGCCAAGGCTTCGAACAAGGCCCTGCCTGTGAACAAATCCGGCGAAGCTGCCGACCTGTCGCCCAAGCCGAGCGTTGCCGGCGAAGCCAAGACCCGCGCCGACGTCAAGGCCGACGCCAAGCTGCCGCTGAAGACGGGTGAAGGCGTGGACAAGGGCAAGGGCGAGCGCCAGACCAAGGGCATGACCAAGAAGCAGCGTGCCGAAGCCGAAGCAAAGACCAGCAATGCAACCCTGCCCGCGACAGATCTGCCGGCCGCCCGCGCGGACGTCAAGGCTGAAGCCAAGGCTGCCAACAAGGCCCAGTAACAGGGTTGACCATGGACACCGTCCGCCAACGCCGTATCGGGGGCCTGAACATCGCCATACTGCTTGGCGACGGGCCCGACCATGCAGACCTGGCAGGTCCGCGAGTGGCGCTTGAGGAAAGCGGCGCCATGGTCAAGCTGCTCGGCAAGACCAGGGCACTGCCCGTGGACCTGACTTTCGAGCAGGCCAAGGGTGACGACTTCGACGGTTTCCTGGTCGCGGGCAATGAAAGCCTGCTCAGGGCCAACGCCGATGCCGCCCGGATTTTCCGCAGCGCAGAAAAAGAAGGCAAACCGCTGGAGTTGCTTGAAGGCGACAGCCGCATCGTGATGCAGCGCTTCCTGAAAGCACTGGCCGAACGCACCAGGCAAAGCGTTCGCGGCACTGCCGACGATTTGCCTGGCGCAGCATCCATGGGCGGTTGACCACTCCGCAGCCCAAAGGCCAGGCGCCCACAAAAAAAGCCACCGCATGCGGTGGCTTTTTGCTGGCGGTGAACCGGGATCAGTTCAGGGCAGACTTCTTGCCGTCCTTGTAGACGTACAGCGTGATGGCCGGGTTCTTCAGTTCGCCATTGGGTTCGAACTGGATCGTCGTCGTCACGCCCTTGAAGTTGGTCTTGATCAGCTCGGGGGTGTAGACCTTCGGGTCGGCAGACTTGGCCTTCTTCATGGCTTCGACGAGCACGAACGTGGCGTCATAGGTGTACGGGCTGTACACCTGGAACTGGTTCGGGTACTTCTCGTCGTAGCGCTTCTTCCAGGCGGTGCCGCCAGGCATCTTGGCCAGCGAGGCGCCGCCTTCAGCGCAAACCACGTTCTCGAGCGTCTTGGCGCCGGCGGCCAGCTTGGCGATTTCCGACGTGCAGATGCCGTCGCCGCCGAAGTACTTGACCTTGCCCAGGCCCAGCTGCTCCATCTGGCGCAGCATCGGGCCGGCTTGCGGGTCCATGCCGCCGTAGAAGATCGCGTCGGGGTTCTTGGCCTTGATGGCGGTCAGGATGGCCATGAAGTCCGTGGCCTTGTCGGTCGTGAACTGCTCGTCCACCACCTTCATGCCCTTGGACACGGCAACCTTCTTGAACACTTCAGCCACGCCCTGGCCATAAGCGGTGCGGTCATCAATGATGGCAACCGTCTTGAGCTTGAGCTTGTCCGAGGCGTACAGGGCCAGGCCAGCGCCCAGGGCGTTGTCGTTGGCGATGATGCGGTACGTCGTCTTGTAGCCGGGCTTGGTCAGGTTGGGGTTGGTGGCAGCGCCCGTCACGTGGGGGATGCCGCAGTCGTTGTAGACCTTGGATGCGGGGATGGTGGTGCCCGAATTCAGGTGGCCAACCACGCCGGCAACCTTGGCGTCGCACAGTTTCTGTGCGGCAGCGGTGCCCTGCTTCGGGTCGGCTGCGTCGTCTTCGGCCTGGATCTCCAGCTTGACCTTCTTGCCGCCGATGGTGACGCCGGCCTTGTTGAGGTCTTCAATCGCCATGCGCACGCCGTTTTCGTTGTCCTTGCCGTAGTGGGCCTGGGCACCGGAGACGGGGGCGACGTGGCCAATCTTGACGACGTCCTGTGCGGATGCCATACCGGCGACAGCGGCAATCGCGGCGGCAACGGTCAGCTTCAATTTCATTTGCATAAAAAACCTCCAGATATTTGGAAAAAGTTGAGATGAGAATTTATGACTCAACGGCCGCGAACATATCGCAATTTTCGGGCCCGAACCATAGGGAACACGCTAGGTGGCGGGGAATAAGGGGGTTTACCCTGCACGGAGTTTCGCTAATGGAGCGCATCGGCCGCCGGGTTTTACGGTTCGTAACGGCCCTGGCTGCGCTGGGCCAGTTCTTCCGCCACCGCCTCGGAGACTGAACGGCGTACGACCGACTCGATTTCTTCCCGCAACAGCGGGCCCAGCGACCGTGTCTGCTCCAGCACCAGCGTTGCGACCGACTCGCGCAGGCGCCTCTCCAGCGAGAGGTCAACCCGCTGCATGACGCGGTGGATGATCTGCTCTTCCAGGTTGCCCACAGCCTCGGCCTGCGCGGGCTGGGCCGCCTGGCGCGACTGCACCACCTCGGTCAGGGTGGGCACGAAACGCGGCGGCGTACGGGGCGTGCCGGACATCAGTTCGCCCCCTTCGCGGCCAGGTCGTGGCGCGTGATCGCATAGCCCCTGTCCGCATAGTGCTTCCAGCGGGCGCGGGCGCCCAGCCGGTCGGCCTCGTCGCCTTCGGCTACCACTTCAATCAGCCGCTCGAAGCGCTCGAAGCCGTCGGGCACCCCGGCACCAAGATTGACCAGCACCTGCTGGTGCGGCATGCCTTGCACCGTGCCCGAGAGCACGACGGGTGAAGCCGCGAGCAAGGCCGCGTCGCGGCCGGCCATGCAGTGGGGGACAAACTCCAGCGGCGCGAATGTCCAGAGCGCCACATCAAGCCGGTCCAGTGTCCCGCCCTCGCCCGTCACCACCAGCTTCGCGCCGCTGCCCACCGCCTTGCGCAGCAGGCGGCAGGCATAGGCCACCTTGTCGGGCGCGTTGAAATGGAAGGCCACCTCGGTCATGGGCTACTTGCGCTTTGTGGCGGCGGGCCGCGCGGCCGGTGCCGCTTTCTGGGCCAGCAGCCAGGTCAGCAGCAAGCCGACCGGGCGGCCGGTCGCGCCCTTGGCCGGGCCGCTCTTCCAGGCTGTGCCGGCGATATCGAGGTGGGCCCAGGGGAACTTGCCCGCGAAGCGCTGCAGGAACTTGGCCGCCGTGATGGCGCCGCCCGCGCGGCCGGCCACATTGGCCATGTCCGCAAAGTTGGACTTCAGGCCTTCGCCGTATTCGTCGTCCAGCGGCATGCGCCAGCATGGGTCGAGCGCGGTTTCACCGGCCGACTGCAGGCCGGCCGCCAGCGCATCGTCGGACGCAAACAGGCCATGGCGCACGCCGCCCAGCGCAATCATGCAGGCGCCGGTCAGGGTGGCGATATCCACCACCGCAGCCGGCTTGAAGCGCTCGGCGTAGGTCAGCGCGTCGCACAGGATCAGGCGGCCCTCGGCGTCGGTGTTGAGGTTTTCGATGGTCTGGCCGCTCATGCTGGTGACAACGTCGCCGGGCTTGACCGAGCGGCCGTCCGGCATGTTCTCGCAGGACGGGATCAGGCCGACGACGTTGATGGCGGGCTTGAGCGCCGCCAGGGCGCGGAACACGCCCAGCACGCTGGCCGCGCCGCACATGTCGAACTTCATCTCGTCCATTTCGGGCGCAGGCTTGATGGAAATCCCGCCGGTGTCAAAAGTGATGCCCTTGCCCACCAGCACCGTGGGCGCCGGCGCGTTGCGGCCCTTGCCGGCCCCGTCATAGCGCAGCACGATGAAGCGCAGCGGCTCTTCGGAGCCCTGGGCCACCGATATGAACGAACCCATGCCGAGCTTTGCGACCTCCCTGGGGCCCAATACCTCGCACTGGACGGCTTTGGACACCTTGGACAGGGACTTCGCTGCCTCACCCAGCATCGTGGGGGTGCAATGGTTTCCGGGGCGGTTGGCCCACTCCTTGGCGAACTCGATGCCCGAGACCGCAGCCACGGCAAAGGCAAATGCGTCCTGCAGGCCGGCCACGGAAGCGGCAGCGAACGTCACATGGGTGAGCTTGCGGCCCTCCGCCCTGGATTTCGTGGTGGTGTAGACATAGCTGGCGTCGGCCGCAGCCTGCACTGCCGCGCGCAGGGCATCGGCCGTTGCCGCCCCGGCAAAACACACGGTGACACGCCTGGCCGGACCGGCCTTCAAGGCGCCAATGGCAGCGCCCACGGCCTGGCGGGCATGCTTTGCGGAGCCGTCACCGGCGCCTGCCAGCAGCACGCGCTGCGCCGCCATGCCGGGCGCACGCCACAGGGCCAGCAGCCGGCCGGCCTTGGCCTCGAAGTCCCCGCTCTTGACCGCTTCAGCCAGCAGGGCCTCCAGCGCGCCCTTGCCGGGCTTGAATGCCTGGGGCACCAGGACAACCAGCGCGTCGGTTTTTGCAGTGGCGGCACCTGCCAGGGACAGGGTCTTGAGTTCAAAGTCCATAATTCGTGTTTTCCTTCAAACCGATGTTATTCCATTCCTCCATCCGCAAGGAGCTGGCCAGGTCGTTCGGCGCGACGCTGGTGGTGCTGATCACCATCGTGATGACCATGATGCTGATCCGCACGCTGGGCCAGGCCACGCGCGGCAGCGTCAACCCCTCCGACGTGATGATGGTGATGGGCTACACGGTGCTCGGCCAGCTGCCGACCATTCTTGCGCTCAGCCTGTTCATTGCCATCGTCGGCACGCTCTCGCGCATGTACCAGGACAGCGAGATGGTGATCTGGTTTGCCAGCGGGCGGGGGCTGTCGGGCTTTCTCACGCCGCTGTTCCGCTTTGCCTGGCCTATCCTGCTCGTCATTGCAGCGCTTGCGCTCTTCGTGTGGCCCTGGGCCAACCAGCAGACCCGCGACATGCGCGACCGCTATGAAAGGCGCGGCGACCTGGAGCGCATTGCACCGGGCCAGTTCCAGGAGTCGGCCAGCGGCAGCCGCGTGTTCTTCCTGGACAAGGACTCGCCGGACGGCAAGTCGGGCAAGAACGTCTTCATCTCGGCAACGGACCACGGCAAGGAAGCCGTGACATCGGCACGCAGCGGGCGGGTGGTTGACATTGGCGACGACCGCTTCCTGCTGCTCAGCAGCGGCCAGCGCCTTGAAAGCACCGTGGCCAAGCCCGAGCTGAAGGTCAGCAAGTTCGAGGAGTACGGCACCCGCATTGGCGCCGATGTGCTCGGTGCCCAGGAAGACGCGCCGGCGCGCACACGCTCCACCTTTGACCTGCTGATGCAGCCCACGCGCCCCAACCAGGGCGAGCTCGCCTGGCGTATCGGCCTGGCGCTGGCTGCACTCAACTTCGTGGTCATCGCCGTGGCGGTGGCCAGCGTCAACCCGCGGGCCGGGCGCAGCGGCAACCTGGTCTTTGCGCTGTTCGCGTTCGTGGTGTATTACAACCTCCTCAACATGGGGCAGAACTGGATTGCCACGGGCAGGACCGCCGCCGGGCCGTTCGTGCTGGGCCTGCATGGCGGCGTGCTCGCGCTGGGCCTGCTCTGGCTGTCCAAGCGGCACAACAACTGGAGCTGGAGCCCGGCACGGCGCAGGCGCCGGCAGGCAGGCCGCGCGGAAGCGGCGGGTACATGAAGACGATCCGGCGGCTGATCTACGGCGAGATGCTCGCGGCCATCGCCTTCGTGGCGCTGGGCTTTCTTGCACTTTTCTTCTTCTTTGACTTTGTCGATGAGCTTCAGCACATCGGCAAGGACAGCCCGGCGGGCGTCTACCTGATCACCCATGCGCTGATGTACGTCACGCTGCTGGTGCCCAGCCACCTGTACGAGCTGATGCCCATTGCCGTGCTGATCGGCGCCATCTTCGTGATGGCGCGGCTGGCCCAGAGCTCCGAGTACACCATCCTGCGCACCAGCGGCCTGGGGCCCTGGCGCGCGCTGCGCACGCTGCTGGTGCTGGGCCTGCTGTTTGTGGTGGTGACTTTTGCGGTCGGCGACTACATCGCGCCGGTGTCCGACCGCAACGCGCAGTTGCTCAAGGCCCGCTTCCAGGGCCGCATCACCGTGGGCCAGACGGGCGCCTGGCTCAAGGAGAAGCAGGCCTACAACTCCTACGCGGCCAATGTCAGCGCCCTCACGGCGGAGAGCGAGATGCTGGGCGTGCGCATCTTCGAATTCGACAACAAGGGCTTCCTGGTCTCGCTGACCCAGGCACCCAAGGCGCGTTTCGGCGAGGATGGCGCCTGGATGCTCGAGGAAGCAGAGCGCACCGAGTTTGCCGGGCTGGGCTCGGACACGGCCAAGGTGGACCGCGCCCACCTGCCCAGCTACCGCTGGCCCACCGAAATCTCGGCCGAAATGGTGTCCGTGGCGCTGCTCAAGCCCGACCGCATGGGCACCATCGACCTGTTCCAGTACATCCAGCACCTGGACGCCAACGGGCAGACCGCGCAGCGCTACGAGATCGAGTTCTGGCGCAAGGTGTTCTACCCGCTGAGCTGCCTGGTGATGGTGGTGCTGGCCCTGCCGTTCGCCTACCTGCATTTCCGCTCCGGCGGCATCACCGGCTATGTGTTCGGCGGGGTGCTGATCGGCATCAGCTTTTTCCTGCTCAACAATGTGTTCGGCTATATCGGCAACCTGCAGAACTGGTGGCCTTGGCTGACTGCGGCGGCGCCGGGGCTGATCTACTCGGTGTTCTCGCTCGGGGCGTTCGGCTGGCTGGTGCTCAGGAGGTAGCGGGCGTGGCGGCGGGCATCATCCTCTTTGCGCACGGTTCGCGCGACCCGCTGTGGCGGCGCCCGATGGAGGCTGTCGCCGCACGCATCCGCGCAGACGACCCGAAGGCCCTGGTCAGTTGCGCCTTCCTGGAACTGACCGAGCCTGGCCTTCCTGCGGCAGCGGCCGCCCTTGTGGCTGCCGGTGCGCAGTCCGTCACCATCGTGCCGATGTTCCTTGGCGTGGGCAAGCATGTGCGCGAAGACCTGCCAAGCCTGGTCGAGGGCCTGGGCGTTGCCCATCCGGGTGTCGCCTTCACGCTCAGGCAGGCAGTGGGCGAGGACGACCGGATGATCGCCCTGATGGCCCAAATCGCCGCATCCTGAAGTTTTTATAGACTCGATATGCATAATGAAGTGAATTGTTAGTATCATTTCAATATGAACCTGCATCAATTTCGCTTCGTTCAGGAGGCCGCCCGCCGCAACCTGAACCTCACCGAAGCCGCCAAGGCGCTGCACACCTCGCAGCCGGGCGTCTCCAAGGCCATCATCGAGCTTGAGGAAGAACTGGGCGTGGAAATATTCGCGCGCCACGGCAAGCGCTTGAAGCGCATCACCGAACCCGGTCAGCATGTGCTCAAAAGCATCGAGCTGATCATGCGCGAGGTCGGCAACCTCAAGCGCATCGGCGAGCAGTTCAGCGCCGAGGACAGCGGCACGCTGTCGATCGCCACCACCCACACCCAGGCGCGCTATGTGCTGCCGGTGCCGGTGGCGAAGCTGCGTGAGGCCTACCCCAAGGTCAACGTCAGCCTGCACCAGGGCGCGCCCGACCAGGTGGCCCGCATGGTGATCGACGAAGTGGCCGAGATCGGCATCGCGACGGAATCGCTGTCGGACTATGCCGAGCTCGTCACCCTGCCCTGCTACGAATGGCAGCACGTGCTCGTCCTGCCCGTTGACCACCCGCTGGCGAAGAAAGAGCGCATCACGCTTGAAGACATCGCCAAAGAGCCGATCATCACCTACCACCCGTCCTTCACCGGCCGCACGCGCATCGACACCGCCTTTGCCTCGCGCAAGCTGGAGCCGCGCATCGCGCTGGAAGCCATCGACTCCGACGTGATCAAGACCTACGTCCGGCTCGGCCTGGGCGTCGGCATCGTGGCCGAGATGGCGGTGCGCGACGACGGCAGCAACAGCGACCTCGTGGTCCGCCCCGCAGGCAACCTGTTCGGCCAGAACATCGCCCGGGTGGCCTTCAAGAAGAGCGCCTACCTGCGCAACTTCGTCTTCAAGTTTGCCGAGTTGCTGAGCGACCGGCTCGACCGCAACCTGATCGCCAAGGCCCTGACCGGGCATGTTAATGATTACGAACTATGAGCACCATCCTCGAACGCACGCCTGAACTCAAGACAAAGTTTCCTGCAGTCGGCACCACCATCTTCACCGTGATGTCGCAGCTGGCCGCCGAAAAGGGCGCTGTGAACCTGGGTCAGGGCTTTCCTGACTTTGACTGCGACCCGAAGCTGGTGCAGTCTGTCACGGACGCCATGACCAAGGGTCTCAACCAGTATCCGCCGATGACCGGCGTGCCGGTGCTGCGCGAAGCGATTGCCACCAAGGTGAAGACGCTTTACGGCCACAGCTACGACGCGGCCAGCGAGATCACCGTGACGGCCGGTGCGACGCAGGCCATCATCACCTGCATCCTGGCCGTCGTGCGGCCGGGTGATGAAGTGATCGTGCTGGAACCCTGCTACGACAGCTATGTGCCCAACATCGAGCTCGCCGGCGGCACCGTGGTGCGCGTGCCGCTCACGCCCGGTACCTTCCGGCCCGACTTCGGCAAGATCAGCGCTGCCATCACCGGCAAGACGCGCGCCATCATCGTCAACACACCGCACAACCCGAGCGGCACCATCTGGTCGCGCGAGGACATGCTCAAGCTCCAGGACATCCTGGCGCCGACCGACGTGCTGCTCATCAGCGACGAGGTCTATGAGCACATGGTGTTTGACGAAGGCGGCCACCAGAGCGCCGCGCGCTTCCCGGCGCTGGCCGCGCGCGCCTTCATCGTGTCAAGCTTTGGCAAGACCTACCATGTGACGGGCTGGAAAGTCGGCTACGTGGCCGCACCTGCATCGCTCACGGCGGAGTTCCGCAAGGTGCACCAGTTCAACGTGTTCACCGTCAACACGCCGGTTCAGCATGGCCTGGCCGCCTACATGGCTGACCCGAAGCCTTACCTTGAACTGCCTGCGTTCTACAAGCGCAAGCGCGACCTGTTCCTGGAAGGCCTGAAGCGCACCAAGTTCAAGCTGCTGCCCAGCCAGGGCACCTACTTCCAGTGCGTGGACATCTCGTCGGTGAGCGACCTGAGCGAGAACGACTTCTGCCTGTGGCTTACGAGCGAGATCGGCGTGGCGGCTATCCCGCTGTCGGCGTTCTACGGCAACGGCTTTGACCAGCGGGTGGTGCGCTTCTGCTTTGCCAAGAAGGACGAGACGCTCAACACGGCGCTGGACCGGCTCGCCAGGCTGTGATCCCGCGGCCGGGCCATGTGGCGCCGTGAAGGTGTAGGACGCGCCTGACCGGCACTCGGCCCATGCGCCTGCTTACGTGAAGTGAACTTTGGGTGACCATGCAGACGGTTACTTCAATAACATGAACTTCACAAAGGTACTGCCATGTCAATCTCCCTCATCCTCCTGATCGTCCTCATCCTGATCCTCGTCGGCGCACTGCCCACCTGGGGCCACAGCCGTTCCTGGGGTTATGGTCCCAGCGGTGGCCTGGGCCTCGTTGTCCTGATCCTCGTGATCCTGCTGCTCATGGGAAAGATCTGATACAGCTTCAGTGATTCAGCTGCGTCCAGACTTTGTCCAGGCGCTTGACGCTCACCGGCTGCGGTGTGCGTAGCTCCTGGGCAAAGAAGCTCACCCTCAACTCTTCCAGCAACCACCGGTATTCCTGCATGCGGTCATCGACCGCACCCTTGCGCTCGGCCACCAGCCGCCAGTAGCGCTGCTCCTGTGGCCTCAACTCTGTCATTTTTGTGGCGTCGCGCGCGGGGTCGGAACGCAGCTTGTCCAGCCGCAGTGTGATGGCCTTCAGGTAGCGCGGAAAATGCTGCAATTGCGTCCATGGCGTCAACGCCAGGAAGCGTTTCGGCATGAGGCGCTGCAATTGCTGTGTGGCGTCAGCCGTCGCGTCCGGCTGAATTTTCGTATCCTTGATCTTGCGCACCGCTGTCGCGTAGTCCAGCAGGATGCCGCCGGCCAGGCGCGCCACTTCGTTCGCGATGAGCGTCAGCCTGCCGCGCCCCTCCTCCACCCGGCGCCTGAAACCGGCCTCGTCCATCGGCAACGGCTCCAGCAGGAACGCGCGGTCCAGCGCCACCTCCAGGATCTGGGTCCTCAGCTCTTCCATCGTGCCCAGCGGCATGAAGGCGACCGCCATCTTCTGCAGGTCCGGCAGGTTCTTCTCCAGGTATTTCAGCGCATCCCTGATCTGCAATGCGAACAGGCGGCGCAGGCCCGCGCGGTGGCGGGCAGCGGCCACGTCGGGCTCGTCGAAGACTTCGATGGTGACGGCATCGCCCTGGTCAACGAGGGCCGGAAAGCCAATCAGCGTCTGGCCGCCCTTGCGGATTTCCATGAGCTCGGGGAGTTCACCGAAGTCCCATGCGGCGTGCCGCTGGCCGGCCTCTGCCGCAAAGCCGGCTTGCGCCACAGCCACGTCAGGCTGCCCGGCGGACGGCTGCCGCGATGCCGCCTGCCCTGCCTTGCCCTGCTGCGCCGCAACCGCAGCCACCGGCTCTGCCTGCAGTGCCGGTTTCAGCCCCGCCAGCGCCTGGAAAGCACCGCGCGCCTGCACCCCCAGCTCAGCCTTCAACGCCCCCAGGTTGCGCCCCGTGCCCAGCTGGCGGCCGTGCTCGTCCACCACCCGGAAGTTCATGAACAGGTGCGGGCTCAGCATGTCGAGCTTGAAGTCGGCGCGCTTGACGTCCAGCGAGGTGGCATCGCGCACCACCTTGAGCAGCGCGTCGGTCAGCGAACCGTGGCCAAACTTCACCGGGTCACCCAGTTGCCCTGCGATGCGCGTGGCGCTCTCGGGCAGCGGCACGAAGCGCGAGCGCGGCTTCTGGTGCAGGCTTTTGAGCAGCGCCAGGATCTTGTCCCGCAGCATGCCGGGCACCAGCCATTCACAGCGCTCGTCGTTGACCTGGTTCAGCACGAACAGCGGCACCGTCACGGTGAGGCCGTCGCGCGTGTCGCCCGGCTCATGCAAGTAGGTGGCGGCGCAGTCCACACCGCCCAGGCGTATGGTCTTGGGGAAGGCGTTGGTCGTGATGCCTGCCGCCTCGTGGCGCATCAGCTCCTCGCGCGTGAGCATCAGCAGCCTCGGCTGGCGCTTGACCTCTTCGCGGTACCACTGCTCGAAGCTGTGGCCGCTGAACACATCGGCCGGCAGTTGCTGGTCGTAGAAAGCGTAGATCAGCTCATCGTCCACCAGCACGTCCTGCCGGCGCGACTTGTGCTCCATGTCCTCGACCTGCCGGATGAGCTTCTGGTTGGCCGCCAGGAACGGCAGCTTTGTTTCCCACATTCCTTCCACCAGCGCCTCGCGGATGAAAATCTCGCGCGCCGCCGCCATGTCGACCCGGCCATAGTTGACGCGCCGCCCGCTGTAGATCACCAGGCCGTACAGCGTCGCCCGCTCCAGCGCCGTGACCTCCGCCGCCTTCTTTTCCCAATGCGGGTCGAGCAACTGCTTCCTGAGCAGGTGGCTGCCCACCTGCTCCAGCCACTGCGGTTCGATGTTGGCGAGCCCCCGGCCGAACAGGCGCGTGGTCTCAACCAGTTCCGCAGCCACAATCCAGCGGCCCGGCTTCTTGCTCAGGTGGGCACCCGGATGGCGGTAGAACTTGATGCCGCGTGCGCCCAGGTAGGCCTCATCATCTTCCATCTTCCAGCCGATGTTGCCGAGCAATCCGGCCAGCATCGACAAGTGAAGCTGCTCATAGCTCGCAGGCACGGCATTGAGCCGCCACTTGTGCTCAGCCACCACGGTGTGCAGCTGTGAATGGATGTCGCGCCATTCACGCACGCGCCGCACGCTCACGAAGTTCTGGCGCAGCAACTGCTCGTACTGGCGGTTGCTCAGCTTGTGCTGCGGGCCTTCGGCCCCCACCACAGGTGCCGTACCCTGAGGTGTCGCGCGACCGCGCGACACGTTGTGCCCGCCCCGCGAATCGTCCAGCCACTTCCACAGCTTGAGGTAACCCGAGAACTCACTCTTCTCGTCGTCAAACTTCACATGTGCCTGGTCGGCTGCCTGCTGCGCTTCCATCGGCCTGTCGCGCACATCCTGCACCGACAGGGCCGAGGCAATCACCAGCACCTCGTCCAGCGCCTGCCGGTCCCGCGCCTCCAGGATCATGCGGCCCACGCGCGGGTCCAGCGGCAGCTTTGACAGCTCCCGTCCCATGGGCGTGAGCTCATTGGCATCGTCGACGGCACCCAGTTCGCCCAGCAGCTGGTAGCCATCGGCAATCGCGCGGCGCTGCGGCGGCTCGATGAACGGGAACTGCTCCACGTCGCCAAGATGCAGTGACTTCATCCGCAGGATCACGCCCGCCAGCGAGCTGCGCAGGATTTCGGGGTCGGTGAACGGCGCGCGGCCGGCGAAGTCTTTCTCGTCATACAGGCGGATGCAGATGCCGTTGGCCACCCGGCCGCAGCGGCCTGCACGCTGGTTGGCGGCGGCCTGGCTGATGGGCTCGACCAGCAGCTGCTCCACCTTGCTGCGGAAGCTGTAGCGCTTCACCCGGGCCGTGCCGGCATCAATGACATAGCGGATGCCCGGCACCGTCAGCGAGGTCTCGGCCACGTTGGTCGCAAGCACGATGCGCCGGCCGCTGTGGCTGTCAAAGATGCGGTCCTGCTCGGCCTGGGACAGCCGCGCGAACAACGGCAGCACCTCGGCATCCCGGTAAACCGGCTGGTGGCTCAGGTGCTTGCGCAGGTGGTCGGCCGCCTCGCGGATCTCGCGCTCGCCGGGCAGGAACACCAGGATGTCGCCGCCCGCGCGCCCGGCGTCACGCCACAGTTCATCCACACCGTCGGCAATCGCATTGTTGAGGTCGTACTCGCGCGACTCCTCATAGGGCCGGTAGCGCTGCTCAACCGGGAACATCCGGCCCGATACATAGATGATGGGCGCCGGCCCCTTTGCTGAGGCGAAATGTTCCGCAAACCGGTTCGCATCAATCGTCGCTGACGTCACCACCACCTTCAGGTCAGGCCGCCGCGGCAGTATCTCGCGCAGGTAGCCAAGCAAAAAGTCGATGTTCAGGCTGCGCTCATGGGCCTCGTCAATGATGATGGTGTCGTAGGTCTTGAGCAGCGGGTCGGTCTGCGTCTCTGCCAGCAGGATGCCGTCCGTCATGAGCTTGACCGACGCATCGCGGCTGAGCCGGTCCTGGAAGCGCACCTTGAAGCCCACCACCTCGCCCAGCGGCGTCTTGAGCTCCTCGGCGATGCGCTTGGCCACGCTGGACGCTGCAATGCGGCGCGGCTGGGTGTGGCCGATCATCCGGCCCTTGCCGGGCGGGTAGTTCAGCTTCCCCCGCCCCATGGCCAACGCGATCTTTGGAAGCTGAGTGGTCTTGCCCGACCCGGTCTCGCCGCAGACGATGATCACCTGGTGCGCCGCCATGGCGGCCATGATGTCTTCACGCTTGCCGGATACCGGCAGCGATTCGGGAAATTCGATTTTCAGGGGAGAGGCGGACAAAGGGCGCGGATTCGTAGGTCGTTCAGGGGGACCGCAGATTATCCGCGTTATGCAGGCCTACACTGCTCCGGGGTCAGGCAGTTCGTCAATGCGCCCGGTGTTCTTGTCAAACCAGGCCACGCGGCTGGCAAAGCTCCACGCGGTGCGCGACATGGCGCGCCCCATGGCCACCGCGCTCGAGGCCTTCACCTCCGCCGCCAGCGCCGTCAACACGCCAACGCCCACGTCCGCGGCCCAGAGCGCCTTGGCGCTTTCAAGCTGGCCGGGCTCCCTGCTGGTGCTCAGCACCACAGGCTTGGACAGCCGGGCCTGCACCATGCGCGCCAGCTGGATCAGGCGCCGGTTCTGGTTGGGGTTGCGCACCATCAGCAGGAAGCCGTCATCCGCCAGCCGGCCCATCTCCACGTCGGACGGCATGGTGCGGCGCAGCCGCGCCGCGCAGATGAACAGCGCATGGTTGACCGCCGCCCGGCCATGGAGCTTTTCAAGCGCATAGAAGTTGCTGATGGAAATGACGATCACCCCCAGCGGCTTGTCGTCGTCCTTGAGCCGCTTGAACTCCGCTCCGAGCATCTGGCCCGTCTCGGCATGGGAGCGCATGCGGGTCACCGGGTCATAGGCCGGCCCGTGGGCCATGACTTCATGCAGTTCCACCAGGTAGGCGTAGCGTGCCCACAGCACCGCAGCAAAGACCATCATGTAGGCGCTGGCCGCCAGCGCGCTGACCGCATGCACCGGCCACGGGACGGCGCCGCGGTGCACCGCAATCAGCCCCAGGCCGACGACCGCAATGAAAGTGAAGGTGATGCCGGTCACGGCCGACCAGGCCAGCCCGTCGCCCCTGACTGCGCTGCGCACGCAGATGCCCAGGCCCACCAGTGTCAGCAGGCAGGTGCCGACCGAGCTGAGGACCAGCGCCTCATGCGGCGTGAGCATCCAGCCCGCCGCCAGGACCGCCAGGGATACGCCGCCCAGCCACCAGGCCACCCGCACCGCCAGCTCCGGCTTGCGTTGCAGGCCCAGCATGTAGAACAGGAGGTAGGCGAGGATGCCGGAGGTGATGGTCGAGATGTGCGCCAGTACGCGGTCCGACACCTCCTGCGGATGGATCGGCAGCCAGCCGATGTAGGCCGCAACGAACAGCGCCGAGGCCAGCGAGGCCAGCCCCGCATTGAACGCGACCCTGTGCAGCGAGCGCACGAAGGCGAAGACCGCGCCAGCCACCATCAGGCCGACGGTGCCAAAAAAAGCTCCCCAGAAAGCAACTGCAATGACATCCATGTACCGCAACCATACACAGGCACCGGCCACAAGGCAATGCGCCATTCAACGTACGGCTGCCGGCCGCAGGCGCTTCCCTTACACTCTGGCGGCAACGGGCCGGGCGCGGTCCGGGCCGCCTTGACCTTGCCAATTTGTCACAACTTTTGCCCCGAAAGCGCAGATGTCCGCCGTTTTCAATTTCACCTTCGTGCCCTGGTTCCGGTCGGTGGCGCCCTACATCCACATGCACCGTGGCAAGACTTTTGTCGTGGGCATCGCGGGCGAGGCCATTGCCGCCGGCAAGCTGCAGCACCTGGCGCAGGACCTGGCGCTGATCCAGAGCATGGGCGTGAAGATCGTCCTGGTGCACGGCTTCCGCCCCCAGGTCAACGAGCAGTTGCGCGCCAAGGGGCATGAGGCCAGGTACTCGCACGGCATGCGCATCACCGACGAGGTGGCGCTGGACTGCGCGCAGGAAGCCGCCGGCCAGCTGCGCTATGAAATCGAGGCGGCTTTCAGCCAGGGCCTGCCCAACACGCCGATGGCCGGCTCCACCGTGCGCGTCATTTCCGGCAATTTCATCACCGCCCGCCCGGTGGGCGTGGTGGACGGCGTGGACTTCCAGCATTCGGGCCTGGTGCGCAAGGTGGATGTGGCAGGCATCACCCGCACGCTGGACTTCGGCGCCATGGTGCTGATCTCGCCCTTCGGCTTCTCGCCCACCGGCGAGGCCTTCAACCTGGCCATGGAAGAGGTGGCCACCTCGGTGGCCATCGCCCTGCAGGCCGACAAGCTCATCTTCGTGACCGAGATCCCCGGCATCCGCATGGATCCGGCGGCGCCCGAGGGCGAAGACAACCCCATTGACACCGAGCTGCCGCTGGCGGCTGCCGAAAAGCTCCTGGCCGACCTGCCGCCGGCCCAGCAGCCCACCGACAGCGCCTTCTACCTGCAGCATTGCGTCAAGGCCTGCAAGTACGGCGTGGAACGCAGCCACATCCTGCCCTTTGCGCTGGACGGTTCGCTGCTGCTGGAAATCTATGTGCACGACGGCGTCGGCACCATGGTCATCGACGAGAAGCT
>JAZKHY010000092.1:0-8914 GCA_040385105.1 Pseudomonadota bacterium
TGGCGCCCGGCAGCGGCGTGATCATGTGGCCGCCGGTCTCGGTCTGCCAGAAGGTATCGACAATGGGGCAGCGCTCGCCGCCCACATTGCGGTGGTACCACATCCAGGCTTCGGGGTTGATGGGCTCACCCACCGAACCGAGGATGCGCAGGCTCGACAAATCAGAGCGCGCCGGGTGCACCTTCTCGTCGCCTTCGGCGGCCTTGATCAGCGAGCGGATGGCCGTAGGCGCCGTGTAGAAGATCGTGACCTTGTGCTTCTCGATCATCTGCCAGAAGCGCCCGGCGTTCGGGTACGTCGGGATGCCTTCGAAGATCACCTGGGTGGCGCCAGCCGCGAGCGGGCCATAGGCTACATAGGTATGGCCGGTGATCCAGCCGATGTCGGCGGTGCACCAGAAAATGTCGGACGGGCGCAGGTCGAACGTCCAGTCCATGGTGAGCTTGGCCCACAGCAGGTAGCCGCCGGTGGAATGCTGCACGCCCTTGGGCTTGCCGGTGGAGCCGGAGGTGTAGAGGATGAACAGCGGATGCTCGGCGCCCACGGACTCGGGCGCGCATTCGGCGCCCTGCCCCTTGAGCGCCTGCTCAAAGGTTGTATCGCGGCCATCGACCATGTTGCAGGCGGTGGCGGTGCGCATGTAAACCAGCACCTTCTTGAGCGTGGTGCAGCCGCCCATGGCGATGCCTTCGTCCACGATCGACTTGAGCGGCAGTTCCTTGCCGCCGCGCAGCTGGAAGTTGGCAGTGATGACGGCAACTGCGCCGGCGTCGATGATGCGTTCATTCAGCGCCTTGGCCGAGAACCCGCCGAATACCACGCTGTGGGTGGCACCGATGCGGGCACAGGCCTGCATGGCAATCACGCCCTCGACCGTCATCGGCATGTAGATGATGACGCGGTCGCCCTTGCGGATGCCCTGGGCCTTGAGCGCATTGGCGAACTGGCTCACGCGGTCCAGCAGTTGCCTGTAAGTGACCTTCGTCACGGCGCCGTCATCGGCCTCGAAGATGATGGCTGTCTTGTTCTCGGTGGCAGTGCCGATGTGCTTGTCGAGGCAGTTGGCCGAGGCATTGAGCTCGCCGTCGTCGAACCACTTGTAGAAAGGGGCGTTGGACTCGTCGAGCGTCCTGGTGAAGGGCTTGTTCCAGACCACGTTCTCGCGCGCCAGGCGGGCCCAGAAGCCCTCGAAATCCTTCTCCGCTTCGGCGCACAAGGCGTTGTAGGCCGGCATGCCGGAGATGCGGGCGGCCTGAACAACGGCATCAGCCGGAGGGAAAACGCGGTTTTCGACCAGTACGGACTCGATGGCACTCATTGCATGTCTCCTTGTTGATGTGTTCCGGGCGTTAATGTCACTTTTACCTCTTACAGGCCACTGACTGCCGCGAATCTTACAAATTTAACCCGAACTGCAGGGCCATGGGCCCGCAACCTACAATTCCGCCCACACAGCAAATACCCGTCCCCAGGCGCACACCATGTCAGAACCCACCCAGAAAAAGATCTCTCCATTGCGGCCCCTGCCCAACCTGATCTTCGCCAGCCGCTGGCTGCAGCTGCCGCTGTACCTCGGCCTGATCGTCGCCCAGGCCGTCTATGTCGTCCACTTCCTGGTCGAGCTGACCCACCTGGTGGAGGCCGCCTTCGGCAGCAAGACGGCGCTGGAAGCGCTGATCTCCAGCATCGGCTACAAGACGGCGGCGCCCATCACCTCGCTGAACGAGACGGTCATCATGCTCGTCGTGCTGGCGCTGATTGACGTGGTCATGATCTCCAACCTGCTGATCATGGTGATCGTCGGCGGCTACGAAACCTTTGTGAGCCGCATGAACCTGGAAGGCCACCGCGACCAGCCCGAGTGGCTGAGCCACGTGAATGCCTCGGTGCTGAAGGTCAAGCTGGCAACGGCCATCATCGGCATCAGCTCCATCCACCTGCTCAAGACCTTCATCAATGCCGACAACTACACCGACCGGGTGCTGATCGCGCAGACGGTGATCCACGTCACCTTCCTGCTGTCGGCGATTGCGATTGCCTATACCGACAAGCTCATGTCGAGCATCGCTACGACCAAGCACTGAACGTGAGATATACCGGTCAGCGGCCCACCATTTCCTCTGCCCGGACCCATTGATCGAACTGCTCGCCCGTCACATGGCCTGAAGCCAGCGCCGCCTCGCGCAGGCTCGTGCCTTCCTTATGGGCTTTCTTGGCAATGAAAGCCGCCTTGTCGTAGCCGATGTGGGGGTTCAGCGCGGTCACGAGCATCAGCGAGCCCTTGACCAGTTCATCGATGCGCGCGCGGTTGGGCTCGATGCCCACGGCACAATGCTCGTTGAAGCTCTTCATGCCGTCGGCCAGCAGCCGCACGCTCTGCAGGAAGTTGTGGGCCACCATCGGCCGGAACACATTGAGCTCGAAGTTGCCCGATGCGCCGCCAAAGTTGATGGCCACGTCGTTGCCGAACACCTGGCAGCACAGCATGGTGACGGCCTCGCTTTGCGTCGGGTTGACCTTGCCGGGCATGATGGACGAGCCCGGCTCGTTCTCGGGAATCGAGAGTTCGCCGATGCCGCTGCGGGGCCCGCTGGCGAGCCAGCGCACGTCGTTGGCGATTTTCATCATGCTGGCGGCCAGGGTCTTGAGCGCGCCATGGGCATGGACCAGCGCATCGGTGGAGGCCATGGCCTCGAACTTGTTGGGCGCGGTGACGAACGGCAGGCCGGTGAGCCGCGCCAGTTCGGCCGCTACCTGCCCGGCATAGCCCTTGGGCGCATTCAGGCCGGTGCCGACGGCGGTGCCACCCAGGGCCAGCTCGCACAGGTGCGGCAGGGCGGCACGCAGATGCTTCTCGCCCTGGTCCAGCTGCGCCACATAACCCGAGAACTCCTGGCCCAGCGTCAATGGCGTGGCATCCTGCAGGTGCGTGCGGCCGATCTTCACGATGAGGTCGAAGTCCCTGGCCTTCCTGTCCAGCGTCGCGCGCAATGCCTGCATTGCAGGCAGCAGCCTGTGCATGATGCTGTCCACTGCCGCCACATGCATGCCCGTGGGGAATACATCGTTGGAGGACTGGCTGCGGTTGACCTCGTCATTCGGGTGCACCAGGCGCGCCTCGCCGCGCTCGCCGCCCAGCAGTTCGCTCGCACGGTTGGCCAGCACTTCATTGACGTTCATGTTGGTCTGCGTGCCGGAGCCGGTTTGCCAGACCACCAGCGGGAATTCATCAGGATGCTTTCCTGCAATCACTTCGTCCGCCGCTGCAACGATGGCCCCGGACTTCTTCGCGTCAAGCAAACCCAGGTTGTGGTTGACCACGGCCGACGCCCGCTTCACCTGCGCCAGCGCACGGATGATCTCGCGCGGCTGCTGCTCGCCCGAGATGTCAAAGTTCTGCAGCGAGCGCTGCGTCTGGGCGCCCCAGAGCCGGCCTGCCGGGACGTCGATCGGGCCGAAGGAATCCCGCTCAATGCGTGTTCCGATCGTCATTTTTTCCCCAAGCGTTCTTTTGCGTCCTCAATGAGAAGCTGCCATTGAGGCGAGTTCTCGAACTCGTACCCCCTGTTCTGCTTCCAGATCCTGGTCAAGGTCTGCTTTTCGTCCGCCTCCGGCGCACCACCCCGCATCGTGCGATGGAGATAGGCCACCAGGGAGGCGCGCGAGTTCACATAGCAATGGACAAGAACCGGCTTGCCGCCCAGGCTTTCAAGCAGGTTGACCGCCTCCACGACCTGGTTCACGTCGGGCTTTTCCCATTTCAAAGGCATGTGGAAATACTCCATGCCGGCAGCTTCTACCAGTTGCTTCTCGTCGCGAATTGCGTCCGGATTGCTGTCCGGGCTGGCAACATTGATGACGACTTTGTATCCCGCAGCTGCAATCGCGGCAAATTGCGCTCGCGCGGGCTGGCCGGCCGCCGCCAAAGACGGCGTGTAGGAATGGAAGCGCTGGACAGCGGGAACCGGCTGCGCCGCGTGCGCCGCAAGGCCGACCGCCAAACCAGTGGTCAACAAAAACTCAAACCGCATAACCCGTACTCCCAAAATGCCTGATGGGTCCATGATGCACGCCCCTTCAGAACAAAACAAGCGGCCGGCGCAGTACACGGAAGGTACGGGATAATCATGGGGTTGCTGCACCACCCACGAAGACCATGACGACAATCATCAAAGCCGCCGACCTCATCGAATCCGTCGCGGCCGCCCTCCAGTACATCAGCTACTACCACCCGGCCGACTACATCGCCCACCTGGCCCGCGCCTACGCCCGCGAGCAGAGCCCGGCGGCCAAGGATGCGATTGCGCAGATCCTCACCAACAGCAAGATGAGCGCTACCGGCCACCGCCCGATCTGCCAGGACACCGGCATCGTCAACGTGTTCCTGAAGGTCGGCATGGATGTGCGCTGGGAAGGCTTCACCGGCGGCCTGGAAGACGCCGTCAACGAGGGCGTGCGCCAGGGCTACAACCACCCGGACAACACCCTGCGCGCCAGCGTCGTGGCCGACCCGCAGTTCGACCGCAAGAACACAAAAGACAACACGCCCGCCGTGATCTTCACCGAGCTGGTTCCCGGCAACACCGTGGAAGTCACGGTCGCGGCCAAGGGCGGCGGCAGCGAGAACAAGAGCAAGATGATCATGCTCAACCCCGGCGACAGCGTGGTCGACTGGGTGCTCAAGACGGTGCCCACCATGGGCGCCGGCTGGTGCCCGCCGGGCATGCTGGGCATCGGTATCGGCGGCACGGCGGAAAAGGCTGTGCTGATGGCCAAGGAAAGCCTGATGGACGACCTGGACATGTATGAACTGCAGGCGAAGTCGTCGTCGGGCGCGAAGCTCAGCAAGGTCGAGGAGATGCGCCTGGAGCTGTTCGAGAAGGTCAACGCCCTGGGCATCGGCGCGCAGGGCCTGGGTGGCCTCACCACGGTGCTGGACGTGAAGATCAAGATGTACCCCACCCACGCGGCCAGCAAGCCGGTGGCCATGATCCCCAATTGCGCAGCGACGCGCCACGCGCACTTCGTGATGGACGGCTCCGGCCCCGTCTACCTGGACCCGCCAAGCCTGGACCTGTGGCCCGACGTGAACTGGGCGCCCGACTACAACAAGAGCAAGAAGGTCAACCTCGACACCCTGACGCCGGCCGAAGTCGCAAGCTGGAAGCCCGGCGACACGCTGCTGCTCAACGGCAGGATGCTAACCGGCCGCGACGCAGCGCACAAGCGCATTGCCGACATGCTGGCCAAAGGCGAGAAGCTGCCGGTGGACTTCACCAACCGCGTCATCTACTACGTGGGCCCTGTGGACCCGGTCAAGGGCGAGGCCGTCGGCCCCGCCGGCCCGACCACCGCCACCCGCATGGACGGTTTCACCGAGACCATGCTGAGCCAGACAGGACTGATCGCCATGATCGGCAAGGCCGAGCGCGGCCCGGTGGCCATCGAGAGCATCAAGAAGCACAAGAGTGCCTACCTCATGGCGGTGGGCGGCGCGGCCTACCTGGTGTCCAAGGCGATCCGGAGCGCGAAGGTGCTGGGCTTTGCCGACCTGGGTATGGAAGCCATCTATGAGTTCGATGTGGTCGACATGCCCGTGACGGTGGCGGTCGATGCCGGCGGCACCAGCGCACACATCACCGGCCCCGCGGAGTGGCAGAAGAAGATTGCCACAGGCGAGTTCAGGACTATTGCTGTGACTGCGGCTTGAGTAACAGGCCCATCGGCGTTTTCGACAGCGGCGTCGGCGGCCTGAGCATACTCGGGGCGCTGCGCGCAGAGCTGCCGCATGAGGACTTCATCTACGTGTCGGACAGCGCGCATGCGCCCTATGGCGAGCGCGACGATGCCCATGTGACCGGCCGCTCGCGCGCCCTGGCGCAGGAACTTGTGCAGCGTGACGTGAAGGCGCTGGTGGTGGCTTGCAACACCGCGACGGCAGCGGCCATCCATCTCCTGCGCGCGGAAATCCCCCTGCTTCCGATCGTCGGCGTGGAGCCTGCACTGAAGCCGGCCGTGATTGCCAGCCGCACCAGGCGCATCGGCGTGATGGCCACGCGCGGCACGCTGGGCAGCGCCAAGTTCCGTGCCCTGCTCGGCTCGCTGGCGGGCCAGGCGGAGTTCGTGCTCCAGCCGTGTGACGGCCTGGCCGATGCCATCGAGCAGCAGGTCAGCAAGGGCGATGCCGCAGGGGTGCCTGCGCTATGCGCGCTGCATGTGAAGGCCATGGGCCGGTTCGGCAGCGGTGAAGGCAGCATTGATACGCTGGTGCTGGGTTGCACGCACTACCCGTTCGCCCAGGCGCATCTCGCAGCCCTGGTGGGGCCTGGCGTGCAGATGATCGACACCGGCGGGCCCGTGGCGCGGCAGACCCGGCGCCTGCTGGAGGATCGCGCCCTGCTCAAGGCCTCTTCGGGTACGGGACATGTCGAACTGCAAAGCACCGGGGACCTCGCCGCGCTGCGCCGCGCGGCTGCCCAGTGGCTAGCCCTGGGCAGTTGAAGCGTCGGCACTGACGGCGGCTTCACGCCCCCGCTTCACATTCACCGGCATCAACAGCAGCAGCCCGATCACGAAGAGCACAGCCGTCGAGAGGATGGCGATACGCTGGTTGCCGCCCGTCATCCAGGTGATGGCGCCGTAACTCAGCGGCCCGATGATGCTGGCCAGGCGGATGGCAAAAGTCCACAGCCCGTAGAACTCCGCAAGCTGCCGTTGCGGCGCGAACATGCCGGCCATGGCGCGGCCCGCCGACTGGCTGGACCCCATGCACAGGCCGGCAATGGCTGCGGCATACCAGAAGCCACCCTTGGTGGTGGTGACGGCGGCAATGACGCAGGTGGCGATCCAGCCCACAAGCGTGAGGGACAGGGCCAGCTTGTGGCCAATGCGGTCCTGGCCGTAGCCGAATGCAAACGCCCCGACGGCTGCGGCAACGTTGAGCACGAAGATGAGGACCATGGTTTCCTGCTGCACGAAGCCAATCACCTGTTCGGCATAGATCGCGGCCAGGGCAATGGCCACGGCCACGCCGCCCTGGTAGAACACGGCTGCGGCGAGCAGCCACATGAAGTCGCTGTAACGGCGGGCGTCGCGGAAAGTCTTTTGCAGTTGCGCAAGCGAAGCCTTCAGGCCGCTCTGGCGCAATGCGTCAGGGTTGGGTATTGCACGCTCCTTGAGGAGCATGAAGGTCGCCATCGAGGCGCCGCCGTAGATGACGGCCGTGATCAGCATCGTGACCGGGACAAACTGCGCGGCCTTCATGCCCTGCGCCCCGGCCCAGATCACGTAGCCCAGGCTCAGGCCCAGCGCCAGCATGCCGCCCAGGTAGCCGAAGCTCCAGCCCCAGCCGCTGACCTTGCCCATGGCTTCAGGCCTGGCCAGCTCGGGCAGGAATGCGGCCGTCAGCGATTCGCCCCATGAAAAAAAGGTATTCGAGATGATGATGAGCACGATGGCAAAGGCCACGCTGGACGGCCCGGCCAGTGCAAGCGCCGCCGTACTGAGCACGCAGCCCACCGTGGTGATGAGCAGCAGCCGCTTCTTGGCGGCCCGCAGGTCGGCATAGGCGCCGATGCTCGGCATAGTGAGCATGACGATGGCATAGGACGCGCTGAGTGCCGCCGTCCAGGCAAAGGTCGCCCACTCGGCCTTCTGTGCGATGCCGCCGACAAAATAGGCGGCAAACACGGCCGTGATGACAACGGTGGTGTAACCGGAATTGGCGAAGTCGTACATGGCCCAGCCAAAGACTTCGCGCTTGCGCACGCCGGGGTTCAGCGCATCTTGAGAGAACAGTGCCAACTCAGTCTCCTGCTGCGCCAGGATGACGCGCCCTCAGTGTAAGTGCCGCGGCCTGCGCCCGCCACCATGGCCGGAGCCGCCGCCGCCCGAGCCGCCAGGGCCGCGTGGCGGCTTGCCCAGTTCCAGCGAATTCACCAGCGCATCGAAGCGCTGGCTGAACAGCTTGTCGATCTCGGCGACCACGCCGCCGAGTTCCGAGCCGTCAAAGTGCCGCTCCATCATGTTGATCACGTCCTGCACCAGGAGGTCGCGCTGGACCTGCATGATGGCCGCGGGCGTGGGGCCGACAAAGAGCATGACGAAGTCGTCGCGCGAGTCCTCTTCGGACTCTTCGTCTTCCTCGTCGTAGTCGGCGTCGTAGAAGGTGATCTCGATGGCCGCGCCCTGCTCGGCCAGGTCGTTCAGGCTCATGCACATTTCGTCAAGCGCCTGCCTGAAATCCTCATCACCCGGAACAGTCCAGCACATGCGCAGGATGTGCTCGTGCGGGTCGAACTTGATGCCCGGCTCTTCTTCATACGAACTGCCGGCCCCGTCAGCCAGTGACCGCGCGCCGGCGTACTTCCACAGGGGCTTCAGTGCGTCCTGGATCTGCTCGAAAGTCACGTCCGCGCGCAGCGGGACTTCACCATGGACATGGATTTCAAAGGGTGCGTTATAGCGTGGCATATGCGGCCTTCCACGTTCCTGGTAATGGTTCTATTGTCAGCTCTCTTGGTGCCCAGAACCGGGGTCGAACCGGTACGCCCCTGTTAAGGAAGCGGCGGATTTTAAGTCCGCTGTGTCTACCAATTTCACCATCCGGGCAGGCTGATCTATTGTGGAACAAAAAAGCCCCGGCAACAGGGCTGTCGGGGCTTTGGAAACTGATTGAATCTGGAGGCGCGATCCAGAGTCGAACTGGACTAGCCGGATTTGCAATCCGGTGCATAACCGCTTTGCTATCGCGCCATGTTTTTGTCTCTCAACAAAAAAGGGAAGCTGGTGGGCTTCCCTTCTTGTGAGAGAAGCCTGGCTTCTCTCTGAAATATGGAGCGGGAAAAGAGTCTCGAACTCTCGACCTCAACCTTGGCAAGGTTGCGCTCTACCAACTGAGCTATTCCCGCGTTTC
>JAZKHY010000093.1:0-5107 GCA_040385105.1 Pseudomonadota bacterium
CCGGGTCCAGCGCCAGCACCTGGGCCAGCGCGGTGCGCTTGCGCATGCCGCCCGAGAGCTGGTGCGGGTAGCGGTCGCCAAACTCACCCAGGCCCACACGCTCAAGCCAGGCCTGTGCCTGGGCACGCGCATCGGCATCGGGCACGCCACGGTACTGCAGGCCGACCATGACGTTGTCGATGGCGCTGCGCCAGGGCATCAGCGCATCGGCCTGGAACATGTAGCCCGCGCGGGTGTTGATGCCCTGGAGCTGCTCGCCGAAGACCTTGACCTCGCCAGAGGAGGCATCGAGCAGGCCGGCGCCGATGTTCAGCAGGGTGGACTTGCCGCAGCCCGTCGGCCCGACCACCGACACAAACTCGCCGGCACGGATGCGCAGGGTTGTGTCGGCGACGGCGGTGTAGCGCTGTGACGCATCGTCACGCGCGCGGAAGGTCACCGAGATGTTGTGGAACTCCAGTGCATAGCCGGAGCCGGGAGCCGTCATGCCTTGAAGCGGTCTTTTGCCTTGCGGGCAAACTCGTTCGTATAGGTTTTCGACAAGTCGATCTTGTCGGCCTTGATGCTCGGGTCGAAGCTCGCCAGCGCCTTCAGGGCCGTCTTCGAGCCCTCTTCCGGCAGGATGCCGTCCAGCGAGATGGCTTCGCGCACCTTGTTGAACGACGCCAGGTAAAGCGCACGGTCACCCAGCAGGTAAGACTCGGGCACGGTCTTGATGATGTCCGACGGGCCGGCCGTCTGCAGCCACTTCAGCGCATGCACGATCCCGTTGGCCAGGGCCTGGCAGGTGTTGGGGTTCTTCTGCACGAACTCGCTGTGGGTGTAGAGGCAGGCTGCCGGCATGTTGCCACCGAAGACCTCCAGCGTGCCCTTGAGCGTGCGGGTGTCGGAAATGATGCGCACCTCGCCCTTTTGCTCGAGCATGGTCATGACCGGGTCAATATTGCTCATGGCGTCGATCTGGCCCGAACGCAGCGCGGCCAGCGCGCCGGCCGAAGTGCCCACGCCGACAAAGCTCACATCGGTTGACTTGAGGCCGGCGCGCGAAAGAATGAGGTTGGCCACCATGTTGGTGGACGAGCCCGGCGCGGACACGCCGATCTTCTTGCCCTTGAGGTCGGCCAGCGACTTGTAGTTGGGCATGTTCTTGGTGGACACGCCCACCGCGATCTGCGGCGCGCGGCCCTGCAGCACGATGGACTGGATGAACTGGTTCTTGCTCTGCATGTTGATGGTGTGCTCGTAAGCACCCGCCACGATGTCGGCAGAGCCGCCCACCAGCGACTGCAGGGCGCGTGCACCGCCTGCAAAGTCGGAGATCTCGAGGTCCAGGCCCTCGGCCTTGAAGTAGCCAAGCTGCTCGGCAATGGTCAGCGGCAGGTAGTAGAAGCCCGCCTTGCCGCCGACGGCAAGCGACACCCTGGATTTTTCGGGCCTGGCCTGCGCCCAGAGGCTGGGCGCGGCCACGCCGGCAGCTGCGAATGCGGCAACTGACACAAAGGTTCTGCGCGTGGTGAGGGAACGTTCAGGGGGAGCGATGCTGCGGGATGACACGGAATTTCCTTCCTTTTTTTGACTTCCCGGAAGATTAGGCGCAAGCCCCTTTCACCGCATCGGGAACATCCCCGTGCGGGTTTTTACGTAAGGGCAAAGTCAGCGGTAGCCGATGAAGAGAATCGCGATGTTCACGAACAGCGCCAGCGACCACACAATGCTGCGCGCCGTGGGCAGCCCGGCGACGTACATCATGATGTAGACGAGCCGCAGCAGCACAAAGAACAGCGCCAGCAAATCAAGCTTGACCTGGTAGGCCCCAAGCTGGTGGGCGATGATGACCGCGCCAATGAAAAACGGCAACGCCTCGAAGCTGTTGGCCTGCGCGGCATTGGCCCGCGCCCGCCAGTCCTGCTGGCGCGCCAGCCAGTCGCGCGGGTTGTGGTTGTCAAAGCCGCCTTCCCGGCGCGGCTTGCCAAACAGGCCGTATTTGGCGATGCCCGCGCACACGATGGGCAGCAGCGCGGCAATCAGCACGCACCAGTAAGCAACTGTAAACCGGGCCACGTTCATGAAGTCATCTCCTGTCAACGAGTGCATGCGCAATGGTCCCCAAGTCTACATATTCAAGCTCGCTGCCGGCCGGCACGCCACGCGCCAGGCGGGTGACCTTGAGCCCTTTTGCCTTGAGCGCCTCGCCGATCACATGGGCCGTGGCCTCGCCCTCGGCGGTGAAATTGGTGGCCAGGATCACCTCCTGCACCACACCGTCGGTCGCGCGGGCAAAGAGCTTCTGCAAGCCGATATCGCGCGGGCCGATGCCGTCCAGCGGGCTCAGCTTGCCCATGAGCACAAAGTACAGGCCCTTGAAAGCGGCGGTCCGCTCCACGGCTGACTGGTCTGCCGGCGTTTCAACGACGCAGAGCTTGCTGCGGTCACGCTGGGCATCCAGGCAGGTGCGGCAGATCGGGGCCTCGGTGAAGGTGTGGCACAGCTCGCAGTGCCTGACGCTGTCGGTCGCCTCGGTCAGCGCACGGGCCATCGCACGGGCGCCTTCCCGGTCATGCTGCAGCAGGTGAAACGCCATCCGCTGCGCCGACTTGACACCCACCCCCGGCAGGCGCCGCAGCGCCTGCACGAGAACTTCGAGCGAATTCGAGTCAGCCACTTAAAAGGGAAATTTCATCCCGCCGGGCAGCCCGGGCATCCCCTGGGTGAGCTTGCCCATCTTCTCCTGGCTGGTTTCCTCAGCCTTGCGCACCGCGGCATTGAAGGCAGCGGCCACCAGGTCTTCCAGCATGTCCTTGTCGTCCGCGAGCAGGCTCGGGTCGATCTCGATGCGCTTGACGTCGTGCTTGCAGGTCATGGTGACCTTGACGAGCCCCGAGCCTGATTCGCCGGTGACCTCGACAAAAGCGAGTTCATCCTGCGCCTTCTTGAGGTTGTCCTGCATCGCCTGGGCCTGCTTCATGAGTCCGGCGAGTTGGCCTTTGTTGAACATGGTGCTTCCTTTGTACGTGTATCTGGGCTGGATTGGGGTAAACGGGTGGCGCCGACCTTACCGGGGCGCCGCAGGCAGCATTTTCGCCTGATGTGTGCGCATGAGTTCCTGCACCCATGAATCATTGAGGATGGTCTCCTCCGCCGCGCGCTGCCTTTCAGCCGCAACGGCGGCATTGCGGCGTGCCGGGCTGTCGGCCACGCGGCCGACTTCCACCGTGAGGCTCACCACATGGCCGGCGGCATGCAGCGCATTCTGCAGCCGCTCGCGGCTGGTCGGCTGGTTGAGCGACTCGCGCTCCACACGCAGCATCCAGACGTCGGTGTCGCGCGCGACCAGCTGCGACTGCAAGGCCAGCTCGCGCACCAGCGCCGCCACGGCCTCGCTGGCAATCAGCTGTTGCACGGTAACGTGCCAGAAGTCGCCCTCTTCCGTCAGCACCAGTGCCTCGGCGGCCGGTCGGCCTGCACCCGACTCCTGCCGCGCTTCGGTGCGGAAACCCGGCTCGGGCTGCTGGCGCACAGGCACCGCCACCACGCCGCCGCCGGCCTGCCCACGTTCCATGCCGTCCGGCGGCGCATGGCGGCCCGGGCCAGCGGGCGGCTCGACCACAGGCAGCATCTGGCCAGGCGGACGGCCGGCCACCGGTGCTGCGTCGCGCACCGGCATGACGCGCTGGGGCGGGCCGGGCGCACGCAGCGCGGCGGTAGCTGGCGCGGCTACAGGTGCCGCTGGCGTGGCAACCGCAGGCGCGGGCGCAGCATAAGCAACAGGAGGCGCAGGACGCGGCGCAGCGGCAGGCGCAAATGCCTGCGCAGGGGCTGCGGCAGCAGCGGGCGCGTCACTCAGAGTTTTTTTTTCAGCCGATGCGGCAGGCACCGCTCCGGGCTTGAAGGCCAGGAGCCGCAGCAGCACCATGGTCAGCGCCGCGTATTCATCGGGCGCCAGGCCCAGCTCGCCCCGGCCGTGCAGGCACATGCTGTAGAGCAGCTGGGTTTCGTCAGGTGGCATCAACCTGGCCAGGCGCGCCGTCTCGACCGACTCGGCATCGCTCTCATCCACCGACTGCGGCACCGCCTGCAACACGGCCATGCGCTGCAGGATGGAGGTCATCTCTTCCAGCGTGGAGGCGGCGCTCAGGCCATGCAGGCGCAGGGCCTCAGACGTTTCGACGACAGTCTTGCCATCGCTGTGCGCCAGCGCGTCGATCAGGCGGACGACATAGGTGCGGTCCACGCTGCCCAGCATCTGGCGCACCGTGGCTTCTTCCAGCTTGCCGCTGCCAAAGGCAATGGCCTGGTCGGTCAGGGACAGCGCATCGCGCATCGAGCCGCGCGCGGAGCGGGCAATCAGGCGCAGCGCCTGGGTGTCGGCGGGCACGCCTTCGGTCTGCAGCACGCCGGCCAGGTGCTCCAGCACCGTCTCGGGCGCCATCGGCCGCAGGTTGAACTGAAGGCAGCGCGACAGCACCGTGACGGGCACCTTCTGCGGGTCGGTCGTGGCCAGCACGAATTTCAGGTACTCGGGCGGCTCTTCCAGCGTCTTGAGCATGGCGTTGAACGCATGGCCGGTGAGCATGTGGACTTCGTCGATCATGAAGACCTTGAAGCGGCCCTGCACCGGCTTGTACACCGCCTGCTCCAGCAGGGACTGCACCTCGTCCACGCCCCGGTTGGAGGCGGCGTCGAGCTCGGTGTAGTCCACAAAGCGGCCGCTGTCGATGTCGGTGCAGGCCTGGCACACGCCGCAGGGCGCGGCAGTGATGCCGCCCTGCCCGTCCGGCCCCTGACAGTTGAGCGACTTGGCCAGGATGCGCGACACCGTCGTCTTGCCCACACCGCGGGTACCGGTGAAAAGGTAGGCATGGTGCAGCCGCTGCTGCGTCAACGCATTGGTGAGGGCCTGCACCACATGCTCCTGCCCGACCATCTGCGTGAAGGTCTTGGGGCGGTACTTGCGGGCGAGCACGAGATAGGACATGCAACGATTCTACGGTGTGGTCCCGGCGGCTGAAGGGATACCCGGCCCGGCATACAATGCAGTCTGACGGGCCTCCCCGCATGGTGAAGCGGCCAACCGGGTCAGGTGGGGAACCAAGCAGCCCTAACTGTG
>JAZKHY010000094.1:0-18665 GCA_040385105.1 Pseudomonadota bacterium
TCGGCTACTTCGTCTGGAACGAGTGGAACAACCTGTCGCTGACCAACGTGATCTTTGCCATCGGCGTGATCGGCATCGTGGGCATGCTGCTGGACATGATGTTCGGCCAGTTCCAGAAGATGGTGACCTATGTGGAGTGAAGGCCGCACCGAGCCTGCGCTGGTCGTGGCAAAAGGCAGAACCATGCAAGACTTCCTGAAGATCGAAAAGCTCTCCAAATCCTTCGTGCCAGGCAAGCCGGTGTTCGCCGATGTGTCGTTCGCATTGGACAAGGGCGAATTCGTCTGCATCATCGGCCACTCCGGCTGCGGCAAGACGACCATCCTGAATGTGCTGGCGGGGCTGGACACCGCCAGCAGCGGCCATGTGTTCATGGACGGGCGTGAAGTGGCCGGCCCGAGCCTGGAGCGCGGCGTCGTGTTCCAGAGTCATGCGCTGATGCCGTGGCTCACGGTGCGCAGGAACATCGCCTTTGCCGTGTCTTCGAAGTGGCCGGACTGGAAGGCTGCCCAGGTCAACGGGCATGTGGAGAAATATGTCGCGATGGTGGGCCTGTCGGCCGCGATCGACAAGAAGCCTTCGCAACTGTCAGGCGGCATGAAGCAGCGCGTTGGCATTGCGCGGGCCTTCGCCATCCAGCCCAAGATGCTGCTGCTCGATGAGCCGTTTGGCGCGCTGGATGCACTGACGCGGGGCACCATCCAGGAAGAGCTGATGAACATCGTGCGGGAAACGCACCAGACGGTGTTCATGATCACCCACGACGTGGACGAGGCCATCCTGCTGGCCGACCGCATCCTGCTGATGACCAATGGCGCTGAAACGCCGGGCGGCTATGTGCATGGCGGCATCGGCGAATCCGTCACCAACACGCTGCCGCGCGACCGCACCCGCGCCGGCCTGCACCACCTGCCCGGCTACTACGAGCTGCGCAACCACATCGTGGACTTCCTCATCAAGCGCGCCAAACCCGGCGGCGCGCACTGAACCTTTTCAACCCCACCTCAAATCCATCGCAGACAAGGAGCAGACATGAACCGCAACGACATCACCGAGAAAATCATCACGGCCAAGGTCAGCAAGGGCATCACCTGGGAATCGGTCGCCAAAAAGGTCGGCCAGAGCAAGGAATGGACAACCGCGCTGTGCCTGGGCCAGATGACGGCCACGCCCGCGCAGGCCAAGGTCATCGGCAAGGTGTTCGGCCTGAATGCAGAAGAGCAGAAGTGGCTGCAGGTGGTGCCGTACAAGGGCTCCCTGCCCACGCCGGTGCCGACTGACCCGCTGATCTACCGCTGGTATGAGATCGTCAGTGTGTACGGCACGACGATCAAGGAGCTCATCCATGAAGAGTTCGGCGACGGCATCATGAGCGCCATCGACTTCAGCATGGACATCGTGCGCGAGCCCGACCCCAAGGGTGACCGCGTGAATGTCGTGCTGTCAGGCAAGTTCCTGCCCTACAAGACCTACTGATCGCGTCAGAGGCTGGCGCAGCCCGCGTAGACATCCAGCTTGCGCTGGTACAGCCGGGTCTGGATGCCCAGCAGCCCGAGCACGGAGTGGAAGTAGTTGTCATGCGTGATTTCGGCATCGCGCGTGCCCTTGAGGCATTCGGTGGTGACGGCGGCGCGCTGCTCGTACCCGGCGGACAGCCAGGTGATCCACGGCACGCGCTTTTGCACATCCGGCGCGATGGCATACGGCAGGCCGTGCAGGTAGAGATTGTTCTCGCCCAGTGACTCGCCGTGGTCGGCCACATACACCATGGCGGTGTCGTAGTCGGCCCGCCGTGCCTTGAGCCAGCCGATGGTGGAGGCCAGGACATGGTCGGTGTAGGCAATCGAGTTGTCGTAGGCGTTGACGAGGCTTTCGCGGCTGCAGTCCTGCAGGTTGTTGCCGGTGCATTCGGGCATGAAGCGCTTGTACTCCCCGGGTGAGCGCTGCGCATAGGCGGGGCCGTGGCTGCCCATCTGGTGCATGACGATCACCACGCCGAGCGCGCGCCGCTCCGGCGGCAGCGCTGCAATGCGCGCGTCGATGCCTTCGAGCAGGATGCCGTCCAGGCATTCGCCGCCGGGGCAGAGTTGCGGGTGCTGCAGCCGTGCCGTGTCGATGTGGGGAATGCGGCCGCAGGTGCCTTTGCAGCCGGACTGGTTGTCCAGCCAGAGCACGGCCATGCCGGAGCGCTGCACCACGTCCAGCAGGCCTTCGTAGTTGTGATTGCGGGCCTCGAAGGCTTCCTTGCCCAGGTGGGAGAACATGCAGGGCACCGATGCAGCGGTGCTGGTGCCGCAGGACCATGCATTGCGGAAGCTGGCGACGTTCTCGCGCGCGAGTTCGGGCGTGGTGTCGCGCGCATAGCCGTTCAGGCCGAAGTTCCCGCTGCGGCCGGTTTCGCCCAGCATCAGCACCAGCAGCGGCGGGCGCTTGCCCGGCGCCACGGCGGCGGCCCTGGCGTCCTGGCCGATGGGCTCGGTGACGGATTCGTTGCGGCGCAACGGGCTGGTGGCTACCCAGCCAGCGGCATAGACTGCATTCAGCGGGTTGATGAGGTAGCGTACCTGCTTGTGATTGCGCATGGTGGAGGCCAGCGGCTGGAAGCTTGCCATTGCGGCAACCAGCAGCAGCGCGAAGGCCGCGACGCCCGCCAGCAGGTTCTGCGCAAGGCGGCCGGGCCAGCGCCCGTAGTCCACCGGCGTGCGCCAGACGGCAATGGCCGGCACCAGGCCAAGTGCCAGGACCATCGCGGCCAGGCGCGGGCTGAGCAGCGCAGAAGCTTCATGCACATCGGTCTGCAGCACGTTGGTGAGCATGCCCGCGTCGATGACCACGTGGTAGTCGAGCATGAAGTACGCGCCGAAGGCGGCGCACATGAGCATGGCAAGAAGCGCCGGCTTGAGCGTCCAGCGCCAGGCCAGCAGGCTCGTCAGCGCCATGAGCGCGGCCATGATCATGACGCCCAGCGCGCCGGCAAAGCTGATGCCTGCGGCGGTGCCGAGCATGCCCAGCCTGCCGAGCTCGACCCACAAAGGCAGGTTGGCCACGGTGGCGAGCCACAGGCTGACCGCAGCGATGAGCCAGACCGGGTGTTGCCGGCCGGGCAGGAAGCGCTTGAGTTTCATGCCGGCTCCCCGCTGCTGGTGGCGGTGGCGCCGGCCGCAGCCGCCCGTGGCCATGCCGCATCCACCAGCCAGGCCACCGTCCAGCACAGCCAGGCCGTCCAGAACGTGTGGCTCATGAAGTGGGCGCCGCGCATCTGCTGCGCGATGCCGAAGGTGAAGCCCGCCGCCAGTGCGGCTGCAAGCCAGGCGCGGGCGATGCGCGGCGAGCTGCGGCGGAACACGAACCAGCCACCGGCAAACGCAAACCCTGCCGATGCGTGCCCTGCCGGAAAGCAGCGTCCGCCGCCGCCATCGGCCGCCAGGATCTGCGTCCAGTGCGAGGCATGGCGGGCAACGCCGCCAAATTCGGCCAGGTCCCAGGGGCAGCTGATCCCGGTGGAGGACTTGAGCGCGCTGACCGCCAGCAGCGCCAGCAGCGTTGTCACCGCAAGCTGCAGCCGCTCGCCGGCGCCCAGGCGGCGCAGGAAGCCCACCGGCCACCACACGGCCAGGCACAGGCAGAGCACCACAAGCCAGGACGCATGGCGCCCGCCTTCATGCAGCACGCGGTACAGGAACCAGTTGTCGCGCAGCGCGAAGCCGGCGGTGCCGCCAAAGGCGTGGGCGAGTTGCAGGTCCAGCCCGGTGGCGTCCCAAGCGAGCAGTACGAGTGCCAGTGCAGAAATGAGCAGGCCGGGGCGGGGGCCGGATGTCGGGTCAGGGGCGATTTGCATGGCGCGAGGATCGGCGCGGCGCCTTAAGGCTTCCTTAACCGAAGCGCGCCACAATGCAGCCATGCGGATACTGGTAGTGGAAGACGACGAAGGCATCGCCACCGGGCTGAAGGCACACCTGCGCCAGCTCGGCTGGGCCGTGGACCTGGCGG
This sequence comes from Pseudomonadota bacterium, assembly GCA_040385105.1. GTDB lineage: Bacteria > Pseudomonadota > Gammaproteobacteria > Burkholderiales > Burkholderiaceae_C > JACMQX01. The sequence goes on from JAZKHY010000094.1 coordinate 3,991, forward strand.
ACGGCGTGGCCGGCGCCTGGGCCGCGCTGCGTGCCGAGCCGTTTGACCTGGTGCTGCTGGACCTGGGCCTGCGCGATGGCGACGGGGCCCAGGTGCTGCGCCGGCTGCGTGACGCGCCCGGGGACGGGTTGCCGCGGCGCGAGACGCCGGTGTTGATCATGACCGCGCGTGACCAGGTGGCTTCGCGCATTGCCGGGCTGGACATGGGCGCGGACGACTATGTGACCAAGCCCTTCGACCCGGACGAGCTTGCCGCACGGATGCGGGCGCTGCACCGCCGCGCTGCCGGCCGCGCCCGGCCGGTACTGGAGGTGGGCAATATCGTCATTGACCCCGCCGCCCGCACGGTGCTGCGGGCGGGCGAGCCGGTGGAGCTGTCGGCCCGCGAGTTCGGTGTGCTGCTGGCATTGGTGGAGGCGCGGCCGCGGGTGCTGTCACGCCAGCAGATCGAGGCGGGCCTCTACAACTTCGACAGCGTGCTCGACAGCAATGCCATCGAGGTCCATGTGCACCATCTGCGCAGGAAGCTTGGCAGCGAGGTGGTGCGCACGCTGCGCGGCGTGGGCTACTTTGTTCCCGAGGAGCCTGCATGACACTGCGCCCCTCACTCACACGCCACCTGCTGGCCTGGGCGCTGGGCGCGCTTTTGCTGGTCTGGGGCAGTTTTGTGTTTGTGGGCTACCGCACCGGCATGCACGAATCTGACGAGCTGACCGATGGCCACCTGGCCAGCGTGGCCTCGCTGGTGCTCTCGGTGGGCGACGGGCGCTTTGCGGCGCGCACCAGCCCCGGTGTGCTCATCGGGCAGCCGGAACTGAAGAACCATGACTACCAGCAGTCGCTCAGTGTCTATGTGTGGGACGCGGCGGGTGCCGTGGTCACGCATACCGGTGAGGCGCCGGCGCCCGCCTTCAGCGCGGCCGAAGGCTTTGCCACGGTCCAGCTGGGGCAGCCGCCCACCGCCTGGCGCAGTTTCTCGCGCTGGGACGGCCCCGCGCGCCAGCGCAAGGTGACGGTGCTGCTGAACCTGCAGGAGCGCGATGACCTGGCCGAAGACATTGCGGAGCAGATCGCGGAGCCGGGCCTCTGGCTGCTGCCGGTGATTGCGCTGGTGCTGGGCCTGGCCATCCGCCGCGGGCTGCGGCCCTTGTATGCGCTGTCGCGCGACGTGCATGCGCTGGACATCCACCGGCCAGCGCCGCTGGGGGACGCGCACCCGCAGGAGGAATTCCGCGCGGTCGTTGAGTCGATCAATACGCTGGCTGCCCGCTACCAGGCCGCCATGTCGCGCGAGCGCGAGCTGGCCAACGAGCTGGCCCATGAGCTGCGCACGCCACTGGCCTCACTGACGCTGCAGGCCCGGGCGCTGCGCGACGCACCGCCCGGTGCCCAGCGCGAACAGTCGCTGGCGCAGATGGAGCAGGACGTACTGCGCGCCGGCCAGGTGCTGGCCGACCTGCTGTCGATGGCCAGGGCGAGCCGCACCGAGCTGGCCGAGGCGGCCCGGCCGCTGGACCTGGATGAACTGGCGCGGGGCGTGGTGGGTGAGTTTGCCCAGGCGGCGCACCGGAGCGGCCACGACCTGTCGCTTTTGAGCCCTGGGCCCTTTGCCGTGACGGGCCATCCTGTGCTGCTGGGCCTGGCCTTGCGCAACCTTGTCGAGAATGCGTTGACCCACACGCCATGCGGCACGCAGGTGGAGGTGCAGCTGGACCCGCAGGCGCGCTGGATCCAGGTGTGCGACAACGCGGTGCCGCCGGCTCCCGGCGATGCAGGCGTGGTGGCCGCGCGCAACGGCAGCGCGGGCCTTGGCCTCGGGCTGGGGCACCGCGTCGTGCGGAAGATCGCCACCATCCATGGCGCCGTGTTCGAGGCCGTGGCGCCGCCCGAAGGCTTCGCCTGCTGCTACCGCATCGCCTTCGCGGTGGAAGGCGATGCGCCCGCTCAGGCGTAGGTCGTCCAGTCCTTGTAGTCGGCGTGGTCCAGGTGCGGCAGGGTGTTGTAGGTGACCAGCATGTGCCGCTTGGGCGTGAAGGCGAATTCCGTCACCGAGCTGTTGCGGATGCGCAGGTTGAGCTCGATGGTGGCTTCGGCGCTGGTGCCCAGCACATGGCCGACGGCCGTTGAGATCGGCCCGCCGCTGGAGACGATGAGTACGTTGCTGCCGTGGTGGCTGGTGCGCACATGGTCCAGCGCGCTGGTCACGCCGTGGACAAACTCGTTGTAGGTGCCCATGCCCGCGGGGCTCACGACACCGGCCATCCACTGCGCCAGTCCGTCGCGCAGCAGGCGGAAGTGGTGGCGGTACATCTCGGGCGAGGTGGGCTTTTCCAGCTTGTGGGGGTGGATGGCGCCGATCACCGCTTCGCTGTCGTATTCATTGAGGCCCGGCCAGGCCAGCGGCTGCACGGCGGACTTCATGCCTTGCGCAATGCCGGCCCAGGTCTCGGTATGGCGGCGCAGCGTGCCGCACAGCACGGCATCGAACACCAGGCCCTTGTGCGCAAAGTACTCCCCCAGGCGCAGGCTCTGCCTGTGGCCAAGCTCGCTGAGCATGTCGTAGTCGTCGGCGCCGAACGACGCTTGGCCGTGGCGCACAAGATAGAGGGTTCCCATGGAGGCATTCTGGTGCAGGCACGGCGGCGAATGAAGTCGCGCGGGCGACGCGGGGTCGCCCACCGGACAGTGCCCGCCTATTTGCGCTCGGTGAATGCGATGCGCAGCGCCAGCGCCGCCAGCACGCTGCCCATGACGTAGCGCTGCGCACGCAGCCAGCCGGCGCTTTGTGACAGGAAGGCGGTGATGCCGCCCGCGCCGGCGATGAGCAGCGCATTGACGGTGCCGCTCACGGCGATCTGGATGGCTCCCAGCGACAGGCTTTGCAGCAAGATGTCACCGCGTTCGGGGTGCAGGAACTGCGGGAAGAACGACAGGTAGAACATGGCCACCTTGGGGTTCAGCAGGTTGGTGATGAAGCCCATGCGGAACAGCGTGCCAGGGGAGTCGACCGGCAGCGCGCGCGCCTCGAACGGCGCAACGCCCCCGGGCTTGACCGATTGCCAGGCGAGCCACAACAGGTAGGCGGCGCCCAGCAGCTTGATGGCGTCGAAAGCCAGCGGCACGGCCAGCAGCAGCGCCGTAAGGCCCAGCGTTGCCGCCATCAGGTGCACGACGAAGCCCAGCAGCACGCCCGCCAGTGAAGTCAGCCCGGCGGCACGGCCCTGCACCAGCGTGCGCGAAATGCAGTAGATCATGTTGGGCCCGGGCGTGAGCACCATCACAAGGGCGGCGAGCGCGAACCAGGCGAGTTCCTGCAGGCTGAGCATCAGAGTCCTTTCGATTCCAGGGTGACGGCGCCGCGCGGCGTGTTCAGCCGCGCGACGATATTGGCCGCACCGGGCTTGACGGTCACGCCGGTCATGCCGATGGCTTCATGGGCGGCGCGCACATCTGCTTCCTGCGGATGCGACACGCACAGCGATTGGAGCGTGACGCCGGATTCCGGCATGCCGGCGATCGGGTGCGCGTCGCCCCATTCGATGACGGTTGGCAGGGCGCCGTCCAGCAACCGGCGGCCGTCGTCGCGCACCGAGATCTGCCACTCCAGCATGCCGCGCGCCGTCATGCGCGAAGCCTTGAGTGGCATGCCGCGGTCGATGCCACGTGCGGCGAGCGCAGCCAGGGCCGTGCGGATGTCCGGCACATTGGCGACGAAATGCGCCAGTTGCGGGCCTTGCGTCCTGATGCGGGCTTGCAGGGCCGCGTCGTCCATGTCGAACCAGCGGCCCGTGCGCGCCGGCACCGGCTGCGGCTTGTCGGGGTTGATGGCGATGATCTCGAAATAGGCCCGCGGGTAGTTCACCGTGGCAATTCGGAAAAGCCGGTTGTGCGTGCCCATGAGCGGATGCTCGCCGCCCGGCCCGGGCGTGATGCCAAGCGTGGCCTCGCACCAGGCCACGCCGGCGGCCAGGCTGTCGGCCACGACCACGAGGTGATCGATGCGGGCTTGCATCCTGGTCCCGCCTCCTAGAGCAGCACGCTGCCGTCGATGCAGGTGACCGAGCCGCCGCCGATCCAGATGTCGGCGCCGTCCTGCTCCACATGGACGCGCCCCGCGCGCGCGAGCGCCGTGCCCTGGGCCGCGATGTACCGTGACGGCGCCAGCCCCGCGCCGATGAGCCACTGCGCGAGCGCGGCGTTCAGGCTGCCGGTGACTGGGTCTTCGCACATGCCGTTGTTGCCCGGGAAGAAGGCGCGCACTTCAAATGCGCATTCGTCTTCAGGCGGGCGGGCGCCCAGCACGCCGACCTTGCCGCGCGGGCCGACGACGCCGACATCCAGCCCGGCAAGAATCGTGGCGTCGGGCCTGAGCGCCAGCACCTCTTCTGCTGATGCAAGCATCACGCCGCGCCAGTTGGGGCCGTTGTCGCACCAGGCATGGTGAATGATGCCGGCGCGCGCAATGCCCAGGCCGCGCGCGATCAGCTCGACATCTTCCTCCGGCAGCGGCCCGCCCTTGCGCAGCGGCGGCGCCGCGAAGGCCAGCCGCTCGCCGTGTTCTGAAGCCTGGCGGCGCAGCTTGACCAGGCCGATGCCGCATTCCTGTACCACATAGTCGCCCTGCGGCTTGCCTCCGGCCTGCAGCCAGGCATGGCAGGAGCCGAGCGTCGGGTGGCCTGCAAAGAGCAACTCGCGGCCGGGGCAGAAGATGCGTACCTTGTAGTCGGCGCCAGGCTGCGTGGGCGGCAGCAGGAAGGTGGCCTCCGACAGGTTGGTCCAGTTGGTGAAGTGCTGCATCTCCTCTGTGGACAGGCCGCTGCCGTCCAGCACCACGGCCAGCGGGTTGCCCCGGTAGGGCGTTGCGGTGAAGACGTCGACTTGCTTGAAGGGGCGCTGTTTCATGGGTGGTGCGTGAGAGTTCAGGACAGGATGAGGTCGAGCACGCCGCTGGCCGTGGGCCGGGCCAGCATCTGCTGGTACCAGCGGTCCAGGTGGGTGCGTTGCACCCGTTCGCGCGGCAGGCCATACCAGCGGTGGATTTCGCAGGCGACGGGAATGTCGGCCATGGTGAACTGGTCGCCCAGCATGAAGGCGCGGCCGGCCAGGTGGGAGTCGAGGATGTCGAGCAGCGGCTCGGTGGCGGCGATGGAATCGTTCACCTTGCCGGCATCGACCGCGCCGCCGGGCTTGCGCACGAGCTGTATGAAGGCGTCGCGGCCGGCGGGGTTGAGCGTGGTCTGCTGCCAGTCCATCCAGCGCTCGGCGTCGAAGCGGCCGTTGAATGACGCCGGGTACATGCTGCCTGCAGAGTGCTTTGCGCAGAGGTAGCGCACGATGACGTTGGACTCCCACAGCGTGAAGCCGTCGTCTTCCATCAGCGGCACGAGCGAGTTCGGGTTGAGCGCGATGTATTCGGGCGTCATGACCACGCCGAACTGGCCGCCGGCTTCGGTTCGCTGGAACTCCAGGCCGAGCTCCTGGGCGGTCCAGACGACCTTGCGGACATTGATGGAGCTCATGCGCCCCCAGAGATGCAGCATGGCTTCAGGCCTCCAGTGCGGCGGGCGCGGGCTGATGGGGCTGCTGGTGCGCCGCGCGGTACTCGCGGATGGCGGCGGCCAGCGCGGCCATGCCGGTGTTGATCTGGTCCACGCTGGCCGTCACGAAGGACAGGCGCAATGTGCGCGGGTCGCCGTCGCCGGCATAGAAAGCCGCGCCCGGAACGAAGGCGACGCCTTTGTCCACCGCCAGCGGCAGCAGCTTGACGGTGTCGACACCCTCCGGCAGGCGTGCCCAGAGGAACATGCCGCCGTCGGGCTTGTTCCATTCCACGCCTTCAGGCATTTCACGCGCCATCGCGGCGAGCATGGCGTCCCTCTGGGACTTGTAGAGCGCCCGGATCGTCGGCACGTGGCGGTCCAGGAAGCCGTCTTTCATCACCTCGGCCACCATGCGCTGGTTGAAGCTGGGGCTGTGCAGGTCAGCCGCCTGCTTGGCTTGCAGCAGTTTGGGATAGAGGGCGGGCGGCGCCACGACGAAGCCCAGGCGCAGGCCGGGGGCGAGCACCTTGGAGAACGAACCCAGGTAAATGCAGCCTTCCGGGTTGCGGGCGGTGAGCGGCTGGGGCGGCGGGGTGTCGAACCACAGGTCGCCGTAGGGGTTGTCTTCGATGATGGGCAGCCCGAGTTCCTTCGCTGCTGCACTGATGGCCGCGCGGCGCGCTTCGCTGGTGGTGCGGCCTGTCGGGTTCTGGAAGTTCGGCAGGATGTACAGGAAGCGCGCGCCGGCGGCCTTGCGCCGGAGGTCGTCCACATCCACCCCTTCGGCATCGCTTGCCACGCTGACAACCTCCGGCTCCATGGGAGAGAAAGCCTGCAGCGCCCCAAGGTAGGTGGGCGTTTCGACCAGGATGCGGCTGCCGGCATCGATCAATACCTTGGCCACAAGGTCCAGGCCCTGCTGAGAGCCGGTGGTGATGAGCACCTGCGCCGGGTCCACCTTCCAGGGGAGGTTGGCGGCAACCATTTCGCGCAGCGCCGTGAAGCCCTCGCTTGCTGCGTATTGCAGGGCGGCGTGGGCGTCTTCGCGCAGCACCTTGTCGCAGGCGGCGGCGAATTCGGAGATGGGGAAAGTCCTGGGCGACGGCAGGCCGCCGGCAAAACTGATGATGCCGGGACGCTCGGTGACCTTGAGGATCTCGCGGAGCACGGAAGGATTCATCTTGTGCGCGCGCTGTGCGAGCACCCAGGGGTTGCGCGGGGAAGTTGTCATGTCGTTTTGCTCCTGTCTCAAACTTGTCGGGCCGCAGCGGCCAGGGGGTTGCCAACCGGCATTTTCTTGCCAATGAACACGGTAGCGATCACGGCCAGCGAGAAGCCGACCGTCACCGCATCCAGCGATTCACCGAGCAGCGGCACGGCGAACAGCATGGATACGAAGGGCTGGATCAATTGCACCTGGCTCACCCGTACTGTGCCACCGATGGCCAGTGCCCGGTACCAGGCAAAGAATCCGAGCCACATCGAGAATACCGCCACATAGGCGAAGGCCCACCATGCCCCGGGGGCGAGTGCGGCTTGCGGCCATGTCAGCAACGCACCGGGCAGCGTGAAAGGCACGGCGATCACCAGCGCCCAGCAGATGACATGCTCGGCGCGCATGCGTTGCGACAGCCGGGCGCCGTAGCCATAGCCGACCGCTGCACAGCCCATGGCGGCCAGGAGCAGGGCGTCGGCCGGGTGGATGGACAGGCCTGCGCTGCCGGAGCGCAGCATGGCGAAGGCCACGACCAGCGCGCTGCCCAGCGCTGCGCAGGCCCAGAAACCTGCGGATGGCCGCTGGCGGTGCAGCAGCGCGCCGACAGCCGCCGTGGCCAGGGGCAACACACCCACGATGACGCTGGCATGCACCGCCTCGACGTAGCGCATGGCGACCGAGGTGAACAGCGGAAAGCCGAACACCACGCCGCCCGATGTGATGGCCAGGGGCAGCCAGTCCTCACGCCGGGGCCATGGGGCGCGCGTGGCCACCAGGAATGCGGCGGACAGCACCGCGGCCACCAGCGCGCGGCCCAGTGCAATGAAAAGGCCCGACATCTGCGGGTTCTCCGGCGTACCCACGGCCAGCCGGGTCATGGGGAGCGTGAGCGCGAAGATGACGACGCCCAGCGTGCCGAGCCACAGGCCCTTGATTTCTTCGGGCTTCATACGGTGAGCATCCAGAGTGCGGTGGCAGCCAGCACGGCTGCGAGCGCGCGGTTGAACCAGAGCAGGCGTGCGCCTTGCGCCAGCCATGTGCGCAGCAGCGAACCCGCCAGCGCATAGGTGAAATTGCTGGTGAAGGCGAACAGCACCATCACCGCACAGATGATGGCCAGGCGCTCAAGCGGATTCGGCGCGGGCTGGCCCAGTGCGTTCACCACCCAGCCGGCTGTCAGCGTGAGCGCAAGCATCCAGGCCTTGATGTTGAGGAACTGCATGCCGACACCCTGCCAGAAGCCGATGTCCAGGCGTGCCGGATCGACCTGCGCCATTTGCCCGGCACCGCTGAGCTTCCAGGCCATCCACAGCAGGTAGCTGACGCCCCCGAGCTTTACCGCCAGCCGCAGTGCGGGAATACCGGTGACCAGCGCGCCCAGGCCCAGGCCGCAGGCGGCCATGAGGATTGTCCAGCCGGTGGGCACGGCGAGGCAAAAGCGCATTGCACGCCTCAGGCCGAAATTGGCGGCCAGGGCGGTGGACAGCGTGGTGTTGGGCCCCGGCGAGAAACTCATCGCGGTGCAAAACAGCAGCAGTGTGGTCAGTTCCGTGGGGCTCATGGTGTGGCGCGATGCGGTCCGGGAGTGGAGCTTGCCAGCGCGATGACTTCAATGTAATCTTGACGCCAATACACAACCAATACACTTTGGCCGATCAGTTCGTTATCTGTACTGGCCAAAGCGGCAACACAGAAGGACGCCAACATGTCGCATGCCCTCACCAGAACCCCGAGCCACTCCCTGACTGAGCAGCTGGGCGCACGCTTCGCCGAACGCATCCGCAACCGGCTGCTTGCACCGGGTTCGCGCCTCCCCTCGGTGCGGCAGTGCGCGCACCAGCATGGCGTGAGCCCGTATACGGTTGTCGCAGCTTATGACCAGTTGCTGGCGCAGGGTCTGGTGGAGGCGCGCAAGAATCGCGGATTCTTTGTGCGCGAGGCCATTCCGTCCGGCCTGGCCGGTCTGGCGGACCGGGCTGCCGGCGGCAAAGGCAGTGAAGGCGCCCGGCTTCCGGTGGACACATGGGGCACAGCGGCCGGCACCGGCGCGCGCAAGCCAATCGACGCCACCGCGCTGATCCGCGGCATGTTCCACAAGATCAGCAACAAGCCGCAACCCGGCATGGGGGTGCTCCCGCAGGAGTGGCTGGAGTCCACCTTCATGCCTGCTGCGGTCCGCAAGGTGACAGGCACACGCGCCCTGCAGGAGTTTTCGCTCCAGTACGGCGAGCCGCTGGGTGATACGGGTTTGCGGCGTGCCCTGTCACAGAAGCTGGCGGCGCTCAGCATCCATGCGGCGCCTGAGCACATCATTACCACCGTTGGCGCAACCCATGCGCTGGATGTCGTGAGCCGCACCCTGTTGCGCGCGGGCGATTGCGTGATGGTGGAGGAGCCCGGATGGGCTGTGGAATTCGCGCGGCTGGATGCGCTGGGGATGCGCGTGCTGCCCGTGCCGCGCCGCGCCGACGGGCCGGACCTGGAAGTGATGGCGCGCTACTGCGAGGCGCATGCACCCAAGCTCTATGTGAGCGTGAGCGTCTTCCACAACCCGACCGGCTACTGCCTGACGCCGGGCAGTGCGCACCGTGTGCTGCAGCTGGCCAACCTGCACAACTTCCATATCGTCGAGGACGACACCTACAGCCACATCGCGCCCGAGCATGCCACCCGCTTGTGCGCGCTGGACGGTCTGCAGCGCACGATCTATGTGAGCGGCTTTGCAAAGATCCTTGCGCCGAACTGGCGCGTGGGCTACCTCGCAGCGCCCCCGGGCCTCGTCGAGCGGCTGCTGGACACAAAGCTGCTGGGCACGCTGACGACGCCGGCGCTTCTGGAGAAGGCGCTGGCGCTGTGCATCGAGCAAGGCCAGTTGCGCAGGCATTCCGAGCGGATCCGTACCCGGCTGGATGCCGCCCGCAGCCGCAGCGTCAAGCTGGCCCTGCAGGCGGGCTGCACTTTCGCCGCGGAGCCGGCGGGGCTCTTCGGCTGGGTGGATACGGGTGTGGACACCGATGCGCTGGCCCAGCGCATGCTGGATGAAGGCTACCTGCTGGCGCCGGGTGCGCTGTTCCATGCCCAGCGCAAGCCGGGCACACTGATGCGCATCAACTTTGCGACGACACAGGATGCGGCGTTCTGGAAGAAATACACCGAACTTGTCAGGCGCATGTAGGCGATGTCAGAGCAGCTCGTCGGGTGCGAAAGGCGAGATCAGCTTGATCAGCATGCGCAGCTTGACGCTGGAGTCCGGCTCGGTGGTGCTGTCGGCAAATCGCGCTCCCGGCGGCGCGCGCCAGACCAGCTCCCCTTGCGAAAGCTCCACCCGATAAGCATCGTTGCGAAGCGTCGTATCGACCTGGCGTACCGCCTCCCTTGAGAGCGTGCTGCTGCGGATGACGAGCGCGACTTCAGTGTTCTGCAGCTGCGAGCGCAGGTCGAGGTTCATCGAGCCGATCACGATGAGCCTGCCGTCCATGACCAGGGCCTTGGCATGAAGGCTCGCGCGCGAGCTGGAGGCTGCGCCGGAATCGCCTGATCTTGACGAGCCGGATGAGCCCGACGAGCCAAGCGCATTGGCTTCGCCCGACTGCTCGCTGCGCAGTTCGTACAGCTCCACTCCCATGTTGATCAGGTCGCGGCGGTAGCGCGCATAGCCGGCATGAGCCGCCGGAGCGTCGTTGGAGGCCAGCGAATTGGTCAGCACCCTGATCCTGACGCCGCGCGCGCGCATTTCGCCAAATACCTTCATCATTGGCTGGCCAGGCACAAAGTACGGCGAGATGATGACGGCCTCGTTTTTTGTCTGCGCCATGAGCTGGAGCAGGCCGTCAATCAGGGTGTCCTGCGCCGCCACTTCGTCGTCATCGGGGCCAATCTTGCCGGGCTTGTCCACCATCAGCGTCGCGGGCGCCCAGGTCAGCGTGGTGCGGCGCAGGTCGATGGCGGTATTGGCAAGGGCGACGGTGGGCGTAGCGTCCGGCAGGACACTTGCGCTGCTGCCCGCCAGCGGAACAGCGGGAGAGGCCGGTAGCGCTGGCAGGGCCATCGTTGCTGTACCCTCGCCGGCGGTGGGCGCGGGCAAGGGCTTGACCAGTGCATCAAGATCCTTCTGCGAGATCAGTGATTGGACGGGGTAGGCCAGCTCGTTGTTCCAGTAGCGGTCGAAGCTGGCGGACATGTCCGCCACGATCCGGCCAGCCGCGAGGATGTCAAGATCCACGAAATTGCTGCCGCCGTCCTGGCCGAAATAGGAGTCACCCAGGTTGCGGCCACCCGTGATACCGAGAACGTTGTCGGCGATGAACAGCTTGTTGTGCATGCGCTGCTGGATCAGGTCTATCTCGCCGATGGAGCCGAGGATGCGGCCGGCGAGCGAGCGGCGTGAGCCCGGAAGCGGGTTGAACAGCCGCATCTCGATGTTGTTTTCATAGCCCAGGCGCAGGACCTGGGCGTTGCGGCCGGCGGTATTGAAGTCATCGAGCAGGATGCGCACCCGCACGCCACGCCTGGCCGCCTCGCGCAGGCGCATGAGAAGCTTTTCGGTGCTGCTGTCTGCGTGGATGGCGTAATACTGCAGGTCGAGTGTCTTCTGTGCCGCTTCAATGAGCGAAAGACGCGCGCCGTATGCCAGCTCGACGCTGCTGAGCAAGGCGAACCCTGAATCGCTGCGCGCACCGGCGGCGGCGCGGCGTGACTGAACCATCTGCCCCAGGGGCGTTTGCGCCGGCGTGGCGAGGGCCGTTGTCACGGGGCGCTCAACGTCGTCCGGAAGACTGGCGCAACCCGTAGCCCAGATGACGACAAGAAAAAGTGTCACCCAGCGCGCCAGTGGGCTGGTGGAGGCGTGAATGGCTGGACTGGCGCGGGTCTGGCTGGATTGGGACATAGGTAGAGAGCACTCTACCCCATGCACCTCAAGCTGTGCGGTGCCGAAACGTCGGTGTGGACGCCGAGTCGTTGCCAGACAAATGCCTACGCAGCTGCCTTTTGCTCCACCCGCGCGCCCGCAGCGCTGGCTCCTCTCAAGCGCCTCCGAGTGTTTCCCAGCGTTCCAGCGCAGCCAGCAGCGCGTCATCTATCTGGCTGTTGCGCAAGCCGAATTGAGCGGCCTGACCGGGGTCTTTCGCATAGAGGCTGCCGTCCGCCAGCTGCGCCTGGATGACTTTCTGCTCTTCCTCAAGTTGCTGGATCACGCCAGGCAGTGCTTCAAGCTCACGCTGCTCCTTGTAGCTGAGCTTCTTCCTGGCGGCATCGGGATTTTTTGCGGAAACCGGGGGCGCAGGTGATGCCGGCGCGGACGCTGCCCGGGCCGCGCCTTGTGGCGCGCGTGCCTCCTGGGAGCGCCTGGACTGGATCAGCCAGTCCTGTACGCCGCCTTCATACTCGCGCCACAGTCCGTTGCCCTCGAACGCGATCGTGCTTGTGACGACGTTGTCGAGGAAAGTCCGGTCGTGGCTCACCAGAAAGACCGTACCCGGGTAGTTCTGCAGCAGGTCTTCCAGCAGTTCCAGTGTGTCGATGTCCAGGTCGTTGGTTGGCTCGTCCAGCACCAGCACATTGGCCGGCCGGGCGAACAGGCGTGCCAGCAGCAGGCGGTTGCGCTCGCCGCCGCTGAGCGAGCGTACCGGTGAGTTGGCGCGTGCCGGGGAGAACAGGAAGTCGCTCAGGTAGCTCTTGACGTGCTTGCGCTGGTTATTGATCTCGATCCACTCGCTGCCGGGGCTGATGAAGTCGGCCAGCGCGGCATCCAGGTCGAGCGCATTGCGCATCTGGTCGAAATAGGCCACCTGGAGGTTGGCGCCCTGGCGCACTTTGCCGCTGTCGGGCTGGAGTTCGCCGAGGATGAGCTTGAGCAGGGTTGTCTTGCCCGCGCCATTGGGGCCGATGAGGCCGACCTTGTCACCGCGCAGGATGGTAGCGGTGAAGTCCCTCACGATGAGCTTGTCAGGGCCGAATGACTTGCACACGTCCGTCAGCTCGGCCACGATCTTGCCGGTGGGCAAGCCTGACGAAACATCGAGCTTTACGCTGCCGAGCACTTCCCGGCGTGCAGCGCGGCTGGCGCGCAGCGACTCTAGCCTGCCGATACGGCTCTGGCTGCGTGTGCGGCGCGCCTCTACGCCCTTGCGGATCCAGATTTCCTCCTGTGCCAGCAGCTTGTCGGCCTTGGCGCTGATGACGGCCTCCTGTGCCAACTGCTCCTCTTTCTGTACCAGGTACTGCGCGAAGTTGCCGGGATAGGACCGCAGCTTGCCGCGGTCCAGCTCCACGATGCGCGTGGCGACACGGTCAAGGAAGGCGCGGTCATGGGTAATGGTGACGACGCTGCCCTTGAAGTCGATGAGCAAGTCCTCTAGCCATTCGATGGAGTCAAGGTCCAGGTGGTTGGTCGGCTCGTCGAGCAACAGGACGTCAGGCTGGGTCACCAGGGCCTGGGCCAGCGCGACGCGCTTTTTCGTGCCCCCAGAGAGGGTATTCACCACAGCATCAGGGTCCAGGTGAAGGCGGTGCAGCGTCTCGCCAACCCTCTGCTCCCAGTTCCAGCCGTCCTGAGCCTCGATCGCGCTTTGCAGGGTGTCGAGGTCTCCCTCTCCCTGCGTGTACTGGTCGATAAGGGCAATGACGTTGGCGACGCCTGCGCTGGCGGCCTGAAAAATCGTGGCACTTGGGTCGAGGATGGGCTCCTGTGCCACGTAGGCGATTCGCAGGTTCTGTTGAAGCTGAAGCGTGCCATCGTCGGGTTTTTCCATGCCACCGATGATTTTGAGCATTGACGACTTGCCGGCACCGTTGCGGCCAATCAGCCCAACGCGCTCCGCGGTTTCAAGAGAGAAGTCAGTGTTGTCGAGGAGGGCTACGTGGCCAAAGGCCAGTTGCGCGTTGAGGAGGGTAATAAGTGCCATGTGGGTCGGGATTATCCTGCCAGCCATCCGGGATTCGCGTCCGTGTGACGGGATTCGACGCGTGTAAGGGGGATCGCGTGACTTTGGATGGGTTCAGACGGGAGAGCCATCGGTGACAGGCTCCAAAGATCCATTGGGAGTGGGCGGCTTGCGAGAGGGGACTCGCGGCGCCTGTCAAAAAGTTCATGCCCTTCGCCAAACTCAGAATTTTACGTGCTATAGTCGCAGGCTCTGCTGAAAACGACGTCGCAAACGTCTGCCGCGCAAGTGGCAAGTCAGCAGAGAAAAGTCTTGAAATGATTTGACGGGTGTTAAAAATCCGGTATAGAATTCAAGGCTCTGCTGAAAACGAAAACGAAAACGCAGTCGCCATGCGGCTGATAGGCAGAAAAAAAGAGGTGCTTGGAGTTGACCGGAACTAAAAAATCGGTATAGAATTCAAGGCTCTGCTGAGAACGAAATTTGTTAGTTGCCGCGTCAAGCAAGGCGTCGCAAAAAATAAAAGTCAGGCTTGGTAGAAACCCTCAAATTTGACAGGTCTTAAAAAAACATGTCATAATTCAAGGCTCAGCTGATCGCAGCTAAGCAAGCAAAGCAAGACGATGTCAAGCCGAGCAGGTTCGTTAAAAATATACAGCCGATAAGCGTGGGCGTTTGAAGGCGATTGCCAAGTTCTTCGGAACTAAGTCTTAATTGACTTACAAACGCTCATGAATGAAAAGAAATGCGAACTTCAGCAATGAAGTTCATGTTAATTCCAGTTTATGAGTTGCTCGAAAGGGCAAAAAATTCAAGATCGAACTATAGAGTTTGATCCTGGCTCAGATTGAACGCTGGCGGCATGCCTTACACATGCAAGTCGAACGGCAGCACGGGAGCAATCCTGGTGGCGAGTGGCGAACGGGTGAGTAATATATCGGAACGTGCCCAGTCGTGGGGGATAACGTAGCGAAAGTTACGCTAATACCGCATACGATCTATGGATGAAAGCGGGGGATCGCAAGACCTCGCGCG
>JAZKHY010000095.1:0-6129 GCA_040385105.1 Pseudomonadota bacterium
ATCCAGTACAGCACCAGGCCGGCCGGGAAGAAGAAGAACATCACGCTGAAGGCCAGCGGCATGAACCACATCAGCTTGGCCTGCAGCGGGTCCGGCGGGGCGGGGTTCAGGGCGGTCTGCAGCATGGTCGTGAGCGTCATGACGATCGGCAGGATGAAATACGGGTCCGGCGCAGACAGGTCGTGGATCCACAGCACCCAGGGCGCATTGCGCATCTCGACGCTGGACAGCAGCACCCAGTACAGCGCAATGAACACCGGGATCTGGATCATGATGGGGAAGCAGCCGCCCATCGGGTTGACCTTCTCGTCGCGGTAGATCTTCATCATCTGCTGCTGCATTTCCTGCGGCTTGTCCTTGTAGCGCTCGCGCATCTCCATGACCTTGGGGTTCACCGCCTTCATCTTGGCCATGCTGGCATAGGCCTTGGCGTTGAGCCAGTAGAAGGCAATCTTCAGCAGCAGCACCAGCGCCACAATGGCCCAGCCCCAGTTCTGCAGGAAGCCGTGGAGCTTTTCAAGCAGCCAGTACAGCGGCTTGGCCAGGATGGTCAGCCAGCCATAATCCTTGACCAGGTCCAGGCCGGGGGCGATGGCTTCCAGCACCTTCTCTTCCTGCGGGCCGACGAAGAACTTCGCATCCACCGCCTTGGTGGTGCCGGGGGCAATCGCCTCCAGCGTGGTGATCATGCCGACGGAGTACAGGTTGTTGTCCACCTTGCGCGCGAAGAAGTCGCGCCTGATGCCGTTGCCCAGGATCCAGGCCGAGGCAAAGTAATGCTGCACCATGGCCACATAGCCGGAGGAAGATACTTTCTCGAAAGCCGCTTTTTCTTTTTCGATGTCCTTGAAGTCCACCTTCTCGAACTTCTTTTCTTCGGTGTACACGGCCGGGCCGGTGAAGGTGGAGTAGAACGACGACTCGCCGGGCGGCGGGTTGCCGTCGCGCACGAGCTGCATGTAGAGCTGGGGTGACACGGGCGCGCCGCCGGCATTCACCACTTCATGCCTGACGGCGACGTCATAGGCGCCGCGCTTGAGCGTCCAGGTCTTGACCAGCTTCACGCCGCCGACTTCGGGCGACTCGAAGCGCACGGTGAATTCGTTGGCGCCGTCTTTCAGCGCGCGGTCACCGCTCACCGACATCAGCGTCTTGTGCGTGGGGAAGCTGCCGCCGATCAGGCCCGTCTGCGCCAGGTACACGCGCTGGGCGCTCTGGTCCAGCAGCACGAAGGTGCCGGTCTTCTGCTCGCCCACGTGCTTGACGAACTCGCTGTGGACGATGGAGCCGCCTTCGGTGTCAAAGGTCAGGCGCAGCACGTCGGTGCTCACCACGATGCGCTCGCGGGTGGCGGAAGGTGTGGGGGTGGACGGGCCGGGCAGCGTGGCCGGTGCGCCGGACGGCGGCACCGCTGCAGCGCCTGCGGTGGCGGGGGCTGCTGCCGTTGCGGGCACGGACGAGGGCACGGTGCTGGCCGCAGCCGGTGCTTTCGCCGCCGGAGCGCCGGCGGCGGGCGCCGTCTTCACCGGCGCCGGGAAGAACGTGGCCTGTTTGCCGTTATGGATTTGCCACTGGTCCCACAGCAACACCATGGAAAAGCCAAATATCACCCACAGGATGGTGCGGCGGATGTCGTTCATGAAGATTTCTTTTGAGGAGGTTGATGCGGTGCGCAGTGTCGCAGGTGCGTGAACAACCGCGGCTTTTCTGGGGGAACGGGGTCGTGGCCGCCGTCGCACCAGGGGTGGCAGCGCACAAGGCGCGCCAGGGTCAGGTAGCTGCCGGCGGCAGCGCCATGCTGCTCCAGCGCCTGCAGCGAATAGGCCGAGCAGGTGGGTTCAAAGCGGCAGGCCGAGCCGAGCCAGGGGCTCAGCAGCAGGCGGTAGCCCTTGACCAGGGTGACGAGGAACCAGCGGATCATGCCGCCACCGCCTTCGCAAACAGCTCTTCAAGCTCGGTGCGCACCGCCAGTTTGAGCGCGTCGGACGTTGCGCTGATGAACACCTTGCGGTCGAACGTGCTGCGCAGCCGCACCACATGGGCGGCCTTGGGCAGGCGGTGTTCGAAGGAGGCGCTCACGTTGTAGATCTGGCGTTTGATGGTGTTGCGGGTGACGGCGCGCTTGGCCCAGCGTTTGGGAACCAGCGGGCCCATCCAGCAGTCCTGAACAGCAAACAGGGCCTGCGGTCGGAACGACTCAGGCCCTGATGAAGAAGGTTTGTCTGCACTGGCCGCTGCTGCTGCCTGGTTGGCCGCGTCAAGGGAGACGCGATGCAGGACGAAGTGCGCGGTTCTGGCAACCGTGCCACCCGACATGGTGGCCTGGAACTGGGCCCGCGACTTGAGGCGCTGCACTGCTCCGGCCAAACCAGCGTCGGGCGCCAGTATCAGACAGCCAGGCGCTTGCGGCCCTTGGCGCGGCGTGCGTTGATGACGGCGCGGCCACCGCGGGTCTTCATGCGGACGAGGAAGCCATGGGTGCGGGCGCGGCGGATCTTGGAGGGCTGGTAAGTGCGTTTCATGATGAGAAGTCCTGGATGGTTGGGTACGGTGGCTGAAGCGTCTTGCGATGCTGAGCGGCCGGTTTAAGCGACCCTGAACACAATCAGGGAAACCCGCGATTATCGCCACATTTCGTAATACCAGCAAGACTTTACCGGCTTTTTCGCGCGTGGTGCTGTAAGTCCAGCCAGTATCCTCGCAGGCTTGCGGCCATTGAATTCCAATTGTGGATAAGGGTTTGATAATCTACAATCCGCAGCCACAAGAAGCGCCAAATATCCACAGAAGCAAACAACAATGACCGAGGGACAGAACCAAAGCCTGGCTGCATCCGCAAGCCAGAGCGCAGGGCAAAGCCTGTGGCAAGCCTGCGTCGAGCAGCTGGCGCAGGAACTCCCCGAGCAGCAGTACAACACCTGGATCAAGCCGCTGGTCGCGCTCGTCTCTGACGACCTCTCCAAATGCACGGTTTACGTTGCCAACCGCTTCAAGCTCGACTGGGTCCGCGCCCAGTACTCCAGCCGCATCGCCAGCCTGCTTGAAAAGCTGTATGGCCAACCGATACAACTTGAGTTAGCGCTTGCTCCACGCGAAGCGCCGGTGCGCTCTTACGTCACCCCGGCCATTGCCGAGATGGGTGCCGCGCCCGAGCCGGCGGGCCTGGGCGGTGATGACGCGCTGAACGCCTTCAAGAACCGGCTCAACACCGCGCTCACCTTTGAAACCCTGGTGGAGGGCACGGCCAACCGCATGGCGCGCGCCGCCGCCATGCATGTGGCGGGCACACCGGGCCAGCTGTACAACCCGCTCTTCATCTACGGCGGCGTCGGCCTGGGCAAGACCCACCTGATGCACGCTGTGGGCAACTACCTGCTGGCCGACCGGCCGGACGCCAAAGTTCTCTACATCCATGCCGAGCAGTTCGTCTCGGATGTGGTCAAGGCCTACCAGCGCAAGACCTTTGACGAGTTCAAGGAGCGGTACCACTCGCTGGACCTCCTGCTCATCGACGACGTGCAGTTCTTTGCCAACAAGGACCGCACCCAGGAAGAATTCTTCAACGCCTTCGAGGCGCTGCTGGCCAAGAAGAGCCACATCGTCATGACGTCGGACACCTACCCCAAGGGCCTGACGGACATCCACGAGCGGCTGATTTCCCGCTTTGACTCGGGCCTGACGGTGGCGCTGGAGCCGCCCGAGCTTGAAATGCGCGTGGCCATTTTGATCAAGAAGGCGGCGGTGGAGGGCACCGAGATGCCCGAGGAAGTCGCCTTCTTCGTGGCCAAGAACGTGCGCTCCAACGTGCGCGAGCTCGAAGGCGCGCTGCGCAAGATCCTGGCGTACTCCCGCTTCAACCAGAAGGAAATCTCCATCCAGCTGGCCCGCGAGGCCCTGCGCGACCTGCTGTCCATCCAGAACCGGCAGATCAGCGTCGAGAACATCCAGAAGACGGTGGCCGACTATTACAAGATCAAGGTCGCCGACATGTACTCCAAGAAGCGCCCGGCCAGCATTGCCCGCCCGCGCCAGATTGCCATGTACCTGGCCAAGGAACTGACCCAGAAGAGCCTGCCCGAGATCGGCGAGCTCTTTGGCGGCCGCGACCACACCACGGTGCTGCACGCCGTCCGCAAGATCGGCGGCGAGCGGCAGCAGATGACCGAGCTCAACCAGCAATTACATGTGCTGGAACAGACCTTGAAGGGCTGAAAATGAGTCAAGTAACAACTCTGGGGATAGTTCCGGCACAACCTGCCGGTTATCCACAGGGCGGGGGTTTCGCGCAAAGTTGTTCATGGTTGCGCGACACCAGGGAGCATGGGCTGCACACAGTCTTTCAAGGCAGCCAAGTGCTTGATAAAAAAGGGGAAAATGGCAGTGTCCACAGAAGTACCGCCCCCTTATCTACTACTACTAATTTAAATTAAAGAAATTAAGAAGAGGTTGACATGATCGTCCTGAAGGCAACACAAGACAAAGTCCTCTCGGTTCTGCAATCGGTGTCGGGCATCGTGGAGCGCCGGCATACCTTGCCGATCCTGGCCAATGTGCTGATCCGCAAGACGGGCAGCTCGCTGCAGCTGACCACCAGCGACCTTGAGATCCAGATCCGCACGACGGCCGAGCTTGACGGCGACACCGGCAACTTCACCACCACCGTCGGCGCGCGCAAGCTCATCGACATTCTGCGCACCATGCCGGCCGACCAGACGGTGAGCCTGGAGTCCAGCGCCAGCAAGCTGATCTTGAAGGGTGGCAAGAGCAAGTTCACGCTGCAGACGCTGCCGGCCGAAGACTTCCCGCTGGTGCAGGAAGCCGCGAGCTTTGGCCCCGTGTTCAGCGTGCCGCAAAAGACGCTCAAGGACCTGCTCAACCAGGTGAGCTTTGCGATGGCGGTGCACGACATCCGCTACTACCTCAACGGCATTTTGTTCGTCGCTGAAGGCAAGCAGCTGAGCCTGGTGGCCACCGACGGGCACCGCCTGGCATTTGCCTCCGCCACGCTCGACGTGGAAGTGCCGCGGCAAGAGGTGATCCTGCCGCGCAAGACTGTGCTGGAAATGCAGCGCCTGCTCAGCGATGCCGAAGGCGCCATCGAGATGCAGTTTGCGAGCAACCAGGCCAAGTTCAGCTTTGGCGGCATGGAGTTTGTCACCAAGCTGGTCGAGGGCAAGTTCCCCGACTACAACCGCGTCATCCCCAAGAACCACAAGAACAACATCACGCTCGGCCGCGTGCCGCTGCTGGCCAGCCTGCAGCGCACCGCCATTTTGACCAGCGAGAAGTTCAAGGGCGTGCGCCTGAACATCGAGCCAGGCACGCTGCGTGTGGCCTCCAACAACGCCGAGCAGGAAGAGGCTGTGGACGAGCTGGACATCGACTACGGCGGCGACGCCATCGAGATCGGCTTCAACGTCACCTACCTGATCGACGCGCTGACCAACATGACGCAGGAAATGGTGAAGGTGGAGCTGGCCGACGCCAACAGCTCGGCCCTGCTGACGATTCCGGACAACGCGACGTTCAAGTACGTCGTGATGCCGATGCGGATTTGATGGGATTGTCATCCCGGGTGTCATTGCGGGCTTGACCCGCAATCCATGCTGGCACGCCGAGGTGGATCCCGGATCAAGTCCGGGATGACAGAAAAGTAGAGAGAAATTGGGTATCACATGACCGAAGAAAACAAGCCGACGCCAACGCCTGACGACTCCGTCCACCAGGGCGCGGCCGAAGAGGGAAGCAGCAATTTCCAGCCGACGATCGACGCCCACCAGGAAGGCGCCAGCGCCGCCTATGGCGAAGGCTCGATCCAGATCCTGGAAGGCCTGGAGGCCGTGCGCAAGCGGCCCGGCATGTATATCGGCGACACGTCCGACGGCACGGGCCTGCACCACCTGGTGTTCGAAGTGGTCGACAACTCGATTGACGAGGCCCTGGCCGGCCACTGCGATGACATCGTTGTCACCATCCACTCCGACAACTCCATCAGCGTCGTCGACAACGGCCGCGGTATCCCGACCGGCATCAAGATGGACGACAAGCACGAGCCCAAGCGCTCGGCTGCCGAAATCGCGCTGACCGAGCTGCATGCCGGCGGCAAGTTCAACCAGAACAGCTACAAGG
>JAZKHY010000096.1:0-5068 GCA_040385105.1 Pseudomonadota bacterium
AGCTCGGCGTTGATGAAAATCCGAAAAGCCTGAAATGTGCGCGTTGCAGGGTCCTGGCCCTGCTCGCGGGTTTTGACCGTGCCAGCCACGAGCTGGGCCAGCTCGGCGGTGGTTGAAATTGCGCCCCGTTCCTGTCGGCGAGCAACAATCGCCTTTGCAACCTGAACAGCAAACCGTTCTTCGCCATAGTCACGAATCACCTCCGCAATCTGTTGAACATCTGCCGTCGCCAGCCACTGCGCCACACTCTGCCCGCGCGTGGTGTCCATGCGCATGTCCAGCGGTGCGTCGTAGCGGAATGAAAATCCCCGCGCGGGGTTGTCGATCTGCGGGGAGCTGATGCCCAGATCCATCAGCACGCCGGCCACGCTGGCCGCCGGCAGCTCGCCCAGGTGGCTGAAGCCTTCGTGGCGGATGGAAAAGCGCGTGTCCTCGATCAGGTTGGCTTCGGCGATCGCGTCCAGGTCCTTGTCGAAGGCGATGAGCCGCCCAAGCTCCGACAGCCCTGAAAGGATCAGGCGCGAATGGCCGCCGCGGCCGAAGGTCGCGTCGACATAAGTGGCATCCGTATTGGTGAGAAGAGCTTCGACTGCTTCGTTCAACAAGACGGTGGTGTGTGTCCATGTGGTGTCCACCGTCGGCTTTCAGAAGGAGAAGTCCCTGAAGACGTCGGGCATGTCGCCCTGCATCGCCTGCGCCTCCCTGGCATCGTAGGTCGGCTTGTCCCACAGCTCGAAGTGGTTGCCCATGCCCAGCAGCATGGTGTCGCGCGCAATGCCCGCCGCCGCGCGCAGCTCGGGCGACACCAGCACCCGGCCGGTGGCGTCCATCTCGACGTCCATCGCGTTGCCCAGGAAGATGCGCTTCCACCACTGGGCGGACATCGGCAGGGCCGCGATGCGGTCGCGGAATTTCTCCCACTCGGGGCGGGGGAAGATCATCAGGCAGCCGTGCGGATGCTTGGTCAGTGTAAGCTGGCCGGAGGCAGTGGCGCTCAGCACGTCACGGTGCCGGGTCGGCACAGAGAGCCTACCTTTTGCATCCAGACTGAGAGACGAAGCCCCTTGAAACACGCGCGCACCCTCTGTTTGAGAAGATCAGGCAACTGAACAGCAGTGAAAAGACACTTTTCACCACTTAATTGCACTTTTTTGCACTGTAGCAGGAAAACTTTCCTGCGCAAGTGGGCGCATACACAAAAATTTGTAATGAAATCAACAACTTAGAAGCGGTTTTTCACTCTCAATTGAGAAGAAAAGCGTTCTAAATTAAGCACTTAGCACAGGCTGTGAAAGTGTTTCCTGAAGGAAGTGGCTGTCAGGCGGCTCAGTCCGAACGGGGGACCACCCGCGCATGCTCACTGATACCAATGACGTTGAAGAATGCGGCTACGAGGCGGTGCACATCGCTGAACTGCACCTGCCGGCCTTCGGCCTGGCGCGACGTCACCCAGTTGAGCAGGGTGCCGGCAGCCGAAAAGTCCACCCGGATCAGCTTGGCGCAGGAAATCACCATGATGTCGGCGCCCATCAGGCGGGCTTCGAGCTTGTCGAGCGCTGCCGTGGCGTCGCCGACGATATGGCCCGCCAGCTCGACAGCCGAAACCTGCGACATCTGCGAGCTCAGGTGCGACGACTGCGTGTCGCCATAGCTGCTGCTCGGGCTGGAGGGCATGGAGTCGTGGAAGGCCTCGCCGATGATGGTGTGGCCGGGCATGTAGCCGCCGTCTCGGTCCAGCGGCTTGTACTCGCAGCGGGCACTTTCCCAGGAAGGCGGGGAGACTTCGTAGGTCACGCAGTAGTCCAGCGCCACCAGCTCGAATTCATCGGGGCGGTGGGTCATGCGAAGCACTTCCATGCGCAGCCGCCACCATTCCTGGCTGGCCGACTTGTCGCCGGAGGGTGTCGCGCCCTGGAGCAGTTTGTCGAGGCTTTCGGCCCCGATGAAGCGCAGTTGCACCGGCTGGGCGCCCCAGCCGGCAAACAGCTTGCGCAGGGGCTCGACCGCAGCTTCGTCGATCGACACCAGCTTGGTCCAGTCCAGCCGCCAGGGCTGCGGCGCCTTGGCCAGTGCGGCATTGAGCACCGCCAGCGACTGGGTGCCCAGCGCGCTGGCGCTGGTCCAGTCGGCAGCCTGGGTGGCCGTGGCGGCAGCGGTTGCCGCCGGAACGGCCGCCATGCGGCCGACCATTTCGGGAATGGAGAACCACTGCGGCGCCGAGCGCCCGAAGCGGCCTGCGAAGTCGATGGCCGCGCTTTCAAAGCGGTCCTGCTGGCCGGTCGCGCGGTACAGGTCAAACAGCGTCATCCAGGTTTCGTCGTGGTTGCCGCGCGTGCCGGTGGAGCTCAGGGCCTCCATCAGGCCGGCTTCGGCACCGGCGTCATCGCCATTGGCAAAGCGGATGGAGGCCTCTTCCAGCTCGGGGTCGTGCGCGAACTCGTCAACCTCCACCGCGAACAGCTTGGAGGCCGAGAAACCAGTGGCCGCGCCGTCATAGCTGCCGGCCAGCCCGCCAACCTGCGGCGCATTGCCGGCCTGCGCTACCGGCGAGGGCGGGCGGGGCGGCGGCGCGGGCGGCATGCCCAGTGGCGCGCGCGGCCGGGCGCTTTGCAGCGGCGCCGGGTCGGTGCGCGCATAGGCCGCATTCGGCGCCGATGCCGCCGCGGCCGGAGGCTGCGTGTTCTCGGCCATCGGCGACTGCGACGACACCGGGAAGTTGGTGCGGATGGACGAGTCGCCATGCTTGGTTTTCCACCACTGCATGGACATCTGGGCCTCGATCTCGTCGATCTTCTTGAGCGTCATGGCCCGGTCGTCGGGCTTGGACGGCATCGAGCTCTGGAAGAACGAGGGGCGTGCCGCCGGATCCTGCCCCGCCATGGCCTCGCGCCGGCGCATCTTGCGCAGCATGTCGAACTCGCGCTTGCGCACGAAGTCGTTACGCCGCTTGCGCTCGATCATCTCCTTGAGCATCTGCTTGCTGTAGTTGCTCTCCCTGTCCGACTCCTGCTGGTCCAGGTCGGCCCAGTTGGTCGTCGGATTGCGGACGAACTTCACCACCTTCGAAAGCAAGCCGGCGTTTTCGTCTTTGGTGGCCATGAATGGTCAGGAGTACTGGAGGATGGGAAGGGTCAGGTCAGCCGCAGTCTGCCTCGATCAATCTCCAAACATCTTCTGCTTGAGTTCGCGGCGCTGCTGGGCTTCAAGCGACAGCGTGGCCGTGGGGCGGGCCAGCAGGCGGCCGACGCCGATGGCCTCGCCGGTTTCGTCGCAGTAGCCGTAGTCGCCGGCATCAATGCGCTGGATCGACTGCTCGATCTTCTTGAGCAGCTTGCGCTCGCGGTCGCGGGTGCGCAGCTCCAGCGCATGCTCTTCCTCGATGGTGGCGCGGTCGGCCGGGTCGGGCACGATGACGGTGTCCTCGCGCAGGTGCTCGGTGGTCTCGCCGGCGCTGTTGAGGATGTCGGTCTTGAGCTGCGACAGCTTCAGGCGGAAGAAGGCCATCTGCTTGTCGTTCATGTATTCGGAGTCCGGCATGGCCAGGACTTCGGCGTCGCTCATCTCGGCTGCGGTCTTGGACTTCCAGTTGTTGGCGAGCTTGGGGTCTTTCTTGACCGCCACATGCGGAGGGGGAGTGAGTACGGGGGTCGACATGATCTGTGTATAGCTTGCCTTGGCGGCGGTGGAAGCAACAGCCGGTGCCATGGACGGCACGGTGAGCTGCTGCAGGCGGGACAGGCGCACCGGCTTGGGCACAGGCGCCGGCGCCGCCACAACGGGTTCGGCCTTGGGCGGCGCTTTGGCAGGCGCTGCTGCAGGCTTGGAGATGGTTTTCACAGGGGGTTTCAACGCTTTCGTGTCGGTGGACTTTGATTTCTGAACAGGGGCGGCAGCTTTCTTGGCTACCGGCTTGGCCGCCGCCTTCGGGGGCGCAGCCTTCTTGGACGCAACGGCCTTGGCGGAAGGCTTGCCGGCCGGCGCGGGCTTTTTCACCGCCTTGGCGGCCGGCTTCGGGGCCGGCCTGGCAACGGGTTTTGCCGGTTTTTTAGCCACCGCAGCCGGTTTGGCCTTGGCGGCCGGCTTTTTCACGGCGGCCTGGGCCTTGGTCTTCTTCGCTGGGGCTTTCACGTCATGTCTCCTCGCGGAACTGGCAAGCGGCCGGTGCGGCAGCCCGTTTGCAGGCCTGGTTTTTCTGATGATGGGAAGTCTTCATTCACCCGAGTTATACCCTGATTGGCGGCATTCCCGGAGACGCTCTGCGGGACCCCACCGGCGCGCGATTGTATAGGCTTCCCGGTGTGAAACCGTTCGAGTTGCGGAATCGAGACATTCATGGGGTCCCCAGCGCGGATTGTTGGAATTGCAGAGCCTGGCAAACGGCATGCAAGGCAAGTTCCGAGCCTAACCCAAATCAGGCGTCAACCGGCCACTAAATCAGGCACTGCTCAAGCCCCTGCAGGAAGATGTCCCGGGGCAGGTCCAGGCCAATGAAGACCATTTTGCTGTTGCGCTGCTCGCCGTCGGCCCATTTGGGCCCGAGGTCGCTGCCCATGAGCTGGTGCACGCCCTGGAAGATCACCTTGCGGTCGGTGCCGTTCATGTGCAGCACGCCCTTGTAGCGCAGCATCTTCGGCCCGTAAATATTGACGATGGCGCCCAGGAAGTCCTCAAGCTTGGCCGCATCAAAGGCCCTGTCCGACCGGAAGACGAAGCTCTTCACATCGTCGTCCTGGTGATGGTGGTGGCCGCCCTGCCCGTCTTTCGCATGCGAGGGGTGGTCGCAGTGCTCGCCCGGGCCGTGGTCATGGCCTTCATGGCTGTGGCCATGATCGTCGTCCTCGTTCAGGAAGTCCGGGTCGATGTCGAGCTTGGCATTCAGGTTGAAGCCGCGCAGGTCGAACACGCTGGCAATCGGCACCTCGCCGAAATGCACCGCCTGCTGGGGCGCGCGCGGGTTCATGTGCTTCAGGCGGTGCATCAGCGCATCCACCTCGTCCTTGGCCACGAGGTCGGTCTTGCTGATGAAGATCTGGTCGGCAAAACCCACCTGGCGGCGGGCTTCCTGGCG
>JAZKHY010000097.1:0-46601 GCA_040385105.1 Pseudomonadota bacterium
TGACGTTGTGCCGCCACAGCAGGTCTGTCTTGCCGTCTCCGTTGTAGTCCGGGCCGAAGATCTTGAGTAGCACCACCGATGCATCAAAAAAATCAATGCGCTCAATGCCAGTCAGCGTATCAACGCCGTCGGCTCCCGCAACCGTTACGTTGCCCACGCCCCAGGTAACCAAGTAGTCACTGCTGAATCCGTTCACTCTTTCAATATCGAAGCCGCCACCGCCATCGATCAGGTCGTTGCCCGATCCACTTTCGAAAAATTCATTATTGCTGGTGCCACTAAACGTGTCATTTCCCACGCTTCCACGAAAGCCGCCGAAGCCTCCATTGCCTGAAAGATCAATTTCGGTGACCCTCAGCCCTGCCGTACCTCCATCCTTGAAAGCAATAAAGCTATCCGGGTGATAAAACCCCTGCAACTCAATAGTCTGAACTTTTTGGGCATACCAGCCAACGAAGACTTTGGTGAATCCATCCGACAAAGGCCAGACGTGAATCTGGCCCAGTGACAGACCAATGCCGTTTCCGTAACTGATAGGCCCCAAAGGAATGTCTGCAGGCCAATGACTGAACAGAATTTCGTCGTCTACTCCGAAATCCATGATGCGGTTGACGCCGTGAGAACCATCCACATAGTCAAACGCATAAATATCTGCACCGCCCCGGCCATAAAAAACATCAGAACGGTGGGCAGCGTTTGCGCCCTCATCAACATTGAAGGCATCGTGTCCAGAATGCCCAAAGGTAGTGAAGCTATTGCTGAAAACCCGCTCAATGGACGTCAGATCGAACCCTGCAGCTCCCGGAAAATAGCCGTTGTCTGAGTTCACAAAAACAACGTCATACCCTGCACCACCATCCACCGTTGATGGCCCGGTAAGGTATATCAAGTCTTCGCCGTTGCCACCAGATATCGTGTCAAATCCCTCATCACCTGCCAGCGCGTCGTTACCATCACCGCCATCCAGGACGTCGTTTCCTGTGCCACCCAGGATAACGTCGTTTCCGGGACCGCCATCCAGCCAGTCATTTCCACCTCCCCCGTTGAGGCTGTCGTTCCCTGCTTCACCATAAATTGCGTCAGCAGCAGTTGTCCCATTGATGGTGTCCGGCCCCGCCGTTCCCACGTTGTAGAAGGTACCTGCCGTGAAACTTGACGCCCCGAGAGCGATGTCCCCATCAAAGAGAACCCTGAAGTCTTCCGCACTGACCAGAAAATCCCTGTTGCGGTCCATGTACAGAACGGTCTGGCTCTGCCCAACGTCATGGTAGAACCACAACTGCAAAACGTTCGTCCCCATTTCCTGCCCGGGTGCCGCAGTGCCAACGGTTGCCGAGAATCCCTCTGCGGCGCGCCCTCTCCACAAGACGGGAGTCGCATTGTTATCACCACTGAGTCCGTCCAGAATTCCTGACCGGATCAAATCCCCCTCGGACTGATTGAAGTCCACAATGCGGTCGCTTGCCATGACAGACGACACATTGCTGCTGCTTCCATAAGTACGTGTGAAGTTGTCGTTACCAGGAATGCTCGGAAAGCTGGGGGCATCGGAATAAACGCCATGGGCGAATACGAAACGATCCGCGCCCGGTCCGCCTATCATCACGGCCCGGTCGCCTAACTCATTTGTTGCGGTCACAAGGGCGTCATTGCCCTCACCGCCGGAAAGCGTATCTACGCCTGTGGGATTGAGTCCAACGTTCGGGACCATTTTCGAGCCAGAAAAGAGTTGGTCATGGCCCCGCCCGCCCTCAAGAAAGTCGGAATTTTCAATACCCCCATGGAGGCTGTCATTTCCCTTACCCCCTGTGACGTTGGCAACTCCTCTTCCCCCTGCAAAAAAGAAACTGGAGAAAACTTTGCTCGCGTCAAGAAACAAGGTCGACAAGCTGTCCTGGCCGTCTGCACGAAAATCAGGCCTGATGCTCGTTCCATTCATCATGCCCTCGTGAAGCATCAACTTGATCGTGCCAGCGCCTATGTAAAAATTCTCGACGCCAGTGACAGTGGTGGCATTAAAAACCAGGAAGTCACTGTAGTCACCATAGATATAGGCAGTGTCACTGATTCCTGCTCCACCATCAATGGAATCTGATACCGAGAGCGCCGAGCCCAGAACGAAGTCGTCATTACCCGAGCCTGCGTTGACCTCATCGCTCCCACCGGACGACAGATCAAAATGATCATCCAGTGACGTTCCCGCCAGCGCATCGTCACCGATCGTTCCCTTGACAAAAAGCGACCCGTCTGCAAAGGTGACACTGGAGGAGGTCAGCGTTGCGTAGCTGGTATTGAGCAGTGTCATGACCTGACCGCTGTGATAGACCTTCAGGTTGACGCCGTCTGCTACAAAGCTGAGGTGATCACCAGCATGCCGCGATACATCGGCGAAATGGAGCGTATCTACAGCGGGATCGAACGCTACAACCGCCCTGGATACAAACGCAACAACAGCCATGCCGCCCTCCACTGATGTAATTGCCACATGAAAACGCCCCCTTCATTGAAGGAGGCGTCAATCGAACAGCGGCCGCAACTATCCGCAGCCGGCAAGATTACCCGTAGTAGGTCCCATCCGGCTTGAGCCAGGTGCCATACTGCAACGGATTGGTCCAGTCAGAGCCCACGATGCTTACCAGCTCCGTGGTCTGTCCGCTGTCAGCGCTGGCCCACATCACGTTGCTGCCCGTCGTTGCGTTGCGCCAGATGAGGTCGGCCTCTCCGTCACCCGTGTAGTCGCCCGCAGCCACGACCTGCCAGTCCTGGCTGGCGATGGTGGTCACAGCCTCTGCCGAGCCGCTCTCGGCGCTCTTCCAGATGATGTTGGCACCCGTCGTGCTGTTTCTCCACAGCAGGTCGCTTTCGTTGTCGCCATCGAAGTCGGCAATGGCCGCCAGCTTCCAGGCTGTATCGGCAATCGTGTTCACTTCAGTGGTCTCGCCGCTGCTCGCGCCGTTCCAGATGACCGTGGCGCCGTTGGTGGCGTTCCTCCACAGGATATCGTCCTTGCCGTCGCCGTTGAAATCGCCTATGCCCGCTGCCTTCCAGTTCTGGTCGGCAATCTGCGTCACGTCGCTTGCCTGGCCGCTGTCGCCGCCGTTCCACACCAGGTTGGCCCCGCTACTGATGTTCCTCCACAGGATGTCGTCCTTGCCGTCGGCGTTGAAGTCGCCCAGGCCCGCGATCTTCCAGTTGGTGTCCGCAATGGGGCTGATGCCCACGCTCTGGCCACTGTCCGCGCTCTTCCAGATGACGCCGGCACCGTCGTTGGTGTTCCTCCACAGCAGGTCGGTCTCGGAGTCGCCATCAAAGTCGGCAATCCCCGCGATGCGCCAGTTGGTCGGAATGGTCGTGACGTCCTGCGCCGTGCCCTGGTTGGCGCTTTGCCAGATGACCGCCAGCCCACTCGTGGTGTTGAACCACAGCAGGTCGCTTGCTGCATCACCGTTGAAGTCGTAGGCCACCGCAGGCTTGATCTCGTCGGGCGTGACGTTGGTGTGGGGTGTGACGCTCCAGTTGCCGTCTGCCACGATGCTGACGCCTTGTGCCTGGCCGCTGTCCGCGCTCTTCCAGATGACGGAGTCGTAGCTCAGGGAGTTCCTCCACAGCAAGTCGCTCTTGCCGTCACCGTCATAGTCGCCCGTGCCGATCAGCTTCCAGTTCTGGTCTGCAATGGTGGTGACTGCCTGGGTCGCGCCGCTGTCGGCATTCTTCCAGATCACCGATGCACCGTTCGTGGTGTTTCTCCAGAACAGGTCGCTCTTGCCGTCACCGTCAAAGTCGCCTACACCCGTGAGCTTCCAGTTGGCGTCCGCGATGGTGGTAATGCCACGGGCCTGGCCGCTGTCGGCCCCGTCCCAGATGATCGAGGCTCCAGAGACGGTATTGCGCCACAGCAGGTCGGTCTTGCCGTCTCCGTCAAAGTCGCCTGTGGCTGCCAGCTTCCACGTCGTGTCGGCGATGG
The DNA here is from genome assembly GCA_040385105.1 of Pseudomonadota bacterium. Taxonomy (GTDB): domain Bacteria; phylum Pseudomonadota; class Gammaproteobacteria; order Burkholderiales; family Burkholderiaceae_C; genus JACMQX01. The sequence goes on from JAZKHY010000097.1 coordinate 3,965, forward strand.
TGCTGATTTCCTGCGTCGTGCCGCTGTCGGCACTCCTCCAGATGACGGCAGCGCCGGTAACTGCGTTCTTCCAAAGCAGGTCGCCTTCTCCATCACCATCGAAGTCACCCGTCGCACCAATTTTCCAGTTCTGGTCGGCAATGGTGGTGATGCCCTGTACCTGGCCGCTGTCTGCACTCTGCCAGATGATGGCGCTGCCCGTGGCCGTGTTGCGCCACAGGATGTCTGTCTCGCCGTCACCGTTGAAGTCGGCATTGGCCGTGATCTTCCAGTTCAGGTCCGCTATGGTGCTGACCGGCTGCGACTGTCCACTGTCCGCACCGCCCCAGATCGTGTTGGCCCCGTTGGCGTTGTTCCTCCACAGCAGGTCCGTCTTGCCGTCTCCATCGTAGTCGTGGCCCGCACTCTTGAGGAACACGCTGCCATCCCCAAACACCAGCTTCTCAACCCCCGTCAACACATCCACCCCATCAGCACCGCTCACCGTCACGCTGCCCACGCCCCGCGTGATCGTGTACCCGGCCTTGGCTCCGCTGAACGACGCCTCATCAAACCCGGCCCCGCCGTCGATGCTGTCGTTGCCAGTGCCACCAACCAGCGTGTCGTTGCCGTCCAGCCCGAACAGCGTGTCGTTGCCCAGCGCGCCTTCCAGCCGGTTGTCCACCGTGCTGCCGGTGATGTGGTCGTTGAAGGCAGAGCCGCGCACTGCTTCAATGTCAAACAGCGTGTCCTGGGAACCAAAGCCGTCGTTGGACGCATTGTTGGTGGACAGGTTGACGGTCACCGCGCCAGCCACGCCCTGGTAGTCCACCCGGTCGGCGCCGCCGTTGCCGTCGATATAGTCGTTGCCTTCGCGGCCTTCAAACGACTCGAACTCGCCGTTGAGGTCGAAGTCACCCGTGTCGCTGCCGTTCAGGATGTCATTGAACGCAGAGCCACGCACGGCCTCGATGTTCCTCAGCACGTCGGTACCGCCCAGGCCGTCCAGCGCGCTGCCGTCGCTGTTGCCGCCCAGCGTGACAGTCACGCCCACTGTGGCAGTACTGTAGTCCGCACGGTCAAAGCCTTCGCCGCCGTCAATGGTGTCGTTGCCACCATTGCCCACAAACAGCTCGAAGCCATCCACCGCGCCGGTGCCGTTCAGCGTGCTGCCACCGGTCAGCACGTCGTTGTAGTTGGAGCCGTACAGGCCCTCAATGTTGAACAGCGTGTCGGTGTTGCCGTGGCCGTCTTCCGTCACCAGGCCCGTTGCCAGGCTGGCGATGATGCCGACGTTGGCCGCGCCAACGTTGTACCGCGCGATGTCGATGCCGCCCTTGCCGTCAATGGTGTCGTTGCCTGCGCCGCCAATGAAGGTTTCGGTGATGGTACCGTTGGAACCATTCAGCACGTCGGCAAAGTTGGAGCCGCGCACCTGGTTGATGTTGAACAGCGAGTCGTTGCCGCCGCCACCGGTGGCCGTTCCGGCCGCCAGGTCCACCGTCACCGATGAGCCGGCCGAGCCGTAGTTGGCCCGGTTGGAATTCTGGCCGGTAATGACGTCAATGGCGCCGCCGTCGATGGTGTCGTTGCCCGCGCCGCCTTCGAACATTTCGAAGATCATGTCGGTGGAGCCGGTCAGCGTGTCATTCAGCATGGAGCCGATGACGGAGTTCAGGTTGACCAGCGTGTCGGTGCCGCCCATGCCGTCCTGCGCAGTGCCGGTGCCGTTGCCACCCAGCGTCACATTCACGCCCACGTAGGACCCGGAGTAGTTCACGACGTTCAAGTCAGCGTAGTTGACGCGGTCGGTGATGGTGCCGCCGTCCAGGCTGTCGTTGCCCGCGCCGCCCTGCAGCGTGTCGCCACCAGCGCCACCCAGCAGCGTGTCGGCGCCACCAAAGCCCTGCAGGCTGTTGGCATTGGCGTCGCCGGTGATGTGGTCGTCAAAGTCCGTGCCGTTGACATGCTCGATGCCCGCCAGCGTGTCCTGCCCGGCGCCACCGACGACCGTGCCGTTCACCAGGTTGACGGTGATGCCGTCTGTCGCACCGCCGCCATAGAAGTAGTCGGCCGTGTCGCCCGTCCCGGCGCCGCCGTCGATGTTGTCGTTGCCGGCACCGCCGGTGATGAAGTCGTTGCCACCGCCGCCGGTGATGACGTCGTTGCCGTTCTCGCCGCGCAGGCTGTTGTTCAGGCTGTCGCCGCCCAGCGTATCGCCGAACTGGGAGCCCGTCACGTGCTCGATGCCCGACAGGGTGTCCAGGCCTCCGCCACCCGACACCGCGCCATTCACCAGGTTGACGTTCACGCCGCCCGAGGCGTCGTAGTACTGCGCCCAGTCGTTCGAGCCGTTGCCGCCCGCCAGGCTGTCGTTGCCGAAGCCCCCGACCAGGGAGTCGTCGCCGTCACCACCGATCAGCGTGTCGTTGCCGAGCCCGCCGATCAGGTTGTCGTTGCCGGCGCCGCCGTCCAGCATGTTGTTCACCGAGCTGCCGTTGATGTAATCGTTGAATGACGAACCACGCACGTTCTCGATGCTGGCCAGCAAGTCAAAGTACCCATAGCCGTCGTTGCTGGCAAAGCCGGCATTCAAGTCAACATTGATGGCCCCGGCCACGCCCTGGTAGTCGGCGCGGTCGGTGCCGCCCATGCCGTCGATCGTGTCGTTGCCTTCACGGCCTTCGAACGACTCAAACTCGCCCGGGTCGGAAATATTGCTACCGACGAGGTAGTCGTCCCATGCGGAGCCGCGCACTGCTTCGATGTTGATCAGCGTGTCGGTACCGCCCATGCCGTCCTGTGCGGTGCCCACGCCGTTTCCACCCAGCGTGACCTGCACGCCGCCGTAGGCAGACTGGTAATCGGCGCGGTCATAGCCGGCACCGCCATCAATGGTGTCATTGCCGCCCTGGCCGTTGAAAAACTCCAGGCCGTCAACCGCGCCCGTGCCATTGGCCGTTGCGCCGCCGGTGAGGGAGTCTGCCGACTGTGACCCGCGCACACCCTCGATGCTGATGAGGGTGTCGGTATTGCCGAACTGGTCAGTGGCAATGCCGGTGGCCAGGTTGACCGTGACGCCGGGGCCGCCAGTGATGTTGTCGTACCGCGCAACGTCAGTGCCACCCATGCCGTTGATCGTGTCGTTGCCGGCGCCACCGCTGAACTGCTCGGTGAAGGTGGAGTCGGAGCCCAGCAGGGAGTCGCCGAAACCGGAGCCTTGCACATGGTTGATGTTGATCAGCGTATCCACGCCAATGCCCGCTTCGACGCTGGTGCCTGCGGCCGTGCCGGTGGCCAGGTTCACCGTTACTGCCGCAGTTGCATTCGCATACACGGCGCGGTTGGAGTTGTTGCCGCCGATGGGGTCAATGGCACCGCCATTGATGGTGTCGTTGCCGCCGCCGCCTTCAAAGATCTCGAACATGGTGAGGATCGAAGTCCCGGTGATGGAGTCCCCATTGCCCGAGCCGATCACCCAGTTGAAGTTCTCCAGCTGGTCGGTGCCACCGAGGCCGTCGGTTGCCACGCCGGTAGCCAGGTTGACGACGACGCCTGTTGTCGCGCCAGCGTAGCTGACGGTGTTGAGGTCCGAGAAGTTGATGCGATCGAAAATGTCGCCGCCATCCATGGTGTCATTGCCGGCGCCGCCGAAGATGAAGTCCTGGCCCTTGCCGCCATTGAGGATGTTGTCGCCGGAACTGCCGTTCAGCGTGTCGTTGAAGTCGGTGCCGGTCAGGCCTTCAATGCCGCGCAGCGTGTCAGTGCCGCCTTCGCCGTCGCTGACCACCTGCTCCGCACCGCCGGCCAGCAGCGTGATGTTGACGCCGCCGTATGCGCTGCCGAAGCTGGCCACGTCAATGCCGCCCTTGCCGTCCAGCAGGTCGTTGCCCATGCTGCCGCGCAGCACATTGCTCAATTCATTGCCGGTCAGGACGTCGTTGAAATTGCTGCCGGATATGTTTTCGATGCCGCGCAGCGTGTCGGTGCCGCCGTCACCATCGTTCACAACAGTGTCAACGCCTTCCGCTGCCAGCGTGATGTTCACCGCCGATGCCGCGCCCACATAGTTGGCGCTGTCGCTGCCGCCCATGCCGTCCAGCAGGTCGTTGCCGATGCGGCCGCGGAAATTGTTGTCCTGGCTGTTGCCGACCAGCACGTCGTCGTAGTCGGTGCCGTAGATGCCTTCAATATTGACCAGCGTGTCAAAGGTCCCATAGCCGTCGGCGACGATGGTCTCGCCGGACTCCTGCAAGGTCGCGTTGATGCCGCCTTCGGAGCCGCTGTAGTCCGCCACGTCGGAGCCGCCGGCGCCGTCCAGGTAGTCATAGCCCTTGCGGCCGCGCAGCAGGTTGGACGAGCTGTTGCCGATGATGTCGTCGTCGTAAGCCGTGGCGTCAATGCCTTCAATGCCGTACAGCGTGTCGGTGCCCGACCCGTCAAAGACGGTGAAGCTGCGCCTTTCCTCGGCCATGTGCACCTGGATGGACTGCTGCGCCGATATGAACGCAGCCAGGTCAAAGCCGCCTCTGCCGTCAATGATGTCACTGCCGCCGTTGCCGCGCAGGTAGTTGGTGAGGTTGTTGCCCGACAGCACGTCATTGCCTGCGCCGCCCATCAGGCCATTGATGTTCTGGAGTGTGTCCGTTTCAGAATAGCTGCCGTTGGTGATGTCCGTGACCGTCACGGTGCCGGCCTCCAGGAAGGCGTTCACCTGGAAGTTGCTGGCGCGGTCGGTGTACATGGACATATCGGTGTCCTGTATGTTGCCGGTGATGGTGTCATTGCCCTGGCCCGCGCGGATGATGGCCTGCTTGCCGGCCACCGTGTCGGTAAAGCTCTCGCTTGTGGCGGAAAGCTGAAACAGCTCGATGCTGCTGAGGGTGTCGGTCTCGGCATAGCCCGAGTTGGCGCCCTTGCCTGCCACCGTGAGCGTGCTGCCGCCCAGCGTGTAGGTGTAGCCGTTGGCATCGCTCAGGTTGCTGTAGTCGGCAGTATCGGAGCCATTGCCACCCGTCAGTGTGTCATTGCCCGCTGCGCCACGCAGGAAGTCGTCACCGTTGCCACCATCCAGCGAGTTGCTGCCGCCGCTACCGAAAAGGGAGTCGTTGTAGTCGCTGCCCACTGCATTTTCAATGCTGGACAAGGAGTCCGAGCCGCCGAAGCCGTCACTGGCAGTCCCGGCACCAAGGTTGACCGAGACGCTGCTGCTGGAGTTGTTGTACACCACAACGTCGGTGCCGCCGCCGCCGTTGATGGTGTCATTGCCGCTGTGGCCGCGGAACCAGTTGTCCAGGCTGTTGCCGGTGAACACGTCGTTGCCGCTGGAGCCTGCCAGCCCTTCAATGCCGCGCAGGGTGTCGGTGCCGAGGTTGTCGGTGACGATGGTGTCGCCGCTCTCCGCCAGAGTGATGGTGACTGCGCTGGAGGTGCGGTAGTCCGCAATGTCGCGCGTGCCGGCACCGCCGTCGATCAGGTCGCTGCCGCCGTTGCCGCGGAAGAAGTCGTTGCCGGAGCCACCTGTCAGCGTGTCGTTGCCTGCGCCGCCCCACAGGCCGTGGATGTCCACCAGCGAGTCTGTCTCAAGGTAGGCGCCGTTCAACGTGTTGGTCACGGTGACGATGCCGGTCGCCAGGCTCGCATTCACCCGGAAGGTCGCGTCGCGCTCGGCATAGACCGCAAAGTCGATGTCATTCGCGTTGCCGGTGATGGTGTCGTTGCCCAGGTAGCCGGCCAGCAGGGTGTTGACACCGGCCGTCAGGTCTGAAATGTTGTCGTTCTTGTCGGTACCTGCATACAGGTCGGTGCTGATGACAACGTCCGTCTCGCTGTAGCCGCTGTTGGCGCCCTTGCCCGTGACGCTGACCGTGCCGCCGTCAACCGTGGTGTTGACCACGATGTTGTAGCCATTGGCATCGTGGATGTAGTTGTAATACACCTGGTCAAAGCCGTTGCCGCCGTCCAGCGTGTCGTTGCCCTGGCCGCCGGCCAGTGTGTCGTCGCCGTTGTGGCCCAGCAGCACATTGGACTGGCTGTTGCCACCCAGCGCGTCGTTGAAGTCGCCGCCGCGCAGGCCTTCGATGTTGATCAGCGTGTCGGTACCGCCCTGGCCGTCGCTGGTGGTGAAGCTGGCGCCGTTCTCGGACAGCACAATGGTCAGCGCCGAGCCCGAGCTGCGGTAGTCCGCCAGGTCCAGGCCCCCGCCACCGTCAATGGTGTCGTTGCCACCACGGCCGCGGAGCCGGTTGTCGCCGTCATTGCCGGTGATGGTGTCGGCATTGTTGCTGCCAAAGATGTGCTCGATGCCAATGAGCGTGTCCACGCCGCCCTGGCCCATGGAGCCATAGCCGTCGTCTGCCACGATGGTGTTCTGGCCCACCGCTGCCATGGTGATGTTGACCGCACGGTTGGCATTGCCGTAGTCCACAATGTCGCCGCCGCCGCGGCCATCCACCCTGTCGCTGCCGGCACCCGGCCGGTAGTACTCGATGTAGTCCTTGTCGGTGCCCCAGATCAGGTCGTTACCGGAGCTGCCGTACACGCCGCCGATGTTCTGCACCCAGTCCACTTCAGTCACCTGGCCGGCGCTGTTGAACACCGCCGCATTGCCAAAAACGAAGTACATGCCGTTGAAGGCCTGGTACTCGTTCTCGTAGCCCAGGTCGATCTCGATGTGCTGCAACGGGTCCGTAAGGTCGTTGTACATCATGTAGTCGAGGACACCGTCATGCACGCTGCCGACCACCGTGTCGTTGCCCCGGCCGGGGTTGAAGTTGATCTCGCGGTCGTAGCCGAGGTCGCGCATCACGTCGTCGCCGTAGGTGCCGTTGAACTGCTCGATGCTGGTGACGGAGTTGTCCGTCTCGAAGTGAGAGATACCGCCCAGGCCCGACACCGAAAGGCTGCTGACGCCGTTGGCGCCCTGGAAGTTGTAGTTGATGGTGTAGCCCTGGCCGGGGCCGCCCGGGGTCAGGTAGTCGAACGCCACCGTGTCGGTGCCTGCGCCGCCGTCGATGAACTGCTCGTTGCCAAAGCCGCCCACCAGGCGGTCATCGCCATTGCCCCCGGACAGTTGGTCGTTGCCGTTGCCGCCCTGCAGCACGTCGTTGCCATCGTTGCCGTTGAGCTGGTCGGCACCGTCATTGCCCCACAGGGTGTCGTTGCCGTTGTTGCCGTGCAGGGTGTCGTTCAGCGTGCCGCCGTTGAGAATGTCGTTGCTGCCCTCGCCAACGACAGTCTTGGTGCCATCGTCGTTGTAGGTTTCGGTCTGGGTCAGCGTCCACGAGGTCTGGTCGCTTCCGGTGTAGTACCTGACGATGCTGCTATAGGGCTGGGTACCCGTCGTGTCATAAGTTTCCTCGACCTTGGTACCGTTGTCGTAGACGATCTTGTAGAAGGTGTCGTTGAAATTTGCATCGATGAGGGCCTCCTCGTAAAGGAAGTCCTCGTTGTTGCCGACGTCATCTGTCCGGAAGTGGAAGCTCACCACGCCACCGGTGTCGATCACGTCCAGGAAGGAGTCCTGGAACTCGAACCGGTCCACCCGGGCCAGCGGGTCGGTGAAGAAATTGACCAGCGTGATGCCGCCCACGGGGCCGGGACTCACCGGGGGCTCGTCGCCTTCCCAGCTTTCGGCATAGAAGTTGAAGACCAGGTTGTTGCCGTTCCTGAACGGGTGGATCAGCCCCAGGATACTGGCGCCGCCCGAATTGATGACCACTTTATCGGTCCCGGCACTGTCATTGTTGAGGAGGGTGTCAAACCCATCGGCAGCCGTGATCATGCCACCAACAACCGTCACGTTGTAGAAATAAGTATCACTGCCGGCCGCGCCGCCCAGCGTGTCGTTGCCGCCGGCGCCTGTGATGCTGTCGGCATCAGACGTGCCCGCATAGGTCTCGTTGCCGGAATTTCCAGGGAAAACTGCCATGATTACTTCTCCAGTTGAATCTGTTGCGCGGCCGGGCACGAGAAACCCGACACCCCGACATACTACAAGCTGTTACAGCCTAAACCAATGTGCATTCTCACTCCATACCATGTTCGGGGGATGACAGATTTGCGACCCAATTGGCCCGCCTGAATCGCCTCCTGATACAACTGGTGTAAACCCCCAAAGCCCGGCTTGTTGAGCTTCATTTCCCGCTCTTTTTGCGCCTGCCGGCTGCTGCGCACCATCGGCACTGGTGGAAACCCCAGAAAAAGAACGTCGCCTCCCGTATTTATCTGATGCGCATTTTTCCCATATTAGGCGTAATCTAATGTCGTAAGTATTTGCAACCGCGAGCGGACTGGGTAATGCGAAGCTCGCACAACCTGCCTGGAGGCAACATGAAATACCTCATCAGAAGCATAGGCTTGGCCCTGGCCAGCGCCGCCCTCATCCTGGCTGGAGGCTGTAGCAGCAGCGACAGCATCGACGCGCCTGCAGCCCCTGCAGCCGTGACCTTCAGCGGCACGGCCGCAACCGGCGCGGCCTTTGTTGGCGCGGTGATCACGGTCCTGGACAGCCGCGGCGTGCTGGTCGGCACGAGCCAGCCGGTCGGTGCTGATGGCGCCTACACCGTGACGCTTGACGCGGGTGCGGTTGCGCCATTCGTCATCATTGCCTCGCGCACCAGCGCCGATGGCCAGGTCGAGTCGATGGTCAGCGTGGCTGAATCGACCAGCGTGACCACGCTCAACGTGACCCCCGTGACCACCCTCATCGCTTCCCTGCTGAGCACCTCGGGCGACCCGCTCAAGCTCGCGTCCGAGGTAGCTGCGGGCACAGCGCAGGTCACGGCCGCATCCGTGTCGGCCACGGTCGCGGAGATCAAGACCATCCTGGCGCCCGTGCTTGCCGCAACCGGCACCTCGGATGCCAATCCGCTCTCCACCCCCTTCGCCACCAACGGCGCAGGCTACGACCGGCTGCTGGACTCCATCAACATCAACATCATCCCGGCCAGCAGCACCTCGGCCAACATCGAGATCGGCATCAAAACCACCGGCGGCAGCGACACCTCCCAGCCACCGGTGATCCAGTTCACGAGTGACGCCACGCTGGCCTCCATCACCACCACCAACAACATTACCGCCGGCTCGGTTGGCGGCACCACAGTGACGACCGCCAACCTGGTCGAAGCGGGCACTTCGGTGCTGATCACCAGTTTCCTGCAGGACCTGACCAACTGCTATGCAGTGCCCTTCGCCAGCCGCGTCAGCGGTGCCAGCGGCACCATGACCGCCGTGGTCGGTACGGCCTCGGCCGTGATCGCGCCGGAATGCCGGAATGTGTTCCACAACAACGACCCGGCCACCTTCCTGAGCAACGGCGGCGTGGTGCAACGGACTGCCAACAACACCGGCGCATTCGCCAGCCTGTTCCGCTCGGGCGCCACCGGCGTGGTGTTCAGCCAGGGCAGCTATGAGTTCACCCGCGGCAACGGCGACCTGGTCATTGGCTACAAGAGCCGCGACACCTCCGGCGGGGAGACTTACGACACCCTGGTGGTGCGCAAGGGGTCCGACAGCAAACTGCGCCTGATCGGCAACCAGTACAACCACCCAGGCTCGGTATCGGCCTACCACCAGCTGCGCAACTTCATCACGCTGAACCAGTCAGCCAACAACTACTACAGCTCCGGATACACGGTGCATGTGGACAACCTGCAGAACGGCCCGAATCCGAAGTACGACCGCGTTGAAGTCACCACGCCCAACGGCAACACCGTGACGATCTACCCGTCTTCCGGCGCCTCCTTCCTGGTCTTCAAGAAGAGCGGCGTGCCGACCAGCACCAACTTCATCCGGCTGGGCGCTGCATTTGTTGATACGTCGATGACGCATTCACCCTCGACGGTGGATTCGACCTCGCTGTTCTTCGCCAGTCCCCAGCGGACAGAGGCAGAGCTCGCGGCCATCCCGGCCCAGGGCGTGTGGGTCTACAAGTACTTCCTGTGGGGCAACACCGGGGCCACGCCGGATGCCACGCAGTCGTACAAGACCCGCAACCGCGCCCTGACCATCGGGGAACTCAGGCTCAAGGGCCTGGCCACGCTGGTGCCGGAGATTACCGCCAGCATCGCTGCGGATGCCAACACCTCCACCGGCGTGATCGGCCTTGATGCCAACGAGCCGGCCTACATCCAGACCGACGCTGGCGGCAACGCCTGGTCAGTGCCGGTTGGCGTGCTGCCGCCGACGCAGGTACGGATCTTCGGGCGCTACAACAGCGGTGCCAACTCGTTCGACGATGCGGTCAACTTCCCGTCCACCTCGCGCAAGACTGTGGTCCAGTGCTCGACCGCTTCCGGCGGCGACACGCACTGCAGCACGACGGTGACAGGAGCCTATGCCGCCGGTGTCGCCGTGAACGGCCTGCACCTGTGGGCCCGCGACATCGACGGCCGCGAATACGCCAACTTCTACGCGATGTACAAGTTGACGCCTGCGCCTTGAGGCAGCACCAGGCCCGCAAGGCCTGGAACCCCAAAGCCCCGCTCCGGCGGGGCTTTTTTGTTTCCGCGTTTCATCCCTATGATCGGCCGATGCCCATCACCCACCTGCTCTATCTCCACGGCTTCCGCTCGTCCCCGCAGTCCATGAAGTCGCAGAAAGTCGCGGCGCGCATGGCGGCCCGGCACCCGGGCGTGGTCTTCTGGTGCCCGCAGCTGCCACCCTCCCCGCGCGAGGCCATGGCCATGGTCATGGAGGGCACCAGGGCCTGGCCGGCAGGCAGCATGGGCGTCATCGGCTCCTCCCTCGGCGGCTTCTATGCCACCCATGTCGCGGAGGCCCGTGGCTGCAAGGCCGTGCTGCTCAACCCCGCCGTGGACCCGGCGCGCGACCTGCACAAGTACATCGGCGAGCAAACGTCCTGGCATGACCCGGCCGAGCGCTTCTTCTTCAAGCCGGAATATGTGGACGAGCTGCGCGCGATGGAATGCGCCGGCCCGGCGCACCCTGAGAACTGCTTTGCAGTCATCGCCAAGGGCGACGAAGTGCTGGACTGGCGCGAGATGACCGCCCGCTACCCCGGCGCCCGCATCAAGCTGCTGGAAGGCAGCGACCATGCGCTCAGTGACTTTGACGGGCACATTGACGAGGTGTTCGCGTTTCTCGGCCTTGCAGGTTAAGGGCGCCGCACCCAGCATGGGACAATCCCGCTCATGTTTGTTCTATTCGAAGATTCCGGCAAATTCATGGCCGGGCGTGTGCTGTCCGAGGCGGAGTCATCGGCCCAGGTGGAGCTGTCCAGCGGCAAGCGGATGAAGGTCAAGGCGGCCAACCAGCTGATCAGGTTTGAAAAGCCCTCCCCCGACGAGTTGATGGCGCAGGCCCAGGGCATTGCCCAGACCATCGAGCTGGACCTGGCATGGGAGTTCTCGCCTGAAGACGAGGAGTTCGGCTTTGCAGACCTCGCGCGCGACTATTTCAGCGACAAGGCCTCACTGGAGCAGCAGGCCGGGGCACTCCTCAGGCTGCACGAGTCACCGCATTACTTCCGCCGCGCCGGCAAGGGCCGCTTCAAGAAGGCGCCGGCCGACATCCTGCAGCAGGCGCTGGCCGGCATCGAGAAGAAAAAACAGCTGCAGGCGCAGATAGCCGGCTGGGCCGAAGACCTGGCGGCGGGCACCTGCCCCGCGCCCATCCGCGAGCAGCTCTACAAGATACTGTTCCGCCCCGACAAGAACGCGCCTGAATACAAGGCCGTGGTGGACGCCTCGCGTGCCACCCACCTGGCGCCGCTGGACCTGCTGCAAAAGGCCGGCGCCATCGACTCGCCCTACCAGTTCCACTGGAAGCGCTTCCTGTTCGAGAATTTCCCCAAGGGCACTGCCTTCCCGCCGCTTTCGGCCCCCGCCATCAAGGACGAACTGCCGCTGGCCACCGTGCAGGCCTTCTCGATTGACGACTCGCAAACCACCGAGATCGACGATGCGCTGTCGGTGGAGGGCCTGGGCTCCGGCACGGTCACCGTGGGCATTCACATTGCCGCGCCCGGCCTGGCCATCCAGCCGGCCGGCGCAGTGGACGCCGTGGCGCGCCACCGCCTGTCCACCGTCTACATGCCGGGCTACAAGATCACCATGCTGCCCGACGATGTGGTGCAGGCCTACACGCTGCAGGAGGGCCGCGACTGCCCGGCCGTGTCGCTTTATGTGACGATGGACGAAACCACGCTGGAGGTGAAGGACAGCGTCACGAAGCTCGAGCGGGTGCCGATTGCCGCCAACCTGCGCCACGACCAGCTCGACGGCGTCGTCACCGAAGCGTGGCTGACAGACCCGACGCACCCCGCCACCGAAGGCACACCGCCGCCGGTGCCGCGCGAGTCGCTCGCCTTCCTGTACCGGCTGGCCCGGCACCTGAAGGCCCAGCGCGAGGTGGTGCGCGGCAAGCCCGAGAATTTCAACCGGCCTGACTACAACTTCCGGCTCGTCGGCAACCATGGCGCGGAACCCAGGGGCACTGAAGAAGTACAGATCAGCGTGCGCCAGCGCGGCGCCCCGCTGGACCTGATGGTGGCCGAGGCCATGATCCTGGCCAACAGCACCTGGGGCAACTGGATGGCCGAGCATGGCGTGCCGGGCATCTACCGCAGCCAGGCCAGCATGGCGCCGGGCGTGAAGGTACGCATGGGCACCAAGGCCCTGCCGCACGCCGGCATCGGCGTGAAAAGCTATGCCTGGAGCACCTCGCCCCTGCGCCGCTATACCGACCTGGTCAATCAGTGGCAGATCATTGCCTGCGCGCGGCACGGCAAGACAGCCGCGCTGGTGGCGCCTTTCAAGCCGAAAGACGCCGAGCTGTTCTCCATCATCTCCAGCTTTGACTCGGCCTACAGCGCCTACAACGCGTACCAGGCCGGCATGGAACGCTTCTGGACGCTCAAGTACCTGGAGCAACAGGGCATCACGGAGCTGACGGCCACCACCTTCCGCGAAAGCCTGATGCGGGCTGACGAGCTGCCGCTGGTGCTGGGCGTCATGGGCGCGCACGAGCTGCCGCGCAATGCCCGGGTGCGGGTCAAGCTGGGCAGCATTGACGAGATCACGCTCGATGTACACGGCACCATCCTGGAGCGGCTGGACGCCGCGCCCGCGGCCCCGCAGGGCGAGGCAGAAGAGGAAGAAGGCGAAGGCGAGGAAGTCGCAGCCGGGCCAATCGCGATTGCGGTGGATATGAGCGAACCAGGCGCTCCTTCGGGTGATAATCCTTCTCCGTGAACCTGCGGTCTTTCAGCACCCTCCAGATTGCGCTTGGCGTCTCCGTCGCCGTGCATGCGGTGCTGCTGACCGTCCGATTCGTTGACCCCGAGAGCTTCAACCGCGTGTTCCAGGACACGCCGCTGGAGGTCATCCTGGTCAACGCCAAGGCCAACGAGCGGCCCGACAAGGCCACCGCCATTGCGCAGTCTTCGCTTGCCGGCGGCGGCGATGCCGACAAGGGCCGCTCCACCACGCCGCTGCCGCCGTCGGCGCTGCGCGAGCTGGGCGACTCGACTGAAGAGGCCCAGCGCAAGATCGACGCCATGCAGGAGCAGCAGACCCTGCTGCTGGCGCAGATCAAGCAGGCGCTGGCCGCGATGCCGCCGCCCGACCCGAAGCAGCCGAGCAACAACCCCGAAGTGGCCGCGCGCGAGGAAAAGCGCCGCCAGCTGATCAAGCTGCTGGGCGAGATCGAGCGGCGCATCAACGAAGAGAATGCCCGGCCCAAGAAGCGCTACATCAGCCCCGCCACGCGCGAGGAGGTGTACGCGGTGTACTACGACAGCCTGCGCCGCAAGATCGAGGACAAGGGCACCGAGAACTTCCCCGAGGCCGCAGGCAAGAAGCTCTACGGCGAGCTCACGATGATCGTCACCGTCAACTTCGACGGCCGGGTGCTCCAGACCGAGATCGTCGAGACCTCCGGCAGCCTGACGCTGGACCGCCGCGCGCAGGCGATTGCGCGCAATGCCGGGCCCTTCGGCCGCTTCAGCGACGCCATGCGCCGCAAGGCCGACCAGATCGTTGTGGTGTCGCGCTTCAAGTTCACCCGCGACGAAACCCTTGAAACCAAACTCACCAGCCGCTGAACGCGCCACGTTCCTGAACGACCCCCTGATGGACACCTACTGCGTGATGGGCAACCCCGTGGAGCACAGCAAGTCGCCGTGGATCCATGCCCGCTTTGCCGCACTGACCGGCCAGACGCTGCAATACGGCAGGCGCCTGATCCCGCTGGACGGCTTTGAAGCCGGGCTGAGCGCTTTCATGGCCGAAGGCGGCAAGGGCTGCAACATCACGGTGCCGTTCAAGTTCCAGGCGGCTGGACTTGTGCGGCACGCAAGTGCCCGTGCGCAACTTGCCCAGGCCTGCAACACGCTGCGCTTTGAGGATGACGGCATCCATGCTGACAACACCGACGGCGTGGGCCTGGTCAATGACATCACCCGCAATGCCGGGGTGCCGCTGGCCGGCCGCGACGTGCTGCTGATCGGCGCAGGCGGCGCGGCCGCCGGTGTGCTCGGCCCGCTCATTGAAGCCGGGGCGAAACGCATCGTCATTGCCAACCGCACCACCGACAAGGCCGCCGCGCTTGCTGCGCGCCATGCCGTGCTGGCCCTGCGTCATGGCACGGAGCTGCTTGCCTGCGGCCTGCAGAACACGCAAAGCGCCTTTGACATCATCATCAATGGCACGGCCAGCAGCCTGAACGGTGGCGAGGTACCGGTCCCCGCGTCGGTCCTGAAACCCGGCGCACTGGCGTACGACATGATGTATGGCCCCGCCGCCAACGGCTTCATGGACTGGGCGCGCGCGCATGGCGCGGTGGGCCGCGACGGGCTGGGCATGCTGGTGGAGCAGGCGGCCGAGTCCTTTGTGTTCTGGCGCGGCGTGCGCCCGCCGTCGGCACAGGTGCTGGCGGAGCTGCGCGCCACCCTGGCCGCATGACAACGCCATGAAGCCATTCCTGCGCTGGGCCATGCTGGTGTTGGTGGCCGGCCTGCTGCTGGAAGTTTTCTTTGTGCTGCGCATCGCGGCCATGCTGGCCATCGACCCGCAGTCCACCACCTTCCAGCGCTCCGAGGCCTGGACACAGGTCACCACCAAAGGTACCTTGCGCTGGCGCCAGCAATGGGTGCCGTACAGGGACTTGCCCGACAGCCTCAAGCGCGCGGTCATCGCCTCGGAAGACGGCGACTTCATCAACCATGACGGTGTGGAGTGGGAAGCCATCGAGAAGGCCTGGCAGAAAAACGCCAAGGCCGAGGCCCAGGCCGCCAAGCGCCTGCAGGCGGCCAAACCCGGCACCGGCAAGCCGCCCAAGATCGTCGGCGGCTCGACCATCACCCAGCAGCTGGCCAAGAACCTGCTGCTGTCGGGTGAGCGCTCGCTGCTGCGCAAGGGCCAGGAGTTCGTGCTCACGCTGGCGCTGGAGCTGCTGCTGGGCAAGCAGCGCATCCTGGAGATCTACCTCAACAGCGTCGAGTGGGGCGATGGCGTCTTCGGCGCCGAGGCCGCGGCCCAGCACTACTACCGCAAGCCGGCGGCAAGGCTCAGCGCATATGAGTCCGCACGCCTGTCGGTCATGCTGCCCCGGCCCAAGTATTTCGAGAAAGTGCCCAACTCGGGCTACCTCGCCAGCCGCGCCTCGACCATTGTTGCGCGCATGGGCGATGCAGAACTACCCTAGCTAAACTATCCGCATGCTCGCCAAAATCATGAGCCTGTTCCTGCTGGGACTCATCCGCGTCCTGACGGGGGCGCAGGCGCGCTGGTACGGCTCGCCGCCCAAGGCCGAGCAGCGCATCTACTTTGCCAACCACCAGAGCCATGCCGACCTTGTCATGATCTGGGCCGCGCTGCCGGAAGAGCTGCGCAGCATCACCCGGCCGATTGCCGCCAGGGACTACTGGACGAGCTCGCCGTTCAAGCAGTGGATCACGACGGCGGTGTTCCATGCCATCTATGTGGACCGTGCACGGACGGGCGACCAGGACCCGCTGGAGCCGCTGATCGAGGCGCTCACCAATGGCGACTCCATCATCCTGTTCCCGGAAGGCACGCGCGGCAACGCCGAAGAACCCCAGGCCTTCAAGGCCGGCCTGTACAACCTGGCCATGCGGTTCCCCGACGTCGTGCTGGTGCCCGCCTGGATCAACAACGTGCAGCGCGTCATGCCCAAGGGTGAAGTGGTGCCTGTGCCCATCCTGTGCTCCGTCACCTTTGGCGCACCGGTCAGGGTTGAGGCCGGTGAAGAGCGCCGCGCCTTTTTGGACCGCGCGCGGCTGGCGGTGATGGCCCTGAGGGACGTATGAGCATGAACCAGTTCCTGCGCAGCATGACGGCCACCCAGCAGGTGGGCGCGCTGTTCCTCATCATCTTCGGCATCCTGGCCGCCATCAGCGCCTGGAACTTCATCGCCATCCTGCGCGAGCGCGGTGAAGACGAGCAGGGCCAGAAGCGCCTGGCCGAGCTGAGCTACTTTGCGGGCCTGCTGCGCAGTTCCTGGTTCATGGTCATCGTGTTCTGGGTGGGCTGGGCCTCGGGCGACTGGGTGGCCACGGTGCTGTTTGCGCTGATCTCGTTCTTTGCGCTGCGCGAGTTCATCACGCTGTCACCCACCCGGCGCGGCGACCACCGCAGCCTGGTGCTGGCGTTCTTTGTGGTGCTGCCGATCCAGTTCTGGCTGGTGGGGACCGAGCACTTTGACCTGTTCACAGTATTCATACCGGTCTATGTGTTCCTGGCCATACCGGTGGTCAGCGCGCTGGCCGACGACCCCGAGCGCTTCCTGGAGCGCAATGCCAAGCTGCAGTGGGGCATCATGGTCTGCGTCTATGGCATGAGCCATGTCCCGGCGCTGCTGCTGCTGGACTTCCCGGGCTACGCAGGCAAGAGCGCGTTCCTTGTGTTCTTCCTTGTCTTTGTGGTGCAGACCTGCATGGTGGTGCAGCACATCGCGGCCCGGCAGCTGCGCCGCGCGCCGCATGCGCCGCGCGTGAGCCAGAGCTTCAACTGGGCGAGCTGGGGCATCGGCGTGGCGGTGGCAAGCTTCCTGGGCGGGCTGCTGTCCGGCATCACGCCATTCAAGCCGGCACAGGCACTGGCCATGGCCATCATTGCCTGCATCGCCGGCTCCATGGGGCACCTGGTGATGAAGGCGCTCAAGCGCGACCGCGGCATCAGCAACTGGGGCAAGCAGGGCATGCCCGGCGTCACCGGCGCCAGCGGGCTGCTCGACCGGGTGGATGCACTGTGCTTCGCAGCGCCGATATTTTTCCATTCGGTGCGCTGGTATTTTGGCGTCTAGCCATGCGTGTTCTCGGCATTGACCCAGGCTTGCAGACAACCGGGTTCGGCGTGATCGATGTGGACGGCCATGCGCTGAGCTATGTGGCCAGCGGCACCATCAAGACCACGCATATCGACACCGGCAACCTGCCGGCGCGCCTGAAGGTGCTGTTTGATGGCATCAACGAAGTCTCCGCACGCTACACCCCGGACGTTGCGTCGGTGGAGATCGTCTTCGTCAACGTCAACCCGCAGGCCACGCTGCTTCTGGGCCAGGCGCGCGGCGCCTGCGTGACGGCGCTGGTGTCATGCAACCTGGCGGTGGCCGAATACACCGCGCTGCAGATGAAGAAGGCCGTAGCCGGCTACGGCAAGGCCGGCAAGCCCGAAGTGCAGGAGATGGTCATGCGCCTGCTGAAGCTGCCGGGCCTGCCCGGCAAGGACGCGGCCGACGCGCTGGGCCTTGCCATCACCCATGCGCATGTAGGCCGTGCGATGGACAAGATCGCGCTGGCGGCAGACCTGCAGCGCAAGAGCAGCGGCATGTACAAGGGCGGGCGGACTTACTGAATCGCAATTGCTCAGGCAATGCGTTCGAGGATCAGCACCGCGAAAAAGCAGAACCCCGCAATCAGCATCCATTTGAGGATGATGAGACCAAAGCGCTTGAACCGCGCCTGCCCCGTTCCCGCATAGAAGGCAAAGCTGATGGCGGCTGCCAGCAGCAACAGCATGAGCACCCAGCGGAACAGCAGCATGGCAGCGGCTTACCAGGCGCGTGCCGGAATGGCAAAGCCGGTGGGCGCCTTCTTCTCGTCTTCAAAGGTGACGACTTCGTACGCGTCCTTGCGCGACAGCAGCTCGCGCAGCAGCTTGTTGTTGAGCGCATGGCCCGAGCGGAAGGCGCTGTAGGCCGCCAGCAGCGGCTTGCCGATGAGGTAGAGGTCGCCCATGGCGTCGAGGATCTTGTGCTTGACGAACTCGTCGTCGTAGCGCAGCCCGTCGCTGTTGAGCACGCGGTAGTCGTCCATGACGATGGCATTGTCCAGCCCGCCGCCCAGGGCCAGACCGTTGGCGCGCATCATCTCCACGTCTTTCGTGAAGCCGAAGGTGCGGGCACGGGCGATGTCCTTCATGTAGGAGCCGCTGCCCATGTCGAACTCCACGCGCTGGCCGGTGGAGTCCACCGCCGGGTGGTCGAAGTCGATCTCGAAGCTGAGCTTGTAGCCGTGGTACGGGTCCAGCCGCGCCCATTTGGCGGCTGCGCCCTCGCCCTCGCGCACTTCCACAGGCTGCAGCACACGGATGAACCGCTTGGGAGCCTTCTGCAGCTCCACGCCGGCGCTTTGCAGCAGGAAGACGAAGGAGGCGGCGGAGCCGTCAAGAATCGGGACTTCCTCGGCCGTGATGTCCACATAGAGGTTGTCGATGCCCAGCCCCGCGCAGGCGGACATCAGGTGCTCGACGGTATGGACCTTGGCGCTGCCGGTGGAAATGGTGGAAGCCAGCCGCGTATCCGTCACCGCCAGGGCCGAAATCGGGATGTCCACCGGCGCCGGCAGGTCCACGCGGCGGAACACGATGCCGGTGTCGGGCTGGGCCGGGCGCAGCGTCAGCTCCACGCGCTGGCCGCTGTGCAGGCCCACGCCGACGGCCTTGGTGATGGATTTGAGGGTACGTTGTTGCAGCACAGACCGATTTTACCGGCTGGGACATACTCTTGTGCGCCCGATGGCCGATGCCACTGCAACAGTCCTTTGCCCCTTGCTCAGTCGAGCACCGTGTTGGAAGCCCTGACCAGCTTTTCGCCCCGTGCACGGTCCTCCCGCAGGAACTCCGCAAACTCGGCAGGTGTCGCCGTGGCTGCCGGCCGGAACCCGGCCGTCGCCAAAAACGGTTCCATGCCCGGGCTCGCAACGATCTTGCCGATTTCGGAGCCCAGCCTTTGCACCACCGCCGCAGGTGTACCGGCCGGGGCGAACGCACCAAACCAGGCCGGGATGAAGAAATCCACCCCGACCTCCCGAAGCGTCGGCACATCAGGCAGGCCGTCGAGCCGGCGTTCTGCGGTGGCGGCAAGCGGAACAAGCTTGCCGCTCTTGATGTGCTGCATCAGTATTCCCTTGGCGAGGAAGCCCGAATGCACCTCCCCGCTCAGCATGGCCTGGAGAAGCGGTGCCGATCCCTTGTAGGGGACATGGAGCATCTTCGCGCCAAGCGACGAATTGAACCAGCTTGCATAGAGGTGGGACACGCTTCCATATCCCCACGAGCCCCAACTCACGCTTTCGGGCCTGGATCTGGCGGCCGTCATCAGGGCGTCAAAGGTCCTGTAAGGATGCGGCGCGGTAGCCACGATGACGCCATCGACCCAGACCAGCCGCTGGACAGGCGCCAGATCGCGCACCGGATCAAACGGGAAGCTTTTGTAGAGGAACGGATTGAGGGAGACAGAGTCGTTGGTCGTGATGCACAGGGTGTAACCATCGGCCGGTGCGCGTGCGCAAGCGTTCATGCCAATGTTGCCGCCGGCGCCGGCCACGTTCTCGGTAATGACCGGCTGGCGCAGGTTCTCCTGCAATTGCTTGGCAACCGAGCGCACAAGCGAGTCGAGGACGCCACCGGGCGGGTATGGCACGATGATCCGGACCGGCTTGTCCGGCCATGTCTGGGCCATGGCCGCAGTGGCCGCCAGTGAAATGGTGAATGCGCCAAAAATGCTCTTGCGGATGAACGACATGATCATGATTGCTCCTGGTTGATGAAGTGATGGGTCAGGAAGAGTGAAGGGCGCCGATCCCGATGCCCCCGTCAATTGCGATGACCTGGCCGGTGATGAACTCACAAGCCGGTGACACAAGAAAATGAACCAGCGCGGCCACGGCCTCAGGGCGGCCCCATTCACCCAGCGGCACCCGTGTCGTGATGAAGTCGGAAAGCGAGGCTGGCATGCCGGCCGTCATCGGCGTCCGCACAGGCCCGGGCGCAACTGCATTGACCAGCACACCGTGTGGCGCCGCTTCCAGCGCAACAGCGCGGGTAATTGCCTCGACCCCTGCCTTGGATGCGCTGTAGGCAGCCGATTCAGGCATCGGGAACGGCATGGATGACGCGACCGCACCCAGGTTGACGATACGGCCCACACCCCGCAGGCGCATGTGCGGCAGGACGGCCCGCATGCCATGCCAGGTACCGAGCAGGTTGACCTCCATCACCGCGCGCCAGGCTGCTGCACCCAGCGGGTCGTCCACACCCCGCGACGAAATTCCGGCCGCGTTGACAAGGGCATCAACCCTGCCGTACTGGTCCACCAGCTGGCTGACAGCGCGGGCCCAGTCGGGCTCCGAGCAAACGTTGCCCTGGATCATGACTGCGCGCTCCCCCAGTCCATACGTGGGGCTCATATCCATGCACGCAACAATGAATCCTGCTTCAACAAGGCGTTGCGCGCAGGCCCGGCCGATGCCCGAGCCGGCGCCGGTGACAATGGCTGTGGGTGGCGTCGGCATGGTGGCCATCCGGGCTATGCGAGCAATCCGCCATCAACGGACAGGACATGCCCTGTCACATAGCTTGCGCCGTCGGACATCAGCCATTGCACCGCATGCGCCACCTCGCTGGAACGGCCCAGCCTGCGCATCGGGATCTCAAGCTCGACACGGCGTGAGAGTTCGGCCTCTGTCATGACACGGCGATTGGCCGGTGTGTCAATCAGTCCGGGAGCGACGGCATTGACCCGGATGCCATGTTGCACGTTCTCCATGGCGGCGACCCGGGTCAGCGCCTCTATGCCGGCTTTGGATGCGCAAACCCCGGCCCAGCTCTTGTGGCCGCGCCGGGCGCCGATCGACGAGTTGTTCACGATGACGCCGTGGCCCTGGCGCTTCATCACGCGCAACTGGTGCCGCATGCACAGGAAGGTGCCCGTCAGGTTGACGTCCACAGCCCGTTGCCAGTCTTCGATGGCCAGCTCGGTGACGGGCGCCCGGGAGCCGGCGATGCCGGCGTTGTTGAACGCGGCGTCAATGCGCCCGAAAGCTTCCATGGCCAGGTCCACCAGCATTGCAACGCCGGCATCGTCTGACACGTCTGCTTCAACATGTATTCCCTGCCCGCCGCGCGCAAGCAGCTCGGTGAGCGTCGCCTGGCCAGCAAGTCCCTGCGAGTCGCACAGCGCGAGCAAGGCACCCTGCCCGGCAGCATGCAGTGCGAACTCGCGGCCCATGCCCGAACCGGCCCCGGTCACCACAATGACTTTGCCAGCCAGGGAAAACCCATCAGGAATGTGATGCTCATGCATTGGATTGAGGGCTGGGAAGCAGCCCGCCGGAATGGAAGAAGCCGAGGCGGTTGCCCTTGATCACAGGAAGCCACAAGGCAGAGGGGCAGTGCGCGTTGTGATGGACGGTGATGCGCGCCGCAGACTGCCGCACCAGGCTGCCCGCGCCCATGACGTGCAGGAAATTTTCCGGTGCCTCGGTATCCGAACACGCCAGCCGGAGCTTCAGCGCCTGCCCTGGACGCAGTTCCAGGCCGTAAGGCCGGATCTCGATGTTGAACAGGTAGACCTCGCCGGGTTCAAGCGGCTGGCGTTCGTCGTGCACATGCACCGGTTGCCAGGGCCGGGAGCGCTGCGCGTCGAGCTTGCGCTGTGACCCGCGCAGCCAGCCGCGCGTGAGCAGCCGCTCACGGCCGTCGGTATCGACAAGCCAGAGGCTGGCAAACAGCAGCAATTCGACATCGGTGGTTGACGCATGAAGGTCCAGCGCGATCGGCCCGCAGATCTCGGTGGTCTCCACAGCGCGTGGTGTCCGGAAGTCCAGGTGCCCCCGGCCGAATCTTGAATCTTCGAACGAGGTGTGGCCCTCGTCCGGCCAATGCTCGCGCTCAAGCAGCAGGCCATCCTCGTGAAGGTAAAAGGGCGTCCAGCGGGTCTGCGGCAGCGGCCACTCGTGCCCCTCGCGCCACTCCCCGCTGCCGTCGAGAAACACGCGCACAGGAGGCTCATCCAGCAAGCCGTTGTCAACATCCTTCAACCAGTAGTCGAACCAGCGCAGCGCCTCATACTGGCACTGGTGGAAGGGACGGTCAAAGTACAGGGGCGGGCCGATCGTCAGCCGCCGGGGGCCGTCCCAGTTCTCCCAGCTGCGGAAGGCTCCAGGCAGGTGCAGGCCATAAATGCCCCAGCACGCGCCAAGATAGGCTGGAACGCCGGGCCTGGTGCCGTAGTCAACCGAGCGTTCCCTGTAGTACGCACCGTCCAGCGGCTGGAGCAGCACATCGAGCAGCACCCGGTTGGCACCTTCATCCGGCGCCTTCAGCGCTGCAACCAGATAAGGCACCGCCTGGATCTCTTCATCGCGCAAGAGCGCTTCCTTGGCTTTTGCACGCGCTGCCTGCGCATCAGCGTCGCCTGCGCCTTCTTCCAGCCTTGGATTGTCGAGCGTGGGAAGCCAGCTCTTCATGAACGTATGGGACAGGATCCCGCCCCGGTAGTACCTGTCCCGGTAGCTGTCAGTCCAGCCGTAGGGCGCGAAGATGGCCTTGAGGCTGGGCGGCGCCAGGGTCGCCACGCGCTGCTGGACGATGGAGAAGTACGAGATGCCGAACATCCCGACACGCCCGCTCGACCAGGGCTGCCGCGCCAGCCATTCGATGACCTCGGCGATGTCCTGGATCGAACGCGCGTCAAGGTTGCCGAACGTGCCGCCGGAGCGGCCGGTCCCCCGCACGTTGGCGATGACATGCACATAGCCGCGGCGCGCGAAGAAGTTGCAGTCCCCTGCTTCCATGTGGCCGCGCTCGACATTCATGCCTACCGGCTTGATCGGCGCAAACTGGTCTGCCTTGGCATACGCATGCACGCTCAGGATCACCGGGTGGCGCCCGTCGCCGGCGGGGCGGACGATGTCTGCATCAATCATCACGCCATCAGAGACAGGGATCGCGACATTGACGTCATGGCGGACGTCAAACTCGCGCGGCGATGTACGCCAGGTGGTTGAAAACATCTTGGTACTCCGGTGCGGGCTCTCTTGGCGCTGCCGTTAAGCGATCAGCACGAAATCGGCTTTGGT
Source organism: Pseudomonadota bacterium (assembly GCA_040385105.1). Lineage (GTDB taxonomy): Bacteria > Pseudomonadota > Gammaproteobacteria > Burkholderiales > Burkholderiaceae_C > JACMQX01. The sequence continues at coordinate 27,288 of JAZKHY010000097.1, forward strand.
CACCCCGCATTCAGGGCACACCCAGGTGTCCGGGATGTCCTCGAACCGGGTGCCGGGGGCCAAGCCGGAGGCCGGGTCACCCAGGGCTTCGTCATAGATGTGTTCGCAAACCTGGCACAGGTACTTTCTGGGTTCCATGATTCATCGTTCCGTTTCAATGTTGTTGGGCCGCCTGCAGCGGCAACAGCTGCCGCGCGGCGCTTACTTTCGCGAAACCACGGCAGTGACTTCGATCTCGATCAGGAACTCAGGCCTGGCCAGTGCAGCCGGCTGCATGAACGTGCTGACAGGCGGCTGGTCCACCAGCGCCGGTGCGTACTTCTGGTAGTACTCGAGCTCGGTGGCGCGCATGACCTGGTAGTCCTTCACATCCTTCACGAGGATCAGCGTCTTGATGATGTTTTCCATCGAGCTGCCGACTTCCTCCAGCGCAGCGCGTACCTTGTCCAGGCTGATCCACATCTGCTCGCGGAACGTGTCCTTGAGGCACGCGCCGGTATCGGGGTCCTGCGCCGTCATGCCCGACACGTGGACCATGTTGTCCACCACGATGGCGGAGGCATATTTCGGGGTCCCCGGATGCACATGCGGGTAGGCCTGCTTGACGCCGCCGATGTAGAAGGGGTAGTACTTGATGGTGCTGCTCATGTTGCTTTCTCCTTGGATTGCTTGGGTTGAAAAAGGGGGATGGGGAACCTGTCACCCGGCGTGCCAGGGCGCGGCCGGGACCGGTTGCCCGGGAAAGCCGCCAAGCGTCTCCCTGAGGATTCCGGTGAGTTCACGCAGCGCCAGCGCGCCGTCGCCCGTGTACGAGGAGCCATGCATGATGGCCAGCGTCTTTGGCTCCAGCGCTGCCAGCCGCTCCAGCACGCCATCGGTGCGCGGCGTGTAGGGGATGTCATGCGCCCACGGGCCTGCGAGGTGCGTGATGATGTCGTCCCGGACCTTGCCGAGCACATCGGAACCGGTCAGCGGGCGCTGCCTGCCTGTTTGCAGGAACAGGTCTGAGCAAAAGAGCGTCCCGCCTGTTTCCTCATAGAACAGGCCCGCATCCCAGCAATGCGGGACATGCGGCGTTGTCAGGAAGCGGATGCGGCGGCGGCCAGTCTGGATGATTTCGCCATCTTCCAGTGGGCGCGGCACCCGGTCTGCCTGGTCATGCATGTTCACCATCACCCCAAGGAAGCTGCAGGCAGCCTGCGCCTGGGCAGACACCTGGAGCCACTCATTCAGCGCGCCGCATTCATCGGCTTCCACATGGCTGAAGCCGATCCAGCGCAACGACTTGGGGTCAATCAGCGAGGCTACCGCTTCAAGCGTGCTGGGGAACATGCGCTTCATGCCCGTATGCAGGAGCATGGGCTCGTCGTCCTTGACCAGGAACTGGTTGTACTGGAGATTCGCGTTCTCATCAAAAAATGAAATCCGGTAGATATCTGCAGCGATCTCGTTGACGGTACTTTTCATGGTGATCCGGAAGGGTTGGTGGCGGGCGGCTCAGAAGCCGGCGAAACTGGCGAACCGCTCGACGGGTTCCCGGTTCATGACCAGGGTGTTGATGCGCGCAGACGGGTCTGCATGGCCCAGCGCCATGCCGCAGATCACGGTTTCGCCTGCGGAGACGCCAACCACCTCGCGGATCACCTTGTGGTATTTGGAGACAGAAACCTGCGGGCAGGTGTCCAGGCCGCGGGCCCGGGCGGCGGTCATGATGTTGCCGGCGAAGATGCCGTAGTCAAACCAGCTGCCCTTCTCCAGGCCGCTGTCAATGGTGAACAGCAACGCGACCGGCGCGCCGAAAAAGCTGTAGTTCTGGGCGATGACGGCGCGGGAACTCACCTCGTCCGACTTGGGAACGCCATGCGTGCCCCAGAAGCGCTCCCAGTACCCCAGCTGGCGCTCGGCATAGGGGCCGAACATCTTGTCGGGGTAGTACTTGTAGCCATAGTCATGCTCGCCGGGGCATTCGTGATGCGCCTTGAGCATGGCTTCGCACAGCCTGTTCTTTGCATCGCCGCTCAAGGCATAGACGCGCCAGGGCTGGATATTGGTTCCGCTGGGCGCCCGGCTCGCAACCCGGAGCAGGTCATGGACCTCGCGTTCATCGACGGGCGTGTCCAGGAACCTGTGGATCGAGCGGCGGCTCTCGATGCATTGATCAACCCAGCGCGCGGCTTCCTGCTGCACTGGCACTTTCAACGTGGGTGTTTCCAGATGGCTCATTTTCATTTCCTCGTCAGGGTTCAGGCCGCATGCACTTGCTTGTCAGCCAGCGTCTTGAGGTTCGCCAGCAGCTGGGCGATCAGCCGCAGGGCCACCTCGTCAACGAGCCTGCCCCCGCCGTCGAACCTGGTGCCGGCCAGGCCGATCAGGACCTCGGGCTTGTTGACAACCTGCATGTCAACAAACGCCAATACCTGGCGCAGCTGCTCCTGCGCCCGTGCGGTCCCGATGGGGCTTTGCGATGCCCCGAGAATCGCGACCGGCTTGCCGGCAAGCGCGTTGTCGGTGGATGCGGGAAACGACGCCCAGTCGAGCGCGTTCTTCAGTACACCCGGGATCGAATGGTTGTATTCGGGAGTGCAAAGCAGGATGGCATCCGCCTTCCGGATGGCGTGCTTGAGCGCCGTCACCGGCGCCAGTCCTGCGTCCGCATGGTCCTGGTTGAACGGCGGGATTTCGCCAAGGCCGCCATAGACGTCGATGTCCATGCCCGGGGGCGCGAGCGCAATCGCTTCGCGCAACGCAAGGCCGTTGAAGGATTGTTTTCGCAGGCTGCCGTTGATGGCCAGCACGCGGATCTGTCTTGTCATGTCCTGATCTCCAGAGTTAGCTGTGGGAAAAATCGGTTGGCGTCATGAGCTGGCAAGCGGTATTGCCACCAGGCGGGACAGGCTCGCGTGAACCGCCCTCAGCCCCCGGGCAATCCGCTCCTCCTCGCCGTCGAAGCGGCTCACCGGCACAGGCACCGACAGGGCAGCCATCGGCGGCGACGGCCAGCGCAGCGCGACACCGACGGCGCATATGCCTTGCGCATGCTCTTCGCGGTCAATGGCAATGCCCGTCCTGCGGACCACGGCGAGTTCGGCCAGCAAGCCGCCAAGCGATGTCTGCGTGCGCGGCGTGAAGGCCTGCATGCGGCCGGAAAGCAGCGCGCCGACTTCCTCATCCGGCAGCAGCGCCAGCAGCGCCTTGCCATTGGCCGTGCAATGCAGGGGGAACCTGATGCCGATGTCCGACACCAGCCTCAGGCGGCGCACCGCAATCACCCGGTCCACAAAGACGGCCTCATTGCCTGACAGGATGCTCAGGTCCACGGTTTCGCGCAGGTCTTTCGACAGTGCCTCCAGGTGGGGCCGCGCCAGCTCCACCAGGTCAAGCCGCGCGCCCGTGGCCAGGTGCAGCAGGGCCGGGCCCAGGCGTACATGCCCGCCCGGGCTCGCCGGCATGACGATGTGCTCCGCAGCCAGCGCGCCCACGATGCGCTGGACGGTCGAGCGCGGCAGGCCGAGGCGCCGCGCTATCTCGCCCAGGCTCAGGCCCGAGGGCTCGCTCTCCAGCGCACGCAGGATCGCAGACGCGCGCGCGATGACCTGGATACCCCCGGTGGCAAGTCCTGCAGTCATCGGGCGGGCGCCCCCGCTGCAAAGTCCACTGCGTTGCGCCCCTTCAGACCAAGCATCTGGCGCGCCTCTGACGGCGTTGCGATCTCGTGGCCCAGCTCTTCTAGGATGCGGCGGATCTTCAGCACCTGCGCGGCATTGCTGGTTGCCATCTGGCCGCGGCCGAGGTAGAGGCTGTCCTCCAGGCCAACGCGCACATGGGCGCCCATGATCGCAGCCATGGTCAGCAACGGCATCTGGTGGCGCCCGGCGCCGAGAACCGACCATTCATAGTCGCTTCCGAACAGCCGGTTCGCGGTGGCGCGCATCAGTGCAACGTTCTCGGGATCGGGGCCAATGCCGCCCAGGATGCCGAAGATGGTCTGCACGAAGATGGGCGGCTTGACCAGGCCCGCGTCGATGAAGTGCGCCAGGTTGTACAGGTGGCCGACGTCATAGCACTCGAACTCGAAGCGCGTGCCGCAGCCCTCCCCCAGGTCTTTCAGGATGTGCCGGATGTCGCGGAAGGTATTGCGGAAGATGATGTCCTCCGTGCCCTCGACATAGGCCTGCTCCCAGTCGTGCTTCCAGTGGCTGATCTTTCCCGCCACCGGGTGGATGGAAAAATTCATCGACCCCATGTTGAGCGAGGCCATCTCGGGCTTGAACCGCAGGGGCGGCGCCAGCCGCTCGGCAAGCGTCATCTTGGTGGAGCCGCCGCTGGTGATGTTGATGACGGCGTCGGTGGCCGAGGCAATGACCGGCAGGAATTCGCCAAAGACATCGACACTGGCCGATGGCCGCCCGTCCTTCGGGTCACGCGCATGCAGATGCAGGATGGCGGCGCCCGCCTCGGCCGCTTCAATGGCCTGGCGTGCAATCTCTTCGGGCGTGACCGGCAGGTGCTCCGACATGGTGGGCGTGTGAATTGCCCCCGTGACTGCACAGGTGATGATGACTTTTTTCGGGCGCGTCTTGGCCATGGTGGGTGGTCCTCGGGATGTTGGTGACTAGGGTGTGCGCCGCCCGGCAGGCAGCCGCCGCCTCAAGGGGAACAGGTGCAGGTCGAACCGGGCAGCGAGCGCGCCCCACAGGCCCATCGGCAGCTTGAGCATCACGGCGACCGCGATGCCGCCGAGAACGATCAGGTACCAGGTGCCCAGGTCGGCCAGGTACTCGCGCAGCAGGAAGAAAATGATGGTGCCGATGATGGGGCCTTCCAGCGTCCCCACCCCGCCGATCACCACGATGAAGATCGCATAGCTGGTCCAGTTGATGTCGAACGCGGATGCCGGCGTGATGCGGAACTTGGCAAGGTAGATGAGGGCTCCGATGGCGGCCGTAGCGAGCGCTACCAGCACGTACACCAGCCACTTCACCCTGGCGCTGGGAACACCGCTGGACCGCGCGGCCGCCTCGTTGTCGCGGATGGCGGTCAGCGCCAGGCCGTGCCGGGAGGCCAGCAGGAGGAATGCGGCAGCATGGATGCCGGTGCACAGGGCGAGCGCCACCAGGTAGAGCAGGCCGTCACGCGACACGGACTGCATGTCCAGCGCCTGGACCACGGCCGGCGGAAGGCTGGTTCCGGCATTGCCGCCGAGGTCGCCTATCTGGCTGAAGCCGAGGCGGAAGACCTCCGCGATGACCCAGGTGCCGATGGCCAGGTGCGGACCCTTGAGGCGGAAGACCAGGAACGCAATGGCAAAGGAGGCGAGGCAGCCGGCGGCAGCCGCCAGTGCGATGCCCAGCCAGGGGCTCATCTGGAACCACATCACGCAGATGAAGAGGACATATCCGCCAAGGCCGATGTAGGCATGCTGGCCGAGCGAGACGACGCCCGCAAACCCCGCCAGCAGGTTCCACAATTGCGCGAGCGCGAGGAAATACAGAAACTCGGTCAGCAGGTTGACCATGCCCGCAGAGCCGAAGCGCACGGCCAGCACCAGGCACAGCAGCACCATGCCGAGCAGGATGAACCCAAGGCGCAGGTCCCGGCGGGGCGGCGCCATCGGAGCAACGGAAAGCGTATCCATGTCGTGATTCCTTGCGTCAGTTCTGGACCCGGGGGAAAAGGCCCTGTGGACGGAACATCAATACAACCAGGAACGTCAGGTGCCCGGCCAGAAACTGGAGGTCGGGACTGATGCGCGCGCCCACGCTTTGCGCAATGCCCAGCAGGACCCCACCTGCCAGCGTTCCCCATAGAGACCCGAGCCCGCCGACGATGACCGCCTCGAAAGCAAAGATCAGCTGCTCGGGCCCGCTGGATGCGCCGAATGTCGCCCGCACTCCCATCAGCAGTCCGGCCAGCGCCACCACTGCAAAGGCGATGGCGGTCGCGATGCCGAACAGGTGCCGGTGGTTGACGCCCATCATGGAAGCCACGGTCCCGTCGTCGGACGTGGCGCGGAAGGCACGGCCCAGCCCGGTGCGGTAGAGCATCCACTGCAAGACGGCGACGACGCCCACGCATACGGCCAGCACCAGCAGCGGAAACACGCCGACGTGAAGGCCTGCGCCAACCGCAATGCTCGCCACTTCCAGCGCACCGGCCTGGACGCGCTGTGCATCAGCCGAGAACACCTGCAACAGCACGTTCTGCAGGATCACGGACAGGCCGAACGTGATGAGCACCGGGCGCAGGATGTCGCCGTCCAGCGCGCTGTTGAACAGCAGGCGCTGGACCAGGTAGCCGATGCAGAACATCACGGGCACCAGCATCAGCGCAATAAAAAAAGGCGACTGCGTGCCGAGCCATTGCTGTATCGCCAGCGACAGGAACGCAGCCAGGACAATGAAGTCGCCATGCGCGACATTGACCAGCCGCATCACGCCGAAGATCAGCGAAAGCCCCGCGGCAAACAGCCCGTACAGGCCGCCAAGCATCAGGCCCTGGATGAGGGTGTCGGCGACGGCGGTCATGCTGCCGCCCTGGCCATGCCGAAGTAGGCGTCGCAGATCCGGTCCATGCCGAGCTCCGCAGGCCTGCCCTCAAGGGAAACGCGCCCCTCCTGGAAGCAGTAAACCCGGTCGGCCACGGCCAGCGCCTGCTGGATGTCCTGCTCCACGATGATGAGCGTGGTACCCCTGGCCTTGACTTTTGCAAGATGCCTGTAGATGTCCTTGATCACGGTAGGCGCAAGGCCCAGCGACAGTTCGTCGCACATCAGCACGCGCGGGTTCGACAGGAGCGCGCGGCCGATGGCAACCATCTGCTGCTCCCCTCCGCTCATCGACGAGGGCATCTGCGACAGGCGTTCGCCCACGCGCGGAAAGAGGTCCGTGACGCGGTCCATCGTCCACTCCCCCGGCCGGCCGCAATACGCTCCCATCTGGAGGTTTTCCCGCACGCTCAGGCTCGGGAACAGCCTGCGGCCTTCGGGCACCATGGCAATGCCCCGGCGCACCGCATCCCTGGCCGGCTCGCCGCCGATGCTGCGCCCGTCAAAGCGGATGGCATCGCGCGGTACCGGCACCACGCCGGCCAGGGCCTTGAGGAACGTTGTCTTGCCGGCACCGTTGGCGCCGATGATCGCCACCGTCTCGCCGGCTTCGGCCTTGAAGTCGATGCCGAACAAGGCCTGGAAATCGCCATACCAGGCAGACATTGCGTTGACTTCCAGCAAACTCATGGCACCACCCCTTTCATGTCGCCGGGCACATCGATGCCCATGTAGATGCGCCTGACTTCGGAGCTGCGCATGACTGCGGACGGCTCTCCCTCCATCAGCTTCTCGCCAAAATTGATCACCATGAGGCGGGTCACCACTGCCAGCAATGCGTGAACCACGTGCTCGATCCAGACGATGGCCGTTCCCGCCGCATGGATCTCGTTGATGGTGCCGACCAGTTCGCGCGCCTCAGGGTCTGTCAGGCCGCCGGCGATCTCGTCCAGCAGCAGCAGCGAGGGCTTTCCGGCCAGCGCCCGGGCCAGCTCCAGCCGCTTGCGCTCCAGCAGCGTCAGCGTGCGCGCGGGCACGTCGGCGCGTCTGAGCAGGCCTGTCCTTGCGAGCACCTGGGCGCAGTGGGCACCGGTGTCAAAGCGTTCGTGGCGGCCGAACGAGGCGCACACCAGCAGGTTCTCGAACACCGTCATCCCGCCAAACGGCTGCGGGATCTGGTAAGTGCGGCCTATGCCGCGGCGGCATCGCTGCTCCGGCGGGCGCCTTGTGATGTCGTCACCGTCAAGGATGATCCGGCCAGAATCCGGGCGCAGGTTCCCGCCGATCAGGTTGAACGTGCTGCTCTTGCCGGCGCCATTGGGGCCGATGATTCCCAGCGCCTCACCTTTTGCAAGCTCGAAGCACAGGTTCCTCGACACCGTGATGGCGCCGAAGCTCTTGTTGAGGTCCTGCACGCTGAGGATCGACATGATCAGCCCGTTTCCGTGCGGTTTACAGGGACAGCGCCTGCATGGCGCGCTGGACCGGCACGGACCTGGCGTTGTCGTTGTTGACGATCAACAGGTCATGCTTGAACTTCTTGCCCGCAGTCCACTGGCCACCCACGAGCGGCGTCTTGCAGACGTTCTTGACGGGCTGGCCGGTCCATTTGATGGGACCGACGATCGACGCATAGTCCGTCGCGGCAAGCGCGTCGCGAACGGCGGCGCGTGAATCAATGTCCTTTGTGCGCTTGAGGACGTCGACCGCCACCTCAAACAGGGCATGGCGAAAGCCGAGAGGCTGGGTCCACGGCTTTCCGGTGGCGGCCTCGAAGGCGGCGCAGTACTGCGCTGCGGTTTGCCCCGTCAGCCCTGACTTGAAGGGTGACCCCGGTGACCACCAGACTTCCGTCGTCAAACCGACCGCACGGTCGCCCAGCGAGCCGACCGCAGCCGGGAACAGCAGCGCCTTGGCAATCGTTGCCACCTTGGGCTTGAAGCCCTGCTGGGCAGCCTGCGTCCAGAAGGTCGCGAATGCCGGCGGGGTCAGTGCGCCGGTGACGATCTCGGCCCCGGCTGCCTTGAATGCACTGATCTGTGCGGAGAAGTCGTTCTGCGCCGGCTGGAAGCGGCCGCGGTCCACCACGGTGAATCCCTGCGCCTGCATCGCGGCCGGGAAACCCATCCTGGGGTCCGAGAAGGCGCGGCCCTCCGCGTCGTTGGGCCAGAGGCAGCCGACGACCTTGTTGGTCGGCACGGCGTTCCACATCGTCGTGAAGACGGCGATGACGTCCTCAAGCCCCCAGAAGAAGTGGTAAGTCCAGTCAAATCCCTGGTCCGGCTTTCCGCCCCGGCCGAAGAAATACGGCTGCCAGGGATTGTCGGCCGTGAGGCACGGGACGCGGTTGATCTCGCACTGGTCAGCGACCGGGTTGACGGTTTCACTGGTGCTGGCAGCAAGCATCAGGTCCACCTTGTCGGACTTGATGAGCGCGGCAGCGATTTCCGAGGCCCGGTTCCCGTTGGACTGGCTGTCCTTGTCCAGGATCTCGACAGGGTGCAGCACCCCGTTGACGGTGATGCCGCCTGCCAGGCGCTGGCGCATTTCGGCCACCACGAAGCTGTCGCCTTCGCCGAACGGCGCCAGGGCGCCGGTACGCGGGCTGACGAACCCGATCCTGATCGGGCGGACGCGCGCCTGGGCGGCGGCGTTGCCCAGCAGCGCTGGCGCGGTGACGGCCGCGACCATGCCGCCGACGATCAGGCGGCGGCGCTCATCTGCCTGCCGCGCGGGCGCAGGTGACTGGGTGGTACTGGCGTAGTCTGGCGTCGATCTCGGGTCCATGGTGATCCTTTCAGGCGTTGAGGTGGGATGTGGCGGGTGAACGGGCAGCCAGTGCATCGGCTGCAGGGGCTGGCACAAAGTGCGCTTCAAGCTTCTTGCGCGTGGCCAGGTAATGGCTCGTGTGGTTGACGGAATCGACGGCCACCAACTGGTCCTTGCGGTAGTACTCGATGGAGAACTGGCCCGAGGCCTCGTCACCCACCAGCAGGCTTGCGTCATGCCCGGGGGTCCAGCCGGCCATCTGCAGGCGCGAGCCGAATTGCTCCGTCCAGAACCAGGGCAATGCGCGGTAGGGAACAGCCACGCCTGACGCGATCGAGCGTGCAACCGTTCTTGCCTGGTCCAGCACGTTCTGCACAGACTCAAGGCGGATCCCCCCCAGCGCATAGGTGGCAGGGAAGCGCGCGCAATCGCCAATCGCGAAGACATTCGGGTCCGAGACGCTCTGGAGCGCCTGGTTGACCGTGAAGCCATCGTCGGCAGCAATGGACGCCTCGCGTGCAAGCCCGCAGTTCGGCGTCACGCCAATGCCCGCGAGCACGAGATCGCATTCAATGCGCGTTCCATCGGCGAGCAGCGCATGCGACGCGGCGCCCTCATTCCCTTTCAGCGCCGCCAGTGATTGCCCTGTCAGGACTTCCACGCCCCGGGACTGGTGCAGCTTGAGGAAGTAAGCGGATACCCGTGGCGGCACGGCCCGGGCCATGAGCCGCTGGGAGAGTTCGACGATGGTGACGTGGCAGCCAGCCTCGGCCGCCGCCGCCGCGACCTCCAGCCCCACAAATCCTCCACCCACCACCAGCAGGCGGGCGCCTGGCTTGAGCAGGCCCCGCAGCACCGTCGCATCCGCTACCGTACGGAGCATGTGCACGCCCTGCAATCTGGCTCCTTCGCATTGCAGCGGGCGCGGCCGTGCGCCGGTCGCCAGCACCAGGTGGGTGTAGTCCAGTTGCTCGCCCTTGCTCAGGGTGACATGGCGGGCCCTGCGGTCAACCCCCACCACCTTCTCGCCGAGCCGCACCTGCACGCCCTGCTGCCTGAAGTACTGCTGCGGCCGGAAAGCCAGGTCTTCCGCCGGCAGCCGGGCCTTGAGAAAGCCCTTGGAAAGCGGCGGCCTCGGATATGGCAGGTAAGGTTCATCGCCCACCAGCGTGATCGCGCCGGCAAAGCCCTGGTCGCGCAACGAACTGGCGACCTGCAGGCCCCCCTGCCCCGCACCCACGACAACGACGTGCGCGTTGCCTGCGGTGCGGCCGGAGCTGGACGTCTCGCGTGCCTGGTTCATGGGCGCTCCCTTGCGGCGCCGGCCTCTGCTGCATTCAGCGCCAGCAACTGCCTCAATACCCTGCCGCGAAGTTCCGCCTGCTGCGACGCAGTCCAGGTACGGAACCCCTCACCACTCTTCATGCCCAGGCGGCCGTCCTGCACCAGCCGCTTCAGGCAGTCCAGCGGCGCCTGCCTGGCATTGATTGCCGGCAGCACCGTTTCGTGGATCGCCAGCGTAAGGTCCGTTCCGACAAGGTCTGCGTTCTCCAGCGGGCCGAGCACGGCCAGGCGCCGGCCGAAGCTCGCCTTCACCACGGTGTCGACTGTTTCCGCATCACAGATTCCGTCTTCCACCAGCGCCATCGCTTCGCGCCAGAGCGCATGCTGCATCCGGTTGCCAATGAATCCGGGCACATCTTTCTCGACCATGGCCGGCGTCTTGCCGGCAGCGAGCAGCAGTTCAGCCATTTTCCGGGCGAGCGCCGCATCTGTTTTTGCGGTCTTGATCACTTCCACGAGTGGTACCAGGTACGGCGGATTCCACCAGTGGGTACCCATGGCGCGGTGGCCAGTGCGCAGGTCCCGCATGATGTCCGTGATGGGGATGACCGAGGTATTGCTGGCCAGCAGTGCGTGGGCAGGTGCCATCAGTTCGAGTTGCAGAAACAGCTTCTGCTTGAATTCCAGGTTTTCCGGTCCGGCCTCGAACACCACATCGGCACCCGCAACGCATTCGCCCAGGTCCTCCACCGGGTAGACGCGCTGCACCGCCGCAGCGTCCAGCCCCAGGTCCTTCAGGTTGTTTCCTATCCGTTCACGCAGGCTTGCCAGTGCCGCGTACTGCGGGTCATACACCCGCACAAGATGCCCTGCGAGAGCAAAGACCTGTGCAATGCCGTGGCCCATGAGGCCGGCGCCGACGATGGATATCTGTGCTTTCATGGTTCAGCCCGCCGTGTAGCCGCCGTCTGCGTAGACGGTGTGGCCGGTGTGGAAGTCGGATGCGCGCGAGCACAGGAACAGCAACGGCCCGGCCAGGTCCTCGGGCTCGCCCAGGCGCCCCAGCGGCACGCGGGACAGGAAGCCAGCGCGCACCTCGTTGGCTTTCTCGTTGTCCTCGAACATCCAGGCCGTCAGCGGCGAACGGAACACGGTGGGTGCAATGGCGTTCACCGTGATTCCATGTTTGCCCCATTCGCATCCAAGCGCGCGCGTCAGCCCGTCGGTGGCCGCCTTGCTGGCGCAGTAGGCCGAGTAGCCCGCCGGGTGCCCGAGCTTGCCGCGGGCCGACGACACCAGCACAACCTTGCCGCCGCGCCCCTGGGCAATCGCCTGGCGGCCGAAGGCGCGGGCGATAAGCCAGGCGCCGGTCACATTGCCTTGCATGACCGACTCGAAGCGCTCAAGCGCCATGTCAACAATCGGGCAGGGATCGTTCAGGCCTGATCCCACCACCAGGATGTCCACGCCGCCAAAGGCGTCTGTGGCAGCGGCAATGATGGCGTCACAATCGGCCTCCGTATTCGGGCGGCGCACGATGCTGGCGACCGGCGCGCCCAGCGCCTGGCAGGCCTGCACTGCTTCACCAAGCGCCGCGGCATTGCCCGCAGCAAGGACGAGCTGCGCGCCTGCACCGGCGAGCACTTGCGCTGCAAGCATGCCAAACGCGCCTGATGCGCCGGTCACCACTGCAACCTTGCCGCGCACTTCGAAAAGGCTTGCTGGCGACTTCAGCCATTCATTCATCATGCTCATGTCATGCCCTCGACTGGTAGGGCATGACCACCAGCATGGTGGCCACCTCGTTGCTGTCGTTCCTGACGGTGCGTATCTCGCCGCCCTGTATGCAGCAACTGTCCATCGGGCGCAGCGCGACAACGGTGTCACCTGCCGTGACGGTCAGCTCGCCGGTCAGCATCACGTAGACCCTTTCAACGGAGGAGGCGTCCGGCCCCGCCCCGCCGCCAGGCAGGAAATGGGAGAGCCCTGTCCAGAACGCCTGCGGCCCGCCTGGCTGGTAGCCCTGCAGGCGCAGGGAGCGCATGTCGTAGTGGTGGGGCGCAACATATGGCGTTGCCTCGCTGAAGCGGGTGACCTTCATGGCAGGTCTTACTTGCCGGTTTCGATGCGGTACTGGCCGCTCGGGTCCACGATCGCGACCAGGCGGATGATGCAGCCGTCCCCGGCCTTCCAGCGCCAGGGGAAGGCAGCAAACGTCACCCGCATGCCGGTCACCTTGTCGATCTCGCCACCGATGTTCTCGATGCCGCAGATACCTTCTTTCAGGATGGCCTGGTGGCAGGGCTCCCAGTACGGGAAGTCATCGATCACCTTGCGGCCGGTCTCGCGCTCGTACTCGCGGTTCACATCGGGGAGCAAACCGTTGGGCCAGCCCGGACCGTGCGGGCCGATCGCCGTACCGAGCGGGTGGTCCAGCGCCTGCGTGTCCGTGCCGATCATCTTGACCTTCTTCTTCGCGAACCATTCGCCGGCGTCCTTGTAGAAGCCGGGTGAGTAGGCGTAGTACTGGCGGTTGTCGCCATAGGTCTTGTGCCAGCCGGTGTTCACGATGACGATGTCGCCCTCGCGGATCTGCGGACTGGCCTTTTCAAGGTCTTCGGCCGTGATCACTTCCCATTTGCCCTTGGGAATGGAGACCACCACCCCGGTCCCGAAAAAATGTGGCAACGGGACTTCGTCCATGAAGGCCGTTCCTTCAACGACGTGGGCAGGGGCATCGATGTGCGTGCCCGAGTGCATCACCGTGGTGATCTTCTGCGTCAGGACGCCGGACCGGGCCATCGTGTGCAGGCGCTCGATTTTCACGTCCTCAAAGTACGGCCAGCACGGCTGGCCCAGGCCCCAGGGATGACTCAGGTCGTAGAACTTGAGACCCATCTTGTTGTTGAGGTTTTCCTCGTAATCGGTGCCGCCGATATTGATCGTCATGTCTTGCTCCAGGTTGATCGTTGCTGCTTGTGTTGCCCTGCACCGCGCGATTTCCGGTCTTCCTTATTAACCACATTACGGTACAGATGCATCGTATTATGGTTAATCTTGAAAGTCAAAATCTAGGTATTTACCCTAATGCCATTCAAAAATCGTGGCGTGCCCGCTGTCCCCCGTTGCGCAAACGGGCGGCGCCGGGAATACGCGTCTTACACTTGCCCGCAGGCCTGACGCCGTCCCGCCAACCAGAAGACCAACCATGAAAACAAGCCCCCCAGACGACGCCACCCCTGACGCCACGAATGCCGCCGACAAACAGGGAATCCAGGTCATCGGACGCGCAGCGTCCATACTCCGGGCCTTGCAGGGGCAACCTGACGGCATGAGCCTGGGCGAGTTGTCCAAGGCCGTGACATTGCCGCGCTCCACAGTCCAGCGGATCGTGGATGCGCTGGATACCGAAGGCCTGGTGCTGTCCTCCTCCGCCACCAGCGGCGTACGGCTCGGGCCGGCGCTTTTGTCGCTTGCTGCGGCGACGCGCTTTCACGTCGCCGAGGCTGCGCGCGAGTCGCTCAAGGCGCTTGTGAAGGAAGCCGGGGAAACAGTCGACCTGTCACTGGCCGACCAGGAGAAGATGGTGTTCATCGAACAGGTGGCCGCCACGCACCGCCTGTCAGTGGCTTCCGCAGTCGGCGTTTCGTTCCCGATGCACTGTTGCGCGAACGGAAAGGCAGTCCTGGCCCTCATGAATGAGGCAGAATTTGCGCGCGTCAAAAAGCGCCTGCGCCTCACGTCCATGACGGCGCAGACCATCACCGACTGGGACGTCCTTGAGGCTGAAATTGCCGAGGTTCGCAAAAGTGGCGTCGGCTATGACCATGAGGAAACGGCCGAAGGCATATGTGCCGTTGCCACGGCGTTCCGCAGTCCGTCGGGCGAGTTTGTATCGATCTCGGTGGTGGCGCCAACCGCCCGGTTCAAGGGTTCCGAAGCGCGGCTGATCAGTGCATTGCGGACCCACACGGCCGCGCTGCGGGAGCGCCTGCAACGCTGATGGCGCAACCTGTCTTCATTGCAGGTTCTGCCTGAAGAACGCCGTCCAGTGCGGCACCGCGATGAAGCGGTCCTTCCACCAGCCTGTGTGGTAGATCCTGCTCACGCACCGCCTGAGCATGTTGTTGATGTTGGTCTCGCCGGGCAGCGTGTCTCCGCTGTTGAGCTCGGTTACGCCGCTCGCATCGACCAGGATGTCGCATTTGGCATAGTGCGGGCCGAACAGGTTGCGGGTGCGCCGGTAGGGCGCGTCAAAGCTGTGGCCCTCGCCGGGGATCACAATGATCTTCGCATTGCCGCCGCGCTCGTTCATCCAGGGCACATAGCGCTCACAGTACTTGCTGGGCGTCTCATCGTCCACCTCGCCGGTGATGAACAGGAAGGGCGTGCCCACATAGGCATCGCGGATGGCATGGCGGAACCCGCAAAATCCGTACATGCCGACCACCGCATCCACCGGCTGCACACGGAAGTCACTCCCGTAGATGCGCCGGATGTTGCGCTCGATGAGCGCATGCGCCCATTTCTGCTGCAGCACGATGGCCGCCGACGAACCTTGCGACTCGCCGATGCTGCCTACCTTTTCATAGCCCTTTGCCCGCAGCCAATGCGCGGCGGTCAGGCTATCGGCCACCATGTTGGTTTCGTTGCCGCCACGCGCACCGGCGGCCAGGTAGTCGTCGTGGGTGACGCCGATGCCCCGTGGCTTCCAGTGATCGATGACGAGCGCCGCGAAGCCCTCCTTCTGCAGGGCGTCCACATAGTCATACATGCGGCTGTCGATGCCCTGGGAGCCATGGGAAATCATCACCACGCTTTTGGCGCCGGGGGTCGCGAAGAGGTAGCCCTGCGCTTCCAGCCGGTTGCAGACGAACGTCGGCGTGCCGGCGCACAGCATGCTGGGCCAGCTGACCCTCTCGGCCTGATCCGGGCGCGCCTTCTGGGCTGCGGCCGGCGCGAACAGAAAAGCAGCCAGCAATGCGGCAAGCATCCATCTCGTCGGCATGATCCGTCCCTCAAAGAAAAAACCGGGTGGGCACTTGCAAGCCCACCCGGAAAGTACTCCCTTGGAGAACCCTAGTTATTGTTCTTGGATCAATCAGCCTGCTTGCGGAGGAAGGCCGGGATTTCGAAGTCATCCATGCCGCCCGACGACAGCGCATCCACCTTCGCCGCCGCCTGCGTGCGGTTGGTGCGCCAGACGCTGGGCACGGCCATGCCGTTGTAGTCCGGTTGCGCCACGCCCATGGACGCGGCACCCGGGCCGCCGACCACGTTGTTGACCGTCGGGACATTGAAGGGCACGTTGTCGGTGCCGGTGCGCAGCACCTGCAGCGGAGGCGCCGTGCGGCGCATGCCCTGGCGCGACAGGCCGGTGGCGACCACGGTCACGCGGATGTTGTCGCCGAGCTCGTCGTCATAGGCCGTGCCGTAGATCACATGCGCGTCAGGCGACGCATAGGCACGGATGGTATTCATCGCCAGCTTGGATTCACTCAGCTTGAGCGAGCCCTTGGCCGCCGTGATCAGCACCAGCACGCCCTTGGCGCCCGACAGGTCGATGCCTTCGAGCAGCGGGCAGGCGACAGCCTGCTCGGCCGCGATGCGCGCGCGGTCCGGGCCGTCGGCCACGGCCGTGCCCATCATCGCCTTGCCGGGCTCGCCCATGACGGTGCGCACGTCTTCAAAGTCGACGTTCACATGGCCGGGGACATTGATGATCTCGGCGATGCCGCCCACGGCGTTCTTGAGCACGTCGTTGGCATGGGCAAAGGCCTCGTCCTGCGTGATGTCGTCGCCCAGCACTTCGAGCAGCTTCTCGTTGAGCACCACGATCAGCGAGTCAACATTGGCCTCCAGCTCGGCCAGGCCGTTGTCGGCATTGGTCATGCGGCGGCCGCCTTCCCAGTCGAAGGGCTTGGTCACCACACCCACGGTGAGGATGCCCATTTCCTTGGCCACGCGCGCGATCACAGGTGCGGCGCCAGTGCCGGTGCCACCGCCCATGCCGGCGGTGATGAACAGCATGTGCGCGCCCTGGATGGCATTGCGGATGTCTTCCACCGCCACCTCGGCCGCATCGCGGCCCTTGTCAGGCTTGCTGCCCGCGCCCAGGCCGCTCACGCCCAGCTGGATGGTCTTGTGCGCCGCGCTGCGGCTGAGTGCCTGTGCGTCGGTGTTGGCGCAGATGAACTCCACGCCCTGGACGCTGCGCTCGATCATGTGTTCCACAGCGTTGCCGCCGCCGCCGCCGACACCGATCACCTTGATCTGTGTGCCCAGATTGAATTCCTCGACTTCGATCATTTCGATGCTCATGTTGATCTCCTGAAATTTGCAGTTGCCGTTAAGTTTGAAAATATGGTTTTGATTCTTGTGCGTCATGTCATGAAGGTGGCGGCGGGCCTGACCCCCGCCATCGACATCGGTGCGGGCTTCCGCGCGCGAGGTAGAGTTTTTTCTGCATATCAGAAGTTCCCTACGATGAAGTCCTTGAAACGGCCGAACGCCGTCTTCATGGAACCGTTTTTCTGTGCCACCTTGAAGCCGCGCAGGCGTGCCATGCGGGCCTCTTCCAGCAGGCCCATCACGGTGGCGGCGCGCGGCTGGGCGACCATGTCGGACAGCGCGCTGGAGTATTTGGGGATGCCGCGGCGCACCGGCTTGAGGAAGATGTCCTCGCCCAGCTCGACCATGCCCGGCATCACGCAGCTGCCGCCGGTCAGCACGATGCCGGAGGACAGCACCTCCTCGTAGCCGGACTCGCGGATCACCTGCTGCACCAGCGAGAAAATCTCTTCAATGCGCGGCTCGATCACGCCGGCCAGGGCCTGGCGGCTCAGCATGCGCGGGCCGCGGTCGCCCAGGCCCGGCACTTCCACCTGGGTTTCGGGGTCGGCCAGCAGCTGCTTGGCAAAGCCGCTTTCCACCTTGATGTCCTCGGCGTCCTTGGTGGGTGTGCGCAATGCCATCGCAATGTCGCTGGTGATCAGGTCGCCGGCGATCGGGATCACCGCCGTGTGGCGGATCGCGCCGTTGGTGAAGATCGCCACGTCGGTCGTGCCGGCGCCAATGTCCACCAGCGCCACGCCCAGCTCGCGCTCGTCTTCCGTCAGCACCGCCAGGCTGGACGCCAGCGGGTTCAGCATGAGCTGGTCCACATCCAGCCCGCAGCGGCGCACGCACTTGATGATGTTCTCGGCCGCGCTCTGCGCACCGGTCACGATGTGGATCTTGGCCTCCAGCCGGATGCCGCTCATGCCGATGGGCTCCTTCACATCCTGCCCGTCGATCACGAATTCCTGCGGCTCCACCAGCAGCAGTCGCTGGTCGGTGGAAATGTTGATGGCCTTGGCCGTTTCCACCACGCGCGCCACATCGGCCGCCGTCACTTCCTTGTCCTTCACCGCCACCATGCCGCTGGAATTGATGCCGCGGATATGGCTGCCGGTGATGCCGGTGTACACCCGGGTGATCTTGCAGTCGGCCATCAGCTCGGCCTCCTTCAGCGCCTGCTGGATGCTCTGCACCGTGGCGTCGATGTTCACCACCACGCCGCGCTTGAGCCCGTTGCTCGGCGCGATGCCCAGGCCGGCCAGCTTGAGCTCGCCGCCCGGCAGCACCTCGGCAACCACCACCATCACCTTGGCGGTCCCGATGTCCAGTCCTACGACCAGGTCCTTGTATTCTTTTGCCATATGTGCACCTGTTCAGGTCATTCCTTCATTTCTTCTTCGCGTCCGGCACGGTCGTCGTCACGCCGCGCAGCCGCAACGCATAGCCGTCGCTGTGGCGCAAGTCCGCCGACTCCAGCGCATCGGGCTTGCGGTTGTAGCGCGAGGCCACCTGGGTCAGCGTCAGCACAAACCGCTGCAGCCGCTGCGTCACCTCCGCCGGTTCCCCGCCACCCAGTTCAATCGTCGCGCCGCTGTCCAGCTGCACGCGCCAGCCGCCGCGCGCCGACATCTGCAGCACTTCCACCTCCGCATCCAGCGGCTCCAGCAGGGGCACGAGCGTCCTGTACATGGCCAACACCTGCGAGGCCTGCTCGGCGGGGCCGTTCAGGCGCGGCAGGTTGTCGGCCTCGACGTCGCCCACATTGGCCTCGAAGACTTCGCCAAAGCTGTTGAGCAGCGTGGACTCGCTGTCCTCGCCCCAGTACGCCACCGGCACATGCTCCTGCAGCACCACCTTGAGCCGGTTCGGGAACTCCCTGCGCACAATGGCCTTGCGCACCCAGGGCACGCTCTCGAAGGCCGCGCGCGTCGCCGCCAGGTCCACCGTGAAGAAGGTGCCGGCAAGCCTGGGTGCCACATTGGCACGCAGCGTGACCGCATTGTTGTGTGCCACCTCGCCCTGCACCGTGATGCCGCCGATGGCGAACACCGGGTTGCGCAACATCCACCAGAATGCCGCCGCCAGCACCATGACGCCCAGGCCCGTGAACAGCAGCGCAGCGGCCACGTTCATGAGCTTGACGTCAAAGGGTGCGGGCATGGCTTCGGTCATGTCTGCGCTTTCTTCATCACATGGTCGAGCGAGGCGGACGCCAGGATGCGCACGCACAGCTCCTCGTAGCTCATGCCTGCGACCTTGGCCGACATCGGCACCAGCGAATGCCCGGTCATGCCGGGCGAGGTGTTCATCTCTAGCAGGAAGGGCTTGCGGTCGCTGGCGCGGATCATCAGGTCGGCGCGGCCCCAGCCGCGGCAGCC
>JAZKHY010000098.1:0-31908 GCA_040385105.1 Pseudomonadota bacterium
TTGGCTACGAACCAAGGGGTCGTGGGTTCAATTCCTGCCAGCCGCACCAAAATTTGCCAAGCAAATCAAGGGCCTGTACGTTCATGACGCACAGGCCCTTGTTCTTTGTGCGCGGCTTCCTGCGCAGGTGTTTCCCCTGCCTGCTGTCCCCCGCAGCTCTCACGGCTTGTCCGCGTCCCGCCAGACGAGGAACGGGTTTACCGCAGTCCCCCGCCACCATTGCCGCTCGGGCCCGAGCCGGAAAATCGCGAAGTGCAGGTGCGGCGCATCGGGCGATGCGTTGCCGGTGCTGCCCACATAGCCGATGACCTGCCCCTTGCGCAGCGGAGCGCCTTCCTTGAGGCCGTCGGCATAGCGGTCCAGGTGCGCGTAGTAGAACGCGTATTCGGTGTTGTGGTCGAACTGGTAGAGCGTGATGCCGCCCGGCTTGCTCGGGAAGAGCCGGGCCACGCGCCCGTCTTCCACCGCCAGCACCGGGGTGCCGCGCGGCGCCATGATGTCCAGTGCTTCATGGGTCCGGCCGGCCGCGCGGGACTGCTCGAAGGTGTTGGCGAGTTGCGCTGCGCTGACGCTCGCAATGGGCAAAAGCAGCTTGCGGGAACGCAGATCCTGGATGCCGTCACCCGCCTGCCCCGCGGTGGCCGCCGCAGTGGCCAGTGCCAGGCACACGCAGGCAAGGACAGCATGGGCCAGGACGAAGGTGCGGGCAGAACCCTGCTGCCGGCGCAGGCGGCGCAGCTGCATCATGGGCTCACATTCACCTTGAAGCCGGCTTTGGCCAGGGTGGACAGCCGCTCCACATCCCAGTTCGTCATGTGGATGCATCCGTTGGTTTCCGAATGCCCGACGTTCGTGGGGTTGGGCGTGCCGTGGATGCCCCAGTGCGGCTTGGACAGGCCGAGCCAGACACTGCCGACAGGGTTGTTCGGCCCGGGGGCGACGTCCACCTTCTGCGCATCCGCCGGCGCATTCTTCAGCAGCGCGGGGTTGTAGGTGAAGGACGGGTTGCGTACCTCGTTCCTGATGGCCAGGGTGCCAAGCGGCAGCGGGTCATCCTTCTCGGCACCGATGCTGATGGGGAATGCGGCGATGGGGCGCTTTTTTGCATCAAGCACATACAGCACGTTGCGCGACTTGACGATCTGGATCGATGCGGCGCTGGCCGGCGGCTTGCCGCCTTGCCCGACATTCGGCACGGCGATCTCGCTGCCTGCTTCGATCTTGCGGCCTGCGTTCAGCTGCCTGAGCCAGCCCTGCCCGCTGTGGAATTTCTCGGCCAGCGCTTCTTCCAGCGTTTCATGGGGCAATGCCTTCATCTTTGCGCGCTCGTCCATGTCCGCAGGCGTCTTCTCGAAAGGCCCGGCCGCGTCCTTGTCGGTGACGGTGTAGCGCACGAGCAGCGGCGCGCCGTCCTGCCGCAGCGACTGCCAGGTTTGCGGTGTCACCGTGCCGGTGACCTTGAGGGCATGCGCCGACTGGTAGGCCCGCACGATGCGCTGCATGTTGGCGGCGAACTTGCCGTCGATCTCGCCCGTCGAATACCAGGCGCGGTCCAGCAGGATCTGCGCGCGCGCCACGGCTGCGCCCTGGCTGCCGGGGCGCAGCAAGGGGCTGTCGGTGGCGCTGTTGAAAGTGTCCAGGTCAATGACGCCGGTTTTGGCAGGCTGGGCTGTGCCCGCCTGCTTTTTCTGCTGTGCAAGTGCGGGCTGCACCGATGCCAGCGCGGCGAAGCAGAACGCCAGGGTCAGGCAGGTGAAAGCGCCTATGCGGCTGTTCGAGGGCAGTTGGGTCATGACGCGAGTTCCGGAAGTTTGCAGTCATGGTGCTGCCAAACCGCCCGGCGGGATGTAGGAAGTGGCGCCTGACCCGGGTCGGAAGACGGAGCAGCCAAGCCGCGCGGGGTAGTCAGGTCCAGCGCAGCCGTGGTCCCGCAACCGTGCCAGCTGTTCAGGCTGCCGTTGAAAGCTGTGCCTTGAGCAGCCGGTGCTGTATCTTCCCGGTCGCGGTCCGCGGCATCTGCGCGTCCGCAATGAAGCTCACCGACGTGGGGCATTTGAATCCCGCCATGCGCGCTTTGCACCAGGCCCTGACCTCTTCCGCCGTGGTGGACTGACCTTCGCGCATCACGATCACGGCATGCACGGTCTCGCCCCACTTGTCATGCGGCATGCCGATGACAGCGACGTCCTTCACGCCGGGCAAGGCGCCGATGATGCCTTCCACCTCCGACGGATATACGTTCTCGCCGCCGCTGATGATCATGTTGCTCTTGCGGTCCACCAGCCAGATGTAGCCATCGGTGTCGCGCCGCGCCATGTCGCCCACCGAGCTCCAGTCGCCGCGGAAGGCCTCGGCGGTCTTGTCCGGATTTTTCCAGTAGCCGTCGAACACATAGGAGGTGCGCGCGAAGAGTTCGCCTACCTCGCCGTCGGGCACCTCGCTGCCGTTCTCGTCCAGCAGGCGGATCGGCCCGCTTCCTGCCCATTCCCGGCCGACCGAGCCCAGCCTGTCGATCTGCTCGTGCGGCCGCAGCAGCGTCACCCAGCCGTGCTCGGTGGAGCCATACAGCTCGTACAACCTGCCGTTGCGGAACTGCTCCAGAATGGCCAGCTTGGTCTCCTTGCGTGCCGGCGCGGACGAGATGAGCAGCTTGCCCACGCTGCCCACGTCGTACTTGCGCTTCACGTCGTCCGGCAGGGACTGCAGCATGATGTAGTGGGTGGGCACCAGCGAGGTGAAGGTCACCTTGTCATGCGCCAGCGTCGCCAGCAGCGCCTCGGGGTCAAAACTGCGTGCGTCGTCCACGATGCAGGTGGCGCCCAGGTGGATGAATGTGGTCCCGAAGTAGAGCGAGTTGGCATGGCACAGCGGCATCACCAGCAGGCCGGTGTCATCGCGCGTGAACCCCATTTCCAGAGCCGTAGCCAGGGCAATCAGGCTGCTGCCGGCATGGCTGCGCATGGCGCCCTTGGGGCGCCCGGTCGTGCCGGAGGTGTACATCAGCGCACACATGTCTTCAGGTTGAACGGCGTCAAACTGTGTGGCGGCGCTGCCGGAGGCGACCACGTCTTCGTACATCGCCCACGCCGGTGACGGTGCCGTGCCCATGACGATGAAGCAGCCCGTACGCACCGGTATCCCGCCGCTGATCGAGTCCACCGTGGCGCAGAACTCCGGGCCGGCGATCAGCGCCGTCACCCCGGCATGGTCCGCGATGTAGGCGATCTCTGCTGCGGTGAGCCGGAAGTTGACCGGCACGGCGACCAGGCCGGCGCGCGCGAGTGCCACATAGATTTCCATCCACTCCAGGCAGTTGTACGCAAGCACGGCCACGCGGTCGCCCCTGGAAAGGCCGCGTGCCAGCAGCCCCGAGGCCAGGCGCGAGGCCCGCTGGTCCCATTCGGCGTAGGTCATGGCGCGCCGCGAGTCACGCGCACCGGCCTTGCCGGGCGTGAGGCGGGCATGGGTAGCCACCGCATCGGAAATCGTGAGCAGTCTGGTCATGGCAAGGGGTCCTTTTCCTGCATTGCATTCTGAATTCAGAGTTCATATAATACGGAACGGAACGCGGTTTGCCAAGTGCAATCCGCCAGGTGCATCCCGCACACACCCGCCCCATGAGGAGACGCCCATGCCAGTCCAGCCCATCAGCGAACAATCTTCCGCCGCAGTGATCGCGCGGTTTCTCAGGCTGCGCGGCATCAAGCGCGTCTATGGCCTGTGCGGCGGGCACATCATGCCGATCTGGATGCAACTGGACGCCGAAGGCATCCGGATCATCGACGTGCGCGACGAGCGGGCCGCCGTGTACATGGCGCATGCCGAGGCGCAACTGAACGGCGGCTTCGGCGTTGCGCTGGTGACTGCCGGGCCGGGCGTCACCAATGCCATGACCGGCATTGCCAACGCGCATACCGCGCGCACGCCGGTGCTGGTCCTGTCGGGCGTACCGCCTCGCGCACAGGAGAACCGGGGCGCCTTGCAGGACATGGTGCACACGGACCTGGTCCGTTCCATCACCCGCTATGCGCGAACGGTGCGGGAGCCGTCGCTGGTGCTGCAAGAGCTGGACCAGGCCGTGTCGCGTGCACTGGGGCAGGGCGGTGACCCGGGCCCGGTGTACCTGGACTTCCCGGTGGACACGCTGCGCGCAGAGGTGCCGCAGGCGGTGCAGTTGCCGGAGCACTTCATGGCCAGGCCTGCGCCTCGCATGGCGCCTGATGAAGCCGCCGTGCAGGCGGCCGTGGAGCTCCTGTGGTCGGCCCGGCGCCCGCTGTTCATCTCGGGCCGTGGCGCCCAGGGCGCTGGCGAGGCGTTGTGCGCGCTGCTTTCCCGCCTCCACGCCGCGTACCTGGACACCGGCGAGAGCCGCGGCCTGGTACCCGAGAGCCACCCGGCTGTGGTCGGCGCGATGCGCGGCAGTGTCATGGGCCAGGCGGACCTGGTGGTGACGGTGGGTCGGCGCCTGGACTTCCAGCTCGCCTACGGATCGCCAGCCGTGTTCGGCGGCGCGCGCTTCCTGCGCATCTCCGACGCGGCTTCGGAACTGACCGACAACCGGCGCGGCGCCGTCGAACTGCTGGCCACACCGGCGCTGGCGCTGCAAGCCATCCTGGAATCCGCCGGTGATCGCACACCCGCCACCGAGCCAGGCTGGGCCGCCGGCCTGCGCGCAAGCCATGAGGAGCGCTCTGCCAAACTGGTCACCAGCATGCGCAATGCGCCAGCCGGCACGGACGGCCGCATGCACCCCAACCGCCTGCTCGCCGCGTTGCGCGACCAGCTTCCGCACGACGCGGTGGTGGTGGCTGACGGCGGCGACTTCCTGAGCTTCGCGCGGGTGGGCTTGCCCGCAACGACCTACCTGGACCCGGGCCCGCTCGGGTGCATCGGCATCGGGACGCCATTTGGCATCGCGGCCAGCCTTGCCCGCCCGGACCGCACGGTCGTCGTCGCCACGGGTGACGGCGCCTTTGGCTTCAACGCCATGGAGCTCGACACAGCCGTTCGCCACAAGGCGCCGTTGCTGGTGGTGGTTGCCAACAATGGCTCATGGGCCATCGAGGTGAGGGACCAGCAGGAGACCCATGGCAAGGTCGTTGGCACAAGGCTGCAGTACGCTGACCACGCGGCCATGGCGCGCGCTTTCGGCATGCATGCCGAGCGGGTGGAAAGGGTGGAAGACCTGCCCGGCGCCATCAGCCGCGCGCTGGCCAACCGGCCGGCCCTGCTCGATGTGGTGGTCACGCCGGAGGCTGTGTCGTCCGATGCCAAATCGGGCCTGGCCTGGGTGCCCGACCTGCAGCCACTGGCCGCCTGGGACGATGCCGAGCGCCGCTGGCGCAACGGCGTATAACATCTGGCCAATGAAAACCATCGTCGGCCAGCCAAGCCTCGTGCAGCAAGTCCAGGATGCCATCCTGGCCGAGATCGCCTCAGGCAAGCTGCCGCCGGGCTCGCGCATCATCCAGGAGCAGATCGCACAGGAGCTTGGTGTGTCGCGCCAGCCGGTGCAGCAGGCGCTGCTGGTGCTGCGCAACCTGCGCGTGCTGCAGGACGCGCCCGGCCGCGGGCTGCTGGTGGCCCCGCTTGACCTTGACCATGTCCGCAACATGTACGACATGCGGGCGGTGATCGAGGGGCTGGCCTTCCGCAATGCAGCCGAGCGCAATGCCGCACGCGCGGCCCGGGACGGCCCGGCACTGATCAAGGCCGGCCGCAAGGCTGTGGAGCGCGGCTCGGTCACCGCCATGATCCAGGCCGACATTGCCTTTCACGATTTCATCTATGCGCTGGCGGAGAACCCGCTCATCGCGCCGGCCATGGAAACACACTGGACCAACACCCAGCGCGTGATGGGCGAGGTGCTCATGCGCGACGAACGCCCCCGCGATATCTGGGACCAGCATGAGGCCCTGCTCGAGGTTGTGATCAGTGGTGACGGGAAGAAAGCGGAGAAGCTGGCGAGGCAGCACATCGGGCAGGCGGCCGACTTCATGATCAAGCGGCTGGGCACTGCACAACCGGGCTGAATCCGGCATAAATGCGGTGGGCTTGAAGAACTGCTTAAAATTCAGGCAATCCCTCAGGAACCTTCATGAACATCGACAAAGAACTCGACACCCGCGGCCTGAACTGCCCGCTGCCCATCCTCAAGGCCAAGAAGGCGCTGACGGACATGGCCAGCGGCCAGCTGCTCAAGGTGGTGGCTACCGATTCGGGTTCGGTGCGCGACTTCCAGGCGTTCGCCAAGCAGACGGGCAACGAACTCGTCGAGCAGCAGACGCTCGGCGCCGACTTCATCCACGTGCTCCGCCGCCGCTAGACCTTCAGGTTGCGGAGGTATTCGCGGAAATGCGCGCCCACTTCGGGGTGCTGCAGCGCGAATTCCACCGTGGCTTCCAGGAAGCCCTCCTTGCTGCCGCAGTCGTAGCGCTTGCCCTCGTACTGCAAGGCATGCACGTCTTCGCGTGCCATCAGCCCCGCAATGCCGTCGGTCAGCTGGATTTCCCCGCCCGCGCCGCGCGGCTGGCTGCGGATGCAGTCAAAAATGCCGGAGGTGAGGATGTAACGGCCCGCCACGCCCATGCGTGAGGGCGCGGCCTCGGGCTTTGGCTTCTCGACCATCTGCCTGACCTTGATCAGCCGCTCCCCCGCCGGCTCGCCCGCCAGGATGCCGTAGCGGCGGGTGTGCTCAAGCGGCACCTCCTGCACTGCGAGCAAAGTTGTCCGGAGCCGGCCAAAAACGTCGACCATTTGTGTCAGCACCGGCTTGCCGTCGGGCGGACCAGTCATCAGGTCGTCCGCCAGGAGTACTGCAAAAGGTTCGTCTCCGACGATGTGCTCGGCGCACAGCACCGCGTGCCCGAGGCCCAGCATGCGCGGCTGGCGCACATAGGAAAAGTCCATGTCGCCGGGCTGTACAGAGCGGGCGAGGTCCAGCAGCTCCTGTTTGCCGGCAGCGGCCAGCTCGGATTCCAGCTCGTACGCTGTGTCGAAATGATCCTCAATGGCACGCTTATTGCGACCTGTTACAAAAATCATGTGCCGGATGCCGGCGTCGTAGGCCTCTTCTACCGCATATTGGATGAGGGGCTTGTCGACCACCGGCATCATTTCCTTGGGCTGGGCTTTCGTGGCCGGCAAAAAGCGCGTTCCGAGGCCCGCGACAGGGAAAACGGCCTTGCGGATTCTTGTGACTTTTGGCATCGACACGGTATGAGTTTCTCGCTAGAGTGTGGCGGAATAGATACATAGGGCCTGCAAAGGATTGGTTTTGCGAAACCTGAAAAATCAGCTGGACGGCAAAGGACAGACCCCTGGTGGACATCTTACTTCTTGAGGCACTCGTACCCGAAGCTCTTGCATGGCTTGAGTCGCGGCATACGGTCGAGTACCGCCCCGAGCTTGCAGATGACCCCAGTGCATTGCGCAAGGCGGCGTACAAAGCCCAGGCCGTGGTGCTGCCGCGCAAGGTCGTGGTCACGCGGGAGTTCCTCGATTTCTCCCCCAAGCTCAAGGCTGTGGCACGCATGCATGTCGGTACCGACAACACCGACCTTGAAGCCTGCCGCGAGAAGAACGTCAAGGTCATCCAGGCCACAACGGCCAATGTGCGTTCCAACGCCGAGTACCTGCTTGCCGCGCTGCTGCTGCTGTACCGCCGCGGCATCGGCTCCTCCATGATCGGCAACCGTCATGCGGACATCCGGCTCGGGCGCGAACTGAACGGCAGTGTGGTCGGCATCCTGGGCCTGGCGCCCACGGCGCATACGCTCGCCGTCATGCTCGGCAGTCTGGGCGCCAAGCTGATTGGCTACGACCCTGCGGTCCACCACACCGCGCCCATCTGGGAAAGGCTGCGCATCCAGCCGGTGAGCCTGCCCGAGCTGATGGCCCAGGCCGACTCGGTGTCGGTGCAGGTGATGTATGCGTCGCGCTACCGCGGCCTGATCAACAGCAAGGTGCTTGCGCACTGCCGCCGCGCGCAGATCTGGGTGGGAACAAGCCGGTCCTCGCTGTTCGATCCCAAGGCGCTGGCCGACGCACTGACCGACGGCCGCATCGAGTCCTGCATGCTCGACGGCGCCGAAAGCGGCTTCGCCTCCAAGGGCACGCCGCTGCACGAAATCAACAACCTCTACCTGACGCCCAGGCTGGGCTCGCACACGCGCGAGTCACGGCTGCGCGCAAGCTGGTATGTGGCGCACCGGATCCACGAGGCCATCGGCGTGACCAATACCGGCTTCGATTCATTGACCAGCGTGCCCGCTGCGCTGGACTCGGCGCCATCGTCCGAGACGCCCTCGGGCTGGGGCGAGCCCCAGGCCATCATCCGCTGAGACCCGGGCTGCCCCGCAAGGGCTGTCACGCCAGCCGCGACAGCTGGTCCCTGAGCTTGTCCAGCGTGGCCGTGAAGTCCACCAGCCGCCTGCGCTCCTGTTCGATCACTTCCGGCTTGGCCTTGGCCACGAAGGCGGCGTTGCCGAGCTTGGCATTGGCCTTGCCCATTTCGCCTTCGATGCGGGTGATCTCCTTGCCAATGCGGGCCTTCTCGGCGGCCACGTCGATCTCCATGAACAGGCAGATGCGTGAGTCGCCCACCACCGCCACCGGTGCAGCTTGCGCGGCGGCGGCCCAGGCGGCTTCGTCGTCGAACACCTTCACTTCATTGAGCTTGGCCAGCGCCTGCAGCACCGGGGCAACTTCGCGCATGAAGGCTGCATCGCCCACCGCATACAGCGGCAGTTTGGTGGCGGGCGACACGTTCATCTCGCCGCGCAGGTTGCGGCAGGCGTCCACCAGGGCCTTGAGCCGGGTGACGTGGGCGATCGCGTCTTCATCGATCTTCTGCGGTTGGGCTTCGGGGTAGCGGGCGATGCTGACAGATTCGCCGGGGATTCCAGCCACGGGCGCAACCTTCTGCCACAACGCTTCCGTGATGAAGGGAATGACCGGGTGCGCCAGGCGCAGGATGGCTTCGAGCGTGCGGATCAGGGTGCGGCGCGTGGCGCGCTGCTGCGAGGCGTCGCCGGTCTGGATCTGCACCTTGGCGATCTCGAGGTACCAGTCGCAGAACTCGTTCCAGACAAAGTCGTAGATCGTGTTGGCAACGTTGTCGAGGCGGTAGTCCTCAAAGCCCCGGGCCACTTCGGCTTCGGTCCTTTGCAGGATGGACGAGATCCAGCGGTCGGCCTGGCTGAAGCGCATGTAGTTGTGGAAAGGGCCGCCTGGCTGGCACTGTTCCTTGGTGTGTTCCTCAAGGCCGCAGTCCTGGCCTTCGCAGTTCATCAGCACAAAGCGCGTCGCGTTCCAGAGCTTGTTGCAGAAGTTGCGGTAGCCCTCGCAGCGCTTGGTGTCGAAGTTGATGTTGCGGCCAAGCGATGCCAGCGCGGCAAAGGTGAAGCGCAGCGCATCGGCGCCGTAGGCCGGGATGCCGTCCGGGAATTCCTTCTCGGTGTTCTTGCGCACGACAGGCGCCGTCTCCGGCTTGCGCAGGCCGGTGGTGCGCTTTTCAAGCAACGGCGGCAGCGAGATGCCGTCGATCAGGTCCACCGGGTCAAGCACATTGCCTTCGGACTTGCTCATCTTCTTGCCATGCGAATCGCGCACCAGGCCGTGGATGTACACGTGTTTGAAAGGCACGCGGCCGGTGAAGTGTGCGGTCATCATGATCATCCGGGCGACCCAGAAGAAGATGATGTCGTAGCCCGTGACGAGGACCGTGGAGGGCAGGTAGAGGTTGAAGTCGCTCAAAGCCCGAACGGGTGTTTCGCCAGCCGCCTCCGGCCAGCCCATGGTGGAGAAGGGCACGAGCGCGGAGGAGTACCAGGTGTCCAGCACGTCTTCGTCGCGCGTCAAGGTCTTGCCCGGTGCCTTGGCTTGCGCTTCGGCTTCATCGCGCGCCACATACACCTTGCCGTCCTCGTCGTACCAGGCGGGAATCTGGTGGCCCCACCAGAGCTGGCGGCTGATGCACCAGTCCTGGATGTTGTGCATCCACTGGTTGTAGGTGTTGACCCACTGCTCCGGCACGAAGCGCACCGCGCCGCTGTCCACCGCGTCGATGGCTTTCTGCGCGATGCTCTTTCCCGTCGGGTCCTTGTCGCTGACCTTGCTCAAGGCGACAAACCACTGGTCGGTCAGCATCGGCTCGACCACCTGGCCGGTTCGTGCGCAGATCGGCAGCATCAGCTTGTGCGGCTTGATCTCCAGCATCAGGCCCTGGGCTTCAAGGTCGGCCACCACCGCCTTGCGTGCGTCAAAGCGGTCCAGGCCGCGGTAGGCGACCGGGCCGTTGTCGTTGATCTTCGCGTCCAGCGTGAAGATGGTGATGAGCGGCAGGTTGTGCCGCATGGCACAGGCATAGTCGTTGAAGTCGTGCGCGCCGGTGATCTTCACGCAGCCGGAGCCGAACTCGCGGTCCACGAAGTCGTCGGCGATGATCGGGATCTTGCGGTCGCACAGCGGCAGGTCCACATACTTGCCCACCAGGTGCGCATAGCGCGTGTCTTCGGGGTGCACGGCCAGCGCGCCGTCGGCCAGCATGGTCTCGGGCCGCGTGGTGGCAATGGTCATGCCGCGTTTTTCCACGCCGTCAATCAGCTGCGGCCCGTCGGAGAACGGGTACAGGATGTAGTGCATCTTGCCCTCGGCCTCGGTGCTTTCCACTTCGAGGTCGCTCACCGCCGTCTTGAGTTCCGGGTCCCAGTTGACCAGGCGCTTGCCCCGGTAGATCAGGCCCTGCTCATACAGGCGCACGAAGGTCTCGGTCACGATCTTCGACAGCTTCGGGTCCATCGTGAAGTACTCGTGGCCCCAGTCCACGCTGTCGCCCATGCGGCGCATCTGGGTGGTGATGGTGTTGCCCGACTTTTCCTTCCATTCCCACACGCGCGCGACAAAGTTCTTGCGGCCCAGGTCATGCCGGCTGGTCTTCTGCTCCTGCAACTGCCGCTCCACCACGATCTGCGTTGCGATGCCGGCATGGTCGGTGCCGGGAACCCACAGCGTGTTGAAGCCCTTCATGCGGTGGTAGCGCGTCAGCGAGTCCATGATGGTCTGGTTGAACGCATGGCCCATGTGCAGCGTGCCGGTGACATTGGGCGGCGGCAGCTGGATGGAGAAGGCGGGCGCGCCTTCTTTCGGCGCCTTGCTGCCGCGGAAACCGGCTGCGGCATAGCCCCGGCGCTCCCACTCGGGGCCCCATTGCGCCTCGATGGCGGCAGGCTCGAAGGACTTGGACAGGCTGTTCAGGCCGGGTTGCGAAAGGGTGTCGGTCATGGCTTTATGGGAGTCCCGCGAGGGGAAAACAAAAACGGCATCCCGCAGGATGCCGTTGTGAGGGGGTTCCGGGAAGCTGTCGATTTTATTCGACGTGGCGCCGTGCCGCTTCAATGCAGTCCGCGAGCACCTTTGAGTCGCCGACCTGGTTGGCCAGCAGCAGGATCAGCCGGGCGTTGAGAAGCTCCGACTGGTCCCGCGTCAGGCCTGCATGCGCGTCAAGCAGCTGTTCGTAGAAAGTGTCTGCGTCCTGGAGGTGGAGGGTGGTTTTCATGGTCATGTGTCTCCTCGCGCCGCTAGCGCAGGCCCAATGATTTTTCGATGGCCTGAACCAGCTTGCCGTCCACCTGCTCGCCGGTGGCGGCCAGGTAGCCGTCGGGCCGCAGCAGGGCCCAGGCGTGGCCGAAGACGTGGCAGGCGCCCTGCAGATGGGCTTTGGGGTCGATCACATGCTCCGTGGCCTGCGGCCGGCCATCCGCGCCGATGACCTGCACGCAGCGTACCGGCGCGCTGCGGCCGAGCGCCTGGAGGCGCTGCAGCGCGGCGGCCGGGATGTCGCCAAACACCAGCAGCAGCAGGCGGCCGTCGGCCCACTGCAGCAGTTCATTCATCACGCCGGCAGAGTTGTCGGGCCAGAGGAAGCCGACGTTCTGCACCGACAGGCCGCCCGACGCTGCAGGATGCCCGGCCGCAGCGTGAGGCTGCTCGCGGTAGCTGCAGGCGCTGGACCGGGTATAGGGGTTGGCCACCGCCATGCGGCCGGTGTTGACCAGCTGGCGCGCAAACAGGTGCTCGCGCGCCAGGCCCAGCGCTGCCCTGCGGAACACCCGCTCCATGCCGTCGGCGGGCCGCAGGAAGCGGGCGGTGCGGTTGGTGACCTGCACGTTCTGCCTGGCGGCTTCATGGCGCTCCTCGTGGTAGCTGTCCAGCAGGTTGACTGCGGCAAACCCGCGCGTCACGGCGGCGAGCTTCCAGGCCAGGTTGTCGGCATCGGCAATGCCGGTGTTGCCGCCGCGCGCGCCAAAGGGGCTGACCACCTTGGCCGAGTCGCCCATGAAGAACACCCGGCCGTGGCGCATCTGGTCGATGCATTCGCTCTTGTAGGCATAGGGGCCGACCCAGACGATCTCTACGCCCACGTCCTTGCCGAACTGGCGCTCAAGCCGCTCGCGCACCACGTCTTCGCGGCTGACATACGCCGGGTCGGCGTCCGGCGCCATCTGGTAGTCGATGCGCCAGACGTCGTCACCCATCAGGTGCTGCCAGACGGCGCGGTTCTCGTTGAACGGCGCCTCGATCCAGGTGTGGCGCTCTACCGGCGGGCGCCTGGTGAAGCGGACATCGGCAATGCACCAGCGGTCGTCCCCCTTCTTCGAGGTGATGCTGGCGGCGCACCATTTGCGGAAAGGGCTGTGCGAGCCGGTGGCGTCCACCAGGTGGCTCGCCTCAAGCCTGTAGCTGCCGGCCGGCGTGTCGATGGACAGCGTCACGCAGTCATCGTTCTGCTCGAACGCCGTGATGCGGTTCTGCCAGCGCAGGTCTACCGTGCCCAGCGCCTTGATGCGGTCCACCAGGAAGGCCTCGATGTAGAACTGCTGGATGTTGATGAATGGCGGCTGGGTGGACAGGTTGTAGCCGCTCTGCTGGCGCAGGTCGAATGAATACACCTCATCGTCGCCCGCAAAGGTGCGGCCGACGCTCCACTGGATGCCCTTGGCGGCGATAGCGTCGTACACGCCCAGGCGGTGGAAGATCTCGAGCGACTTCTGGGTGTAGCAGATGCCGCGCGAGGAAGCGCCCTTGACGCCGACGGTGTTGTCCTCGTCCAGCAGCACGGCCGGGATGCCGTAGCGCGCCAGCGCACAGGCCAGCGTGAGGCCGGTGATGCCGCCGCCGGCAATGACGATGGGGTGGCGCTTGACTTCGCCGGTCCTGATTTCCGGCGGTTCAACGAACGGGTACTCGGGCAGCACATAGCCGCTGCCCTGGGTGAACTGGTAGTTGTTGGTGAAGGAAGTTTCTGTGTAGCTGGCTGGCATGGTTGTCTCTCATGTCTGTCATGCCGGACTTGATCCGGCATCCCTGGCAGCGCGCCAACGTGGATCCCGGATCAAGCCCGGGATGACAAATACCTTTTACTTTTTCGAGAACTCGGGCCTGTCATTGTGTTGCGGCTTGAGCGCCTCCGCCGCCTTGCCGGCGGCGCGGTCGGCGCGCCACTGCTCCTTGCGCTTTGTCCATTCAGCCAGCCGCGCATGGGCCGTCTTGCTCTCTTGCATCATCTCGAACTCGTCCGCCAGCTGGGCCGTCAGTTCAAGGCGCACACCGTTGGGGTCGAAGAAATAGATACTCTTGAAGATATGGTGGTCGGTCACGCCCAGCACTTCCACGCCGTCGGCCTCGAGCCGCACCTTCATGTCTTCCAGGTCCTGCACCGTATTCACCCGGAACGAGATGTGGTTCACCCACAGCGGCGTGTTGGGCGAGGGCAGGGCGGCCTCGTCGTTGCCAAGGTCGAAGAACGCGATGAACGAGCCGTCCTGCAGGCGGAAGAAGAAGTGGGTGTACGGGCAGTATTCGCCGGTGCTGGGCACATGGTCGCTCTGGATGATGTGGTACAGCGGCAGGCCGAGGATGTCTTCATAGAAGTGCCGGGTTTCCTCGGCATCTTTCGCGCGGTAGGCGTAGTGGTGAAGCTGGTGGATCTGCGCCGGCGCGGGCAGGAGCGCGGGGGGCTTTGCGGGGGCTTTGGCGAGGTCATTCAATACGGCGGCCATGGGCTGTCTCCGATTTAACTATGCGTAATGAATTTACTATAACGTAATTTCTGGATGCCGCCAATCTGCCGGCGCGCTGCTAATTGAGAATCGTTATCAACACTATCGAGGCCATAGGGACAGGCAATAGTGGGCATTGAATCGCCCAATTAGACGCGCGGCACTAACCGGGCTATGGTTGCGCGGTCTTTGGCTATTTTGTTCAAGGCATTTGTTCAACCCACGAAGGAGATTTCCATGGCAGCACTCAAAGGCTCCAAGACGGAAGAGAACCTGAAAGCCGCATTCGCAGGCGAATCCCAGGCCAACCGCCGCTACCTGTATTTCGCAAACAAGGCCGACATCGAAGGCCAGAACGACGTGGCAGCGCTGTTCCGCTCCACCGCTGAAGGCGAAACCGGCCATGCCCACGGCCACCTCGAGTGGCTCGAGCAGTGCGGCGACCCGGCCACCGGCCTGCCCATCGGCCCGACCCGCGACAACCTCAAGGCCGCCGTTGCCGGCGAAACCCACGAGTACACCGACATGTACCCGGGCATGGCCAAGACGGCACGCGACGAAGGCCATGACGAAGTGGCCGACTGGTTCGAGACGCTGGCCAAGGCCGAGCGCTCGCACGCCAACCGCTACGCCAAGGCGCTGGCCGAACTGGTGGATTGATTCCCCGAGTTCCGTGTGTTGGGCATTGCGGCGGCAGCGTCGCCGCAGTGCCCAATGCCCGGTATTTCCCGACACCCCCACGAGAGACAAGAAAATGGCAGAACGCGAAGGCAACCTGGAAGCACCCACGCGGCACCCGATTGACTGGAAGAATCCGGACTACTACAACGAGCAGAAGACGTTCCATGAAATGGAACGCATCTTTGACATCTGCCACGGCTGCCGCCGCTGTGTGAGCCTGTGCGGCTCCTTCCCCACGCTGTTCGACCTGGTGGACGAGAGCAAGACCGGCGAGGTCGACGGCGTTGACAAGAAGGACTACTGGAAGGTAGTGGACCAGTGCTACCTGTGCGACCTTTGCTACATGACCAAGTGCCCGTACGTGCCGCCGCACCCGTGGAACCTGGACTTCCCGCACACCATGCTGCGTGCCAAGGCCATCAAGTTCAAGAAGGGTGAAGTCACTACCGGCGAAAAATTCCTGTCGTCCACCGATGTGCATGGCCAGTTTGCCGGCATCCCCATCGTGACGCAGGTGGCCAATGCGGTGAACAAGACGGGCGCCGCGCGCGGCGTCATGGAAAACCTGCTGGGCGTGGACAGGAACGCCTGGCTGCCCGACCTGGCCACAAGGAAATTCCGCTCCGGCACCCCCGAGTCGAAAGACTACCCGGTGAAGGACGGCGCCAAGACGCCCGGCAAGGTCGCCATCTATGCCACCTGCTACGTCAATTACAACGAGCCCGGCATCGGCATGGACCTGCTCAAGCTGCTGGACCACAACGAAGTGCCGTATGTGCTGGTCGAGAAGGAAAGCTGCTGCGGCATGCCCAAGCTGGAGCTGGGCGACCTGGAGTCGGTGAACAAAAGCAAGGAAGCCAACATCCCGGTGCTGGCAAAGTACGCGAAGGACGGATTTGCCATCCTGTCGGCCGTGCCCAGCTGCACCCTGATGTTCAAGCAGGAACTGCCGCTGATGTACCCGGATGATGCCGACGTGCAGCTCGTCAAGGAGCACATGTGGGACCCGTTCGAATACATGATGGCGCGCAAGCGCGACGGCCTGCTCAAGGTGGACTTCACCCATCCGCTGGGCAAGATCAGCTACCAGATCCCCTGCCATGGCCGGGTGCAGAACATCGGCAAGAAGACTGAAGAGATGCTCAAGATGGTGCCGGGTACCAGTGTGCATACCCATGAGCGCTGCTCGGGCCATGCCGGCACGTTTGGCGTGAAGAAGGCCTACCATCAGCAGGCCATGAAGATCGGCAAGCCGCTGTTCAAGGCCATGGCAAACCATAAAGACGGCGGCCTGCCCGACGTCATTTCCAGCGACTGCCCGCTGGGCGGCCACCACATCGCCCAGGGCTTTGAGGTCAACAAGCTCGGCGCGCCGCCGCAGAAGCACCCGCTGACGCTCGTGCGTGAAGCCTACGGATTGAAATAAATGATCATGCAAACAACCGGACAGATCACCCGCGAAAGTCTGATGACCCTTGAGGCCTACAGCAAGTGGCGCAAGGAAAACAAGGGCTTCATCATCGCCCACCGCAAGCTGCGCTCGGTGCCGCTGGGCGAGCACATGACCCTGCAGTTCGAGAGCGAGACCAGCCTGCGCTACCAGATCCAGGAGATGCTGCGCATCGAGAAAATCTTCGAGGAAGAGGGCATCGTGCAGGAGATCGAGGCCTATGTGCCGCTGTTGCCTGACGGCAGCAACTGGAAGGCCACGATGATGATCGAATACCCCGACGAGAACGAGCGCAAGCGCGAGCTGGCGCGCCTGATCGGCGTGGAAGACCGCATGTTCGTGGAAGTGGAAGGCCATGCCCGCGTCTATGCGATTGCCGACGAAGACCTGGACCGCGAGAACGACGAGAAGACCTCGGCCGTGCACTTCGTGCGCTTTGAGCTCACGCCGGCCATGTGCTCTGCGGTGAAGGCTGGCGCCTCGGTCAAGCTCGGCTGCGACCACACCAACTACCCGGCGCATGTGACCATTGCGGCAGAGACGCTGGCTTCGCTGGCGGGTGACTTGAAGTAATCCTCGCCGCAAGGCGGGCAGAGGGCGGCATTGGATAATAGGCCGATGCTTTTCCTGCTGTCCCCCGCCAAGTCCCTCGACTACGAATCCCCTATTGGCGATGTGCCGCACACCGCGCCGCTCTTTGTGGAGCAGTCCGCCCGCCTCATCGAGGTGCTGAAGAAGAAGTCCCCGCGCCAGATCTCTACGCTGATGGACCTGAGCAAGCCGCTTGCCGAGCTCAATGTCGCGCGCTACCAGGCCTGGTCGCCGGAATTCACCGCAGGCAACTCGCGCCAGGCGGTGCTGGCCTTTGACGGCGACGTGTACGGTGGCCTTGACGCCAGAACGCTCAAGCCCGAAGACCTCGAATGGGCCCAGGAGCATGTCTGCATCCTGAGCGGCCTGTACGGCGTGCTGCGCCCGCTGGACCGGATGCAGCCCTACCGGCTGGAAATGGGCACGGCGCTCAAGACAAGGGCGGGCGCCAACCTGTACAGGTTCTGGGGTTCGCGCATTTCAGACTACCTCAACCAGCGCCTGCAGGCCGACAGGACGCCCGTCGTCGTCAACCTCGCGTCGCAGGAGTACTTCAGGTCGGTGGACCTCAAGGCGCTCAGCGCACGCGTGGTGGAATGCGTGTTTGAGGAATGGCACGGCGGCAAGTACAAGATCATCAGCTTCAATGCCAAGCGCGCGCGCGGCCTGATGGCGCGCTATGCTGTGGCCAACCGCATCACCCTGCCCAAAAACCTCGAAGCCTTCAACCTCGAGGGCTACGGTTTTGATGCCGCTGTTTCGCAACCCGACCGCCTGGTGTTCAGGCGCAAGACCCGCTGAACTTCACCATGAACAAGCCCTTGAACCCCGTCACCCGACAGCAGATCACGCCCCAGCTGCGCCAGTGGATCGTCGAGCAGGCGCAGGCCGGGCACCCGCCCGAAGCAGTGCTCAAGTCCATGCTCGCCTCGGGCTGGGATGAAGACGTGGCCATCGAGGCCATGGAAGCCACGCTCAAGGAGCACCTGGACACGGTGGCCGTGCAGCAGGGCCTGCCGCCGTCGGTGCCGGTGCCCGACCCGGACCTCAGGGAGTCCGCGCTGTACCTTGATGCGGGCGACCGCAAGGTCCATGTGCTGAGCGCGCTGGCCAACCCGCGCATCGTGGTGTTCGGCAACCTGCTGAGCGACGAGGAGTGCGATGCGCTGATCGCCCTGGCCACGCCGCGCCTGGCCCGGTCGCTCACGGTGGAGACCAAGACCGGCGGCGAAGAGCTCAATGCCGACCGCACCAGCAACGGCATGTTCTTCCAGCGCGGCGAGCACGACGTCGTCAAGCGGCTGGAGGCGCGTATTGCAAGGCTGGTGAACTGGCCTGAGGAAAACGGCGAGGGCCTGCAGATCCTGCATTACCGCGCCGGTGCCGAATACAAGCCGCACTACGACTACTTCGACCCGAAGGAGCCCGGCACGCCGACCATCCTCAAGCGCGGCGGCCAGCGCGTGGCCACGCTGGTGATGTACCTGAGCGAGCCTGAAAAAGGCGGCGGCACCGTGTTCCCGGACATCCACATGGAAGTGGCGCCCAAGCGCGGCAATGCGGTGTTCTTCAGCTACGACCGCCCGCACCCTTCCACGAGAACGCTGCATGGCGGCTCGCCGGTGATTGCCGGCGAGAAGTGGATCGCCACCAAGTGGCTGCGTGAACGGGTCTTCACCTGAACACGCCGTGAAAATCAAAGCCAACAACATCGACATCGAAGTCGAAGACACCGGCGCCGACGGCTCGCAGGCGGGCCGACCGGTGGTCGTGCTCATCATGGGCCTGGGCATGCAGCTTGTCGCCTGGCCCCTGCCGCTGGTGCAGGCACTGGTGGATGCGGGGTTCCGCGTGGTGCGGCATGACAACCGCGACATCGGCCTCAGCCAGCACCTGGACCACATGGGCACACCGAACGTGCTGTGGGAGTCGCTCAAGTTCAGGATCGGCATTGCACCACGCGCGCCGTACTCCATCAGCGACATGGCGCGCGACACGCTGGGTGTGATGGATGCGCTCGGCATCGACCGGGCGCACATCGCCGGCGTCTCCATGGGCGGCATGATTGCGCAGCGCGTGGCCATTGCCGCGCCGGCACGGGTGCAGAGCCTCACCAGCATCATGAGCTCCAGCGGCGCGCGCGGCCTGCCCGAGGCCAAGCCCAGGGTGCTCCGTGCGCTGCTCGGCCGGCCGGCCAACAACAGCCGCGAGGCCATCATCAACCACTATGTCAAGCTGCTGACCACCATCGGCAGCCCGGGCTTCCCGATCGAGGAAGGCATGCTGCGCGAGCGCATTGCGCTGGGCATCGACCGCAGCTTTCACCCCGCAGGCACCTTGCGCCAGATGGTGGCCGTGGCGGCCGACATACCGGCGCGGGCCCGCGAACTGGCGCGCGTCACGGCGCCCACGCTGGTGATGCACGGCAGGGCCGACCCGCTCGTTCCCTACCCCTGCGGCGAAGACACGGCCCGGCGCATTGCCGGCGCAAGAATGGTCGGCATCGACGGCATGGGCCACGACCTGGCGCCAGGCGTGGTCGAGCGCCTGCTGCCGCCGATGATCGAACACCTCAGGACAGCGTCCGCATGAGCAACACAGCCGAACAATCCCTGCTGGGCAAGCCCGCGCCCTACGTTGACCAGTACGACGCATCGCTGCTGTTCCCGATCTCGCGCCGCGCCAAGCGCGAGGAGATCGGCGCCGGCGCGGCAGTGCCGTTCTTTGGTGCCGACATCTGGACGGCCTTCGAGCTGAGCTGGCTCAACATGCGCGGCAAGCCGCAGGTGGCGCTGGCCCATGTGGTGGTGCCCTGCGAGACGCCCAACATCATCGAGAGCAAGTCGTTCAAGCTCTACCTCAACAGCTTCACCAACACGAAGTTCGCCGATGCCGACGAGGTGCGCCAGCGCATCCGCGCCGACGTGAGCGAGGCCGCCTGGCGCGGCAGCCCGGTGCAGACGCTGGGCGTGAAGCTGCTGCTGCCCGACATGTTCGACAGCGAGCCGGTGCATGAGCTGGACGGCCTGAGCCTGGACCGGCTCGACCTGGAATGCAGCCGCTACACCCCGGCACCCGAACTGCTCACTGCGGCATCCGGCGAGCAGCCCGTGACGGAAGTGCTGACCAGCAACCTGCTCAAGAGCAACTGCCTCGTGACCGGCCAGCCCGATTGGGGCAGCGTGCAGATTGCCTACAGCGGCCCGCAGATCAACCAGGAAGGCCTGCTGCAGTACATCGTCAGCTTCCGCAACCACAACGAGTTCCATGAGCAGTGCGTGGAGCGCATCTTCATGGACATCTGGACGCGCTGCAAGCCGGCAAAACTGTCGGTCTATGCGCGCTACACCCGGCGCGGCGGGCTGGACATCAACCCCTTCCGCACGAGCCACCCGCAGGCGCTGCCAGTGAACGCGCGCACCGCGCGTCAGTAAGTGCCGTTGCAAAAAGGGCTGTCATTGCGGACTTGATCCGCAATCCACGTGGGCGCGTCAAAGGTCCTTGAACGCCACCAGCTCCGGCAGCCCCGGGAAGGCGCCGGCGCGTTTCTCCTTCATCGCCGTCACAGCCTCGCGCACATGGCCGTTGCTCCAGATGGCCCCCTGGAGCCAGCACATCTGCCGCAGCGAGTCTTCGACCGAATGGTCGCGCGTGTAGTGGATGGCCTGCTTGGTGCCCCAGATGGCCACCGGCGGCTTGGCAGCAATTTCCTTTGCGCATTGCATTGCGGCGGCGAGCATCGCCTCCTGTGACTCAAACACTTCATTGACCAGCCCGTAGCCCAACGCTTTCGCGGCCGGCAGCCGGCGCCCGGTATAGGCCAGCTCCTTCACCACAGCCAGCGGCACCAGCTTGGGCAGGCGCTGCAACGTGCCCACGTCGGCCACCATGCCGATGTTGATTTCCTGGATGCAGAAAAACGCATCCTGCGTCGCATAGCGGATGCAGCAGGCCGTGACCATGTCCACCGCGCCGCCGATGCAGCCGCCGTGGATCGCGGCGATCACCGGGATGCGCAGGTCTTCCAGCCGGGTGAAGGTGGCCTGTATTTCCTTGAGCAGGTCAAAGATGGCGGCCCGGCCCTCGGCACTGCGGTCGTCCATCGAGATGGCGCCGCCGAAGGTGTCCAGCGACATGCCGGCGCTGAAGTGCTTGCCGGTGCTGGAGATGACGAGCGCACGGGCCGTGCCCTCCCTGTGCAGGCGCGCCAGCGTCTCGTCAAGCTCGCGCCAGAAGGCGGGGTTCATGGTGTTCATCGCGTCGGGGCGGTTGAGCACCAGGTGGGCGATGTGGTCAGTCTCGGTCAGGGCAAAGCATTGCATGGCGGTCTCCTTGGGCCACCACTGTAGCGCCGCAGCAAGGCCGCAACCTGACCGGCAGGCGACAGCCTCAGCGCGCCAGTCCGGCGGTGTGGACCCAGTCGCAACGCAGCCGCCCCGCACGGTGGGCACGCGTGCGCCAGCTCACGTAGGCATGAGGCGCCATCGTGCCCAGCACGCACAGCGGGATGGCCCAGACGGCAAACATGAAGGCCGGCAGGTAGCCGACCCAGCCCATCAGCCACACGGCCAGCACCACGTCAAACAGCTGGTACTCCAGCGGGTGATCCGCCTTGTGCGAGACATGCCAGAGCTTGATGCGATGCAGTTCCTGCAGACTCATGATTCCCTCCAGGCTGGTGGGAATCCAATGTAAGTTAGCCGTAAGAAATAGTCAAACCCCGGCCACCTCGCCGCCCGTTACTTCACCGTGATCACATCCCGGTACATCGGCGCCAGCTGCGCCAGCAGCTGGTTCTGCGCCCGGAACGGGATGCCCTGCGCGTCCATCGACTGCTGCAGCACTTCCACCAGCGCATTGAAGTCCGACTTTTTGATGTCAAAGTCGCGGTGGGCAGTTTTCATGTCGGCGCCCTTGTAGATGCAGGGCCCGCCAGTGACCTGGCAGAACTGCTCGACGAGCTGCTCCTTCAGGCGGGGCTGCTTGGCATCCTTGAAGTGCGGGCCGGTGCGCGGGTCGGCCACCAGCCGCGCCACGAAGTCGTCCATCAGCTTGACCAGGCCGGGCTTCTCGCCGAACGTCTTGTAGAGCTGGGCGTCCATCATGGGCCTGGCCGCGTCCTGCGCCCATGCTGCGCCGCCTGCAAGGCTGGAGCAGGCAAGTATTGTGGCGATGATCAGGTTTTTCATGTCGATTCCTTGAGTGTGGGTACGGTTCAGAACGCGAGCTGGGCCGAGAGGTAGGCGCCCGTCTGTTTGCGGTTGCCGGTGGTGGCCGGCACGATGGTGCCCAGGTCCACATAGGCCAGCGTCACAGACAGGTTCTTGCTGGGCGCCCAGGCGATGAAGATGTCCTTCCAGGCCTGCGCGCGAAGGCCATTGCCCAGGCCGGCCGCAGCGCCTGCGTCCTGCAGGTTGTTGGGCATGCGGCGGTATTCGGCGCCAACGGCGATGTTCTTGCTGACAAGGTAGGCCACCGAGAACTCGGGCATCAGCTTGTAGCTGTCATGCGGCGTGCCCAGCGTGGCGCCAAAGCCCAGCAGGCCGTTCTGGTTCGCCTTGGTGGCGCGCAGCGTGGCATTGACCAGCAGGCCCTGCGCCAGGAACAGCTTGGTGGCGCTGGCATACACGTCCACACCGGAGCGCTTGGCGCCCAGCGCGTTGAGCGTGGCATCCAGCCCGCTGGAGTCGAGCGACTTGAACTCCACGCCCACCGCCACCTGCGGCATCCAGGTGTCGCTGTCCAGCACGGCATCGCCCGCCACCTTGTACTTTGCGCCGAGGATGTTCTGCCGCAGGTGCAGGCCCGGCAGTCCCAGCGTGGCGCCGGTCACGCCGGTGTTGAAGTCCTGACGTGCGAGCGACAGCTCGAACATGTCCTTGTAGCCCACGGCGGCGCCAAAGGCGGTCAGGCCGTAGTCCTTGGTGGACACGCGGGTGAGGTGCGCCGTGCCGCCGATTTCGCCGGCAGTCGCATTGCTGCCGATGACGGCCCAGGGCGTCAGCCCGCCGCCGGCTGCGCCGTCGATGGTGCTCACGCCGCCTGTGAGCAGAAGTTTGCCCGTGTCGGCCTGCGCCAGGCCGCCCGCAAGCGCCACCGCGCCTGCGGCCATGAGTTTCAGCGTTGTTTTCATCAGATGGGGTCCCCAGATAAGTCGCGTCGGGAGATGCCGACACATCTGCTTACGTAACAGTCCGGGATTTGGATTCAGGTTTCCGCTCCACCGGCATCCGGCACCATCCCGTTGGCCCGCACGGATGCGGAATCGCCGGCCCGGGGCCGCTGGACCGGCTGTGCACGGGGGGGGGCTGGCGTGCGCTATGTAAGGTAGCGCACAAAGGGTATACGTGGACAGCCGTTGTGCACCCTCAAACGTCAATGGAGGTGAGCGCTTCAATGTGGAGCCCTCCTCACAAGGAATACCGTCCATGACCTTCAAGAACCTGCATATGTCCGTCCTGATCGCCGGCCTGCTGGCATTCAGCGGTTTCGCCGCCGCACAGGTGCCAGCCAAGGGCGCCGCCGACAACACCGACAGCAAGCTGAAGGCCGCTGCCCCGGCCGCAGGCACTTCGGGCATGGCCCGCGCTGATGTCAAGGCGGAAGCCAAGACCGGCATGAATGCCAAGACCGGTGAAGGCACAGACATTGCCGCCACCAAGGCCGTGAAGAAGCCCACCAAGAAAAAGGCGGCAAAGACCCGCGCAGCCGTCAAGGCCGAAACCAAGGCCGGCGCCAAGGTCAAGACCGCTGAAGGCACTGACCTCGGCAAGAAGTAAGAAGCACCCGGCCTTCAAGCCACGGGAAGCCACCTTCGGGTGGCTTTTTTCTCGCACTGGTTTTGGAACGTCGCTGGCGTTGGCCCCGCGGCTTGGCGGCGACGGGCACCCGCCTCCGCGGATGTCCTCCTGTCTGGCTTCGCCAGCCATTCCCCCTCTATTCCGCTGCGGCGGGTGCCCATCACCGCCAACCCGCTGCGTTGTTGGTGTGCGGGTGGCTTTTAGCCTCTGCGTGTGCCTGCGAA
Source organism: Pseudomonadota bacterium (assembly GCA_040385105.1). Lineage (GTDB taxonomy): Bacteria > Pseudomonadota > Gammaproteobacteria > Burkholderiales > Burkholderiaceae_C > JACMQX01. The sequence continues at coordinate 23,807 of JAZKHY010000098.1, forward strand.
GAAGGTGGGCGGCATCATCCAGTCCTCGGCATCGCCGAATGACGGAGCGTGGCCGAGCGCCGTCAGGCCCAAGTCTGCTTGATAGCCGAGTTGGGCGGCTAATGATGAAACCATCAGGCTATACACCATCTCGCATGCCAGCCATGTCAGATGCTAAGAATGGTCTCTTCGCTGCGGACGGCTGGGTGAAACGAACTCAAAACGTAAATGGCGTGGAAATACATTTTGTGGAAAATGTTAAAACTGGGGCAGTAGTCGACTTCAAATTTGCGAGATGACAATGAGCTATTCTGAGAAACTCCAACGCACGATCATTGAATGGAAGCAGGAGCCAATTGGAGATGAGTGGCTATTTGATCGATTTAGGCGTGACTGCATTATTTCGATGACGCCAGAAGAAGCGTTTGACGCGATTGATGAAACTGTTGAAGTTCTTGTTGGCGAGACGGATTCTTCGACGATTGTGGAGTTGACTCAGTGTTTGATCACATTGGCACGACAAAGTCAAACGACGCAAACTCCGCGATCTATTTCGGAGAATCGAAACGTGATGAAGTTACTTGTTCTGGAAAAGGACAACTATGTAACTGAAAAGATGCAAGAGCTTCTTCGTTACTATCGCCTAACGTGATTGATTCCACTATTTGGGAGCGAGATGGGGGAGTTTTACATCTACTTCAGGCAGTACGATCCGCGCACAGTAAGATGCACTCCGCCTGATCCGATTGGCTGGATGGGGGGAATCGATATGCGTATGTCGATGGGGATCCTCTGATGTACATCGACACGCTCGGGCTGTGGGCTGTTGGCGATTCACAGCCCCAGCCGGTTGTGGATTTTTCGGCAGGGCTTGGTGACGCGATGCTGCTCGGGACGGGTCGGGGGCGCAAGCAAGTGCGTTCAGATCTGGATTGAAGACGGCCTTCCGCGGTGGTGTGGGAGGCAACTGGCGCCAGCCAAATCTGGCAAGGAAGTCCGACGCGGAGTTACGGGCGTCGGCTGGCAGGACCAACGTCGGAGTGAATGCGTATGGCGCTGGCGTCGGCTTAGCCGGCGCTATGGGTGCGTGTGGGTGCCGACGATGAAATCACCCCTGAAATTCAAGCCAAAGTTGCTTTTGGCCACGTTGGCCATATGCGCCGCGATCGCTGGCTCGGCTGCTTGGCTGACAGGACTGAGCTTCTGGATCCTCATTGCGATTTTGATTGGGGGCCGCTCTGATTGACGGCTGGGTAGCAACAGCGGTAGACAAAGTTTCTAGGAGGCCGGCGGGCGAAGAGTAATTGAGTTAAAGAAAACTTTCCTTGAAGTCATCTTTATGCCTCAAACACGAAATTCAGGACAGGCCCCATCGCCAAGCTCGACGCTCGCCCCCTCTGTAGCATTCCTTCCCTACTCTGATGAGCAGCTTTCTGCCAGTGACGCAACGCTCAGAACAACTGGTCCATCGCAGGCGCCCCCTCCGATGCAGCCGCAGCCGATTTGCTCACTGCCCCCGGCTTCAAATCCCCCTCCGCCACATCCGCCACCTTCACCAGCGTCCCCACGCGTACCCCCAGCAGCCGCAGCCGCTTGTCCAGCGGCACACGCTTCAGGCACAGCCCCGCCTGGTGGCGGATGGTCTTGCCGTCTGCGGTGTAGTGGTCAATGGTGGTGTCGCGCGTGACGCTCTTGAAGTTGTCATAGCGCAGCTTGATGCCGATGGTCTTGCCGACGTAGCCCTTGCGCTGCAGGTCCTCGGCCAGCTTCATGCTCAGGTGGGTGAAGATGGCGCCGAGCTCGGCCTTGTCGCGCACGGCATGCAGGTCGCGGTCAAAGGTGGTTTCGCGGCTCATGGACACGGGCTCGCTCTCGGTCACCACCGGGCGGTCGTCGCGGCCCCAGGCCACTTCATGCATCCAGGCGCCGTAGCTCTTGCCGAAGTTGTCGACCAGCCATTCGCGCGGCTGGCTGGCCAGGTCGCCAATCGTGTGCAGGTGCAGCTTGTTGAGCTTTTCTTCGGCCTTGGGGCCGATGCCGTTGATCTTGCGGCAGGGCAGGGGCCAGATTTTTTCCTTCAACTCTTCGGCATGCAGGATGGAGATGCCGTTGGGCTTGTTGAACTCGCTGGCCATCTTGGCCAGCAGCTTGTTGGGCGCAACGCCGATGGAGCAGGTCAGGCCGGTCTTGTCGAAGATTGCTTTCTGGATCAGCCGTGCCAGCACGCGCCCGCCCTCGCGCTGGCCGCCGGGCACATCGGTGAAGTCGATGTACACCTCGTCCACGCCACGGTCTTCCATCAGCGGCGCTATTTCAAGAATGGTGCTTTTGAACAGGCGCGAGTAGCGGCGCACTTCCTCAAAGTCCACCGGCAGCAAAATCGCCTCGGGCGCGAGCTTGGCTGCCTTCATCAGCCCCATGGCTGAGCCTACGCCGAACTTGCGCGCCGCATAGGTGGCGGTGGTGATGACGCCGCGGCCGGTGTAGTCCTTCAGGCGCGGGAACCGGTCCACCGGCAGGCGGTCGCCTTCGTCCAGCACTTCGTCGGCCTTGCGCCTGCCGCCGCCAATGACCACCGGCAGGCCCTTGAGCTGCGGGTAGCGCAGCAGCTCCACGGAGGCGTAGAAGGCATCCATGTCCAGGTGGGCAATGCGGCGCACAAGCGCAGCCGGGGCCAGGGTAGGTACTGCATCTGACACGCCCTGATTTTGCCGCGTTGGCGGGGCGCTGGCGTGGGGCCGGTGTCAGTAGAAAGTGTGTCGCGTGTTTGACAGCGGCCTGATGCGCAGGCACAAGGGGTGAAATCGTTCACTGACGCGGCGCTTACACCTGCCTAGAATCCTGCGCAGGCTCGAACCACCCGCAACAGGTGCCGGCAGCCTCAACAACAAAGCCTCTGGAGGGCAAAATCATGAAACGATGGATCAAGTGGACCGCGGGCGGCCTCGGTGTGGCCGTGCTGCTGGTGGCCGGTGCGGCCGTGGTGGGCAAGCAGATGGGCGAGCGCAAGCGCATGCGCGTGGTGGACGTGAAGGTCGTTGCCGTTCCCTATACGACGGACACCCAGGCGCTGGCCCGGGGCAAATACCTCTATGAGTCGCGCGGCTGTGTGGACTGCCACGGCGCCAACGGCGCGGGGCGTGCCTTCGTCAACGACGGCAGCACACACATCGCAGGCCCGAACATCACACCCGCAGGCGTGGTGGCCAGCTACAAACCCGAGGACTGGGTGCGCATCATCCGCCACGGCGTCAAGCCCGATGGCCGCCCGGCCATGGTCATGCCCAGCGAAGATTACAACCGCTTCACCGATGCCGACCTGGCCGCGCTGGTGGGCCATGTGCGGGGCCTGGCGCCTGTGCAAGGTGGCGGCAAGGCCGTGGTGGAACTGCCGCTGCCGGCCTGGGTGCTCTATGGCTTCAACGCCATTCCCGACGCGGCGCAGCGCATCAACCATACCCTGCCCCCGGCCCAACCCGTGGCCGAAGGCGTGACGGTGGAGCACGGCAAGTACGTCGGCAACATGTGCATCGGCTGCCACGGCGAGAAGCTGTCTGGCGGCAAGATCCCCGGCGGCCCGCCGGACTGGCCTGCGGCGGCCAACATCACGCCGGGCGAAGGCAGCGCCATGGTGGCCTACGCCGACACCGCGAAGTTCGTGGCCATGATGCGCAGCGGCAAGCGGCCGGACGGCAGCGCCATCAAGGTCATGCCGTTCGAGTCGCTGTCAAAGATGAGCGATGTGGACTTGCAGGCGCTGCATGCCTACCTGAAGACGGTGCCGCCGAGGGCAGCAGGCGGGCATTGAGCGGGCCGGCGCCGGAAGGCCTCAGGCCTCAGGCCGCAACCGGGAACGTGCCCGGCAGCAAAACCGCCTTGTCCACGGTATTGATGTTGGTGTGCCCGCAGAACGCCATCGTCAGGTCGAGTTCCTTGTGGATGATCTCCAGCGCCTTCGTCACGCCGGCCTCTCCCATGGCGCCCAGGCCAAACAGGAATGAGCGGCCGATGTAGGTGCCCTGCGCGCCCAGCGCGCGGGCCTTGAGCACGTCCTGCCCGCTGCGGATGCCGCCGTCCATGTGCACCTCGATGCCGTTGCCCACCGTGTCCACGATGGTGGGCAGTGCCTCGATGGACGACTGCGCGCCGTCCAGCTGGCGCCCGCCGTGGTTGGAGACGATCAGCGCGTCGGCGCCGGAGTTGACGGCCAGCTTGGCGTCCTCTGCATCCTGGATGCCCTTCAGGATCAGCTTGCCGCCCCAGCGCTTCTTGATCCACTCCACGTCGCCCCAGTTGAGCGCCGGGTCAAACTGCTTGGCCGTCCATTCCGAGAGCGAACCCATGTTGTCCACGCCCTTCACATGGCCCACGATGTTGCCGAACTGGCGGCGCTGCGTGCCCAGCATGCCCATGCACCAGGCGGGCTTGGTCATCAGGTTGATGATGTTGGGGATGGTCAGCTTGGGCGGCGCGGTCAGGCCGTTCTTCAGGTCCTTGTGGCGCTGGCCGAGGATCTGCAGGTCCAGCGTGACGACGAGGGCCGAGCAGTTGGCCGCTTTGGCCCGGTCGATCAGGCTTTCAATGAAGGCGCGGTCCTTCATCACATAGAGCTGGAACCAGAACGGGTGGCGGTCTGTACCGGCGGCTACATCCTCCAGCGAGCAGATGCTCATGGTGGACAGCGTGAACGGGATGCCGAACTTCTTCGCGGCGCGCGCACCCAGGATCTCGCCATCGGCATGCTGCATGCCGGTGAGCCCGGTCGGCGCTATGGCCACCGGCATGGCCACGTCCTGGCCGATCATGGTGGTGCGGGTGGAGCGGTTCTCCATGTTCACCGCCACGCGCTGGCGCAGCTTGATGCGCTGGAAGTCGTCGCTGTTGGCGCGGTAGGTGCTCTCGGTCCACGAGCCGGAGTCGGCATAGTCGTAGAACATGCGCGGCACGCGGCGCCTGGCGATGACGCGCAGGTCTTCGATGGTGGTGATGACGGGCATGGGTGTCTCCTCTGTGGGGAGATGCTAACGGGTCGCTGGCGTAGAGGGATGAAAGTATTTTGTGGGGGACGGAATTTTGCTCAATTCAGAGCATCACCATTTCGCAGGAGGTACTGGCTCAAGCGTTGCTGCTTTCCAGAGGGCCGCTCAACTCCGCTTCAATCTGCTCGATGGTGGGCAGGCTACCTTCAAGTTCCTGGGGTAGCGCACGCGTAAGCTGGGTCTCCCACTCGGCAACGCTGATGGGCTGGGTGCTGCCCGCCAAAGCGTACTCCACAAGCACCCGGTTCTTTTCGCGCACGAGCAGCAGGCCCAAGGTCGGTTTGTCGTCCGAATGTGCCAGCAGGCGGTTTACGGCGGTCATGTACGTGCCAAGCTGGGCGCCATCGCCAGGCTCGAACTTGCGCGCCTTCAACTCGATGACGACGTAGCGGCGTAACTTCAGGTGGTAGAAGAGCAGGTCAAGGTAGAAGTCGTCATCCCCGATTTCCAGATGTATCTGGCGACCTACGAAGGCGAAACCCTGCCCAAGTTCAAGCAGGAATTTCTGGATATGTTCAATCAACCCATCTTCCAGATGCCGCTCGCGCCGCAGGGTACCGGTGCCCAGGAAGTCGAAAAGGTAGGGGTCCTTGAAGACTTGGGCTGCCATGTCGGAATCAGGCGGTGGCAGGGTGGATGGGAAGTTGTTCTGGGCCTTGCCGTGGCGATTGTGGCTGCCGGACTCAATCTGTGCGGCGAGAATGTTTCGTGACCAGCCATGCTCGATGGTTTTGGCGGCGTACCAGAGACGTTGCTCGGAGTTCGTCAGCTTTTCCAGCAGGGTGATATTGTGGGACCATGTCACTTGTGCAAGCGACGCTTGCACAAGTGATCGATCCGGCCATGCAGCAGCAAAAGCGCGCATGTACTTGAGGTTGCGCGGAGCGAAACCTCTCATGTCCGGGAACGCTTCGCGCAAGTCCAGCGCCAGGCGGTCAATGACTTTCGTGCCATAGCCTTGCGCATTCTGCTTGTGCAGGATGCGCAGCCCGAGGTCCCAATAAAGCAGGATCATGACGCTGTTGCTGGCCAGTACCAGGCGCAAGCGTTCGCCATGAATGCGGTGCTTGATTTCGGCGAGCCATCCTGAATAGTCGGCGGGAAAGTTATCTGTTGGGGCGGCCAGCGGAAACATGGCACTGCCGTCAACGCGGCCGCGTTGCCTGCGTGCGGCAGGCGTTTCGGGAATAGCTTTCTTTGAGTTGGTCATTTCGTGAGGTTGTGCAATAGGGCATTGCACAAGTTCGGCATCAGGTTTGAGCACAAGAATTGCATCAATATATGAATTAAAAAGTATCTAAATATTATCCTGTTCAGCTACAAATACCTTATAAATTCTTGAATCAGGCGCGATTTCACTTTTGCCTGTTCGTGTAGCCTCCCCCCATGGACTCCCTCATCACTGCCTCCGCCCGCGCCCTGGCCGTCGGTGACGCGCTGGGCGCGCTCAAGCGGGTGGCCCTGCGCGACGATCCGCCGGCGCTGGCGCTGCGGGGGATTGCCATGGCGCAGCTGGGCGAGCACCCGCGTGCGCGCGAACTGCTGCGACGCGCGGCGCGGGGCTTTGGCGCGCACGAAGAGCTGGCGCGTGCCCGCTGTGTGGTGGCCGAGGCCGAGGTGGCGCTGGCCATGCGCGATCTGGGCGGCTCGCCGCGCACGCTGGCTGCTGCCCTGGCCACGCTGGAGGCCCATGGTGACCGCGCGAATGCGCTGCAGGCGCGGCTGATCGCAGCGCGCAGGCTGCTGCTGATCGGCCGGCTTGACGAGGCCCGGGCCGCAATTGCGCCGCTGGATCCGGGCGCAGATGCGAGCACCGCGCTGGCCAGCCTGCCGCCTTCGCTGGCTGCAGTGGCAGGGCTGGCTTTGGCAGAGCTGGCGCTGCGCTCGTTGCACATCGGCGCGGCGCGGGCAGCACTTGCCCGTGCGCACGACGCGGCTGTGCGGGCGCATGTGCCGGCGCTGCTGGCCGAGGTGGAGGAGGCTTGCTTGACGCTGGACCGCCCCGCCGCCCGTCGTGTGGAGGCAGGTGGCGAGCAGGCGCTGTGCCTTGACGAAGTTTCCGCGCTGCTCGCGTCCGGCGCGCTGGTGGTGGACGCTTGCCGCCGCTCCGTGGGCATTGGCGCAGACCGGCGGCCGCTGGCGCGCCGGCCCATCCTGTTTGCACTGGCGCGGGCGCTTGCCGAATCCTGGCCGGGTGATGCGGACCGCGACGCGCTGATTGCGCAGGTCTTCCGCACCCGCCACCCCGACGAGACACACCGCGCGCGCCTGCGGGTGGAAATGGGCCGCCTGCGGGCCCTCATCAAGCCGCTCGCACAGGTGGAGGCCACGCCGCGCGGCTTCCTGCTGCGCCCGATGGGAGAAGAACGCGCGGTGGTTGTGCTGGTGCCGCCGATCGACGGCGAGCAGGCCTCGCTGCTCGCACTGCTGTCTGACGGCGCGGCCTGGTCCACTTCTGCGCTGGCGCTGGCACTGGGGGACAGCCAGCGGACGGTGCAGCGCGCGCTGGCCGAGCTGGAGTCCGCCGGCCGTGTGCGCTCCATCGGCAAGGCCCGGGCACAACGCTGGCTGGCGCCGCCGCTGGCGGGATTCACGACGATCTTGTTACTCCCTGCTGCGCTGCCGGCTGGGTAGAGTCACCCTGTCGCGCCGATATCCGGCGCTTTAACCAGGAGTCAGGCGATGGCCCGCGATACAGCAACAGTCAGCCCGCAAGCCCCGGCACAGGCGGCCGAGGTGGTCCGTGAATATGGCCCGTTCGAGGGCGCCGACAAGATAGCCGGTGTGTCCCACGACGGCCGCAATGTATGGGCGGCCACCGGCGCGGCGCTGGTGGCCTTCGACCCGGCGACCGGCGAGCCGGTGCGCAAGCTGGCCGTGGCCTGCGACGCCGGCACGGCGTTTGACGGCACATACCTGTACCAGATTGCAGAGTCGCGCATCGACAAGATCGACCCGGCCACAGGCGCCATCAAAGCATCGATACCGGCGCCGGGCAAGGGCATGGACTCCGGCCTCACCTGGGCTGAGGGCAGCCTGTGGGTGGGCCAGTACCGTGACCGCAAGATCCACCAGATCGACCCG
>JAZKHY010000099.1:0-23212 GCA_040385105.1 Pseudomonadota bacterium
ATCCTGGCGATGGACGTCTCGGGCAGCATGCGCGCCACCGACGTGCAGCCCAACCGCCTGGTCGCCTCCCAGAACGCCGCCAAGGCCTTCCTGGCCAGCCTGCCGCGCCATGTGAAGGTCGGCATTGTTGCCTTTGCCGGTTCCGCCAACGTGGTGCAGCCTGCCACCGTCAACCGCGAAGACCTTGTCGCTGCGATCGACAAGTTCCAGATGCAGCGGGCCACCGCCATCGGCAGTGCCATCGTCGTGTCGCTGGCCGAACTGTTCCCCGACGCCGGCATCGACCTGTCCGACCTGACATACGGCCGCAACCGGCAGATGGGCACGTCGATCGACAAGCCGGCCACCGGCAAGGAAAAGAAGGAGTTCGTGCCGGTGGCGCCCGGCTCGCACAACTCGGGCGCCATCATCCTGCTGACCGACGGCCAGCGCACGACCGGTGTGGACACGATGGAAGCCGCCAAGATGGCGGCCGACCGCGGCGTGCGCGTGTACACCGTGGGCATCGGCACGGTGGACGGCGAGACCATCGGCTTTGAGGGCTGGTCGATGCGGGTGCGGCTGGACGAGGAAACCCTCAAGGGCGTGGCCAACAAGACCCAGGGCGAGTACTTCTACGCCGGCACTGCGGCCGACCTGCAGAAGGTCTATGAAAAGCTCGGTTCGCGCTTGACCATGGAGAAGAAGGAAACCGAGATCTCCGGCCTGCTGGCCCTCGTGGCAGCCGCACTGGCCATCGTCTCTGCGGGCCTCTCGCTGCTCTGGTTCAACCGCATTCTCTGAACGTGTAGCGCACCGCGCCGCACCTGGCGCAGACAACGCTCCGGGATACCTTTGTATAGGTGCCCCCCGTGCAATGGCACCCCTAGCATGAATCGCGCGTGATGCCCGCCGCATCCTGCGGCTGCGGACCACGCCTTGTCATGCAAGGAGACACATGGAACCCACGCGAAGCACGGTGCCGGGCCAGGCGCCCCGGAAAGATGCTGAAGCCTCAACCCCCGCCGGCACACCACCCCAACAGGAAGGACAGCAAACGCCAGGAACCCTGCAAATCAGGCCTGGCGCGAGTGTGATGCAGCAGGGCCCGGACCTTCGCGCAGGTTTCGCGGCGCAGGGCATGGCCTCCACCTTCAAGTCTTTCACGGCAGCGACCATCGCATCGGGCATCCTCCCGCCGAACATGCGGTGGATGGGGACACCCCTGGGCGGCGGGCTGCATGCGTACCAGCGCCAGCAGCAGGCCGGGATCACCTTCGATCCGGCCCTGACACATGCGCAAGGCCGGATGGTGCTGGCCGCCACCCTCGCGCCTTTCCCGCTGACATTCGGGATCCAGGGCTTGTTGACGCAGCGCGCCTCGGTGCCGGGCAGCATCGCGGCAAAAGTGCCGGATGCACTGCAGGCAGGCTGGCAGGCTTTCTGCAAGACACTGCCGCAGGAAGTTGGCGGTGGGCTTGCGCGCTATCCGCTCAATTTCGTCCTGGCTCGCGCCGCAGCGCACATGGGGGCTGCGGGAAGCGGCAGCCTGATGGCGCAGGCGCTCATGAAGCAGGCCCAGGGCAAGGAGCTGGTGGAGCGTGACAAGGACAGCAAGTTGGCCGGGCCGCACATCGACCCGCTGGCCGTGCTTGGCGGCGCGGCGCTGTTCACCGCACCGGCGCTGCTGGGCAAGCCGCCACTGGCCGCCCACGTGGCAAAGCTCGGGCCGGTGGGCGGCCCGATGGTCAGCGGCGCGGCACTGGTGGCAACCGCGCTGCTCACCAACGAGTTCCTTTACTTCCTCAGGATGGCCCAGGACGGCAAGTACGCGTCCAGGGAGGCGGACAGCTGAAACGCTCAGGCCGGCTGCAGCACGCCCGACACCAGCTTGAGCTGGCGCCCGCAGCGCGCCGCCAGCGCCTCGTCATGGGTCACCATCACGAAGGCCGTCCCGTGGTCGCGGGCCAGCTGCAGCATCAGGTCGAACACGCCATTGGCGGTGGACCGGTCGAGGTTGCCGGTGGGTTCGTCGGCCAGCACGCAGGCCGGTTGCGTCACCAGCGCGCGGGCAATCGCCACCCGCTGGCGCTCGCCGCCCGAGAGCTCGGCCGGGCGGTGGTGCAGCCGCTCGCGCAGGCCCACGGCCGCCAGCATCTTTTCGGCAACCTTCGCCGCGTCGGCCGGCGGCTGCCGGCGGATCCACAGCGGCATGGCCACGTTGTCCTGGGCGCTGAACTCCGGCAGCAGGTGGTGGAACTGGTAGACAAAGCCCAGGTACCTGTTGCGCACGTCGCCCTGGGCGGCGGCATCAAGTTCCGACAGGTCCTGCCCCTTGATGCGGACGCTGCCCGCGGTGGGCGCATCCAGCCCGCCAAGAAGATGCAGCAAGGTGCTTTTGCCGGAGCCGGAGGCGCCGACGATGGCCAGCGTCTCACCGGCGCGCACCTGCAGGTCAACGCCCTGCAGCACGGTGACGTCCAGCCGCCCCTCGGTGAATCGCTTGGTCAGGCCGCTGCAGTGCAATACGACGTCACTCATAGCGCAGTGCCTCCGCCGGGTTGACGCGGCTGGCGCGCCAGCTCGGGTAGATGGTGGCCAGGAAGGCCAGCACCAGGGAAATGATGGCAATCGGCATGATGTCGCTGCTCTGCGGGTCGCTCGGCATCCGGCTGATGAGGTAGATGTCCTTGGGCAGGAAGCTCGCGCCCAGCGCCTGCTCCAGCGCCGGTACGATGACGTCGATGTTCAGCGCGATGCCCAGGCCCAGCGTCAGGCCGGCCAGCGTGCCGATCACGCCGACCATCGCGCCCTGCACCACAAAAATGCCCATGATGCTGCCCGGGCTGGCGCCCAGCGTGCGCAGGATGGCAATGTCGGCGCGCTTGTCGGTCACCGTCATCACCAGCGTGCTGACCAGGTTGAAGGCGGCAACGGCGACGATCAGCGTAAGGATGATGAACATCATCCGCTTTTCCAGCTGTACCGCCGCGAACCAGGTGCGGTTCTGCCGCGTCCAGTCGCGGATCATGACCGGGCCAGTGAGCGTATTGCTCAACTCGCCCGCGACGGTGCGCGCCTCATGCAGGTCTTTCAGTTTCAGCCGGATGCCGGTCGGCCCTTCCAGCCGGAAGATGCGCGCCGCGTCGTCCTGGTGGATCAGCACCAGCGCCGAGTCGTATTCAAAATGCCCGGAGTCGAAGGTGCCGACCACCGTCATCTGCTTGAGGCGCGGCACCACACCGGCCGGCGTGACCTGCCCGCTCGGCGCGATCAGCGTGACCTGGTCGCCCTCGCGCGCGCCGAGGCTGCGGGCGAGTTCACCGCCCAGCACGATGCCGAAGTCGCCGGGGATGAGGCGCGACAGCGCGGTGTTCTTCAGCTCCACCGCCAGGTCGGTCACCTCGCCCTCATGTGCCGGGTCAATGCCGCGCACGATGGTGCCCTTCATGTCCTCCCCGCGCGCCAGCAGGGCCTGCGCGGCAATGAAGGATGCGGCGCCGATGACCTGCGGGTTCTTGCGCGCCTCGGCCAGCGTCAGGTTGACATCGGGCAGCGCCGCGCCATTGGGCGCGAAGATCTCGATATGCGACACCACACCGAGCATGCGGTCGCGCACTTCCTTCTGGAAGCCGTTCATCACGCTGAGCACAATGATCAGCGCGGCCACGCCCAGCGCAATGCCCAGCATGGACACGCCGGATATGAAAGAGATGAAACCGTTGCGCCTGGTGGAGCGGCCCGCGCGCGTGTAGCGCCAGCCCAGGATCAGTTCGTAAGGTAATTGCATCGGGGGAGATTGTGGCATCCCGGACAATAGGCCCATGTCGGACAAGGCCCATTTGTTGATTCCCTTCGCGGCCTGCGCCGCGCCGCAGGCCCGCGAGGCCCTGGCCGGCCTGCAACTGCCGCACCTGGAGAAGCTGCTGCGGCGGCTGTCGCCCGGCGCGCCCGACGCCGGTGATGAACACAGCTTCTCACCCCCGCACGAGCGGGTGCTGGCGCGGCTGCATGGCCTGCCCGCCGCCGACGGCCAGATACCGTGGGCGGCTTTTGAGCGGCAGGCCCGGGGCCTGGAAACCGGCAGCCATGCCTGGGCCGTCATCACGCCCTGCCACTGGCAGGTGGGTACCACCAGCGCCAGCATGAGCGACCCGGCCGCGCTGGGCATCAGCGAGGGCGAGTCGCAGGCCCTGCTGGAAGCCATGCGCCCGTATTTCAACGAAGACGGCATCGAACTGCTGTACCACGCACCGGGCCGCTGGCACGCCCGCAGCGAGCTCTTCCGGGGCCTGCCCACCGCCTCGCTGGAACGCGTCATCGGCCGCGGCATTGACGACTGGATGCCGAAGACGCCCGAGGCCAGGCCGCTGCGCAGGCTGCAGAATGAAATGCAGATGCTGCTCTACACCCACCCCTTGAACGATGGGCGGGCCGCGCGCGGCCTGGCGCCTGTCAACTCCTTCTGGGCGCATGGAACCGGCGCGCTGCCCGAAACCCCCTCCCTGGCGCAGGCGCCAGGCGGCAGCGCCGGGCCCCTCATCGCCGCCGGCCTGCAGGGCGCTGCGCTGCGCGAAGACTGGCCCGCCTGGGCCGACGCCTGGCGCGCCATCGACGCCAACGAATGCGCGCGCCTTGATGAACATCTTGGCCGGACTGGCCAGGCCACCCTCACGCTCTGCGGCGAACGCAGCGCACAAACCTTTGAAGCCATGCCCGTTTCCATCCTGACCCGCCTGTCCGGCCTCTTTCAGCGCCCCTCGCCCGCGCGCGCCATGGAGGCCCTGTGAAGATCAGCACACGCGACGTCCCGCCCCGCGCCGTCTGGGCACTGGAGCAGGCCGGCGTCCACCCCCTGCTCGCGCGCCTGTACGCATCACGCGGCGTGAGCGCCAAAGACGAGCTTGACGACGGCCTGAACCGCCTGCTGCCGCCTTCGGGCATGAAAGGCACGCAGGAGGCCGCCGTGCTGCTGGCTGATGCCATTGCCGCCGGCAAGAAGCTGTGCATCGTGGCCGACTACGACTGCGACGGCGCCACCGCCTGCGCTGTCGGCCTGCGCGGCCTGCGCCTGCTGGGCGCGCAGCATGTGAGCTACATCGTGCCCGACCGCGTGGTGGACGGCTATGGCCTCACGCCGCCGATTGCGCAGCGCGTGAAGGACAGCGGCGCCGACGTGCTGGTCACGGTGGACAACGGCATCGCCAGCGTCGAGGGTGTTGCAACCGCCAGGGCGCTGGGCCTGCAGGTGCTGGTGACCGACCACCACCTGCCCGGCGCGCAGTTGCCCGATGCGGACGTGATCGTGAACCCCAACCAGCCGGGCTGCAGCTTCGAGAGCAAGAGCATGGCCGGTGTGGGCGTCATGTTTTACGTGCTGCTGGCGCTGCGGGCGGAGATGCGCGCGCGCGGCATCTTCACCCCGGAGAACCAGCCCAAGCTCGACGCATTGCTCCCCCTGGTGGCACTCGGCACGGTGGCCGACGTCGTCAAACTCGACGCCAACAACCGCCGCCTCGTCGCACAGGGCCTGCGCCGCATCCGCGCGGGTGCCCTGCCGCCCGGCCTCGCCAGCCTGTTCACGGCCGCCAGCCGTGATGCCAAAGTGGCCACCACCTTTGACTTCGGCTTCGCGCTCGGACCGCGCATCAATGCCGCGGGCCGCCTGTCCGACATGACACTGGGCATCGAATGCCTGATGACCGACGACAAGGCGCGCGGCGACGAGCTGGCGCGCACGCTGGACGGCATCAACCGCGACCGCCGCGAGATCGAAGGCGACATGCGCGAGCAGGCGATGATGATTGCCGAGTCGCTGTTCGACGAAGGCGAGGCGCCGCCGCCCGCCATCTGCGTCTTTGACCCGGACTTCCACGAGGGCGTGGTCGGCATCGTGGCCTCGCGCATCAAGGACAAGCTGCACCGGCCGACCTTCGTCTTTGCAGCGAGCCAGGCCGAAGGCAAGGAACATGAACTCAAGGGCTCGGGCCGCTCGATTCCCGGCTTTCACCTGCGCGACGCGCTGGACCTCGTGGCCAAGCGCCACCCCGGCGTGTTGCTGCGCTTTGGCGGACACGCCATGGCGGCAGGCTGCACCGTGGACGAAGACCATCTCGACACCTTCGAGCAGGCGCTGAGCCAGGTCGCGCAGGAGTGGCTGGACGCCGCCACCCTCACCCGCCGGCTGGACACCGACGGCCCGCTCAAGCCCGAGTACCGCCGCATCGACCTGGTGGATACGCTGCACAAGGAAGTGTGGGGCCAGGGCTTTGCGGCGCCGGTGTTCAGCGAGGAGGTGGAGGTGGTGTCGCAGCGCCTGGTGGGCGAAAAGCACCTGGCCTTGAAGCTGAAACACCAGGGCCAGCCGGTGGACGGCATCTGGTTCAGCCACACCGAGCCGCTGCCGCCGCGGGTGGTGCTGGCGTTCCGGCTCGATGCCGATGAGTGGCAGGGGGTGAGGCGGGTGCGGTTCCTGGTGGAGGGCGCGGAGCTCTGAGCATTGGGTTTTGCCCGTGCTACGCTTTCACCATGTTCAGCCCCTCGCAAGCCGACGTCCGGCGCTTTTACTGCTCTGTGTATGCCAAGTCCCGGCAGGGCCAGCCGATGGAATCCATCGAGACACTGGCCGGCCAGTGGATTGATGAGCACCCCGAATACCACGCCGATTTTTCCGACGAAGCCGCCGCGCTTGAAAAGATGTATGACGCGAAGGACGGCAAGACCAACCCGTTCCTCCACCTCTCGATGCACCTGTCGATCAGCGAGCAATGCTCCATCGACCAGCCGCGCGGCATCCGCCAGGCCGTCGAACTGCTGGCCGCGCGCCGCGGTTCACTGCATGACGCGCACCACGAAGCCATGGAGTGCCTCGGCCAGATGATCTGGGAAAGCCAGCGCTCGGGGCGTCCGCCGGACGGGCAGGCCTATATCGACTGCGTGCAGCGGCGGGCGACGAAGGACTGAAGAACTTCGCCGGCTGGCGCAAAAAAGCCCGGCAGAACCGGGCTTTTTGTTTTGGCGAACGGAACGTTCAGCGGAACTTGGCTTCCGGCACCGTCTTCAATTCACCGTCCAGCGAGCTGATGTAGCCTGCCAGCGCCTTGAGTTCATTGTTGGAGAACTGCTTGGCCACACCACCCATGATGGCGTTGCTGCGGCCGACAACGGTGTTTTTCTCGACCTTGTAAGACTTCAGGGCTACAAACAGGTAGTCTGCATGCTGGCCGGCGATCTTGGGGTAGGACGGGTCGATGGGCTTGGAGAAGTTCTCGCCGTGGCAGGACACGCAGGCGCCCTTGGTCAGCAATGCGGCAACTTCGGCGCTCGGCGCCTTCGCCGGCTTGGCGGGGAGCGTGGCGCCGGCCACCACACCGTGCGTGCTGTAGAACGCGGCCAGGTCGGCCATGTCCTGCTCGCTCAGGGAGTCGGCAATGCCGCGCATCGTCGGGTGCTTGCGCTCGCCCTTCTTGTAGGCGTTCAGCGAGGCGATGATGAAAGGGGCGCTCTGGCCGGAGATCATCGGCACCTTGTACACCTCGGGGAAACTGGCCTGGTAGCCCTTGATGCCGTGGCAGCCGATGCACATGGCGATCTTGCCTTCGGCGGCCTTGGCATTGCCGGTAACGGCCTGGGCCGAGGCTGCTGCCGTCACGGAAGCGACAGCCAATGCGAATATCGTGGTCAACAACTTGTTCATTTTGCGCGCACAATCTGGTGAGAGTTCAGACTTGTAATCAACCTCGGAGTATATCCGGGCATTCCCGCACGCCCGGGACGGTACTCCCATAAACTTCTTCCATCCCCCGCAGCCGCTGCACCCAAACACCAGAGAACCATGAAATTCAAAGGCACCCAGAACTACGTCGCCACCCAGGACCTGATGCTCGCGGTCAACGCCGCCGCCACCCTCAAGCGCCCGCTGCTGGTCAAGGGCGAGCCCGGCACCGGCAAGACCATGCTGGCCGAGGAAGTGGCCTCGGCGCTGGACATGCCGCTTTTGCAATGGCACATCAAGTCAACCACCAAGGCCCAGCAGGGCCTGTATGAATACGATGCCGTGAGCCGCCTGCGCGACTCCCAGCTGTCGGACGTGGACGGCGGCGAGCGCGTCAAGGACATCCACAACTACATCGTCAAGGGCGTGCTGTGGCAGGCCTTCACCGCCGACAAGCCGGTGGCGCTTCTGATCGACGAGATCGACAAGGCCGACATCGAGTTCCCGAACGACCTCCTGCGCGAGATCGATCGCATGGAGTTCTATGTGTACGAAACACGCGAGCTCATCAAGGCGAAGCACCGGCCGCTGGTGTTCATCACCTCCAACAACGAGAAGGAACTGCCCGACGCCTTCCTGCGCCGCTGCTTCTTCCACTACATCAAGTTCCCCGACGCCGCCACAATGCAGCAGATCGTGGACGTGCACTTCCCCACGCTCAAGAAGGAGCTGCTGACGGCGGCGATGAAAACCTTCTACGACGTGCGCAACCTGCCGGGCCTGAAGAAAAAGCCCTCCACCAGCGAGCTGCTGGACTGGCTCAAGCTGCTGGTGGCCGAAGACATCCCGCTGGAAGCGCTGCAGAGCAAGGACGACAAGGTCGCCGTGCCGCCGCTGGTGGGCGCGCTGCTCAAGAACGAGCAGGACGTGACACTGTTCGAGAAGCTGGTGTTCATGCAACGCCACAACCGCTGAGCGCACGATGGCAAACCCCCTCCTGATGGAAGGCCTGGCCGACGCCGTCGGCTTTGTCGGCGGCGCGCTGCTCGGCTTCTGGATTGGCCAGCTCCTGGGTTTTGATATTTTTTCGCCCGGCTACAGCAACAGCAGCATCTTCGGCATCCTGCTGGTCAGCATTGGCGGAGGGGGCGGGCTGCAGATCGCGCGCGCCTGGCGCCGCAGGCAGGCGCAAAAGCAAAAGGACTGACGGCGTGGCATTCGTGGAACCTGTGACCCTGAAGGCGCGCGGTGTTGCGCTCGTGCCGCTGACCCTCGGCCATGAAGCCGGCCTCAAGGCCGCAGCCGCCGACGGCGAGCTGTGGAAGCTGCGCATCACCTCGGTGCCCGAGCCGCACGAGACGCGCGGCTACATCGAGGCGGCGCTGAAGATGCGCGATGACGGCAGCCGGCTGGCCTTTGCGGTGACCGATGAAGCCAGCGGTGATGTGCTGGGCAGCACCAGCTACCACGACATCGTGCCGGCGCTGCGGCGGGTGGAGATCGGCTACACCTGGTACGCAAAGCGCTGCCAGCGCACCCATGTCAACACCACCTGCAAGCTGCTGATGATGGCCCATGCCTTCGAGACGCTGCAGTGCCATGTGGTCGGCTGGCGCACCGACAACTTCAACTTCGCCTCGCAGAATGCCATCGAGCGGCTCGGCGCGAAGAAGGACGGCGTGATCCGCGGCCATGCGCTGCGCCGCGACGGCACCATCCGCGACACCGTGATGTACAGCATGCGCTCGGGCGAATGGCCCGAGGCCAGGGCGCAGCTGCTGTACCTGCTGGACAAACCCCGCGCCTGAAAGGAGATCGCCATGCTGATCGACTTCTTCTACACCCTCCGCTCGGCCAAGCTGCCGGTGTCGGTCAAGGAATATCTGACGCTGCTGGAGTCGCTGCAGGAGGGCGTGATCGGCCCGATGAGTGAAGACGAGTCGGGCTACAAGATCGACGACTTCTACTACCTCTCGCGCACTGCCCTCGTGAAAGACGAGAAGCACTACGACAAGTTCGACCGCGCCTTCGCCGCCTACTTCAAGGGCGTGGAGATGATTGCCGACTTCACCAAGGACATACCGCTCGAATGGCTGCGCAAGAACCTGGAGCTGGAACTGAGCCCCGAGGAAAAGGCCAAGATCGAGAAGATGGGCTGGGACGAGCTGATGGAAACGCTGAAGAAGCGCTTCGAGGAGCAGAAGGAGCGCCACGAGGGCGGCAGCAAGATGATCGGCACCGGCGGCACCTCGCCTTTCGGCGCCAACGGCTTCAACCCGCAAGGCATCCGCATCGGCCAGGAAAAAAGCCGCAACAAGAGCGCGGTGAAGGTCTGGGACCAGCGCTCGTACAAGGACTACGATGACCAGCAGGAGCTTGGCACGCGCAACATCAAGGTCGCGCTGCGCCGCCTGCGCAAGTTCGCGCGCGAGGGCCATGAAGACGAGCTGGACCTGGACGACACCATCCGCTCCACCGCAGCCAACGCGGGCTTCCTGGACATCAAGATGCGGCCGGAGCGGCACAACAACGTCAAGGTGCTGCTGCTGATGGACGTGGGCGGCACGATGGACGAGCACATCGCGCGGGTGGAGGAAATGTTCTCGGCCACCAAGACCGAGTTCAAGCACATGGAGTTCTACTACTTTCACAACTGCGTCTATGACTTCATGTGGAAGAACAACAAGCGCCGCTTCTCCGAGAAGTTCGCCACCTGGGACATCATCCGCAAGTACAACAAGGACTACAAGCTCATCTTCATCGGCGACGCCACGATGAGCCCGTACGAGATATTGCAGCCGGGCGGCAGCGTGGAATACAACAACGAGGAAGCCGGCGCGGAGTGGATCCAGCGGCTGACCAATGCCTTCCCCAAGTTCGCCTGGATCAACCCGGAGCCGCAGGGCGTCTGGCAGTACCGGCAAAGCATCAGCGTCATCCAGCAGCTGATGAACAACCGCATGTACCCTTTGACAATCAAAGGATTAGAAGAAGCAATGCGCCTGCTGTCAAAATAGGTTGATGCTCAGGCGATGGTTTGCGGTGCTGGCGCTGCTGCCGGCGGTTCTTGTGGTTTCAGGGTGTGCCTCCGGCCTGTCGCCGGCAGGGGCCCTGTTCCCGCGCGCCACCTCCGCCTCAGCGCCCGCCGGCCCGGCGGCCTTCGCGCTGGAAGTCAAGTCGCCTGACGACGCCGTCCGCCAATACCTGGAGCGCCACCTCGAACTGCAGCGCTACCGCGAGCTGGCCGACCTGGACAGCAACGAACTGCGCCGCCTGCTCGCTGCGGCTGACGCCAACGCGCGCGACCTGCTCGGCACGCTGGGCTACTTCTCGCCCGACATCGCCATCGAGATGACCGATACGCCGGGCGATGCCGCGGCGCTGCGCAAGGTGGTCATGACGGTGCAGCCCGGCCCGCCGGTGCGGGTGGGCAGCGTCAACCTCGGGTTCACCGGCCCGATCGCGCAGGACGCGCCCGCCGCCGGCCAGCGCGCGGCCATATCCGCCCAGTGGCCGCTGCGCGCCGGCCAGCCTTTCACCCAGGCCGGCTGGGACGATGCCAAGAGCCTGGCACTGCGCCTGCTGACCAGCCTGCGCTACCCCACGGGCGAGCTGCGCGAGAGCAAGGCAGAGATCGACACCGACCAGAAGTCCGCCGCGCTGTCGCTCAGGCTCGACTCGGGGCCGGCCTACCGCTTCGGCCCGCTGCAGGTGACCGGCACCCACCACTTTGACCCGCTCCTCGTGGAGCGCCTGGCACGCCTGCCCACCGGCGCCGACTACGACCAGCAACGCATGCTGGAGGCCCAGCAGCGCGTGGCCGACAGCGGCTACTTCGACTCGGTGTTCATGACACTGGACACCGGCGGCGACCCGCAGGCCGCGCCCGTGCTGGTGCAGGTGCGCGAGGCAAAGCTCCAGAAAATCGTGCTGGGCGTGGGCGCCAGCACCGACAGCGGGCCGCGCGTCTCGGTCGAGCACACCCACCACAAGCTGCCGGTCATCGGCTGGCGCGCGCTGAGCAAGCTGTCGGCCGACCGCACATCCCAGTCCATCGGCACCGAGCTGCTGGCCCAGCCCGATGAAGACTTCTGGCGCTGGACCACCTCGGCACTGGCCGAGCGCAAGGACACCAACGGCATCACCACCGCCAGCCAGCGCTACCGCCTGGGCCGCACCCAGGCGGGCGAGCGGTACGACCGCAACTACTACCTGCAGTACGACCGCGCCCGCGACACCGGCGTGGCGCTGGACGAGCGGGCCTCGTCCATCAGCGCCAACTACGCCTGGACGCAGCGCGCATTTGACAGCCTGCCCTTCCCCACACGCGGCTACGGCCTGGGCGTGGAGCTGGGCGGCGGCTACACGCTGGGCAGCCAGCGCGACCCGTTCCTGCGCACCCGCGTCAACTGGCTCGGCTTCTGGCCCATCGGCACGCTGCGCCAGGCCGACGGCTCCACCGTGCGCGGCAGCCGCCTGGCGCTGCGCGCCGAGGGCGGCGCGGTGCTGGCGCGCGATGGCGCCGTCATACCCAGCACCCAGCTGTTCTTCACCGGCGGCGACAACGCGGTGCGCGGCTATGGTTACCGCGACATCGGCGTCATCTCGCCCACCGGGCAGGTCAGCGCCGGCCGCTACCTGGCCGTGGGCAGCGCCGAATGGCAGCACCCCATCAGCTGGCAGGGCCGCGTGACAGACTGGGAAGGCGCCGTGTTCGTGGACGCCGGCGCGGTCGCCGACAAGCCTGCGGACCTGCAGGCCAAGGTCGGGGTAGGTGTGGGCGCGCGCTGGAAGAGCCCGGTGGGCCCGCTGCAGATCGACCTGGCCTACGGTGTGGACAGCAAAAAGCTGCGCCTGCACCTGGGTGTGGGGTTCACCTTCTGATGCGCAAGCTGCTGCGCATCCTGGCCTGGCTGGTGCTGGCGCCAATACCGCTGGCGCTGCTGCTGGCGGCAGGCCTGTGGTGGTGGGCCGGCACGGACGACTCGCTGGCCACCGGCATCAACCGCGCTGCACGCTACCTGCCTGCGGGCCAGACGCTGGAGGCGCAGGAAGTGCGCGGCTCGCTGCGCGCCGGCGGGCGCATCGGCATGCTGCGCTGGCGCGGCAACGGCCTGATGGTGGAAGCACGTGAAGTGACGCTGGGCTGGCAGCCTTTTGCCCTGGCCAACAACAAGCTCACGCTGGACACATTGCAGATCGCCCAGCTGGTCATTGACGACCAGCGCACGCCCCAGCCGGCAAAACCATTTGACAGCTTTGTGCTGCCGCTGGAAGTGGATGCCTCGTTTGCAGTGAAAGACCTGCAATGGCGCGGCCCGGTGCCGGTACAGGCAGCCGACATCGCAGGACGCTACCGGTTTGACGGCATGCTGCACACACTCAGGATGGACAGCGTCGGCTATGCCGCCGGCCGCTATGAGGCGGATGTGACGCTGCTGGCCCGTGCGCCGATGACGCTGGACGCCCGGCTCAAGGGTGAGCTGCAGGCACCGCTGCCGGCGGGCGGCAAGGCCCTGCCGGTACAGGCCACGGCGCAGGCGCGCGGGCCGCTGGCAGGTGCCGATGCGCTGCTGGAAGTGCAGGCCAGCGTGCAGCCGGTGACGGCGACAGCGCCTGCCAGCGCAGGCAGCGCCACAACGGGCATCCGGGCCGGCACACCAGCCATCGCGGCGTCAGCAATGCGTGCCACTGCCACGGCCAGCATCATGCCCTGGGCCGTGCAACCGGTCATGAGAGGCAGCGCCACCTTTGCCAGTCTTGACCTCGCCCTGCTCTGGCCCCAGGCACCGCAGACCCGGCTGGACGGCAGCGTGACGCTGCAGCCGGTGCCCGGTGCCGCGCAGCAGTGGCTGGCCGAAGGCCGCATCACCAACAGCCTGGGCGGCCCCTGGGACAAGGGCCGCCTGCCGGTGCAGGTCGCACAGGGGCGCATCGGGCATGTGCAGGGCGCGTGGGACATCCAGTCGCTCACGGCGGACATCGCGGGCGGGCAATTGCAGGCCGAAGGCCGCCTGCAGATGGGCGCTGGCAGCAGCAGAGCCACCGGCACCACGGGCACCGTCGCCGCCAGCAGTGTCAGCGGCTGGCAGGGCAAGGCCCGGCTGCAAGCAATCAACCCGGCCGCGCTGCACACCCGGTTCGCGGCGGCTGCGCTGGACGGGCAGCTTGACGCAAAGGCCGTGGGCCAGGCCATTGAATTCAACGCCGACCTCAAGCCGTCGGCGCGCCAGCCCGCCGCCTCGGCATTGCAGGGCCTGCGCATCCGGGAAGGCGCGGCGCGCGGGCGCTGGTCCGGCGGACACCTGAGCCTGGAGACGCTGCGGCTGCAAACCGCAGATGCCTTGCTGCAAGGCCAGAAAGTCGATGTGCATATCGCCAGCCGGGCTTCCAGCGGCCAGTTGCAGCTCAGCCTGCCCGGTGCGCAGGCAGGCGTCAATGGGCGCATCAGCGCCGCAGACGGCGCGGGCGAGTTCAGCCTGCGCGTGGCCGATGCGGCACTGGCCACGCGCTGGCTCGCACAGTTGCCGGGAATGCCGACGGACTTGCAGCGCGAGCTGCAAGGCACTGCGGCGCAGGGCCAGGGCGACGCAAGCGGCCGCTGGCAAGGCGGCTGGCAGCAGCAGGGCCGCAGCATGAGCGTGCAAGCCGCACTCGCGGTACCGAGGCTGGACGTGCGAAGCGCGGGGCAAAGCGAGTCCGACGCCCTGCGCCTGCGCGACGCAAAGCTCGACATCAACGGCCGGCTCGATTCACTGGTCCTGCAACTGGCTGGCCGCCTGGACACCGGCACGCTGCGCCTGCGCCTGCAAACTGTTGCGTCCGCCGGCCGCACCGCAGCTGGCGGCTGGCAAGGCCGTCTGGACACTGCGGCACTGACGCTGCAGGACAGCTTCCGCCCCGGCACATGGACAGTGCAGCTGCGCGTGCCGCTGCCCGTCACATGGGAAGGCGGCAGCAGCGCACAGGCCGCCACACTGCAGGCAGGTGCGGGCGAGGCCACACTGGCAGGCCCCGCCGCCGGCACGGCCACCATCGCCTGGGAACCCGTCTCCTGGCGCAAGAGCGCAGGCCGTACCGAACTGCGCTCCCGGGGCCAGCTGCGCGGCCTGCCGCTGGGCTGGCTTGAATTGCTGGGAAACACGCAGCTGGCCAACCTGGGCCTGGCCGGCACCATGAGCTTTGACGGCGACTGGGACCTGCAGGCGGGCGAGCAGTTCCGGCTGCAGGCCGGCCTGCAGCGCCGCAGCGGCGACCTGCGGGTGCAGGCCGATGCGGTGGGCGCATCGGCGACGGGCGTGCAGATCAACGCCGGCGTGAAGGAAGCCAGCCTCCGGCTCACCAGCGATGGCGCGAGCGTGCGCGCATCGCTGCGCTGGGACAGCGAGAACGCCGGCCAGGTCACTGCCGACATCGGCACCCGCGTCGCACGCGGCGCTGAGGGCTGGCGCTGGCCGGCCGATGCGCCGCTGGACGGCACGGTGCGCGCCAACCTGCCGAGGGTCGGCGTGTGGTCGGTGCTGGCACCGCCGGGCTGGCGCATGCGCGGCACGCTGGATGCCAACGCCACGCTGGCCGGCACCCGCCAGGCGCCGCACTGGACGGGCACGCTGCAGGCCAACGACCTGGCGCTGCGCTCGGTCGTCGAAGGCATCGAGTTCAGCGGCGGCAGGCTGCGCGCCACATTGAGCGGCCTGCGCCTGGGCATCGACGAGTTCAGCTTGCAAGGCGCCCCCGGCGGCGGCGCAGGCGCGGCAGTCAATGTGGCTGGCAACACGGCCGGC
This sequence comes from Pseudomonadota bacterium, assembly GCA_040385105.1. Lineage (GTDB taxonomy): Bacteria > Pseudomonadota > Gammaproteobacteria > Burkholderiales > Burkholderiaceae_C > JACMQX01. Next base: position 15,478 of record JAZKHY010000099.1, read on the forward strand.
AGTGCGGCCAGCGGCGGCCTGCTCACGGTGTCGGGCTTCGTGGCCTGGGTACCGGACGGCAAGCCGCCCGCACCGGCGGCAGGCCAGGCACCTGCCGAAGCCTCCATCCTCCACAAGGTCCGCATGGAGCTGAGTGCGAAAGCGCAGGCGCTGCGCGTTTCTGCGCGGGCCGACCGGCGGCTCACCGTCTCGGGTGCATTGCAGGCCCGGCTGGTGGACACGCGCGTCGAGCTGCGCGGCAACCTGCGCGCGGACCAGGCGCTGATCATCCTGCCTGACGAAACCACGCCCACGCTTGGCAGCGACGTGGTCATCAAGTCATCGGTGCCGCGCGAAGCCAGCGCGAGCGCCGCGATGCCGGGATCGTCCGGCGTGCGCATCCTGCCCGACGTGGCCATCGTGCTGGAGCTGGGCAACGACTTCCGGGTGCAGGGCCGCGGCGTCAACACGCGGCTGGCCGGCGTGCTCACGCTGCAGACCACGCTGGGCGCCACCGCAGGGCCGCGCCTGGCCGGCGAGGTGCGCGCGGTGCAGGGCACCTACCGCGCCTACGGCCAGTACCTGGCCATTGAAGAAGGCGTGCTGCGCTTCACCGGCCCGTTTGACAACCCCGCCATCGACATCCTGGCCATCCGCCCCAACCTGGCGGTGCGCGTGGGCGTGCAGATCACCGGCACCGCGCTTGCGCCGCGCGTGCGGCTGTATGCCAGCCCCGACCTGCCGGATGCCGAGAAGCTTGCCTGGCTGGTACTGGGCCGCAGCGCGGCAGCGGGCGGCGCCGAATCCGCCGTGCTGCAGCAGGCCGCGCTGGCCCTGCTGGGCGGCAAGGGCGGCGGCATGTCGGGCGGGCTGGCGCAGGCCATTGGCCTCGATGAAATCTCCTTCCGGGGTGCGGCCACGGCAGGCGACGGCACGACCAGCTCTGCCGCGGTGACGCTGGGCAAGCGCCTGTCGCGCGACTTCTATGTGGCCTATGAACGCAGCGTGGCCGGCACCATGGGCACGTTCTACATCTTCTACGACCTGTCGCGCCGCTTCACGCTGCGCGCGCAGACGGGCGAGCAGAGCGCGGTGGATCTGATCTTTACGCTTCCGTATGACTGAATTTCTCGGATCGCCTGGAACAAGCTTCACAACCACAACAGGTTGCACTCGACGCCGGTTGACCTGCAGCAGGCGTAGGCTATTCCTCAGGGAATAGAACTTCAACAGGCTTGCGCTCAGGATCGTTGAGAAAATCCCGGAAGGTGCTGACGGCGAATTTGAATTGGGCCAGCGTGACCTCGCCGCCAGAGCCTTGATCGAACTTTCCTTCAAAAGTTACTGAGCTCGATCGAATCCAGAACAACCAGCCTTCTGTTTCCTCTTCGATGACTTCGATGCGTCCTGACTCAACGTCAACTATGTCATTGAGCACAGCTTCCAAATAGCGCGAGTGAATCGCATCATCAATTGCTGCGCACATAAGTTCGTATTCAGGATCAATCTCTATTGAATCCTTGTTAGAACTAACGATGATTGGCGACAACCATCTGCGCCCCTTTGCCGCATCGACGATTTTCCTGCCTTGGCATCGTAGCCACCGATTCATATAGTCCTCGTTAGTTTGCTGCAGGGTAGAACGTAGTCCGGTTGGAGTTGACATAAAACTGGATCCTCACTCCACTGGGGCTCACTCCCATCTCACCTTTGTTGCTCGGCAATCTATTTTTGAACGCCTCACTCACTTCATAAGCGATCCTCGCCTCAGACCATGAAGGATTGAAGAATGTCGATTCGCCTTTGTTGCTTGTTTTCTGCACCCACTGACTAGTTGCCTGACTCCACACATCAATCTGCGCCGAGTAGGTTCCATCGACATTGTGCGTCACTGCGCTGCCCGGCCGGATTCGCGCCGCCCCATCCGCTGCAAGCTCCGCATGGTATCCAGTTGCCTTGCGGCTGGCATTGATCTCTCCCGCCAGTACATGGTTCATGTCGAACTTGTTGTTGATCAAAATGCTCTGGTCGGTCTTGGCAGCCGGGTCGGCCTTGATCTGGGCTGATGCAGGCGTGAGGAGAAGCACGGACGCAAAGGCAAGGGCCGTGACAACGGCGTGGGCGGCTGCGTTCCTCCCCTTGCCCAGGCTGGTGGCGGTTTCCGCCACGACCATCCGCTGGCCGCGTGCGGCGTTGAAGATGATGCGATGCAGGTTCTTGTTCATGGGCAGTACGGGTTGAATCCGGTGGTTCAATGGCTGGGGTCCACAAAGCGCGGATCCCCGGTACTGCATGCATCCAGCTACATCCCGTATGCACGGCGGGAGTATAGCTATAAATTACTCATTCCGAAATCTGGTTCTTCAGGAATGCCTCAGGCTTTCGCCGCCTGCGCCTTTCGCGCCGCCTGCGGGTCGGCCAGCATCGACAGCAGCAGCTGCACATTGGCCGGCTTGACCATGTGGTAGTCAAAGCCGGCTTCTTCCGAGGCCGAGCGGCTGCCGGCCTCGCCGTAGCCGGTCAGTGCAATCATCAGCGCGTCGCTTGACCCGGGCTGCCTGCGCAGGCGCAGCGCGACCTCGAAGCCGTTCATGCCGGGCAGGCCAATGTCCAGCAGCACGGCATCCGGGCGGAACTCCTCCGCCAGCTTCAGCGCTGCCATGCCCTCGGTGGCAATCCGCACCTCGTAGCCTTCCATCTCCAGCAGCATCTGCACGGTCTGCGCAGACTCCGCCAGGTCGTCCACCACCAGCACCCTCGACTTTGGCGCGGGTGCGGGAACCTCCGGCACCGCGGGTCCGGCAAGCCCGGGCGCACCGGGCGCGGCCACCTGCGCAGGCAGGTACACCGTCACCTCGGTGCCACATCCCAGACCGTCGCTGTGCGCCGTCACCCGGCCGCCATGCAGTTCGACAAGATGCTTCACCAGGGTCAGGCCGATGCCGAGGCCGCCCTGCGAGCGGTCCAGCGAATGGTCGGCCTGCGCAAACAGGTCGAAGACGCGCGGCAGGAACGCGGCATCAATGCCTGCGCCCGTATCCCGCACCGTGATCGCGAGCTGCCCGCCGGCATAGGCGGCATGCAGGTAGATGGTGGAGCCGGCCGGCGAGAACTTCGAGGCGTTGTTGATCAGGTTGGACAGCACCTGCGACAGCCGAACTGCATCGCCATTCACCACCACCTCGCCCGGTGGCAGCACGATGTCCAGCCCCTGGTTCATCGAGTCGAGCTTCGGGAGGCTGGCCTCCACCGAACGTTCCATCAGCACGTTCAGTGCAAGCTGCTCGGCATGCACCGTCACCTTGCCCTGCACGATGCGCGATACATCCAGCAGGTCGTCGATCAGGCGCGACATGTGGTCCGCCTGGCGGGCGATGACGTCGCGCGCCATCGTCAGCGCCGGGTGCGTCATCTCGATGCGGTTCATGATGTGCACCGCATTGCGGATCGGCGCCAGCGGGTTGCGCAGTTCATGCGCCAGCATGGCCAGGAATTCGTTCTTTCGCATGTCGGCGGCCTCGGCGGCTGCCAGCGCCGCCTCGGACCGCGCAAGCTGCTCGCGCTCGGCCACCTGCAGCTGCAGCTGGCGGTTCATGCGGAACAGGTCCACGAACACCTTGACCTTGGAGCGCAGCACCTCCGGTATCACCGGCGACGGGATGTAGTCCACCGCGCCCAGCGCATAGCCGCGCGAGGCCTGCACCTCGTCCACATAGGCGGTGATGAACACGATCGGCGTCTGCGCGGACTTGCGGTACTGGCGGATCAGGCCGGCGGTCTCCAGCCCGTCGATGTCCGGCATGTTCACATCCAGCAGGATGACGGCGAACTCCATCTCCAGCACGCAGCGCAGCGCCTCCTTGCCCGAATAGGCGCTGATGACCTCCTGGTCCAGCTCCTCCAGGATGGTGCGGAAGACGACATGCTTCTCCGGCAGGTCGTCCACCACGAGGATCCTGGCTTTCTCCGCTGGCGCCTTGTCTGCGGGCGCCGTGCCCGGCCTGTTCGAGTTCACGTCATGGCCTCACTGGTGCAGCCAGGCGCGCAGGACCGCCAGCAGGTCCTGCGTGTTCACCGGCTTGGAGAGGTAGTCCCATGCGCCCGCCTCGATGCATTTCTCCCGGTCGCCCTTCATGGCCTTGGCCGTCACGGCGATCATCGGCAGGTTCCGGCCCTGCGGCAGCTTGCGGATTTCCTTCATGGTTTCCATGCCGTCCATCTCCGGCATCATGATGTCCATCAACACGATGCTGATCTGCGGGTCGGTGGCCACGCGCTGGATCGCATCGCGCCCGTTGTCGGACCAGATGATGTCCATCGACTGCTCCTCCAGCACGGTCGCCAGCGCGAAGATGTTGCGCATGTCGTCGTCCACGATCAGCACCCGCTTGCCGGCCAGCGGCTTGGCCGACTCATGGATGTCCAGCAGCATCGACCGCTTGGCCTCGGGCAGCCGCGCCAGGTTGTAGTGCAGGGCCAGCAGCGTGAGGTCAAACAGCCGGGGCAGCGAATGGGTTTCCTGCAGGGCAATGTGCTCGTCGCCATGCCAGGCAAAGCGGTCCTGGCCGCCGGCGGTGTTGCGCAGCAGCACCAGCTGCACCGGGCCGATGCCCGCCTGGGCCGCGACGGCTCGGCGGCACTCGGGGTTGTCCAGGCCGGTGAAGCTGTCGTCGATCACCACGCAGTCAAAGCGGCCCTCTTCCAGCGCTTCCAGGAATTTCGCGGCGCTCTTCACGACAGTCGTGTCTACCTGCTCGTCTTCCATCTGCGCCATGAACTCGCGCCGCGCAGCCGCGTCCTTGAGCGCCACGAGGAGATTGCGCCGCGGCCGCAGCAGCCAGGCCTGCAGCTGCCCGAGCATCGCATCCAGGACCTCCCTGGACTGGATGGGCTTTTCCACGAAGGCCATCGCACCGGAGTGGAAGGCCCGCTCGCGCGAGTCGTCGGTGGAGATGACGCACACCGGTATGTGCCGGGCGGCCATGTCCTGCTTCATCCGGTCAAGCACGCGCCAGCCGTCCACGTCGGGCAGGTGCATGTCCAGCGTGATGGCCGAGGGCTTGTACTGGCTGGCCAGCGTCAATGCGCCCGCACCCATCGACGTGACGAGCCCCCGGTAGCCCTTGGCGCGTGCGGCGTCCAGCAGGAAGCTGGCAAACGCCAGGTCGTTCTCGACGATCAGCAGCACCAGGTCGCCCTGGGCAATGATGTCGCGGTCGTCGTTGGCCTCGTTCACGATGGCAGTGCCGGCTTCGTCTGGCGGGCTGCCGGGCTCCGGGCCCTGCCACGGGGCCGGCAGCGGTAGCGGGCGCAAGCCGGGGGACAGCTGGGGAGCCGGTTCCACACGGGACTCGCCGGGCGACGGAAGCCGGCGCGTCGAGCGCGACGACGGGAACACCATCGGCAGGTACAGCACGAAGGTGCTGCCCTGCCCCGGCGCGCTGGACAGGCGGATCTCGCCGCCCAGCAGCTTGGACAGCTCGCGGCTGATGGCCAGGCCCAGGCCGGTGCCGCCGTACTTGCGGCTGGTGGAGCCGTCGGCCTGCTGGAAAGCCTCGAAGATGATCTGCTGCTTGTCGCCCGAGATGCCGATGCCGGTGTCCGACACCGAGAAGGCAATCACCTGCTGCGCGCGGTTGAGCTCCTCGCTGTCCGGGCTCCAGCCGGTGAACACTTCCTCCATCGTCAGCGTCACCTGGCCCTGGTGGGTGAACTTGAAGGCATTGGACAGCAGGTTCTTCAGGATCTGCTGCAGGCGCTTGGCATCCGTGACCATGGACGACGGCAACTGCAGGCCGGAATGGATCATGAAGCCCACCGCCTTGGCTTCGGCCACGTGGCGGAAGGTGCGCTCCACATACAGCTGCAGGTCAGACAGGCGCAGTTCGTTGATGTCCACCACCACCGTGCCGGACTCGATCTTGGACAGGTCCAGGATGTCGTTGATCAGCATCAGCAGGTCGTTGCCCGACGAATGGATGGTCTTGGCAAACTCCACCTGCTTGGGCCGCAGGTTGCCGTCGGGGTTGCGCGAGAGCTGGTCCGACAGGATCAGCAGCGAGTTCAGCGGCGTGCGCAGTTCGTGCGACATGTTGGCCAGGAACTCGGACTTGTACTTGGAGGTCAGCGCCAGCTGCTTGGCCTTTTCTTCCAGGGCCTGGCGGGCCTGCTCCACCTCCTGGTTCTTGCGCTCCACCTCATGGTTCTGGTGCACCAGCAGGCGGGCCTTTTCCTGCAGTTCCTCATTGGTCTGCTGCAGTTCCTGCTGGCGGCTTTGCAGCTCCTGCGCGAGCGACTGCGACTGCGTGAGCAGGTCTTCGGTACGCATGTTGGCCTCGATCGTGTTGATCACGATGCCGATGGACTCCGTCAGCTGGTCCAGGAAGGCCTGGTGCGTCGGGTTGAAACGCTCGACGGATGCCAGCTCCACCACGCCGCGCACCTGGCCTTCGAAGATGATCGGCAGCACCAGCACGTCCAGCGGCGCGACCTGCGTCAGCCCGGAAGAAATCCGCAGGCTCTCGGGGATGGACGAGGTCAGCAGGATCTTCTGCTTGTCATAGGCGCATTGCCCCACGAGGCCCTGGCCGAGCTCCAGCTCCTTGCCGTGCGAGCCGTGGCCGTCGGACGCATAGCTGGCCATCAGGCGCAGCTTGGGCTGGTCCTGGTTGTAGCGCAGCACATAGAACTCCGCCTGCTGCGCGCCCACCACCGGCGCCAGCTCCGACAGGATCAGGTGGCCCACGGCCACCAGGTCCTTCTGGCCCTGCAGCATGCGGGAGAACTTGGCCAGGTTGGTCTTCAGCCAGTCCTGCTCGGTGTTGACCTGCGTCGTGTCCTTCAGGTTGCGGATCATCTCGTTGATGGTGTCCTTCAGCGCCGCCACCTCGCCCAGCGCCTCCACGGTGATGGAGCGCGTCAGGTCACCCTGCGTCACCGCCGTCGCTACCTCGGCAATGGCGCGCACCTGCGTCGTCAGGTTGGCCGCCAGCTGGTTCACGTTTTCCGTGAGGCCCTTCCAGGTGCCTGCCGCGCCGGGCACCTTGGCCTGGCCGCCGAGCTTGCCTTCCACGCCCACCTCGCGCGCGACGGTGGTCACCTGGTCGGCGAAGGTGGCCAGCGTATCCGTCATGCCGTTGATGGTGTCGGCCAGCGCGGCCACTTCGCCCTTGGCCTCCACCGTCAGCTTCTGGCCCAGGTCACCGTTGGCCACGGCCGTCACCACCTTGGCAATGCCGCGCACCTGGCTGGTCAGGTTGCCGGCCATGAAGTTCACGTTGTCCGTCAAGTCCTTCCAGGTACCGGCCACGCCCTGCACATCAGCCTGGCCGCCGAGCTTGCCCTCGGTACCCACTTCACGCGCCACACGCGTCACTTCTGAAGCAAAGGAGCGAAGCTGCTCCACCATGGTGTTGATGGTGTTCTTCAGTTCAAGAATCTCGCCCTTCACGTCCACCGTGATCTTCTTGGACAGGTCACCGGCCGCCACAGCCGTCGTCACCTCGGCGATATTTCGAACCTGCGATGTGAGGTTGGAGCCCATCGAGTTGACCGAGTCGGTCAGGTCCTTCCAGGTGCCGGCCACGCCCTGCACATCGGCCTGGCCGCCCAGCTTGCCTTCGGTGCCCACCTCGCGCGCCACACGCGTCACTTCAGACGCGAATGACGACAGCTGGTCCACCATGGTGTTGATGGTGTTCTTCAGTTCGAGAATCTCGCCCTTCACGTCCACCGTGATCTTCTTGGACAGGTCACC
>JAZKHY010000100.1:0-6215 GCA_040385105.1 Pseudomonadota bacterium
CGTTGGCGTCCAGCTGCTTGTTGCTCTTGCCCAGCTCGACCAGCTGCTCGAAGCTGGCGCCGCTGTTGCCGCTGCCGGACTTCTGGGCCGCGCGCACCGACTTGGCCAGCGCGAAGAACTCTGCGGTAAAGCGGTGGATGTCCTGCGGGTTGGCCACCACGCGGCGCACGCTGCGGCGCGACTGGCGCTCGACTTCTTCCACCCAGTCCAGCAGGAACGGCTCGGCCGTGGCAACCACCACCTCCGTCGGCGTGACCTGCACCGGCAGCACCTTGTGGCGCTCGGCGTAGGCGGCGCTCATGGTCTCCGACACCTTGCCCACATCCACCTTGAGCGGGTCAATGCGCAGGTAAACCAGCCCGGCCCGGCCGGCCAGCCACTGCGTCAGGGTTTCGATGTCCAGGTGCTTGCCGTCGCTCAGCCGCTCCATGGCGACGCTGGCAAGGCGCACCAGCGGATGCTGCGCGCTCTCGGCCTGGGTCAGCCGCGCGGTGGTGCGCCGGACCTCGTCGGCCGAGACCATGCCGTCGGTGCCCAGCCACTCCACCAGCCGGCGCCAGTCGAGCGGGCCGCTGAAGGGCGATTTCGCCGGGCCGGCCTTGCCGGGAGATTTGGGTGGAAGGACTGCGCTCATGGGGTGATGGATTTGAACACCCGCAGCCACTTTGGCGCGGGCAGTCCCCACTGAGTTTGGACGTTTTCTGCCCGTTCGGCAAGCTCGGGCCTTTTCGGCCGGACGGGCGTGCGCTGCGCCAGCACCACGGTGTTGCCCTCGCGCGTCGGCTTGAAGGCCCAGACAGCACCCTCGCCGAAGGCGGCGGCGATCTTCGTCAGGCTCTGTTCGTAGCTGGATGAGCGGCCAAAGAGGTTGACGGTCATTGCGCCGTCTTCCGTCAGCAGCCGGCGGCAGTCGGCGTAGAACGCCTCGCTGTCCAGGACCGGCGCCGCCGCCTCGTGGTCATACAGGTCCACCTGCAGGGCGTCCACCGTGCCGTGCCAGTGCGGGTGCGCCGCCACCACGGCCGCATCGCCCAGCACCACCTGCAGGCGTGGCGTGTCCGGCGGCAGCTTGAACCACAGCCGGCAGGCGGCCACTACCTGCGGGTTGAGCTCGATAGCCGTGGTCTTCATCTTCAGTTTTTTGTAGCAGAACTTGGTGAGCGAGGCCGCGCCCAGCCCCAGCTGCATGGCATGGCGCGATGGCACCGAGGCGGGCTCCACGAACAGCAGCCAGGCCATCATGCGCTGCACGTATTCGAGCTCGATGTCGTACGGCGCATCCATCAGCATCGAGCCCTGGATCCACTCGGTGCCCAGGTGCAGGTAGCGGATGTCGCCGTAGTCCGAGAAGTTGACTTCCGGCAGGGCCGGGGCAGTGGCTTTCTTTGTCATTCAGTGTGTCGTTCGATGAGTCCGTGCGCTGCGGCAACGTCGCGCCACGCGGCAAGTTTGCGGTCAAGGCTCCAGGACGCATTGGCCGGGCTGGTGGAAGGCAGGCGGTACACCGGCACGCCCAGAGCAGCGGTGTGCCGCGAATGCCTGAAGCTTTCCCCGCCATTGTGCGCGATGGCCTTCAGCTGCGGGCATTGCGCCTTAAGCCAGGCAAAGTCGTTCACCTGCGCATTGCGGATGCTGCTGTCCAGGCTGCCCTCGCGCTCGCAGCCGGCATAGACATCCCAGACGCCCAGCCGCCGCGCCAGCAGCCAGCCGCAGCGGCCGGCATAGTCGCCCGCAGGCGGCAGCGGGTGCTGCGGCCACAGGGCCTGCAGGATCTTCCAGAAATGGTTTTGCGGGTGGGCGTAGTACTGCTGCCGGGCCAGCGACATGCCACCCGGGAAGCTGCCCAGCACGAGCAACTCCGTCGCACCGGACACCACGGGGGCCAGGCCGGCCAGGCGAGGGGTTTCAGCAGGCGGGGCGTTCATCAAGACGGCGCGCCAGATGGCCCCGTGCCCGCGGTCAGGCCCAGGAGCGCGCCGAGGCGCGGCAGCGCGGCCACTGAATTGCGCAGGGCGGCGGCCTGGAGCGCGTCAGGCGCCATGCCCCGAAGCCCGGCAATCGCCGCCGCGATGCGCGGCAGCTCGGCCGGGGTGTTGCGGCCCTGCGCCTGCCCGGCCTCGCGCTGCTGCGCGGTCACATACAGCCAGTGCGGCGGGATGTCCGGCGAGTCGGTCTCCAGCACCAGGGCGTCCAGCGGCAGATCCGCGGCAAGGCGGCGCAGCTGCAGCGCCCTGTCGTAGGTCACCGCGCCGCCGAAACCGAGCTTGAAGCCAAGCGCCAGGAACTCGCGTGCCTGTTGCTCGCTGCCATTGAACGCATGGGCAATGCCGCCAGCCAGCCGCTGCTCGCGAAGTCCCTTGAGCACCTTGTCCGCCGAACGGCGTACATGCAGGATCACCGGCAGGCCATGCTTGCGCGCCAGCTTGAGCTGCTCGCGGTAAATGTATTCCTGGCGGCCGGCATCCAGGCCCGGCACAAAGTAGTCCAGCCCGATCTCGCCGACGGCCACCAGGCGCGGGTCGTTCCTGTGCAGCGCCAGCTCGCCGTCCAGCCGCGCTAGGTCGGCATCTGCGGCACGGCCGCTGTACAGCGGGTGGATGCCCAGGGCATAGCTGTCACCAAAGCGGTGTGCAAGCTCACGCACGGTGTTGAAGTTGGCGGCCTCGACTGCAGGAATGACACAGTGGCCCACGCCCGCGCCTGCGGCATCGGCGCGGACGCGGGCGACGTCGCCCGCGAGTTCCGGCGCATCCAGGTGCACATGGGTGTCGATCCAGAAGCTCATGGCGAAATGATGCACTAAAGCCGTGCCCTTCCGGAAAGTTCCCTAATCCGACCCCTGCCCGGGGAGATGCACAAACGCGCAAACCGTGATACCGTGCCTCTGAAGTCAGGTATTTTCAACCTCTTGCAGTCACAGGTGCACGGATGCGCAGGTCAGCCCTTTACAGCCGCTCCAGCCGGGTCGCGCAGCAGCCGCCCACCGTTGCCACACCCGCGCCCGGCCGCATCCGTTCGGCCCTGGCCCGGGTGTCGCCCTCCAGCCCCCGCGTGCTCTGGTCGGCCATCGGCCTGCTGGCGCTGCTGCTGGCCCTGAGCCTGTCGCTGGCGCTGCGGCCCGGTGCCCGCAAGCTGACCCAGGAAGACATCGACAAGGCCGTGATGCACACGCTGGCCAACAACGTGCTGCCCTCCCCGGCCGCCAAGGCGGCCGAGAACGTGCGGCCGGCCGTGGTCCGGGTTGTGGGGTACGGGAAGACCAAGGACAAGAACGGCAAGGAGAGCGAGGAAGAAACCGAGCGGGGTGTCGGCACCGGCGTGGTCATCGTGGACAAGGGCATCATCCTGACCAACCTGCATGTGGTGTCGGGCGCCCAGACCATCAAGGTCACTTTCTCCGACGGCCTGGAGTCCATTGCCACCATTACCGGTGTGCAGCCCGAGAACGACCTGGCCGTACTGCAGGCCCAGAAGATACCGGACGACCTGATCGCCGCCACCATGCGCTCCACGGCCGACCTCATGCCGGGCGACCAGGTGGTGGCCGTCGGTTTCCCGTTCGGCATCGGCCCTTCCGCATCGGCCGGTATCGTGTCCGGACTCAAGCGCTCGTTCCGCTCGCCCGAGGGCAAGCAGGAAATGCGCAACCTGATCCAGTTTGACGCCGCCGCGAACCCCGGCAACTCCGGCGGCCCGCTCGTCACCATGGACGGCGAGGTCGTGGGCATCGTCACCGCCATCCTGAACCCCACCTCCGCCCGCACCTTCATTGGCATAGGCTTTGCTGTGCCGATTGAAAACGCGGCTGCGGCCGCCGGGCTGCCTCCCTTCTAGACACCAACTGCCAGAAAGACGACCCGACATGAGCATGGATGCCCCGACACAACAGGACAGCGACACCGCCAAACTCATGGAGCAGATCCTCTACGAGGTCAAGCGGGTGGTCGTCGGACAGGACAAGTTCCTTGAACGCGTGATGGTCGCCATGCTGGCGCAGGGCCACCTGCTGGTCGAGGGCGTGCCGGGCCTGGCCAAGACGCTCACCGTCAAGACGCTGGCCAGCACGGTGCGCGGCCAGTTCAAGCGCATCCAGTTCACGCCTGACCTCGTGCCCTCCGACCTGGTGGGCACCCGCGTGTACAACCAGAAGACCGGCGAGTTCAGCACCGCGCTCGGCCCGGTGTTCACCAACCTGCTGCTGGCCGACGAAATCAACCGGGCCCCGGCCAAGGTGCAGAGCGCCCTGCTGGAGGTGATGCAGGAGCGCCAGGTGACCATCGCCGGCGAAACCCACAAGGTGCCCAGCCCCTTCCTCGTCATGGCCACCCAGAACCCGATCGAGACCGAAGGCACCTACCCGTTGCCCGAGGCCCAGGTGGACCGCTTCATGATGAAGGTGCTGGTGGACTACCCGACTGATGAAGAGGAATACGTCATCGTAGAGCGCGTCATCGGCGCCGCCGTCACGGTGACGGAAGTGGCCACCACCGAGCAGCTGGCCGCCTTGCAGAAGGAGTGCCGCCGCGTCTATGTGGACCCGTCGCTCATCCAGTATGCGGTCAAGCTGGTGTCGGCCACCCGCACGCCGGACAAGCATGGCCTGAAGGACCTGGCCCGCTTCATCACCTTCGGCGCCAGCCCCCGCGCCACCATCAACCTCACCGAAGGCGCGCGGGCGCTCGCCATGCTGCGCGGGCGCACCTATGCCCTGCCCGAGGACATGACCGACCTGGTGCCCGACGTGTTCCGCCACCGCCTGGTGCTGTCGTATGAGGCGCTGTCTGAAGGCCTGTCGGCCGACGCCATCACGGCAAAGATCATGGCGAAAATTCCGCCCCCGGCAAAACCCCTGCAACACGAAAAACTGGCGGCCTGAACATGCCCCTGTTTGGCCGCAAGAAACCAGCCCCCGCCGACGTGCCGCCGCAGGCAGCACCCGTGATGCCCGCAGGCGCGGCGGAGCATGTGCTCAAGCGGCTGGAGTGGACGGTCATCCGCAGGCTCGACGGCCTGCTGCAGGGCGACTACCGCACGCTGCTGCGCGGCTCGGGGCTGGACCTGGCGGACCTGCGCGAATACCAGCACCACGATGATGTGCGCCATATTGACTGGAACGTCACCGCCCGCACCGGCACGCCGCATGTGCGGGTGTTCACCGAAGACCGCGAGATGGCCGCCTGGTTCCTGCTGGACCTGAGCCCGTCCATCGACTTCGGCTCGGGTGACCAGCGCAAGGTCAATGTGTCGTCCGAGTTCGTGGCCGTGCTGGCCCGCCTGCTCACACGCCACGGCAACCGCGTCGGCGCCCTGCTCTACGGCGCAGGCGCCGAAACCATGATCCCGACCCGCAGCGGCCGGCGCCATGTGCTGCACCTGCTCGACTCCATCAGGACCCAGCCGCTGGCGGCGGCATCGGGCGAGTCGGGCGTCACGCGGCTGCATGAGCTGCTGCAGTCGGCGGCAGGCACCATCCGCCGGCGCTCGACCATCTTTGTCGTCTCCGACTTCATCAGCGAGCCCGGCTGGGAAAAGCCGCTGGCCATGCTGGCGCAGCGCCATGAAGTGGTCGCGGTGCGGCTGCTGGACCCGCTGGAGCTGGAGCTGCCCGACCTCGGCATGCTGACCATCCGCGACGTGGAGACCGGCGAGCAGATCCTGGTGGACACGCATGACGCGGGCTTTCGCAAGCGCTTCGCCCGCATCGCCGCGCAGCGCGAGGCAGACCTGCGCCAGTCGCTGGCCAAGGCCGGCGTGGATGCGCTGGAACTGTCCACCGACGACGACCTGGCCAACGCCATCCTGCGCTTCACCGAGATGCGCAAGCGGCGCAGCCGGATGGCCGCTGGCGGCTCCATTCCCACCCACCTCCGGCATGCTGCCTGAGGAGTAAAAACAAATGACCTTTCTCTGGCCCCAACTCCTCTGGCTCCTGCTGGCAGTTCCCCTGCTGGTGGGCGTGTACATCTGGCTGCTGCGGCGCAAGAAGAAGACCGCGCTGCGCTATGCGAGCCTGTCCATCGTCAAGGAAGCCATGGGCGCGGGCCAGACCGTCCGCAGGCACATCCCGCCGGTGCTGTTCCTGCTGTCGATCGCCTGCATGCTGTTTGCGGCATCGCGCCCGTTTGCCGTTGTCATGCTGCCTTCGCAGCAGGAGACCATCATCCTGGCGATGGACGTCTCGGGCAGCATGCGCGCCACCGACGTGCAGCCCAACC
>JAZKHY010000101.1:0-10031 GCA_040385105.1 Pseudomonadota bacterium
CACTCGACCTACGGATTAAGAGTCCGCTGCTCTACCAACTGAGCTAAGAACCCACTTTAAAACTGTTTGCTGTGGTGGAGAGGATGAGGATCGAACTCACGACCTTCGCATTGCGAACGCGACGCTCTCCCAGCTGAGCTACCCCCCCACAACAACCAGCATTTTAACCATGCCGTCGGCGGGTTGGAAGCGAAGCCGAGATTATGCCGCAAATTCGGTCAGCAATTCGCCGGCCCGGGGTGCTTTGTGCAATATCCCTGTCGCGTCCGCTACCTGCAGGCCATTGACCCAGACGCCGTGCACCCCGGTGGCATTGGTTGTCAGGCGCGCGGCGCCACCGGGCAGGTCGAAAACGCGGTGCTTCGGGCCCCGGCCCACGGTGGCCGGGTCGAACAGCAGCAGGTCTGCCGCGAAGCCTTCGCGGATCAGTCCGCGACCCTGCATGCCGAAGATGCCTGCGGGCTGCGAGGTCAGCCGCCGCACGGCCTCGCCCATGGGCATCACGCCGAGGTCGCGCGCCCAGTGGCCCAGCAGGTGCAGGCCGAAGCCGGCGTCATTGAAGAAGGTCAGGTGCGCGCCGGCGTCGCTCAGTGACACGATGCTGTGCGGGTGGTTGAGCATGCGGCCGACGGCGTCCTCGTCGCTGTTGAGCAGCTGTGCGGTGAAGACCGTCATCAGGTCTTCGGCCAGTGCCAGGTCGAGCATCACGTCGAGCGGGTCGCGCGATTCATTGCGCGCGATGTCGGCCACGGTGAGCTGTTCGTAGGCCGCATGGGCGGGCGAGGTGACTTCCACCACCTGCACCTTGTCCCACTCGTTGTTGAACAGCCGGAACGTGGCGCTGGAAGAAAGCTCGGCGCGCACCGCGTCGCGGAATGCCGTGTCGGCCAGCACCGCCTTGAGGGCGCCGCCCTGCAGGCCCAGCGCCGGCTTCCAGCTGGCGAGGCCCTCGACGGGGTAGGGCGACTGCATGGTGAAGTCCATGGTCAGCGGGCAGCATGACACCTGGCCGATCAACCGGCGGTTGCGGCTGTTGGCCGCCGCGATGCCGTCCAGGTCCCTGAACACGGCCGCAGGGTTGGTGCTGTTGTGCAGCAGCGCGGCAATCATCACCGGACGGCCGGAGCGGGCGGACATTTCCTCCAGGAAGGGCACGGGCATCTGGCCGCCCTTGGTCACCATGTACACGCCCTTGCCGGCCTCGCCCATGGCCTCGATCAGCGCCATCATCTCGGCGTCGCTCGCCAGCCGCGACGGCATGGGCAGGCCGCCTTCGCCGTTGTGTGCGGGGCTGGTGCTGCTGGCAAAGCCCACTGCGCCAGCGGCCATGGCCTCGCGCACGATCTGTGCCATCTGCGAAATCTCCCCGGGAGTGGCTTCGCGGCGCGAGGCATCAGCACCCATCACCCAGGTGCGCACCGATGAATGCCCGATATAGGCCGCGATGTTCACCGCGCTGCCCTTGCGGCGCAGCAGGTCGAGGTACTGCGGAAAGGTCTCGAACTCCCAGGCGATGCCTTGGCGCAGCACGTCCAGCGACATGCCTTCCACCTGCGTCAGGTTGCGCATGGTGATCTCGCGGTCGGCCGGCTTGCAGGGCGCGATGGTGAAACCGCAGTTGCCGATGACGGCCGTGGTCACGCCGAGGGCGGGCGAGGGCCGCACGTAAGCGTCCCATGTGATCTGCGCGTCAAAGTGGGTGTGACTGTCGATGATGCCGGGCATCAGGGCCAGGCCTTCGGCGTCGATGACCTGCGCTGCATCCGCAGCGGGAGCGGCATGGGTGCCGCGTGCCACGACTGCGATCTTGCCCCCACTCACAGCGACGTCAGCGCGAAAGGGGTCGCCCCCGGAGCCGTCATATACCAGCGCGTTGCGGATCAGCAGGTTTTGCATATACGGTGTCTCCTGGCGCGGTGGCCCGATCGTTGTGGTTCAGGTCATGCCGTTGCGGCTGGCAAGCTCGACGAAGAGGCCCGAATGGTCCAGGTCGGTCAGCCCGTGCTCGATGCCGTCGGCGTAGAGTTTTTCAAACAGCGTGGTGATGGGCGCTTCAAAGCCGATTTCCTGTGCGGTGGACAGTGCATTGCGCATGTCCTTGAGCTGCACCGACATGCGGGCGCGGGGTGCAAAGTCCCGCTCGACCATGCGCTGGCCGTGCACCTGCAGGATGCGGCTGTCGGCAAAGCCGCCGGTGATGGCGTCCTTGACTTTCGCCATGTCGGCGCCGCCCTTCTCGCACAGCAGCAGCGCCTCTGCCACTGCGCCGATGGTGATGCCGACGATCATCTGGTTGGCCAGCTTGGTGAGCTGCCCCGCGCCATGCGGGCCCACATGCGTCGCCCGGCCGAACACCTCGAACACAGGCCTTGCGCGCTCGAAGTCGGCCGGCTTGCCGCCCACCATGATGACCAGCTTGCCCTGCTCGGCGCCCACGGTGCCGCCGGACACGGGCGCATCCAGGTGGTCCACTCCCATGGCGCCGAGCCTGGCGGCATGGTCGCGCGCCTCGCGCGGCTTGATGGAGGCCATGTCGACGAACAGCGTACCGGGTTTCATCGCGCCGGCGGCGCCTTGCTGGAACAGCACATCGCCCACGACGGCACCGTTTTCCAGCATGCTCACGACAATGTCCGCATCGGCGACAGCGCCGGAAACCTGGTCATGAACCGTTGCACCGAAAGGCGCCACGCGTTCGGCCTTGTCGCGCGACCGGTTCCAGACGTGAACGCTGTGCCCCGCCTCGCAAAGGCGCCGCGCCATGGGAAAACCCATGAACCCGATTCCCAGTACTGTGACTTTCATTTGTGTCTCCTCTGAATGGTTCCAGGCATCATGGAACCACGCAGGGGATGTTTGCTGTCACGCAGCTTTCAGCATCGGCCGGGCGAACATGTTTTCCATGTCCTTGCGGATCCTGTAGGCGTGGGTGGTGGTGTCCATCGCCACGTCGGCCCAGCTCAGCGACTGGCCTTTCCTGACCGCGCGCACCACCTTGACGTTGTGCGCCAGGCCCAGCGGCAGCCCGCCGATCTGCACCGACTTGTCGGCAGGCAGCAGCTTGCCCCAGACGGTGTAGCCGCCTTCGCCGTCGAGCATCTCGCCCGGCGCCAGGTCGCGCTTGGCGGTTGCCACCACATCGGCATTCCAGCAGGTCGCCACGCCGGTAGGCTCACCGCGCAGCGCCACGCTGGCCACCGACACGCCGACTTCCAGGCCGATCAGGTGCCAGCGTTTGTACAGCGTGAAGTAGCGGCCTGACGGGTCGGTGTGGGCGTTGTATTCCTCAAAGCAGTTCTTGATGTACTCGGTCTCGGCTTCCACCGTGACCCAGACGCCCATGCGGATGTCGTAGGGAATCTTGCGGCCGTTGGCTTCCAGCGACGAAATCACTTCCACCATGCCCTTGCGCTCCAGCACGCCGCCTTCGCTGATGGGCCGCGTCACATAGGGAATGTCCTCCACGCTGGCCGGCGGGTAGAGCAGGCCGTTGGATGGCACGGTGAGGCCGGTGGCATTGGCCACGGCCGTGCTTTCGATGGAGGGCTTGGAGCCGTCCAGGAAGCTGTTGAACATCTTGGGGTTGAGCCCGCCGCGCGTGGCCTGCTCCGGCGTGAGTCCGTAGTTGCGCCAGACGGTTTCGGGCGTTGATTCGCTGAAGTGCGGCAGCCACTTGTGGCCGCGCCCGGCGGCCACCACCGGGAAGCCGCAGGTACGTGCCCAGTCCACCAGGTCGCAGATCAAGGCCGGCTGGTCGCCGAAGGCCAGTGAATAGACCACGCCTGCATCAGCAGCACGCCTGGCCAGCAGCGGGCCGCAGAACGCATCGGCTTCCACCGTCACATTGACCACATGCTTGCCGTGGGCGAAGGCTTCCAGGCAATGGTCCACTGCGGCAATCGGGTTGCCTGTGCATTCCACAATGATGTCGATGGCCGGGTGGCTCGCCAGGGCCTTCCAGTCCTCGCCGATATGGGTCGTGCCGGCCTTGAGCGCGTCGTCAAGTGACGCGGCTTGGGTGCGCGCGGCGTCCCAGCCCACGCGTGCCAGGTTGGTCCGCGCCAAGTCGGGCGACAGGTCGGCAATGCCCACCAGGTGCACGCCCGGTGTGCGCGGAATCTGCGCCAGGTACATCGAGCCGAACTTGCCGGCACCGATCAGGCCGATGCGCACCGGCTTGCCGTCGGCAGCGCGCTGCTGGAGTTTGGTGTAGAGGTTCATCGGCTCACGCTGCCTTCTTCATCGTCGCGAAGGGCTCGGATGTCGTGGCCAGCGCGCTGGCCGGCATGCCGCTTTTCCATGGCAGGTCCACCGGGTAGTCCTTGAGCAGGCAATCGTCCGGCAGCGTCTCGATGGGCGTGAAATCGCGGTGCGCGATGTATTCCGGGCGCTTGTGGCGGCGGATGTGGTTGCTCACGGCGCACAGGCTCAGGTACACGGCAACGCGGTGCCAGGGCGACAGGTTGCTGCCCGACGCATGGACCAGGCAGCTGTGGAACAGGATCATCGAGCCGGCCGGCCCCTTGGGGCTGACAATGCCGCCGTTCTTGCCGCCGGCGCGGTCCACCAGCTGCCCAATCAGGTCGTTGTCCACCGTCCACAGCGGGTAGCTGGTGGTCGTCAGGTCATGCTTTGCTTCCACCACGCCTTTATTGTGGCTGCCGGGGATGAACATCAGCGGCCCGTTGTGCTCGTTCACGTCGTCCAGGAAGATGGCGACATTCATTGCGCGTTCGGTGGGCATCATGTCGTCATTGAGCCAGGTGCCGTAGTCCTGGTGCCACTGCCAGACGTCGCCCTCAAAGGCCGCCTTGCCGTTGATCTTGAACTGGTGCATGTAGAGCTTCTCGTCGAAGAGGTCCTGCACCGGCTCGACCATGCGCGGGTGGCGCGCCAGCTTCGCGAACGGCTCGCTGTACATGTGGGCCGCAAAGTTGGTGCGCACGGCGTCCTTGCCTTTTTCGCGCACGTTGTAGGCCTCGCGGCGGCTGTACAGTTCAGGCACCGCGTCGTTGAGGTTCTTCATCTCCTGCGGCGTGAAGAGGCCGGGGAAGAACAGGTAGCCTTCGGTGTCGAACTGTTCCTTCTGTTGCGGGGTGAGTCTCATCGCTTGTCTCCTGCACTGGTGGCGGTTGGGTTGGAATGGGAAAGCTGTTCCGCCAGGCGGTGCGTGAGGTTCGCGCTCGCCTGCCGGCTGTGGTGGTCAATCAATTCAACGGCGAGTTCTTCGTCGCCTGCTGCGACGGCTTTTGCGATGGCCTCGTGCTCGTCCCAGACGGTCTCGCGCTGGCGCGACGACTGCAGCACCGCGCCCATGACCCGGCGCAGGTGGCGCCAGTGCAGGTGCGCGCTTTCCTCGATCAGCGGGTTCTGCGAGGCCGTGTAGAGGGCATTGTGGAAGGCCAGGTCGGCATCGATCATGGCCTGGATGTTCTTGCCGCGTGCAGCCTTGCGGCCCTGCTCGATGATGCGCGGGTCCATCTGGTAGCGGTGGCGCGCGGCCAGCCGGGCGGCCAGCGCGTCGAGTGCGCCGCGCACCTGGTAGACCTTGCCTATCCAGTCCGCGTCCAGCGGCGCAACCTGCACACCGCGGCCGGGTGCATCCAGGACAAAGCCGTCTTTTTTCAGCAGGCGCAGCGCCTGCAGTACCGGCTGGCGTGAAACGGCCAGCCGCTCGGCGATGTCTTCTTGGGTGATGCGTTCTCCCGGAACCAGCGAGCCTTCACTGATGGCGTCGAGCAGGGCGCGGTAAACCTGTTCCACCAGGTCGGGCGCGGCTTCAAGTTTGACAAGCTTGGCAGTCATGGGAACGGAGAATAACGCAGTTTTTGGATTCTGTATACAGAGTACAAGTCGGGTGCAATTTGGATGGGGTGGCGGATCATCTGCCGTCCGCGCCTGAGCACCCCGCGCACACGCCGGCCTGTGACAAGATAGGAGCCCGCCGACCCCTGTCACCGCGAAAAGGACGCCCAATGACCCAGTACGACCCCGCATGGCTTGAAAAGATGTACAACAACCGCGCCCGCGTGCCGGAGCATGGCGACTACTTCCGGCGCTGGGACGGCACCTCGGCGGTGGCCCGTGCAGCCGGTGGGCCCGAACTGGACGTTGCCTATGGCGACGGTCCCAAGGAAACGCTGGACATCTTCGTGCCGGACGGCCAGTCGCGCGCCCTGGCGGGCAAGGCGCCGGTGCTGGTGTTCATCCATGGCGGCTGGTGGCGCTCGCTGGACAAGTCGGACCATTCATTTGTTGCACCGGCCTATACCGGGGCGGGCGCCTGCGTCGTCATTCCCAACTATGAGCTGTGCCCGGCCATTACCATTCCGGGCATTGCGCTGCAGATGGTCAAGGCGCTGGCCTGGGTGTACCGCAATATCGGGCAATACGGCGGTGACCCCACGCGCATCACCGTGGCGGGCCACTCTGCAGGCGGGCATCTCGCGGCCATGATGCTGGCCTGCCAGTGGAAATCCTGGGCCAGGGAACTGCCGGCAGACCTGGTGAAGAACGCGATGTCGATCTCCGGCCTTTATGACCTGGAGCCGATCATGCACACGGCCTTCCTCCAGGAGTCACTGCGGCTCACGCCGCAGGACGCCCGCAAGGCCAGCCCTGCACTCATGCCCCGGCCCAGGCACGGAAAGTTCTATTCGGTGGCAGGCGCCGACGAGAGCGAGGAGTTCCTGCGGCAGAACGTGCTGATCCGGAAAGCCTGGGGTGAGCGCACGGTGCCCGTCTGCGAGGCGATGCTGGGGCTCAACCACTTCAGCATCGTCGATGCATTCGCACAGCCGGGGCACCGGCTGAACGGCTTCGCACTGCAACTGCTGGCCTGAGGCCGTAGCGCCTACATCAGCAGGTGTTCGCCAGCGTTGTCCCCGCCAAGGATGACGTAGTTGACCTTGCGGATGTCCATGAGCTTTTTGCCGCCCGCATACGAGATCGAGCTCTGGATGTCCTGCTCCATCTCGACCAGCGTGCCGGCCAGCTTGCCCTTGACCGGCTCAAGGATGCGCTTGCCCTCGACATGCTTGTACTCGCCCTTGTTGAAGTCGCTGGCCGAGCCGTAGTATTCCTTGTACAGCCGGCCGTCCACCTCGACGGTTTGCCCCGGGCTCTCCTCATGGCCTGCCAGCATCGAGCCGATCATCACCATCGTCGCACCGAAGCGGATGGACTTGGCGATGTCCCCATGCTCGCGGATGCCGCCGTCGGCGATGATGGGCTTGGTCGCCACGCGGGCGCACCACTTGAGCGCCGACAGTTGCCAGCCGCCCGTGCCGAAGCCGGTCTTCATGCGGGTGATGCAGACCTTGCCCGGGCCGATGCCCACCTTGGTGGCATCCGCACCCCAGTTTTCCAGGTCGATGATGGCCTCGGGCGTGCCGACGTTGCCGGCGATGATGAACGAAGCCGGCAGCTTGTCCTTGAGGTACCCGATCATGTTCTTCACGCTGTCGGCATGGCCGTGGGCAATGTCGATGGTGATGTACTCGGGCACCAGGCCCTCCGCGGCCAGCCGGTCCACCGTGTCGTAGTCGGGCTTTTTCACGCCCAGCGAAATCGACGCATACGCGCCCTTGCCCTGCATGTCGCGCACGAACTGCACGTTGTCCAGGTCAAAGCGGTGCATCACATAGAAGTAGCCGTTCTGTGCCATCCACAGGCAGATCGACTCGTCGATCACGGTCTTCATGTTGGCCGGCATCACCGGTATGCGGAAGCTGCGCCCGCCCAGCTCGACGCTGGCGTCGCATTCAGACCGGCTTTCCACGCGGCATTTGCGCGGCAGCAGCAGGACGTTGTCGTAGTCGAAGATTTCCATTTGGTTCCAAGCTCCATTGAAGGCTGTTGTTGAGACAGTGGGCGCTTGGACTGGACCCGGCGTTTGCCCCGCGCGCAGGCACGGCGGACAAAACAGACCGGGCCGCAAATGCTTGGGCCCGGTGATTGATTCTACGGGGGCTGGTGCGACAGCAGGTTGCGGGCGGCACTATAGCCCCCATACGGGCTGGCATATCGGCCTTTTCCGGGCCTGCCGGGCGCCCCGCGCTACGGCTGCTTGCGCTCCGGCTTGCAGCGGGACGCTGCGATGGCAGCCAGGAGGCCGTCTGCGCTTTCCACCCAGCCCACCACCCGCAACCGTTCGGGCCTCGCGCCTTCAGGGATGGCCATGGGCCGGGCTTCGTACAGTTCTTTCGTTCCAGGCTGGCGCGCATCCCATTCCACTTGCAGCGCGTTGCGCACCAGGTTGCGCTCGACCGGGGTGCCCTCGCTGCCCGCCGGAATCGTCTCCACCAGCAGCAGCCAGGCGTTCCAGGGACCGCCCCGCGCGGGCTTGAGCTCGATGGAGGTGCCAAGGTAGCCGTTGAAGGGCAGGCCATGCGAGACGCGCAGGCGCTGCCCTGCGGGGCGGCTGCGGGTGGTCAGGGTATCCGCAGATGCCGGTATCTGGCGCCTGAGGGTTTCCAGGCGTGCCAGGCTGTCGCGCGATGCGGCGGCCGAGAGCACGGCTTCATCACCTCTGGCCACCGGGACGATCCAGTCCAGCGCCAGTTCGCCCCGGCCGGGCTTTGGGGTCCGGACATCGCCCCAGCAGCTGGCGCAGTCGGCATTGATGAAGCGCTCGACCAGGGCTGCGGGCGCCGGCTGGCCGTCGCTGGCGCAGTAGGACTGCGCCTGGCAGGCGAGCGCGGCAAGGGAGAGGGTCAGGCCGGTGAAATATTTCATGACGTGATTGTGCGGGTGCCCGGTGCCATCACCGTCCCGCGTTCCTACAATGGACAACTATGTTCCCAGAAGTCGTGTCAGATTCCCCGCTCTTACAAAATCTCAATCCCGAGCAGCGCGCAGCCGTCACCTTGCCGGCCGAACATGCGCTGATTCTTGCAGGGGCGGGCTCCGGCAAGACCCGCGTGCTGACCACCCGCATCGCCTGGCTGCTGCAAACCGGCCAGATATCCCCTGGCGGCGTGCTGGCCGTCACCTTTACCAACAAGGCCGCGAAGGAAATGCTCACGCGCCTGTCGGCCATGCTGCCGGTGAACGTGCGCGGTATGTGGATCGGCACCTTCCACGGCCTGTGCAACCGCTTCCTGCGGGCGCACTACAAGCTGGCCAACCTGCCGCAGGGCTTCCAGATCCTGGACACGCAGGACCAGCTCTCGGCCATCAAGCGGCTCATGAAGGCCAACAATGTGGACGACGAGCGCTTTCCCCCGAAGCAGACGCTGTGGTTCATTGCCGGCTGCAAGGAAGACGGCCTGCGCCCGAACATGGTGGAAGTGCGCGACGACGAAACCCGCCGCAAGATCGAGATCTACCAGCTTTATGAAGACCAGTGCCAGCGCGAAGGCGTGGTGGACTTCGGCGAGCTGATGCTGCGCAGCTACGAACTGCTGCGTGACAACGACCCGATCCGCGAGCATTACCAGCGGCGCTTCCGCCATATCCTGATCGACGAGTTCCAGGACACCAACAAGCTGCAGTACGCCTGGATCAAGATGATCGCGGGCGAGGGACCGCCAGGTACCACAAGTGGTACGAGTGCCGTGCTGGCCGTGGGCGACGACGACCAGAGCATCTATGCCTTCCGCGGCGCCCGGGTGGGCAACATGGCCGACTTCGTGCGCGAGTTTGATGTCAGGCACCAGATCAAGCTGGAGGAAAACTACCGCAGCGGCAGCAACATCCTCGACTCGGCCAACGAGCTCATCAGCCATAACAAGACCCGCCTGGGCAAGAACCTGCGCACCTCCCAAGGGCCGGGCGAGCCGGTTCGGGTGTATGAGTCCACCAGTGACTTCGCCGAGGCGGCCTGGATGGTGGATGAAATGCGCCAGCTCGTGCGGGACGGCCTGCCGCGCAAGGAAATTGCCGTGCTCTACCGCAGCAATGCGCAGAGCCGGGTGATCGAAACCGCGCTGTTCAACAATGCCGTGCCCTACCGCGTGTACGGCGGCCTGCGCTTTTTCGAGCGCGCCGAAATCAAGCATGCGCTGGCCTACCTGCGCCTGCTGGAGAAC
>JAZKHY010000102.1:0-46272 GCA_040385105.1 Pseudomonadota bacterium
TGCCGCCCAAGGTGCTGCGCAAGGGCATCACCGACATGGTGCGCATCAGCGACGCCCGGATGAGCGGCACGGCATACGGCACGACGGTGCTGCACACCGCGCCGGAGGCTGCGGCGGGCGGGCCGCTGGCCATTGTGCGCAACGGCGACATCATCGAGCTTGATGTGCCCAACCGCAGGCTGCACCTGCACATCAGCGACGCCGAGCTTGCCACTCGCCTGGCCTCGTGGACGGCCCCGAAAGGCAGGCTCGACTCCGGCTACTGGAAGCTCTACACCGACCACGTGCTGCAGGCCGACGAAGGCGCCGACCTGGACTTCCTCGTAGGCAAGAGAGGAGCCTTCGTACCGCGCGATAACCATTAGACGCCCCCGAAGCGCGCTTTGCGCGCCTCCCCCACTGGGGGCAATGCAGCGGCCCGGCAAAGCCGGTTCCACGCATTCCCGAACGACCCTTGCTCGCATACCATCCGTCCATGTCACGAAGATTTGACGTCATCGCACTCGGTGAGGCCATGGTTGAGTTCAACCAGACCCGTGCCGGCGAGCCGCAGTACCTGCAGGGCTTTGGCGGGGATACCAGCAATGCGGTGATTGCCGCCGCGCGCGCCGGGGCCCGCACCGCCTACCTCACACGCATCGGACAGGACAGGTTCGGCGACGAGCTGCTGGCCTTGTGGCACCGCGAGGGTGTGGACACAAAGAGCATCGAGCGCGATGCCGCCGCCCACACCGCCGTTTACTTCGTGACGCACGGGCCCGGTGGCCATGAGTTCAGCTACCTGCGCGCGGGCTCGGCGGCCAGCCGGATGACGCCGCAGTGGCTGCCCTCGGCACCGGTTGCCGATGCGCAGATATTGCATGTGTCGGGCATCTCGCTGGCCATCTCCACCAGCGCGCGCGACACCGTGTTTGCCGCGATGGTCGAAGCGCGGGAGGCCGGCACGCTGGTGTCGTTCGACTCCAACCTGCGCCTGAAGCTCTGGCCGCTTGACGAGGCGCGCGAATGCATCAAGCAGGCCGTGGCGCTGTGCGACATCTTCCTGCCCAGCGTGGATGATGTGACGGCCCTGAGCGGCCTCGTCGAGCCGGACGCCATCGTGGACTGGGGCCATGGGCTGGGTGCCGCCACCGTGGTGCTCAAGCTGGGCAGCGAAGGCTGCCTGGCAAGCGATGGCACAAAGCGCATGCGCCTGCCCGGCCATGCCGTCACCCCGAAGGACGCCACCGGCGCGGGCGACTGCTTCTGCGGCAATCTTCTGGCCCGCATGGCAACAGGCGACACGGTGTTTGATGCCGCGCGCTATGCCAATGCGGCTGCCGCACTGGCGGTGCAGGGCTTTGGCGCTGTAGCGCCCCTGCCCCGGCCTGAAAAGGTGAGGGCCCTGCTGTGAGCGGCCTGCTGGCGCTGGACTGGGGCACATCGTCGCTGCGCGGCGCGCTGATGGACGGCGAGGGCCGGGTTGTGGAGGAGCGGTCTTTTGCACGCGGCATCCTGAGCGTTTCCCCGGGCGGATTCCCCGCCGTGTTTGAAGAACTCTTCGGCGACTGGGCCGCGCAGGTGCCGCTGTGCCTGGTCAGCGGCATGGCGGGAAGCAAGCAGGGATGGGTGGAGGCGCCGTATTGCGCTTGCCCGGCGGGGTTCGGGGACGTGGCAGAAGCCTTGCGGTGGATCGCGTCCGGGACGACCAGGCTGGCCATCGTCCCCGGCCTGTCCTGCGAGAACGGCGGCGTGCCCGACGTGATGCGCGGCGAAGAGGTACAGGTGTTCGGCGCGCTGCAACTGCTGGACCTGCAGGACGCCACACTGGTGCTTCCCGGCACCCACAGCAAATGGGTGCGCGCCGTGAATGGCCGCATCGAGGGCTTCCGCAGTTTCATGACCGGCGAGTTCTATGCGCTGCTGCGCCAGCACTCCATCCTGTCGCGCACCCTGCCTGAAGAAGACGGCGCGCTGGACGAGGCAGCGTTCTCGCAGGGCGTGGCCCATGCGCTGAGCAGCACGAGCCTGCTGCAGACGGCGTTCAGCGTACGCACGCTGTCGCTGTTTGACCGCATGCCCGCCGCCGCCATGCCCAGCTACCTTTCGGGCCTGGTGATCGGCGAAGAACTCCGGGCACAGCCGCCGGACAGTGCGCAGGAGGTGGTGGTCATGGGCTCCGGGGTACTGACGCGGCGCTATGAGCTTGCCCTGGCGCAGCGCGGCGTCCAGGTGCGCACGGCCGGCTCGGAAGCCACGTGGCAAGGACTGTGGGCGCTGGCCCGTACGCTGGCAAGCTGAATCAAGCATGGAGCCCGACGCATGACACCGCACGACACTTTCACCGCCGCCCTGCCGGCGCTGCCGCTCATCGCCATCCTGCGCGGCATCCGCCCTGATGAAGCCGTCGCCGTCGGCGAGGCGCTGTGCGCCACAAGCTGGCGGCTCATCGAGGTGCCGCTCAATTCGCCGCAGCCGCTCGACAGCATCGGGCAGATGGCCGCCGCCTTTCCGCAGGCACTGGTCGGCGCGGGCACCGTGCTGACGGTGGCCGACGTGCGCAATGTGCACGCCGCAGGCGGCCGCCTGGTGGTGTCGCCCAATTTCAATGCCGACGTAGTGCGCGAAACCGTGCGCCTTGGCATGGTCAGCCTGCCCGGCGTCATCACGCCCAGCGAAGCCTTTGCCGCGCTCGACGCCGGAGCCACCGGGCTCAAGCTGTTCCCGGCAGAGATGGTCTCGCCCGGCGTGCTCAAGGCCCTGCGCGCCGTGCTCGCCGCAGACACGCTGCTGATGCCTGTCGGCGGCATCACGCCGGACAACATGGGGGCCTGGCGCGCCGCGGGCGCCAGCGGCTTCGGGATCGGCTCCGCGCTGTACAAGCCGGGCATGGATGCGGCGCAGGTACGCACCGCCGCGCAGCGCTTTCGCGATGCCTGGGCGGGTACCATCTCCGCATGAGCACCAGCACTTCCACCCCGGCGTCCTCCGCCCCTGAGATTTCCTTCGGCCTGCGCGGCCGCGTCTGCATCGTCACCGGCGGCTCGCAGGGCATCGGTGAAGCCTGCGTGCGGCGCTTCGTGCGCGATGGCGCGAAGGCCGTGATTGCCGATGTCGACGACGCGCGCGGCCAGGCACTGGCTGCGGAGCTTGGCGCGCTCTATGTGCATTGCGACGTCGGCGACAAGGCCCAGGTCGATGCACTGGTGGCGCAGGCCATGGCGGCGCACGGCCGCATCGACGTGCTGGTCAACAATGCCGGCATCTTCAGGGCCGCTGAATTCCTGGACGTGACCGAAGCCGACTTCGACGCCGTGCTGCGGGTCAACATCAAGGGCTCGTTCCTCGCGGGCCAGGCCGTGGCGCGCGAGATGGCCAGGGCCGGCAGCGGCAACATCGTCAACATGAGCTCGGTCAACGGCGTGCTCGCCATACCGACCATTGCCAGCTACAACGTGAGCAAGGGTGGCATCAACCAGCTCACCCGGGTGATGGCGCTGGCGCTGGCCGACAAGGGCATCCGGGTGAATGCGGTCGCGCCCGGAACGATCGCCACCGAACTGGCGGCAAAGGCCGTTCTGACCAGCGACGAGGCAAAGGCGAAGATCATGAGCCGCACGCCGATGAAGCGCCTGGGCGCTCCCGGCGAGATCGCTGATGTGGTGGCCTGGCTGGCCAGCGATGCGGCCAGCTATGTGACCGGCGAAATCGTCACCGTGGACGGCGGGCGGATGACGCTCAACTACACCGTGGCGGTGTGAGCCTGCGCCTCTTCCTCGCGCAGTTCGCGGATGCCGCGTGCCATGCGGCCTGTGAACACATTCCAGCGCACCGCCTTGAGCAGCGCGAACGGGTCGCGCTGGGTTGATGCAAACCCCAGGAACTCCTGCACGTCGTTGTACACCCCCAGGTCCGCCAGCGGCATGCCGCTGTCTTCGTCGGGCGTGAGGGCCGAGAAGGCGTCGTTGCGGCCATCCCAGATGCTCTGGGCCTTGCGGTGGATGCTGTAGCCCATGTCCCAACCGGCGGCATTGAGCCTGTCGCGCGCGGTGGCAAGGTAGCGGATGTCGAACACATGGGTGTCGGTCTTGACCCAGCGGCCGTCAAGCCAGATCTCCACAATGGCATGGGTGATCCTGTCCAGGCCGTTCACGTAGCCACGCAACAATTCGCCCTTGAGCTGGACGAAGCGCAGGCGGGCGGGAATATCGGCCAGCCGGAGCAAGGCCACAAACAGGGTGGACTTGCCGTAGCAGTCGCCCTCCTTCGCGTCCATGAGCTGGCGCGCCGTGGGAAAGCGCACACCGCCTGGCGCACAGTAAGGCATGGCCTTGACGTAAGCGTAAATGCTGATGGCACGCTCACGGTCTGACTTGGCCAGCTGTGTCAGGGACTTCGCGCGCAGGCGCAGCCTGTCGTCCGACAGGTCAAGGATGGGCGTGCTGCCCAGCCAGTGGCTTGGATCCAGGTCGGCCCGGAGCAAGCCGCTCTTGTGCATGATCATGAGTAGGGTGATGCGGCAACGACAACCGCTTTTTCTCTTTGGTGCAAGAGTGCATGAAAAGCGTTGGGGCATCAATCAAAGCAGTGTGCTTTACATGACCTGCCCTGATTTTTGTGACTTTTTCACGTCGCGATCATCTGCGATGCAACCCAAAAGCATTCAGGCACGCTGTAATTTCCTGAGCAGGTTTGATGTGGACAGGGGCCAGCCGACGCGGCCAAACCAGGCCCCACCGGCAATCGCCCAGGTGTTGACCACGCCATAGACCACCAGCGCGGCCGCCTGGGCGATGAACACCCCAGGCAGGCCGCCGCCCATGCGCAAGGCCAGCCAGCCGCCCAGCGCGGCCACCGCAAGCCGGGCAATGTTGCCGATGACGGGCCACAGCAGCTTGCCCGCGCCCTGTGACGCAAAGTACAGCACCAGCCCGAGGCCGAAGAAGCCGTAGGTTGGCCCGACCGCCCGCAGGTACAGCGCGCCGGCCTCGAGCACCGCCGGGTCGCTGTTGAACAGCTTGAGCCAGGCGTGCGGAAACACCGCCGCCCACAGGCCTATGGCCTCGGCCATCAGCGCCGCAATGGCGGCACCGACCCAGGTGGCTCGCAGCGCGCGCTCACGGTCCCCCGCGCCGATGCAGGTACCCACCATGGACAGCAGCGGCGCGCCAAGCCCGAAGACCAGCGGCACCAGCAGGTATTCCAGCCGTGAAGCGGTGCCGTATCCTGCGATCGCGGCGGTGCCAAACCCACCTGCCAATGCGGTGGCAACACCGATGGCGAGGTTGGTTGCCACTGTCGACACGGTCCCGACCAGCCCGACGCGCAGGATGTCGCTGAACAGCGGCCAGCGCCAGTTGGCCGAGGCGAATGATGGCTTGAGCAGGCTTTTGCCGGACCAGAGGTAAGCAATCAGCGCCACGCAGCCCCCTGCGTAATAAATCAGCAATGCGAGCGCCCCGCCCGCGATGCCCATGGCCGGCAACGGCCCCCAGCCGAAGATCAGCAGCGGCGACAGCGGCACCAGCCCCAGCGTGCCGATGACGGTGACGATGGCCGGCAAGGCCATGTTGCCCGTGCCGCGGATCACGGCCGACAGCGAGTTGAAGATCCACACCAGCACCGCGCCGGCAAACACCCAGTTGGAGTAGGTCAGGGCTGCCTCAAGCGCAGCCCCCGTGCCGCCCATCTCGCCGTACAGCCAGCGCCCGCCGCCGATCACAGCCAGCATGAACAGCGCGGCAAACGCGCAGGCAATCAGCAGCGCATGCTGCACCAGCGCATTGGCATCATCACGCCGCCGCCCGCCCAGCGCACGCGCAATGGCCGAGGCGATGCCGCCGCCCATGGCGCCGGCCGAGGTCATCTGCATCAGCATGACCACCGGGAACACCAGCGCCATGCCGGCGAGTGCGTCGGTGCCGAGCTTGCCGACGAAGTAAGTCTCGATCAGGCCCGCGGACGCCTGCGCGCCCATCACCAGGATGTTGGGAATGGCCAGCTTGATGAGGGTGGGCGCAATCGGCGCCTCCAGCATCATGCGGGTGCGCGGGTCCAGGGCGGATGTGCCGGCGCCGGCAGCCGGGCCTTGCGTAGTGCTCATGTGCAGCGATCAGGCAGCAGCGCGCGCGGGCAGCCTGGCCTCGCGGATCGGCAGGTGGACGAGCGCCGCACCGACGGCCAGCACGATGTCGATGTACCAGACCCAGTCGTAGTTGCCCGTGGCCTCGAACACCCTGCCGCCCAGCCAGGCGCCCAGAAAACCGCCCACCTGGTGCGTGAGCATGACAATGCCGAACAGCGTGGCCATGTTGGCAACCCCGAAGAACTTGGCCACCAGCCCCGCGGTAGGCGGCACTGTGGACAGGAAGGTCAGGCCCATGACGGCCGCAAAGACCAGCACCGTCGTGCCGTTCTTGGGCGCCAGCAGGAAGATGATGACCGCGATGGCACGCGTGGCATACACCAGCGACAGCAGCGACTTCATGCGCCACCGGCCCACCGCCCAGCCCATGGCCACGCTGCCGACGATATTGAACAGGCCCAGCATCGCCAGCGACCAGGCGCCGTACTGCACCGGCAGGCCGCATGAGGCGATCACGCCCGGCAGGTGCGTGGCCAGGAATGCCACGTGAAAGCCGCAGACAAAGAAGCCTGCGGCCAGCAGCAGGTAGCTCGGGTTGTGCAAGGCGGTGCGGATGGCCTCCCTTGTGGTCACAGGCTTCACGCCCGGTGTGGCCGCCTGCAGCGAGTTGCCCTTGAGCAGGAAGGCGGCCGGCAGCGCCAGCAACACCAGGACCCCCATGACCTGCATTGCATTGGCCCAGCCCATGCCGACCATCAGCGCGCCGGCAACCGGCGCCATGATGAACTGGCCGAACGAGCCGCCCGCATTGACGATGCCGGTGGCAAGGCCGCGCTTTTCGGGTGGAATGAGCCGGGCCGTGGCGGCCATCAGCACCGCAGGGCCTGCCATGCCCGCGCCACCGGCGGCCAGCACGCCGATGGCGAAGATCAGGCCCCAGGTCGTCGTCATGAACGGTGTGATGAAGGTGCCCAGCGCGACCAGCACCACACCGGTGAAAAGCACACGCCCGGCGCCCACCTTGTCGGCCATGGCGCCGGCAAACGGCTGCGTGAGGCCCCACCACAGCTGGCCGAAGGCAAAGGCCAGGCTGATGCTCCCCAGGCCCAGGCCTGTGGATGTATTGAGCGAACTCAGGAACAGGCCCATCGTCTGGCGGGTGCCCATGGTCAGCGCAAAGGTACCGGCCGCAGCCAGCAGCACCAGCCACATGGCCAGGCGTTTCTTGTCGTTACTCATCATCGGTCTCTTCAACAGGGGAAAGGAGTGCAAGGGATTCATCGATCAGCGCATGCAGAGCGATTACGCGCTCATTGCCCAGGATCTGGTTGATGCCGGTCTGCGCCACCTTCCAGCGGCGCTGCGCCTCCTGGCGCTTGTCACGGCCGGCGTCGGTGATGCTGACGATGCGGCTGCGGCCGTCGGCACCCGCATCCAGCGCGAGCCAGCCGGCGGCAACAAGCGGCTTGAGGTTGCGGGTCAGCGTGGAGGCGTCAATCTTCATCGAGCGCGCCAGTTCGCCGGGGGCGATGGGGCCGAGCTTGAGCACATAGGACAGCAGCGAATACTGCGTGCCCTTCAGGCCCGTCTTGCCCACCTCGTCGTCATAGTGTTTGGCAATGCGGCGCATCAGGTGGCGCAGCTTGATGTTGGTGCAGCCCTGGGGCTTGTCAGCGGAAAGCTGCACAGGATCGGGCATGATGGCTGGACTCATGCCGTCAATTGTAGATACAATAATTGCATATGCAAGTTAATCAGGAGAAATAAGCTTGGATGCCAAAGCCATTACCCCAAAAGCACTCACGGAAGTCCGCCCGGACGAACTGCAGGCCCGCTGGGCCGCCGAGGGCAAGGAGGTCTACGACCGCATGCTCGCCGGCGGTGGCAAGCCCGGCCTGTCCAGCCCGCAGGACGTCGCGGGAATGACCGGCCTTGAAGTCATGCATGCCATGCTCTCCGGCAAGCTGCCCTACCCCCACATTGCGCAGACGCTGGACTTCCAGCTGCTGGAAGTGTCCGAGGGCCGCGCCGTGTTCCAGGGCCAGCCGCAGCTCAAGCACTACAACCCGCTCGGAACCGTGCACGGCGGCTGGTACGCCACGCTGCTGGACTCGGCACTGGGCTGCGCCGTGCACACCATGATGCCCCCGGGCCGCGGCTACACGACGGCCGAACTGGGCGTGAACATCGTGCGCGCCGCATCCTTCAAGACCGGCCCGCTGCGCGCCATTGGCACCGTCATCCACTGCGGAAGGCAGCTGGCCACGGCCGAGGCCCGCATCGTCGGGCCGGACGGCAAACTGTATGCGCATGCGACGACGACCTGCCTGGTGTTTGAGGTGCCGGCGCAGAAATAACCGATGCGCCGATAATCCTGCCCATGCGACTCCTCCACACCATGATCCGCGTTGGCAATCTCCAGCGCTCCATCGACTTCTATACCAACGTGCTCGGCATGAAGCTGCAGCGTACCTCCGAAAACCCGGAGTACAAATACAGCCTGGCCTTCGTCGGTTACGGCACCAACCCGGACCATGCCGAGATCGAGCTGACCTACAACTGGGGCACTGAGTCCTACGACATGGGCTCTGCCTTCGGCCATATCGCGCTGGGCGTGCCCGACGTGTATGCCGCCTGCGAGAAGATCAAGGCCTCCGGCGGCAACGTGACGCGTGAGGCCGGGCCGGTCAAGGGCGGCACAACCGTCATTGCGTTTGTGACGGACCCTGACGGCTACAAGATCGAGTTGATCCAGCGGGCCGAGAATGCGTTGGGTGCCGGCCTGCGCTGACCCGCAAGCCTTCGCACATTTGAAGACCCCGGCCGTCGCCAACGGCGACGGTAGGCATGGGCCTCAGCGGCCCATAATCCTTTCATGCTCCCCACCTGGGCCTGGATTCCCATCGTCATCGGCGCTGCGCTGGCGCAGACGCTGCGCAACACGCTGCAGCGCTCGCTGACGGCCTCGGCCGGCACGCTGGGCGCGACGCTGGTGCGCTTTCTCTACGGGCTGCCGGTGGCGGCGCTCTGGGTTGGCGTGCTGTACGGGTGGCCGGGCTTCTCCTACGCAGTGCCGGCGTTCACCGGTACCTACTTCGCCTGGGTGCTGCTGGGCGCCACGGCGCAGATTGCCGCGACGGCCTTCCTGCTGGCGGCCATGAAGGAGCGCAACTTCATCATGGCAGTCACTTATTCCAAGACAGAGGTCTTGCAGGTGGCCGTGTTCGCCGCGCTCTTCCTCCATGAGCTGCCCAGCGCGCTGGTGCTGGCGGCCATCGTCATGGCGACCGTCGGCGTTTTGATGATCTCCATGCCCCGCGCCAGGCCGGGTGCGCCCGATGGCCCGACCGCCTGGGGCGGCAGGGCGATTTTCTATGGCCTCGCTTCAGGCGCCATGTTTGCCTTCTCCGCCGTGGGCTATCGGGGTGCGTCGCTGACGCTGGGTGATACACCCGCGTGGCTGTGCGGAGCCTGGGGCGTGCTCTGGGCGCAGATCATCCAGTCCATACTGCTGGGCGGCTGGATCGCCACGCGCTCGCCGCAGACACTGGGTGTGATTTTCCGCGCCTGGCGTATCTCCACCCTGGCCGGTGCGGCAGGCGCCATCGCGTCCATCTGCTGGTTCACGGCTTTTGCGCTGCAGACGGCCGCGCAGGTGCGTGCGCTCGGCATGGTCGAGGTGCTGTTCAGCTACCTGGTCTCGCGCCGGCTGCTGAAAGAGAAACTCGGCGTCATGGAGCAGGTCGGGCTGGCGCTGGTGGCGGTGGGGCTGGTGGTGGTGTGCGCGGGGCTTTGAACGCCGGGGGGAACCTCCACCACACGGCTGCAACCAGCGCGGCGAACGCGGTGTAGATCACCGTGAACACCCACCCCGGCGCGTCGTAGTACAGCAGGCGCGACAGCCAGTGCTCGATGAACCCACCGCCGTAAGTGGGTGCTCCGGCCCGCGCCCGCAGCCACATCTCAAGGGTCGTCAGCGGGCATGTCATGCCGAACCAGGCCTGCGCGGCGACGTACGCGATCGAAGCCAGGTGCAGCGTGCGGAACCACAGATGGTTGACCCAGCCCCAATGCAGCAGGTTGCCCGCAACAATGGCCGCCAGGCCGGCCACGACGAACACCACGACGCCCGCATGCAGCGCGAGGACTGCATTGGCCAGCAGGACGAGCGAAGTGTCCAATGGCAATTGCGGCGCGCGTTACCTGGTCCGCAGATGAACGCCCGTCATGTCACTCAGGCGTGCCCGGATCCCCGTCGCCACCGCCGCTGGCCAGGGCCTGGGCAGCAAGCTCCTCATCGGTGAGCGGCGGGAGATCGGCGTGGGCCCGCATGCTTTCAAGAAACTCCTCCGTAGGCTCCTCGCCGTCCATCAGCACATCTTCAATCGTCTGGTGCGGACTGGCGTCCACAACAGGCTCGGCGTCGCCTGCATGGTCCAGCGCGGGGTTGGGGTGCGCCTCGGGCAGGGCGGCCAGCGCGAGCAAGGCCTTTTCTTCAACGAGGGAGGCAAAGTCGCCGTCTTTGGGATTGTTGCTGCTCATGATGGGGACTCCTTTGAACCGGTTGCCCCATGCTACTGCTACAGGCGCGGCTCGCCTACCCCTTTGTCAATGAAAGGCCATTTGAGCCGGCAGGTGAATCCGGTGGCCCCTGAAAGATATGGGAGAACATGGCCCGTCAGGTTCTCCAACTGACAGCCTCACGCGCCAGCGCAGCGATCCTTTCCCAATCCCCATTCGCCATCGCATCCCCGGGCACCAGCCACGAGCCTCCCACACACTGCACGTTGGCCAGCGCCAGGAACTCCTTCGCATTCTGCGGCGTCACCCCGCCCGTGGGGCAGAACTTCACGTCGCCGAACGGCCCCTGCCAGGCCTTGAGCATCGCGATGCCGCCGGCCTGCACGGCGGGGAAGAACTTGAGCTCGGTGTAGCCGTCTTCCTGCGCGGCCATGATTTCGCTGCCGGTGGCCACACCTGGCAACAGGGCCAGGCCCAGGTCGTGGCAGGCCTTGCCGACGGCATGGGTGTAGCCGGGGCTGACGGCGAAGCGTGCGCCGGCCATGGCGCAGGCCTGCGCATCGGCAGCGCTGCGCACCGTGCCGGCGCCGATGACCGCCTCGGGCACGTCGCGCGCAATCGCTTCCATGCAGGCCAGCGCCTGCGGCGTGCGCAGCGTCACTTCCAGCATGCGGATGCCGCCTGCCACCAGCGCGCGCGCCAGCGGCACGGCATGCGCCACGTCATGCAGGACGATGACCGGAATGACCGGCGCATCCTGCATCACCTGCAGCGCGGTGAGCTTCCCGTTGTCTACAGCCATGTGCCCGCTCCTTCTTCGGCCGGTTGCGCATTGCGGCGCATGCCGGCGAACAGTTCGCGCCCCAGGCCCAGGCCGTTGGCGGCGCAGAGGAATTCTGGCATGCGCAGGTTTTCCCGGCTGTCCCATTCGGCTTGCGGGACGAGCGCGGCCAGCGTGCCGGTATGCGCATCCATGCGCACCACATCACCGTCGCGCAGCTTTGCCAGCGGGCCGCCGGCTGCGGCTTCGGGCGACACATGAATGGCCGCAGGCACCTTGCCCGAGGCGCCGCTCATGCGCCCGTCAGTGACCAGCGCCACCTTGAATCCCTTGCCCTGCAGCACTGCCAGCGGGGGCGTGAGCTTGTGCAGCTCAGGCATGCCGTTGGCCTGCGGGCCCTGCCAGCGCACGACGCACACCACGTCCCGGTCCAGCTCGCCCGCCTGAAATGCGGCATGCAATGCATCCTGCGAGTCGAACACGCGCGCGGGCGCTTCCACCACGTGGCGGTCATCGGGAATGGACGACACCTTGATGACGCTGCGGCCCAGGTTGCCTTGCAGCAGCTGCAGGCCGCCTGTGGGGCTGAAAGGCTGCGCGGCGGGGCGCACGATGGACAGGTCTTTTGATTCGCCGGCCTCGTGCCACCTCAGCACGTCGCCGTCCAGCGCCGGCTCGCGGGTGTACTCGCGCAGCCCGCCGTCGCGCACGGTCAGCACGTCTTCATGCATCAGGCCCGCGTCCAGCAGTTCGCGTATGACGTAGCCCGTGCCGCCTGCCGCCTGGAACTGGTTCACGTCGGCCTTGCCGTTGGGGTACACATGGGACAGCGTTGGCACGATGGCGGAGAGCTCGGCGAAGTCGTTCCAGTCAATCAGGATGCCGGCCGAGCGGGCCACGGCCACCCAGTGGATCAGGTGGTTGGTGGAGCCGCCGGTCGCCAGCAAGGCACTCATCGCATTGACGATGGCCCGCTCATCAACGACCTGCCCTATCGGCGCGAACCGTTTGGCCTTGACAATGGACAGCACCGTGCGCGCAGCCTCCCGCGTGAGTTCGTCGCGCAATGGCCCGCCCGGTGCGACGAAGGCGGTGCCGGGCACATGCAGGCCCATGGCCTCCAGCAGCATCTGGTTGCTGTTGGCCGTGCCGTAGAAGGTGCAGGTGCCGGGAGCATGGTAGGCCTTTGACTCGGCATCCAGCAGCGCGTCGCGGCCCACCTCCCCCATGGCAGCCTGCTCGCGCACTTTCGCCTTGGCGCTGTTCGACAGGCCCGACGGCATGGGCCCCGCAGGCACGAAGACGGTGGGCAGGTGGCCGAAATGCAGCGCGCCGATCAGCAGCCCAGGCACGATCTTGTCGCACACGCCGATGAGCAGCGCGGCGTCAAACATGTCGTGGCTCAGGCTCACGGCCGTGGCCATGGCGATGACGTCGCGCGAGAACAGGCTCAGCTCCATGCCCGGCGTGCCCTGCGTCACGCCATCGCACATGGCGGGCACGCCGCCGGCCACCTGCGCGGTCGCGCCCAGCCTGCGTGCCTCGGCCTTGATGAGGTCGGGGTAGAACTGCATGGGCTGGTGCGCCGAGAGCATGTCGTTGTAGGCGTTGACGATGGCGATGTTGGGCGCCTTCTCCGCAATGATGCGGAACTTGTCACTGGCCGGGATGCCGGCCACGGCATGGGCGACATTGGCGCAACCCATGCGTTCCGCGCCCGGCCTGCGGTTGGCGGCTGCGTCCAGGCGCTGCAGGTAGGCCTGGCGGGTGGCTGCGCTGCGCTGCCTGATGCGGGCTGTGACGGAATCGATCGTGGGGTGAAGTTTCATGGCTTGTCTCTCGCTGGGAGTCACGCGAACCCACGTAACTAAATTACCGATTCATCTTATCCCGGAAACCACACCCGCTCCGTGCGCCGGGTTACAGCGCGGTTACCAAATGGGCAAGAGCGCTCCGTCCCCGTTAAAGTATGCCCATGCCATTGCCTTTCGATTCGTCCCGGGACCCGGCCCCCATGCTGGGCACCGCCCTTCGGGAATGGGGTGGCGGCGACGACCTCTGGGTCTTTGGCTATGCCTCGCTGATCTGGCGGCCGGAGTTTGAATACGCCGAGCGGCGGCTGGCCCGGGTGCATGGCTGGCACCGCGCGCTCAAGATGTGGAGCCGCATCAACCGCGGCACGCCGGAATGCCCGGGCCTGGTGTTTGCGCTGCTCTCCGGCGGCAGCTGCCAGGGCGTGGTGTTCCGCGTGCCGCAGTCCGAAGGGCATGACGTGATGCACAAGCTCTGGGCACGCGAGATGGTCACCGGCGTGTACGACCCCAAGTGGCTGCCCTGCCAGACGGAGGAAGGCATGGTCAAGGCGCTGGCCTTCACCCTGTCGCGCCGAAGCCCCAACTTCACCGGCGACCTGGACCCGGCGCGCTACCGGCAGATCCTCAGCGACTCCTGCGGCCGCTTTGGCACCACACGCGACTATGCGCAGCAGACCTACGACGGCCTGCTGCAGCTGGGCATCCGTGACCATGAGCTTGAACGGGTCTTGAGCCTGGCGCCCGCCTGAGACTGCCGCTTCGCGCTACTGTCCGTGGGCTGATGACCCACAACTACAGGAGACAGGCATGACCAGAAAACTCGCGCCACTGGCGCTTACCACCGTGTTCGCGGCGCTCCTCGCGGCCTGCGCAAGCACCCCCGGCGGCCCCTCGGGCACGGCGCGGCTGGAAGCCACGCGCGGCAACACCACCACGGGCACCGTGACCTTCACCCAGTCAGGCAGCAAGGTGCTCGTGTCAGGCGAGGTGCGCGGCCTCAAGCCGAATGCCGAGCACGGCTTCCATGTGCATGAAAAGGGCGACTGCTCCAGCGGTGATGGCATGAGCGCCGCGGGCCACTTCAACCCCGCCGGCGCGCCGCACGGCCAGCACGGCATGGGGCCGTCCCATGCGGGCGACCTGCCCAGCCTGAAGGCCGATGCCAACGGCGTTGCGCGCATCAGCGCTGAAGTGCAGGGCATCAGTGTGGGCAGCGGCGCCGCCGACGTGGTCGGCAA
This sequence comes from Pseudomonadota bacterium, assembly GCA_040385105.1. Taxonomy (GTDB): domain Bacteria; phylum Pseudomonadota; class Gammaproteobacteria; order Burkholderiales; family Burkholderiaceae_C; genus JACMQX01. The sequence goes on from JAZKHY010000102.1 coordinate 14,419, forward strand.
GGGCCTGATCGTGCACCGCGACCCGGACGACTACAAGACGCAACCCACCGGCAATGCCGGCCCGCGCCTGGCCTGCGCGGTGATCACGAAGGCCTGACGAACTGCGCGGCGCGCTGCAGGTCCTGCAGCGTGTCGATGTCCGTCACCGTGCCGGGGTCGTCCACCTCCAGGTGATGCGCTGCGCGGCCGCGCACCACCGGCGCCGCGCCTTGCGGGCCGGACAGCGCCATCAGGGCCGGGCCGCATGCTGGCGCGAAACCCACCGGGTGGCCACGCTCGCCCTGATGGACAGGAATGACCACCTCGTGGCTGGCCAGCAGCCGCGCCACCGCCTGCAATGTTTCGCTCTTGACCAGCGGCAAGTCGCCTGGCAGCACCAGCCAGCCCGGGGCTTGCTGCGTGGCGCGCACGCCTGCCGCAATCGAGTCACCCATGCCCGGCCTTGAAGCATCGGCAGTGACGATGTAGTGCGGCAAGCCGCTGCCGCGCACCGCATCCAGCACATGGTCCAGCACCCGCTTGCCGCCCAGCAGCGCATCGAGCTTGTGGGTAGTGCCGCCCGATGCGGCAAAGCGCTCGCCCCGCCCGGCCGCCAGCACGATGACCACAGGGAGATGTTCAGGCGGCGCAAGGCCTGCAGCAAGGGCTTCCATATACTCCCAGTATGTCAGAGCCCTCCACCCCGTCCTCCCGAATCGCCGACCTGCGCAAGAGCTACGAGCGCGCCGAGCTCAGCGAAGACGCGTCGCACGCCGACCCCTTGAAGCAGTTCGACAAGTGGCTGCAGGAAGCCATCAGTTCCGAAGTGCCCGAGCCCAATGCGATGACGCTGGCCACCGTGGCCAGCGACCTGCGGCCCAGCACCCGCGTCGTGCTGATCAAGGGCTATGACGACAAGGGCATCGTCTGGTACACCAACTACGACAGCCGCAAGGGCAAGGAACTGGCGGGCAACCCCCATGCCGCGCTGCAGTTCCACTGGGTGGAGCTCGAGCGTGTGGTGCGCATCGAAGGCATCGTGGAGAAGGTTTCCGCCGAAGAGAGCGACGCCTATTACCGGAGCCGGCCGCTGGACTCGCGCATCGGCGCCTGGGCTTCGCCGCAGTCCGAAGTCATCCCCGGCCGCGGCGTCCTGGTGGCCAATGCCGCGAAATACGGCGCGCAGTTCCTGCTGAACCCGCCGCGCCCGCCGCACTGGGGCGGCTACCGCCTGCGCCCGGACCAGTGGCAGTTCTGGCAGGGCCGCAAGAGCCGGCTGCATGACCGCCTGCGCTACACGCTGGACGGGCAGCAGCAGTGGGTGCGGGAGCGGCTCGCACCCTGAGCCGGCATCACAGGCGGCCGGCGCCCCACATCACCAGCGGCACCGTCAGCATCGCCAGAGCGGTGGACACGACCACGCTGGCGGTGATCAGCTCTTCCGCCACCTTGTAGCGCTGCGAGAACAGGAATACGTTGGCGCCAATGGGCAGTGACGACGTCACGACCATCACCGCCAGCGGCACGCCCGACAGGCCAAGCGCAAGGCCGGCGGCCGCCACCAGCGCCGGATGCACCAGGTTCTTCACCACCGCCAGGGCGAACGCGCCGCGCAGGTGGCTGCCCACGGGCGTGTAAGCCAGCGTCACGCCCACCAGCACGAGCGCCAGCGGCCCGAAGGCATTGCCCAGCAGCTGCAGCGGCTTGTCGATGACGTCCGGGATGACCAGGCCGGTCTGGGCGAACAGCAACGCCGCGATGATGGGCAGCGGCACCGGGTGGATCAGCGCATTGCGCATGGCCAGCAGCACCGTCATGGCCATGGGCCGCTGCGCCGCCTCCCCCTCCTGTGCAGCTTCCCTCATGACGGCCAGCTCCAGCACTACCGTCGCCGAGGTGAGCAGCACCACCGTGTGCACCGTGTAGAGCGTGAGCAGCGTGACCAGGCCTGCCTGCCCGAACGCCAGGCCGACGAGCGGGATGCCGATCATCACCGTGTTGCTGAAGGTGTTGGCCAGCGCCAGCACGGCGGCGCGGCGGTTGAAGCCGCGCACCGCCAGCGTGGAAAAGAAGATCACCACCACGGCAATGAAATAGGCCAGCACCGGCATGAAGTCCAGCTGCTCCACATGCACCCCGCTCATGGTGCGGAACAGCAGCGCCGGCGTGAGCAGCAGGAACACCAGGTTGGACAGGTCCTTGACCGCGCCGGTGCCGATCCAGCGCATGCGCCCCGCCATGAAGCCGATGGCGATCAGCAGGATGACGGGGAACAGGGCGTTGAGGACGGAAGTGTTCACGGAACGCTTATTGTCCTGCCCAATTCCAGGAAGCCGTGGAACCGGCTTTGCCGGGCCACTGGCTTCGCCCCCAGTGGGGGAGCGGCCGAAGGCCGGACGGGGGCGTCCTAGAACGTTGCGCGCAGGCCCACTTTGAGGCTCCGTCCCGGCAGCGGCGCCTTGCCCGGTGCCGTCTGCGTGAGGATGGAGCTGGCGGAATAAGCCAGCTGGTCCGACGCATTGTTGAGCTTCGCAAACCACAGCAGGTCCGCCGGGCCGGCCTTCGAGCGGAACGTGAGGCCCGCGCTCCACAGCGTGTACGAGCCGCTGGCCAGCTGCCCCGCCGGCACGCGCGCCTGCGCCGCCGCATGGTCAAAGCCCAGCGTCGCGCCCCACGGCCCCTGTGCCCACACCAGCGTGGCGCCGGCGCGCATCGGCGCGATGCGCGGCAGCGGCTGGCCGGTGCCCAGGTCCACCGCGCGCACGATGTCGCCGCGCAGTTCCAGGTCCACCGTGGACGCACCTTCCAGCAGGCGGATATTGCCGCTGGCCTCCAGCCCGTGGAAGCGGGCGCGCACGCCCTGGTAGCGGTACTCGGCGACGATGGCGTTGCCCGGGTCGCTGTCATCCACGCCGTCGCCGTCGGCATCCACCGGGTTGAGCGCGCCGTCTTCCTGGCCACGCGTGTTGCCGGTGGACTGCAGGCTCAGGAAGTTGGAGAAGCGGGTGTAGAAGGCATTCACCGCAAACCTGTTCGCACCCGATTTCCAGGCCGCACCCAGGTCGAGGCTGGTGGACTTTTCCTTGCCCGCATTCGGGTCACCCACCTCCCATGCGCCGGTGGCGATATGGGGGCCGTCGGCATAGAGCTCATAGTCCTTCGGCGCACGCTGGGTGCGTGCCAGGCTGGAGGTCAGTTGCCAGGACGGGTTCAGGTTGACCAGCGCACCCAGCGCAAAACTCGCCGGGTTGAACCGCTTCGAGTCCGGCACAAAACGCGCGACCAGCGGGTTGCCCAGCGAGTCCACCTTGACCTGTTCGGTGCGCGCGCCAAAGGTCAGCTTGCCCCAGGACGTGCCCAGTTCCTCATAGGCGAACAAGGCCGTCTGCGAGGTGCGGCTGTAAGGTGCGAAGGCTTCAGCGCCGTCGGCCGAGAAGCGTGTGTAGTCGCCCTGGATGCCGACCACGCCCTGCAGCCCGCCGAGCTTTGCATGGCGCGCCTCCAGCCGGAAGTCATTGCCCTTGTTCCTGAACAGCGTGCCCGCAGCGCCGGCGTCAAACTCGGTGTGCCGGTAGTCGCTGTGGCTGGCCTGCCCCTTGATGCTTTCAATGAAGCCGCCCAGGTTGCGCAGTTCGCCCTGCAAGGCATAGCGGTTGGTCCTCATGCCGATGGTCACTTCGTCTTCGGCCACGGTGCCGTAGGTGCTGCGGTAGGTGGACACCGAGGCGCCGAGGTAGCCATGGTCAAAGAACAGCGAACCGCCCAGCGCCCCGCCGTTCACATCGCTCGCCGAATTGCAGATGCGCCGCGCGAACGTCGTCACGCCGCCCTGCGTGCAGGCCAGTGTGGCGGGCACGCGCACATCCTGCGTGCGGCGGTCAAACACATCGGCATGCAGGGCGTAGCGGTCGGTGCCTGTCTCCACCATGAAGCCGGCGCCGCGCTCGCGGTTGCCGGTGGCCAGCCCCACATCGGCCTTCCCGCCAACACCGCCTTTCGCATCAAACAGCGGCTCGGCCGGGATGCGGTTGTCGATGACGTTGACCACACCGCCGATCGCATTGCCGCCATACAGCAGCGCAGCCGGGCCGCGCAGCACTTCAATGCGCTCGATGGACAGCGGGTCGGAGGGCACGGCATGGTCATAGCTCAGGCCCGCAGCATCGACCGTGGCGCCGCTGTTCTGCAGCACCCGGATGCGGTCGCCATCCAGCCCGCGGATGACCGGGCGGCTGGCGTTGGGGCCGAAGTAGGTGCTGCTGACACCGGGCGTGTTGGCCAGCGTCTCGCCCAGCGTTGTGCCCGAGCGCAGCAGCAGGCCGGTGCCGGAGTAGCTGGCGGCCGGGGCGATGAGATCGGCAGTGCCCAGCGGGTTGCCGGTGACGGTGACTTCCTTGAGTGACGGCGCTGCAGGCGCAGACTGGGCCCAGGCCACCGGGCCTGCGAATGCGACGGCGGCAGCGCACACGGCGCTGCGTTTGAAAACCTTGTTCATGATGATGTTCGTTGAATCTGGAAAACACATGGCTGCGCGCCGGCGCCACGCCGGCATGCAGTGCTTCAGGGGGATTCAGCGAACGGAAGGCGGGCCGCGCGCGTCAAACAGCGCGACCCAGCGGGCAAGGACTTCGCCCTGGAAGTACAGGAGAACGTACGACGACAAGGCCATCGGCAGCGTAACTGCCGGAACGCACACCAGGCTGTCGGCGCTGCCGGCCTGGTCAAAGATGCGGCAGGTCGGGTCCTGGTCGTTGTGCTGGAACAGGCCGGCAAGGTGCCCATGCGGCTTCACCTGGGTGCCCGCGGCGGACTGGAACTGCGCAGGCACTGCCTGCATGGAGACAAACTGCCCGCCCTGCCCCGCCGCATGGGGACGGTGCAGCACCCGGTGGGCAAAACCCAGCGTCTGGGCCAGCAGCAGCGCGAGCACGAACAGGACCACCGCTGCCAGGGCGCGCCGGTCATCGGGTTTGTGTCGCAACGATTGCATGGCCATCAGGGGGCAGACGATATCACTGTTGCGGCGCTGCCGCCGGAATCAGTCCCTGGCCAGTTCCTTGAAGGTCTTGCGGAACTTGGCCACCTTGGGCCCGGCCACCGCCACGCAGTAACCCTGGTTGGGATTCTTCTCGAAGAAATCCTGGTGGTAGTCCTCGGCTGCGGAATAGTTCTGCACCGGCACTATCTCGGTGACGATGGGGCGGTCGAAGATTTTTTCCTGCGCGAGATGGCCGACGAACGCCTCAGCCACCTGCTTCTGCTCCGGCGTGGCGTAGTAGATGCCGCTGCGGTACTGCGTACCCGCATCATTGCCCTGCCGGTTCAGCGTGGTCGGGTCGTGGATGATGAAGAAGATCTGCAGGATCTGCTCTAGGCTGATCTGCGCCGGGTCGTACTGCAGCTTCACCACTTCATTGTGGCCGGTGCGGCCGGTGCACACCTGCTCATACGTGGGGTTCAGCGCCTGGCCGTTGCTGTAGCCGGACTCCACGTCGGTGATGCCGCGCACCTTGACGAACACCGCCTCGGTGCACCAGAAGCAGCCGCCGCCGAGGGTGATGGTCTGGATGCCTGGGGAATTTGCCGGGGTGGTTTGCATGCCTTGGCCTTGCGGGTAAGAGGATTGACAGGAATCGTACACCGCCGGGCAAAGCCCTAGCGCACCGTAGCCTGCACCGCCTCCACAAACGCATCCAGTGCCACATGGCTGCGCCCGGGTTTCCACAGGCAGTAGGTGTCGTAAGGCAGGCCGCTGCCGGCCAGCGCCACAAAAGCCGCGCCAGGCAGCGCCGACTGGCGCAGCGCCTGCGGCACCACCGCCACGCCGAGCCCCTGCGACACCAGCGAGACCACGCTGAGCCAGTGACGCAGTTCGTAGCGGATTTCAGGTGTAAACCCGGCATCCATGCAGAGGCTGACGATGCGTTCGTGGTAGTCGGCCGAGACGCCGCGCGAGATGCAGGCAAACGGCTCGCCCTGCAGCGCGGCCAGGCCCAGCTGCCGCTTTCGCGCAAGCGCATGGCCGGCGGGGAGGCAGGCCACAAATGGCTGGCTCGCCACCAGCACCTGGGCCAGCCCCGGCGGCACGCGCGTGGTGTGCACGAAGCCCAGGTCCAGCCGCTCGTGCGCCAGCTCGATGAGCTGGTCGCTGGAACTCAGCTCCTTCAGGGTCAGGCGCAGGCGCGGGTGCTGCGCCTGGAAGCGCTTTAGCAGCGCGGGCAGGCCCCGGTAGAGCATGGTGCCGACAAAGCCGACCTGCAGGCTGCCCGCCAGGCCATCCGCCACATCGCGCGCATGGCGGGCGGCCTGCTGCGCCTGCTCCAGCAGCGCCCGCGCCTGCGGCACAAAGGCGCGCCCGGCCTCGGTCAGCTGCACCGCCTTGCTGTTGCGGGTGAAAAGCCGGGCGCCGACCGACGCCTCCAGCTGCTGGATGTTGGTGGACAGCGGCGGCTGTGAAATGGCCAGGCGCTGCGCGGCGCGGCCAAAATGCAGTTCTTCGGCCAGCACCAGGAAGTAACGCAGGTGGCGGAATTCCATGAATACAAAATTTCAATCGTTGAATAGGTATTCAATATTAGACTCGTATTCTTGCCTGCCGGACAATAGGTGCTTGCCACTCAGGCCGAACCGCCATACATCCAGGAGACCCCGATGAAAGCCCACTTCAACTGGCAGGACCCTTTCCTGCTGCAAGACCAGCTCAGCGATGAAGAGCGCGCCATCGTCGAGGCCGCCCACACCTTCTGCCAGGAAAAGCTGCAGACCCGGGTGCTGATGGCCGCGCGCCACGAGAAGTTTGACCGCGAGATCATGACCGAGGCCGGCGCCATCGGCTTTCTCGGCTCCACGATCGAGGGCTACGGCTGCGCCGGGCTGAGCTACGTCGCCTACGGCCTGATCGCGCGCGAAGTCGAGCGGGTGGACAGCGGCTACCGCAGTGCCATCAGCGTGCAGAGCTCGCTGGTGATGCACCCGATCAATGAATACGGCAGCGAGGCACAGAAGCAGAAGTACCTGCCGAAACTGGCCACCGGCGAGTGGGTGGGCTGCTTCGGCCTGACCGAGCCCAACCACGGGTCCGACCCCGCGAGCATGCTCACCCGCGCCAAGCCGGTGGATGGCGGCTACCTGCTCAAGGGCGCCAAGATGTGGATCACTAACGCGCCGATTGCCGACGTGTTCGTGGTCTGGGCCAAGGTGGAAGACCCCGACGGCAAGGTCGGCGGTCAGGAGAGCATCCGCGGCTTCATCCTTGAAAAAGGCATGAAAGGCCTGACGGCGCCCAAGATCGAAGGCAAGATGAGCCTGCGCGCCAGCATCACCGGCGAGATCGTCATGGACGACGTGTTTGTGCCCGAGGGCCAGCTGATGCCCAATGTGGCGGGCCTCAAGGGCCCGTTTGGTTGCCTGAACAAGGCGCGCTACGGCATTGCCTGGGGCGCGCTCGGAGCTGCCGAAGACTGTTGGCACCGCGCCCGCCAGTACACGCTGGACCGCGTGCAGTTCGGCCGGCCGCTGGCCCAGAACCAGCTCATCCAGAAAAAGCTGGCCGACATGCAGACCGAGATCGCGCTGGGCCTGCAGGGCTGCCTGCGGGTTGGACGCCTGATGGACGAAGGCAAGGCCACCCCCGAGATGGTCAGCCTGATCAAGCGCAACTCCTGCGGCAAGGCGCTGGACATCGCCCGGATGGCGCGCGACATGCACGGCGGCAACGGCATCCATGATGAGTACCATGTGATCCGGCACATGATCAACCTGGAGACGGTGAACACCTATGAAGGCACGCACGATGTTCACGCCCTCATCCTCGGGCGGGCCCAGACCGGCCTGCAGGCGTTTTATTGATCCATCCAGGATTTACCTTGTCTTGACACGGCCTGCGCCTTGAATGCCTTGACTGGCCGGTAGCGAAAAGCTACATTACTAACCAGTCAGTCATTAAGAGCGCATGTCCCTTTCCAGATTCATTACCGGCAAAACCGAAGAAGTGCACGCCAAGCGCGAGCGCCGCAAGGAGGCGCGCCCGGGCGAATTGCTCGATGCGGCGCTCGACCTGTTCGTCGAAAAAGGCTTTGCCGCCACCCGTGCGGAGGAAGTGGCCGCGCGCGCCGGCGTGTCCAAAGGCACACTTTTCCTCTACTTCCAGAGCAAGGAAGAACTCTTCAAGGCCGTGGTGCGGGAAAACATCTCGGGCCGCTTCAAGGAGTGGAACGAGGAGTTCGAGACCTTCCAGGGCACCAGCGCCGAGATGATCACCTATTGCATGAGCGTCTGGTGGGAGCGCGTGGGCGCCACCCGCGCATCCGGCATCACCAAGCTGATGGTCAGCGAGGCGCGCAACTTCCCCGAGATCACCGCGTTCTACCAGCAGGAGGTTGTCGACCCCGGCCAGGCACTGATCCGGCGCATCCTGCAGCGCGGAATGGAGCGCGGCGAGTTCCGCAAGCTGGACCTGGACTACGCGGTCTACAGCATCATCGCCCCGATGGTGTTCCTGGTGATGTCCAAACATTCGATGGGCGCCTGCGTGCCCATGGACAAGGCGCTGTCACCGGAGCGGTACATTGCATCCCAGGTGGACATCATTCTTCACGGCCTGGGGGCCCCTGCCGGGGTGACCGGCAAAGCTGGAGCCAAAGGCTGACATGAAACGCTGGATGAAATGGGGCATTGCCGCCCTCGTCGTCGTGCTGCTCGCCAGCGGCGTGCTGCGCGCATTGGCTGCGCGCAAGATGCAACAGGTTGCAGTTGCGTCGGCTGCTGCCGGCAAGGAGCGGGGACCGGTAATCGAGTTGGCTGCAAGTGACGTCGTGCAGGCCCGCACGCTGGAACTGGCCCAGGGCCTGCCGATCTCGGGAACGCTCAAGGCGGTGAACTCCGCCGTGGTCAAGGCGCGGGTGGCCGGTGAACTGCAGGGCCTCACGCTGCGCGAGGGCGACACGGTCAAGGCCGGGCAGGTGGTCGCACGCATCGACCCTTCCGAATACCAGTCGCGCATGCGCCAGGCGCAGCAGCAGGCGGATTCGGCCAAGGCGCAGATCGACATTGCCCAGCGCCAGTACGACAACAACAAGGCGCTGGTGGACCAGGGCTTCATCAGCAAGACGGCGCTCGACACATCGCAGGCCAACCTGAATGCCGCGCAAGCCAACCACAACGCCGCGCTTGCCGCTGTGGACGTGACCCGCAAGTCCATGGAAGACACCGTGCTGCGGGCGCCCATTTCCGGCATCGTGTCGCAGCGGCTGGCCCAGCCGGGCGAGCGGGTCGGCATCGACGTGAGGATCATCGAAATCGTGGACCTGAGCCGGCTCGAGCTGGAGGCCAGCCTCAGCCCCGCCGACTCGGTGGATGTGCGCGTTGGCCAGACCGCCACGCTGCAGATCGAAGGCACGGCACAAGGCTCGGCCGGCCGGGCCATCACAGCCCATGTGGTGCGCATCAACCCGAGCGCCCAGTCCGGCAGCCGCAGCGTGCTGGCCTATCTGGGCATCGACAACGCGCCCAATTTGCGCCAGGGCCTGTTCGCCCAGGGTACGCTCGGCACGACACGCGTTTCCGCGCTGGCCGTGCCGCTGCGCTCGGTGCGCACCGACAAGCCGGTGCCGTATGTACAGCTGGTTGAAAACGGCCGCGTGGTGCACCGCTCTGTCGAGACCGGCGTGCGCGGGGCCGTGGGCAACGAAACCATGGTGGCAGTCAAGGGCCTGGCCGAGCAGGCCGTGGTGATCGGCGGCAGCGTGGGCGCCCTGCGCGAAGGCACGGCGGTGAAGTTCACCGCCCCGGCCGTTACACCCGCTGCGGCGCCGGTGGCCCCGCCTTCGGCCAAGACGGCGCCCTGACGCCATGTGGTTCACCCAGGTCAGCCTGAAGAACCCGGTCTTCGCGACCATGATGATGGCCGCGCTGGTGGTGCTGGGCCTGTTTTCCTACCAGCGCCTGCAGGTTGACCAGTTCCCCAACATCGACTTCCCGGTAGTGGTGATCACCGCCGAATACCCGGGCGCCTCGCCCGAAATCGTCGAGAGCGAAGTCACCAAGAAACTGGAGGAAGGCGTCAACTCCATCGCCGGCATCAACGCCCTCACCTCGCGCAGCTACGAGGGCCAGTCGGTCGTCATCATCGAGTTCCAGCTGCACATTGACGGGCGCAAGGCCGCCGAGGACGTGCGCGAGAAGGTCGGTGCCATCCGCCCGCTGTTCCGCGACGAGGTCAAGGACCCGCGCGTGCTGCGCTTTGACCCGGCCAGCCGCGCGATCTGGTCGCTGGCGGTATTGCCTGACGCCACGCAGGGCAAGGCGATGTCGGCCATCGAGCTGACCAACTGGGCCGACCAGGTGCTCAAGAAGCGGCTGGAGAATGTGCGCGGCGTGGGCTCGGTCTCGCTGGTGGGCGGCACCAAGCGCGAGATCAATGTGTACCTCGACGCGCAGGCCATGGAGGCGCTGGGCGTCACCGCCGACCAGGTGGTCGCCGCCGTGCGCAATGAGAACCAGGACCTGCCGGTCGGCGCCGTGCGCTCACTGGCCCAGGAGCGCGTGGTCAAGATCGACGCGCGGATGCAGCGGCCGGAAGACTTTGCAAAGATCATCGTCACGCGCAAGGGCGGTGTGCCGGTGCGCGTCGAGCAGGTCGCCCGCATCAGCGACGGCGCGCAGGAGATCGACAGCCTGGCGCTCTACAACGGCCAGCGCACGCTGCTGCTGTCGATCCAGAAGTCGCAGGACGAGAACACCATCCAGGTGATCGACGGGCTGGTCAAGGCCACGGCCGAGATCACGCCGCAGCTGCCGCCAGGCGTGCGGCTGGAGCCGATTGCCGACGGCTCGCGGCCCATCCGCGTCGCGGTGGAGAACGTGCGGCGCACGCTGATAGAAGGCGCGCTGCTGACGGTGCTCATCGTCTTCCTGTTCCTCAATTCATGGCGCTCCACCGTCATCACCGGGCTGACGCTGCCGATCTCCATCATCGGCACCTTCCTGTTCATGAATGCCTTCGGCTTCACCATCAACATGATCACGCTGATGGCGCTGAGCCTGTGCGTGGGCCTGCTGATCGACGACGCCATCGTGGTGCGCGAGAACATCGTTCGCCATGTGCAGATGGGCAAGGCGCCGTATGACGCGGCCATGGAAGGCACCCGCGAGATCGGCCTGGCCGTCCTGGCCACCACCTTCTCCATCGTCGCGGTGTTCATGCCCATCGGCTTCATGGGCGGCATCATCGGCAAGTTCTTCCACGAGTTCGGCATCACCATCGTCGCAGCCGTGCTGATCTCGATGTTCGTGAGCTTCACGCTCGACCCGATGCTCTCCAGCATCTGGCATGACCCGGCGATTGACAAACAGGGCAAGCCCCAGGGCCCGCCGCAGGGCTTCTACGACAAGACCATCGGCCGCGTCACAGGCTGGTTCGACCGTGCCACGGACTCCCTGTCCGAAGGCTACCAGGGCATCCTGCGCTGGTCGCTGGGCCACAAGCTGGCCACGGTGTTTGCGGCCATCGGCATCTTCGTGGGCAGCGTTTTCATGGTGCCGCTGCTGGGCACCGAGTTTGTGCCCAAGGCCGACTTCTCGGAAACCACGCTCAACTTCTACACGCCCGTCGGCTCCTCGCTGGAAGTGACCGAAGCCAAGGCGAAGCAGGTGGAAGCCATCATCCGCGAATTCCCCGAGGTCCGCTACACCCTCTCGACCATCAATACCGGCAACGCGCAGGGCAAGATCTATGCGAATGTCTATGTGCGCCTGGTGGACCGCAAGCAGCGCAGCCGCAACGTAGACCAGATGTCCGGCGTGCTGCGCGAGCGGCTCAAGCAGGTGCCGGGCATCACCGTCACGCATGTGGGCCTGCTCGACAGCGTGGGCGGCGGCAAGCAGATCGAGTTCTCGCTGCAGGGCCCCGACCTGAAGGAGCTGGAACGCCTGACCCGTCTTGTCAATGAAAAGATCCGTGACATTCCCGGCCTGGTGGACCTGGACTCCAGCGTCAAGGCCGACAAGCCCACGGTGGAAGTCGCCGTGCGGCGCGACGTGGCCTCCGACCTCGGCCTGGGTGTGGCACAGGTCGCGGCCCAGCTGCGCACCCTGGTGGCCGGGCAGACCGTCGGCAACTGGCGCGCACCCGACGACCAGACCTATGACGTGAATGTGCGCCTGGCGCCCGATGCCCGCAACAAGCCCGAGGATCTGGAGCGCCTGCCTTTCACCGTGGGCACGAACGCAGACGGCTCGCCGCGCATCGTGCGGCTGAACCAGCTCGCGACGGTGCGTGAATCAACAGGCCCCAACCAGATCAACCGGCGCGACCTGGCGCGCGAGGTGTCGGTCAACGCCAACGTGTACAACCGTTCCACCGGCGAAGTGTCGGCCGACATCAAGACGGCGCTGGACGGCATCAGCTTCCCGCCGGGCTACCGCTACCAGTTCGGCGGCAACACCAAGAACATGGCCGAGTCGTTCGGCTATGCCATCTCGGCGCTGGTGCTGGCCATCATCTTCATCTACATGATCCTGGCCAGCCAGTTCAAGAGCTTCCTGCAGCCGCTGGCGCTGATGACAGCCCTGCCGCTGACGCTGATCGGCGTGGTGCTGGCGCTGCTGATGTTCGGCTCGGCGCTGTCGATGTTCTCGGTGATTGGCGTGGTGATGCTGATGGGCCTAGTGACCAAGAACGCCATCCTGCTGGTGGACTTCGCCATCCGGATGAGGGAAGAAGGCATGGACCGCACCGAAGCCCTGCTGCTGGCCGCCAAGGTCCGCCTGCGCCCCATCCTGATGACCACGCTGGCGATGATCTTCGGCATGGTGCCGCTGGCCTTTGCGCTGACGGAAGGCTCCGAGCAGCGCGCGCCCATGGGCCAGGCCGTGATCGGCGGCGTCATCACCTCCTCGCTGCTGACCCTGGTGGTGGTGCCGGTGGTCTACTGCTACATGGACGACCTGGCCAGCTGGTTCAAGCGCCTCTTCAGGGGCAGGCCTGCCGCCGCGGCACCCCTAGAATCGAAGGTTTGACCCCGAATCGCCCTCCCGAAAGAAGCCCCATGACCACCGCCACCCCCATTGAACAAGCCCGCTTCAACATGATCGAGCAGCAGATCCGCCCCTGGGAAGTGCTCGACCCCGCCGTGCTGCAACTGCTGTCGGTGGTCAAGCGCGAAGACTTCGTGCCGCTGGCGCACAAGGCGCTGGCCTTTGTGGACATGGAAATCCCGCTGCAGAACGGCGGCGCCAATGGCCAGGCCATGCTGGCCCCGCGGGTTGAAGCCCGGATGCTGCAGGAACTCAATGTGCAGCCGCACGAAAAGGTGCTGGAAATCGGCGCCGGCTCCGGCTACATGGCGGCCCTGCTGGCCCACCGTGCGCAGCAGGTGATCTCGCTGGAAATCGACCCCAACCTGGCCCGCATTGCCCGCGAAAACCTGCAGAAGGCCGGCGTGGCCAACGCCCAGGTGCGCCAGGCCGACGGCGCCGCAGCCACCGTGCCCGAAGGCCCGTTCGACGTGATCGTGCTGAGCGGCTCGGTGCCGTATGTGCCGGCCTCGCTGCTGGCCCAGCTCAAGCCCGGCGGCCGCCTGGGCGCCATCGTGGGCGACGAGCCGGTGATGCGTGCCACCTTCATCACCCGCACCGACACCACGCCTGAGGGCAACAACACCAGCACCGTCCAGCCCTGGGACACCGTGGCGCCGCGCCTGCTGAACTTTCCGGAACCCTCGAAGTTCAACTTCTGAACCACCCGCAAAGGCCGTACAAGATGATCGCCCACGTCTCCCCCACCGAACTGGCCGCATGGCTGCAGGCCGCCGCCGGCAATGAGGCGCCGGTCGTGCTGGACGTGCGCGAGCCCTGGGAACTCCAGACCGCCAGCGTGCGCCCGGATGGCTTCACGCTGGTGGCCATACCGATGAACGACATTCCCGCGCGCCTGGCCGAGCTGGACCCCGGCACGCCGGTCGCCTGCCTGTGCCACCACGGCGCGCGCAGCATGCGCGTGGCGTCGTTCCTGGCGCAGAACGGTTTTGGCCAGGTGGCCAACATCAGCGGCGGCATTGATGCCTGGTCGGCCTCGCTCGATCCCGCCGTGCCGCGCTACTGAGCCCTGAATACCCTCACGGAATCACCCCCAAGGATCATCATGAATGTGCTGCGTCTCCTCCCCCTGCCCCTGGCAATCGGCCTGGCCTTTTCCACGGCCGCGCAGGCCGAGAACCTGCTGGAGCTGTACCAGTCGGCACGCGCCTTCGACGCCACGTACCAGTCGGCCAGGGCGCAGTACGACGCCAACCTGAGCCGCGCTGCACAGTCCAGGGCCGGCATCCTGCCGACGGCGGGCCTTTCGGCCGGCGTCTCGCGCACCGACCTGGAGATCACGGCGCCCGTCGTCAACCGCGACTACCGCACCGACAACGCCGCCATCAGCGCCTCGCAGCCGCTGTACCGGCCCGCCAACTGGGCCACTTATGAGCAGGGCAAGAAGCAGGTCGACATCGCCCAGGCCCAGCTGCAGGTGGCCGAACAGGACCTGGTGCTGCGGGTGAGCCAGGGCTATTTTGATGTACTGGCCGCGCAGGACACGCTGGCCTTCGTGCGCGCGCAGAAGGCCGCCGTGGCCGAGCAGCTGGCCTCGGCCAAGCGCAACTTCGAAGTCGGCACCTCGACCATCACCGACAGCCGGGAAGCCCAGGCCCGCTATGACCTGGTGATCGCCCAGGAAATCGCCGCCGAGAACGACCTGCGCGTCAAGAAACTCGCGCTCGACACGCTCGTCGGCAAGCCCAATGCCCAGCCCAACCCGCTGGTACTGCCGCCTACCCTGCCCCGCCCGCTGCCCGACGATGTGAACGCCTGGGTGACGCAGGCCGAGGGTGCCAGCCCTGCCATCCAGCAGGCGCGCCTGGCCCTGGACGTGGCGCAGCTGGAAACGAAGAAAGCCGAGGCCGGCCACAAGCCCACGCTGGACCTGACCGCCAACTACAGCCTCACCCGCAACCCGGACGGCAATGCCTCGGTGGGCGTGGCCACCCGCACCAACAGCGCCACCGTGGGCCTGGCCTTCAACCTGCCGCTGTTCGCAGGCTTTGCCACGCAGAACCGCATCAGGGAAACCCTGTCGCTGGAAGAAAAATCCCGCGCCGACCTTGAGGCGGCGCGCCGCGCCGTGGCCCAGAACACCCGCGCCGCCTTCTTCGGCGTGCAGTCGGGCCTCGGGCAGGTCAAGGCGCTGGAAGCCGCCGAAGCCTCAAGCCAGAGCGCGCTGGACGCCAACAAGCTGGGTTACCAGGTGGGTGTGCGCATCAACATCGACGTGCTCAATTCGCAGAGCCAGCTGTTCCAGACCAAGCGCGACCTGGCCCAGGCCCGCTACAACGTGCTGCTGGGCAACCTGCGGCTGCGCCTGGCCAACGGCTCGCTCAAGCCCGAAGACCTGGCCGACGTCAACGCAGTCCTGGCGCGCTGACGAGCTGCGCGATCGCGCGCGCGGTCTTCAGCGCCGCGCCCCGGTGTTCTGCCGCAAAGCGCACGCCTGAACGCGCCATGGCCTCCTGGCGCAAGGGGTTGGCCGCCAGCGCAATGGCCGCGGCCACGCCCTGCTGCATCGAGGCCACCTGCTGCGCCGCGCCGGCCTCAAGCGCCAGTGCGGCTGCATCCGCAAAGTTGAAGGTGGAAGGCCCCATCACCACGGGGCAGCCGCAGGCCGCCGCCTCGATCAGGTTCTGCCCGCCCAGCGGCTCGAAACTGCCGCCCAGCAGGGCCACATGCGCCGCGCCGTAGTACCGCGCCATCTCGCCGAGGGAATCGCCCAGCCAGGTGACGGTTGCAGGCGGCGAGGCCGTGGGTGGCGCATCGCCCCATGCGCTGCGGCGCGACACGGCCATGCCGCGTTGCGCCATCAACGCAGCCACATCGTCAAAACGCTGCGGATGGCGCGGAACGACCAGCCACTGCACGGCGCCGGCGTCCTTGTACGCGAGAACCTGGTCCAGCCACAGCGCCTCCTCGCCCTCACGCGAGCTGGCAAACATCACCACCGGCTTGCAGGCCGCTGCCCGCCAGGCCCTGCCGGCGGCAAGCTGCGACGCGTCGGGCTCGGCGTCGAACTTCAGGTTGCCGTACACGCCGGCCACGCGCGCGCCCAGGCGGGCGAAGCGCTCTGCATCATCCACGGACTGCGCCCATACGGCCGTCAGCGAGCGGTACGCCGGCAGCGACAGCCAGCCCAGCCGCTCGGCCTGCTGCAGTGACTTTGCGCTCAGCCGGGCGTTGGCCAGCACCAGCGGCACGCCCCGCGCCTTGCAGCGAGATGCCAGCACGGGCCAGACCTCGGTCTCCATCAGGATGCCGACCTGCGGCCGGAAGTGCGAAAGGAAGCGGTCCACAACCGGCTCCGTGTCCCAGGGCAGCCAGGCCTGCATGTCGCCGGGCTGGAGCAGCCGCGCGCCTTCTGCACGGCCGGTGGCGGTGCCGTGGGTGAGCAGCAGGCGCATGCCCGGCATGGCCTCGCGCAAGCGCTCCACCAGCATGGCGGCGGCACGCGTTTCACCCAGGGAGACGGCATGCAGCCACACCCAGCCCGTGCCCGACGGCGTGGTGTAGCGGCCAAAGCGCTCCTCCACTGCCTCCAGGTACCCCGGCTCGTCCGAGCCCCTGCGCCGCAGCTTGGCTCGCAGCAGCGGCCGGGCCAGCGTGAGCAGCCAGGAATACAGCTTGAGGATCATGTGCCGGCTCTTGGGGGCACGACCGAGCACCAGGCCTGCCAGACGCTGTCCACGCCCGGCGCGGGCTGCGCAAAGACGCTGACTTGCCTTGCTGGCGCCAGCGGGCCGGTGCGCCAGGCGGTGTCGAAGTTGTAGACCTGCACATGCGGCAGGCCCAGCGCCACGGCGATATGGCTGAGCCCGCTGTCCACCCCGATGACGCCGGCCGCATGCCCGAGCTGGTCTGCCAGCGCGTCAAGCGCCAGCCGCGGCCAGACCGTGGCGACGCGGCCGAAGGCCTGCGCCAGGCGTTCGCTGCGGGCCTGCTCTTCGTCGTTGCCATGGGGCAGGGCCAGCGTGTAGCCGGCCTGCGCCAGCCTGCGGCCCAGTTCTACCCAGTGCGGCTCCGGCCAGAGCTTGTCGGCGCGGGATGTGCCATGCACGAGGGCCACCACATCCGATGGCCCGGCAACAGCCCCGCCGGGCGCAAGGCCGTATTGCAAGGGTTCGGGAATCCTGTAGCCCAGCGCACGCGCGCACAGCTCGCGCGAGCGCTGCACTGCATGGACATGCGGCTCGATCCGGATGGCGGTATCGGCCACCCAGCGCGTCGGCGCCTCGTAGCCCGAGCCCTCCGTCTGGTTGGCCAGCGCGTAGCGCCTGCCGCCGGGCGCAAGCCGAGCCAGCCATGCCACCAGCGCCGACTTGGTCAGCCCCTGCAGGTCGATGACCGCGTCGTACGGCTCTGACTGGAGCTGCGTCCTGAAGGCCTGCCATTCGCTGCGTGTGCGGCCTGCAAGCGGCGCCTTGCGCCAGCTGCGCAGCTCGCACGGCACCACACGCCGCACGCCTTCACACCTGCGCACCAGCGGCGCAAAGGCTTTTTCCACCACCCAGTCAACCTGCATGCCGGGCAGCGCCCGGCGCATGTCCTGCACCGCCGGCATGGCGTGAACCACGTCACCCAGCGACGACAGCTTGACCACCAGCACCTTCAATGAGCCGCCTCTTCAAACGACGCACCGGGCTTGACGCTGTGCAGTTGCGCCAGCATGGCCGCCTGGATGCGCTCCAGCGCCGCCTGGGTCTGGCCTTCAAAGCGCAGCACCAGCACCGGCGTGGTGTTGGAAGCGCGGATCAGGCCGAAGCCGTCCGGCCAGTCCACACGCAGTCCATCGATGTCCGAGACGCTGGCCGGTGCCGGGAAGGCGCCGCCCGCCGCGCGCACCTGCAGTTCCGCCGTCACCCGGTGCGGCTCGCCCTCCTCGCATTTCACGTTCAGTTCCGGCGTGGAGAAACTCGTGGGCAGCGCATCCAGCACGGCGCTCGGGTCGGCGCTGCGCGAGAGGATCTCGAGCAGCCGGGCGCCCGCATAGGTGCCATCGTCAAAGCCGTACCAGCGCTCCTTGAAGAAGATGTGGCCGCTCATCTCGCCGCCCAGCGGGGAGCCGGTTTCCTTCATCTTCGCCTTGATCAGCGAGTGGCCCGTCTTGTACATCAGCGGCTTGCCGCCGGCCGCCTCGATGGCCGGCGCCAGGCGCTGCGAGCACTTCACGTCAAAGATGATCTCGCCGCCCGGCACGCGCGAGAGCACGTCCTGCGCGAACAGCATCATCTGGCGGTCCGGGTAAATGTTGTTGCCCTGGCGGGTGACGATGCCCAGGCGGTCGCCGTCGCCGTCAAAGGCCAGGCCCAGTTCGGCGTCGCCCGCCTTCAGGGCCGCGATCAGGTCGCGCAGGTTTTCAGGCTTGCTCGGGTCAGGGTGGTGATTGGGAAAGTTGCCATCCACCTCGCTGAAAAGCTCGGTCACCTCGCAGCCGAGCGCGCGGAAGATGGCCGGCGCGGACGCACCGGCAATGCCATTGCCCGAGTCGATGACGATCTTCATCGGCCTGGCGAGCTTCACGTCGCCCGCGATGCGGTCGCGGTAGGGGCCGGACACATTGACGTTGCGCACCTTGCCCGGCTGCGCGGCCAGCGTCCAGTTCTCCGCCTCCATCATGCGGCGCAGGGCTTGGATCTCCTCGCCATAGATGGCGCGGCCACCCATGACCATCTTGAAGCCGTTGTAGTCACGCGGGTTGTGGCTGCCCGTCACCTGGATGCCGCTGCTGCACAGCGTGCTGGCGGCGAAGTAGAGCATGGGTGTGGTGACCATGCCGACGTCGATCACGTCAACACCGGCCGCCACCAGGCCCCGCACCAGGCCGCCGCTGATGGACGGGCCGCTGAGCCGGCCGTCGCGGCCCACGGCCACCGTTTTTTCGCCACTGGCCAATGCGATGGTGCCGAAGGCCTTGCCAAGCGCCTCGGCCAGTTCCTCCGTGAGGGTGGACGGCACGATGCCGCGGATGTCGTATGCCTTGAATACCGTGGGAGACAGTTGCATGAGTCGATGGCCCGCCACAGCAGGCTCCTTGAAAGCCGGCCATGAGAGGCCGGCCGGTGAACGTTCGACTTATTGTAGGCCGGGGCGGCGCAGGGAACATGTCCGGAAACGGCCAGTCCCCGGGCAGCAGCGGCCTATCATCGGCACCATGGCACCCAGTTCCACCACCGCTGACGACGACGCCCGCTACCTTGCGCTGAAAACGCGCGATGCGCGCTTTGACGGCAGCTTCTTCACCGGCGTCACCTCCACCGGCATCTACTGCCGGCCGGTCTGCAAGGTAAAGACGCCCCGGCGCGAGAACTGCCGCTTCTTCGGCCATGCCGCACAGGCCGAAAGCGCGGGCTTCCGCCCCTGCCTGCGCTGCCGGCCGGAACTGGCGCCGCAGTCCTCGGGCGTGTGGTCGATCCAGGATGCGTCCTACATACTGGCCCACCAGGCGGCGCGGCTGCTTGACGAGCCCGAAGCCTGGGCGGGCGAAGCACCGTCCGTCGAAAAACTCGCGGCGCGCCTGGGCGTGAGCGACCGTCATGTGCGCCGCATTTTTGAAGCCCAGTTCGGTGTCTCGCCGGTGCAGTACCTCCAGACGCGCAGGCTGCTCACCGCCAAGCAGCTGCTGGCCGACACCAGCCTGCCCATCACACAGGTGGCGCTGGTCAGCGGCTTTGCCAGCGTGCGCCGCTTCAATGCCGCCTTTGTCGAGCACTACGGCCTGAACCCGACGCAGCTGCGGCGCGAAGGCGCGCTGCCGGCGAAGCACGGCATCGCGGTGAAGCTTGGCTACCGCCCACCCTATGACGTGGGCGCCATGCTCGGGTTCTTCAGCAAGCGGCTCATCCACGCCATCGAATTCGTGGACAACCAGCCGGGCAAGCGGGGCCTGGGCCGCACGCTGCGGGTCGAGTCGGCCGGCAAGGTGCATGCGGGCTGGATGGCCGGGCATTTTGACGAAGAGCGCAGCCTGGTCCTGCTCCAGGTGAGCGACTCGCTACGCGAAGTGCTGCCGCTGGTGATCCGCCGGCTGCGCGCCGCGCTCGACCTGGACGCCGATCCGCTGGCCATCGACAGCGTGTTGGGCGCAAGCTTTCCGGGAAGTGCGGGCCTGCGAGTGCCCGGCGCGATGGACGGCTACGAGCTGGCGGTACGCGCAGTGCTCGGCCAGCAGATCACCGTGGCGGCGGCGCGCACGCTGGCGCAGCGCATGGTGGACAGGTTTGGCGAGCCGGTTGAAACGCCCTTTCCTGCGCTCACGCGGCTGTTCCCTGCGCCGCAGGTGCTGGCACAGGCCAGCGGCGACTCGCTGGGCCAGCTGGGTATCGTCCGCCAGCGCCAGGCGGCCATCGTCGCGATTGCGCAGGCGGTGGCAGACAAGCGCCTGCACCTGCACGGCGGCGCCGACCTGCATGCCACCGTTGCCGCGCTCAAGGACCTGCCGGGCATCGGCGACTGGACGGCACAGTACATCGCGATGCGCGCCCTGCGCTGGCCGGACGCGTTTCCGGCAGGCGACGTGGCGCTGCACAAGGCCCTGGGCGTTGAAGGCAGCAAGAACCCGGCGCGTGAGGCCGAGGCCGCGTCGCAAACCTGGAAGCCCTGGCGCAGCTACGCGGTGATCCGCGCCTGGAGCAGGTTGCTCCCACCCGAAACAACTACAAAGGAAGCATCATGAAATTCAACAACGCGTCCATGGTCCAGTCCACATGGCAGGGTCCGCTCGGCCCGATGGTGGTCGCCGCCACCGGTAAGGGCCTGGCGGGCGTCTGGTTCGAAGGCCAGCGCCACATGCCCGACAACACCGCGTGGCAGGTGCAGCCTGACCACCCGATGCTGCAGCGCGCCATTGCGCAACTGACCGAATATTTTGCCGGCGAGCGCACACAGTTCGACCTGCCGCTGGACCTGCAGGGCGGCACCAGCTTCCAGCAGTCGGTGTGGAAAGCCCTGCTTGCCATACCGAGCGGCGCCACCACCAGCTATGGCGAACTGAGCTCACGCATCGGCAAGCCGGCGGCCGTGCGCGCCGTGGGCGCCGCTGTCGGGCGCAACCCGGTGAGCGTGATCGTGCCCTGCCACCGCGTCGTTGGCGCCAATGGCTCGCTGACAGGCTATGCGGGCGGGCTCGACCGCAAGACAGCACTGCTCAAGCTGGAGAGCGCCGCCTGATGCCACAGACGAAAAGTGCAGCATCGGGCGCCATGTCACGGCGCTCGATGATCGACTTCATCCTGCTGGCATCGCTCTGGGGTGCCTCGTTCATGTTCATGCGGGTGGGTGCGCACGAGTTCGGGCCCATGCCGACGGCGGGGCTGCGTGTCGGCATTGCCGCGCTGTTCCTGCTCCCGGTGCTGATCATGCGCGGGCACTGGCAGTCGTTCAGCAAGCGCTGCGTGCCCATCATGCTGATCGGCCTGCTGAATTCCGCCATCCCCTTTGCGCTGCTGTCGTGGGCGATGCTGTCCATCACCACCGGCTTTGCGTCCATCATCAATGCGACCGTGCCGCTGTTCGGCGCGCTGGTGGCCTGGCTGTGGCTGAAAGACCGCCTCAATCGCTGGCGCACACTGGGCCTGGCGCTCGGCTTCTTTGGCGTGGCGCTGCTGGCATGGCGCACACCCGGCGGCGCAAGCTTCAAGCCGGGCGGCTCGGGCTGGGCCGTCGTGGCCTGCCTCACCGCCTGCCTGTTCTACGGCATCGCCGCGAGCTGCACCAAGAAATTCCTCACCGGCGTGAACCCCATGGCCACGGCCACGGGCAGCCAGGTCGGCGCTGCGCTGGGGCTGCTGGCGCCTGCCATCTGGTTCTGGCCGGCCACCAGCCCCGGGCCGCTGGCCTGGGCAGCCGTCACCGCGCTGGCCGTGCTGTGCACGGGCGTGGCCTACATTCTTTATTTCAGGCTCATTGAAGCGGCAGGCCCGTCGCGCGCACTGGCGGTCACTTTCCTTGTGCCGGTGTTCGCGCTGCTCTATGGCGCGCTGGCGCTGGGCGAGAGCATCACGCTGTGGATGCTGGCGTGCGGCGCGGTGATCGTGCTGGGCACTGCACTGTCAACGGGACTGCTCAAGCCCCGCGGGCCATGACCGGCGGCCTGCCGCAGGTCAATGCGGCAGGCCATGGTGCGGCACCTCACCGACTTTTCCGGCTTGCTGGCTAGAATGGTCCGGCCTTACTCAATGCCATGACGGAAAGGGCTGCTGCTTGACGAACTTTCCACATTTTCCGCCCGGACCGCCGCTCCTTTCCCGGACCCTGCTGGTGTGGTCCATGCTCGCTTGCAGCACAGGCGCCGGCGCGACTGCCGCCACGTCGGCCGCCGACCTGGCCGACCTCACGCTGGAGCAGCTTGCCAACATCCAGGTCACCTCCGTCTCGCGCCGCGAGGAGAGGCTGGCCGATGCCGCCGGCTCCGTTTTCGTCATCTCCGCCGAGGACATCCGCCGCTCGGGCGCCACCAGCCTGCCGGAAGTGCTGCGCCTGGCGCCCAACCTGCACGTCGCCCGCTCCGACGCCAACCAGTACGCCATCAGCGCGCGCGGGTTCAACAGCACCACCGCCAACAAGATGCTGGTCCTTGTGGACGGCCGGACGGTGTACTCACCGCTCTTCTCCGGTGTGTTCTGGGACGCGCAGGCCGTGATGCTGGAAGACGTCGAGCGCATTGAAGTGCTCAGCGGCTCGGGCGGCACGCTCTGGGGCTCCAACGCGGTCAACGGCTTCATCAACATCATCACCCGGCCTGCGCGCGACACGCAGGGTACGCTGGCCACAGCCGGCGCCGGCAACAACGACGCAGTCCACGGCATCCGCTACGGCGGGAAGTTCGGCGCCGACGGGCACTACCGCGTGTACGGCCGGTATTCGGAACGCGACGACACTACCACCCCCGCCGGACTTTCCAAGCGTGATTCATCCGCCAGGAAGCAGGCGGGCTTCCGCGCGGACTGGGGCGGCACCGGCGAAAGCTTCACCCTGCAGGGCGACGCCTACCAGGGCACCATCGACCAGGCGCCGCCCAATGGCGCACGCCAGCTGGAGGGCGCCAACCTGCTGGGCCGGTGGGTGCGCAGCCTCGGCCCGGCCTCCAGCATGCGGCTGCAGGCCTACGTCGACCACACGCTGCGCAACCAGCCAGGCTCGGTCGTCGAGAAGCTGGACACGCTGGACGTCGAGTTCCAGCACGGTTTCCAGTTCACGCCGGCGCAGCGCGTACTCTGGGGCGGTGGCTACCGGCACCAGCAGGACAAGGTCGACAACATTGCGGCGACGCTGGCTTTTCTGCCGGCGCGCAAGACGCTGCGGCTGGCGAACGTGTTTGCCCAGGACGAGATCACGCTGCAGCCGGGGCTGGACCTGACGCTGGGCCTGAAGCTCGAGCACAACGACTACACCGGCCTCGAATACCTGCCCAATGCCCGCCTGGCGTGGAAGCTCGCGCCGCGCCACCTGCTGTGGGCCGGCGCATCGCGCACGGTGCGCATTCCCTCGCGGCTGGACCGCGAGCTCTTCGCGCCGGCGGCGCCGCCCTTCACCGTCATTGCCGGCGGCCCCAACTTCCAGGCGGAGATCTCCAACGTCTTTGAAGTGGGCTACCGCAGCCAGCCCACGCCGGCCCTGTCGTACTCGGCCACGCTGTTCCACCATGAGTTCGACCGGCAGCGTTCGGTCGAGCCTTCTGCGGCCGGCCCGGTGATCGCCAACATGATCGACGGCCGGACCACCGGCCTGGAGGCCTGGGGCAACTACCGCGTGAACAACAGCTGGCGCATGAAGGCCGGCCTCTTCTGGCAGCGCCAGCGCCTCCAGCTCAAGCCCGGGAGTGCCTCGGTGGGCGGTGTGTCCAACCTGGGCAACGACCCGTCGCACCAGTGGTCGCTGGGCTCCTCGTTTGACCTCGGCTCTAACCTGGAGCTCGACTTCACCGTGCGCCGCGTCGGCGCGTTGCCCAACCCCGCGCTGCCGGCCTACACCGCGCTCGATGCGCGCCTGGGCTGGCGGCCCCGCCATGACCTGGAAGTGTCGCTGGCGGTGCAGAACCTGGCCGACCCGCGGCACGCCGAATGGGGCAGCGCTGCAGCGCGGGCGCAGGTGGAGCGCACGGCCTTTGTCAAGATCGTGTGGCGCCCCTGATGGCCCTTCAGCCCATCATGCGTACCGGACGCCGAGGCGCGGCGGCGCTGCGCGCCTTCCTGTGCGGGCTGGCGCTGGCCACCAGCCTGCCGGCGGCCGCCCAGGACGACGCCGCCGCGCTGGAGCGCAAGGTCAAGGCCGCTTTCCTGTACAAGTTTGCCGACTATGTCGACTGGCCGGACGGCACGTTCGCCAGGCCCGGCTCGCCCATCACGGTCGGTGTGGCGGGCGAGGACCAGATCGCGGCCGAACTGGCCCAGGTGGCCAGCGCCCGGTCGGTGGACGGGCGGCCGCTGCAGGTCCGCAAGCTGCGTGAAGGCGACTCGCTGGCCGGCCTGCATGTGCTGTTTGTCGGCCGCGCCGAAAGCGCCCGCCTGCTGCCGCTGGCCCGCGCCACGCAAGCGCAGCCCCTGCTGCTGGTGACCGAGAGCGACAACGCCCTCAGCCAGGGCAGCATCATCAACTTCGTGATGACGGGCGGCCGGGTGCGCTTCGAGATCGCCCTGGACAATGCCGAGCGCCGCGGCCTCAAGCTGAGCTCGCGGCTTCTGACCGTTGCGCAGAACGTGCGGACCGGCCAGCCATGAGCGGCCGCCTGCCGTTCAGCCGCCAGGTGCCCGCAGGCATCCGCAGCTCGGTGCGCCGCAAGGTCATGCTGGTGGTGCTGGCCACCACCTTTGTGGCGCTGCTGCTTACCGGCGCCGCGATGATGATCTACGACCTGCGCACCTACCACCAGTCCTGGGTGGACGACGTGGTCGCGCAGGCCGACCTGATCGGCCGTGCAAGCGCCCCTGCCCTGGCATTTGACGACGAGCGCGTTGCGCGCGAGAACCTGTCGCTGCTGCGCGGGAGGCCCAAGGTCGCGGCGGCGGCGGTGTACAACGCCAGGGGCGAGCTGTTTGCCAGCTATGCGCGCGAGGGTGACGCAGCCCCGCAGTTCCCCCAGGCGCCAGGCGCCGAGGGCTACCGCATCGACGGCAACCAGATGCAGGTGTTCAAGCGCATCGAGGCCAACAACAAGGAACTGCTGGGCACGATCTATTTCCAGGCCAGCTATGAAGTCATGGAGCGCCTGCGCAGCTACCTGGCCATCCTCGGCTCCGTCATGGTGGTGAGCATGCTGGCGGCATTGCTGGTGGCGGCCTGGCTACAGGCCAGCGTCACGCGGCCCATCCTCGCCGTGACCACGGTGGCGCAACAGGTGATGTCGCAGAGAGACTTCTCGCTGCGGGTGCGCAAGACCACCGAAGACGAGATCGGCTACCTGGTGGAGGCCTTCAACGCGATGCTCGCTGAAATCGGCGAGCAGACCCGCACGCTGGAGGACACCAACAGCACGCTGGAGCTTGAAATGGGCGAACGCCGCGCGGCAGAGAAGGCACTGCTCGCGGCGGACCGGCAGAAGGACGAGTTCCTGGCCACGCTGGCGCATGAGCTGCGCAACCCGCTGGCGCCGCTGCTCAACGCCATGGACATCCTGCGCATCTCGGGCAACGACCCGAAGGCCACGCAGTCCGCGCGCGAGATGATGGCACGCCAGCTGCACCAGCTTGTGCAGCTGGTGAACGACCTGCTGGATGTCTCGCGCATCAGCACCGGCAAGATGGTGCTCAAGAAAGAGCACACTGCGCTTGCCGGCATCATGCAGACCGCCCTGGAAGCGGCAGCGCCCCTGGTGGAACTGCGCGGCCACCGGCTGCAGGTGGAGCTGCCGCAGGAGCCGGTCTGGCTCATGGCTGATGCCACGCGGCTGGCGCAGGTGTTCGTCAACCTGCTCAACAACGCGGCCAAATTCACGGACCCCGGCGGCCGGATCGGCCTGCATGCCGCGCGGCAGGGTGGTGAACTGGTGGTCCGGGTCACCGACAGCGGGCTCGGCATCTCGGCCGACATGCTGCCGGTGATCTTCGACATGTTCGCCCAGGCCGACCGCTCGCTGGAGCGGGCCCATGCGGGGCTGGGTGTCGGCCTTTCGCTGGCACGCTACCTGGTCGAAGTGCATGGCGGCTCGATCACGGCCAGCAGTGCCGGCACCGGGCGGGGTAGCGAGTTTACGGTGCGGCTGCCGACGCTGGAAGCCGGGGTGCATGCGGAGGCCGGCACACTGCCGCAGGCTGCGGCACCTGCAAGCCGGTTCCGCATCCTGCTGGCTGACGACAACGTCGATTTCGCAGCCAGCCTCGCGATGCTGCTGGAGACCATGGACCACACCGTCCTGGTGGCCAATGACGGCCAGAGCGCCCTTGAAATGGCGCCGGACTTCAAGCCGGACTTCTGCTTCCTGGACATCGGCCTGCCGAAAGTCCACGGCTATGACCTCGCGCGCCGCCTGCGCGAGCATCCAGCCACCCGCGATGCAGTGATGGTGGCGGTGTCGGGCTGGGGCCAGGAAGAAGACAAGCGCCGCTCGCGCGAGGCCGGGTTCGACCATCACCTGGTCAAGCCGGTGGAATTCGGCCAGATCGAGGCCGTGCTGGCGACCCTCAGTCGACCGTCAGGGGCACCGCCGGCGTGATGACCGGGAAGGTCAATGAAACGAGCCTGGGTGTGTGCGAAACCTGCACGCCCTCGGCGCCGGCAATGGCGGCTACATCGTCCCAGCCCAGCAGGCGGTAGCCGCCTTCGTTGGGAAAACCTTCCCCTGCGGCGGCATCCACAAGCGTGATCGTCAGCACCACATGGCCTGCGCCCGCTTGCGCCCGGAGCGTCAGGTCGGCTGGCTGTTCGCAAGCGTCCGTGCAGGCCAGCATCGCAGCCGTCAGCACATGGCGGATGGCCGTGCGCGGCACCGCCAGATCAAGCGGCCCGACTTCGTTGGTGATGCTGAACCCGCGGAAGTTGAAGTTGCCGTTGAGCAGGCCGAGGCATTCCTCGACACCTTCGGCCACCGTCGAGGCCGCGCCGTCCTCGGGTGACAGCCAGGTCATGACGTCCAGGCAGGAGCGCACGGCGGCACGGCTGAAGCCGTTGATCTTGGCCGCGCTTTCCCTGATCTGGGTGAGGTCCGGCGCGGCTGACAGCAGGCGCCGCTCCATCACGTCGTAGATCATGCCGATGGGCTGGAGGTTGACCACCAGATGGTGCCGCATGGCCGGCGCGAGCCGGCGCAGCAAGGCGTACCGCGCGCCTTCGGCCGTACCGCTGATTGTTGGGTTGTTTGGATCCACAGCTTGATTCTGGATGATGCCGACCCTTCTGGCAAAGCAATTCAGAACACCTGTTACATGCACGCTGTCAGACGTGTCTTACAAAGACCTGCGCAGCCTGCCGACTGACCGGGTTCCGCAAAAATCCTAGATTTGATCCATGGCGCCATCGCCATGAAATCACACCCGGAGCCCGCCATGCCGTTCCTGCCTGCCACCGCCAGTTTCCCGCAGTCCCCCCGAGCTTCGGGCTCTGTCCGAGCGGGCACCAGCCCGGGGGCGGCTGCGGCCGCAGCACCAGGCTGGGCGAGGCCTCAAGTGTCGTGGCCGTTCCTGGCGGCAGCACCGCTGGCAGCGCGCACCAGCGCGCCTGCGCCGGCATCGTTCAGCGCCTGAAGCGCACCAGAACCCGAATGAGCGCAGTCAACCTCATCGGCGCCGTCCGCAGGGACGTGAGCGGCGCCTTCATCACGCATGTCAGCTGGGGCATCGCCGGCGAAGAAAGCGACACATGGTTTCGCGAGCCATCAACCACCGGCGTCAATGAAATCGTGGACCGCATCCTGGCCGGCGATTCCGTTTACACGCTGCTGGACCCGAAAGACCTGACGCGAACCGGCCCGCCCGTGCGCGTAGTCGCGGCGGAGGGCGAGAGCGCCAGTGCCGGAGCGGTCGAAAGCATCGAGGCCTACGACTCGCGCAGCGGCGAGGCATTGCCGACCCTGATGAAGCTGCCCGCCTGCTGACGCCGCATCACCGGCGCGTTACGGTCCTACACAGGACCCGGCGCCTTTGGCCTTAGACTGGCGGCGACAACCATGAACCCCATCAAAGAAAAACTCGCCTTGCTGGCCGCCAGGCTGCGCCACCCGACGCCGCGCGGCATCGCCCTGGCGCTGGCGGCGGTGCCCGCCCTCTTCCTGCTGTATGTGCTGGTCCTCATCCCCTTCACCCCCAGCATCAGCGACCTGCAGAAGGTCAAGACGGCCAAGCCCTCTGCCGTCGTATCGGCTGACGGGCATGAGCTGGCGGTCTTCAAGCGCGCCAACCGCGACTGGGTGAAGCTCGACGCGATCTCGCCCTATGTGACCGCAGCGCTCATTGCCAACGAAGACCGCCGCTTCTACGACCACCATGGCCTGGATTTCAAGCGCACCGGCGTGGCTGTTTTCCGCACCTTCACCGGCAGCCGCCAGGGTGGCTCCACCATCACCCAGCAGCTGGCGCGCAACCTGTATCCCGACGAGATCGGGCGCAGCGTCTCCATCACCCGAAAGCTCAAGGAAGCCATCACGGCCTTCAAGATCGAGGCCGTCTATACCAAGGACGAAATCCTCGAAACCTACCTCAACACCGTGCCGTTCCTCTACAACGCATGGGGCATCGAGATGGCGGCGCGCACCTACTTCGACAAGTCGGCCGGCACGCTGGACGTGCTGGAAAGCGCCACGCTGGTGGGCATGCTCAAGGGCACAAGCTACTACAACCCGGTGCTCAACCCCGAGCGGGCGATGCAGCGGCGCAACACCGTGCTGGGCCAGATGGCGCGCAGCGGCAAGCTCGACGAGCCCACGCTGGCGCAGCTTGTGAAGACGCCGCTGAAGATCGACTTCGAGCGGCAGAACGAGCAGCTCGGCGCGGCCCCGCACCTGGCGCAGCAGCTGCGCAAGTGGCTGATCGACTGGGCCGACCGCAACGACTACAACATCTACGCCGACGGCCTGGTGGTTCGCACCACCATCGACTCGCGCATCCAGGATATGGCCGTGAAGGCCACCACCGCGCATGCCGACAGGCTGCAGCAGTTCACCAACGCCGAATGGGGCAGCGCGTCGGTCTGGAAAGCCGCCAGGGGCGGCCCGCGCAGGGATGCGGTGCTCGCCTTTGTCCGCGAAACCAAAGAATACAAGGCAGCCACCGCATCGGGCCAGACCGATGAACAGGCGCTCAAGGTGCTGCTGGCCGATGCGCCATTCATGCAGGCCCTGCGCGAGGACAAGACCCGCATCCAGGCAGGCTTCCTGGCACTGGACCCGGCCACCGGCGGCGTGCTCGCCTGGGTCGGCAGCCGCAACTTTGCCACCGACCAGTTTGACCATGTGCAGCAGGCCCGCAGGCAGCCAGGCTCCACCTTCAAGCCCTTCGTCTACGGCGCGGCTTTCCAGAATGGCTCGCGGACGTCCGACACCTTCATCGACGGCGACACCGAGATCCCGCTGGGTGACGGCAACGTCTGGCGCCCCACCGATGCGGGCGGCCCGAGTTACGCGCCGATGACGCTGCGCCAGGGCCTGATGTATTCCAAGAACACCATCACCGCGCAGGCCATGCAGGTCGTCGGGCCGGCCAGCGTCGCGGCCTTTGCCAGGGCCGCCGGCGTACGGCAGAGCAAGCTGGACGAAGTGCCTTCGCTCGCGCTGGGTACGAGCCCCGTCACGCTCAAGGAAATGGTCACCGCCTACGGGACGCTGGCCAACGACGGCCGCTACATCGAGCCCATCATCATCACCAGCGTCGAAGACCGCAATGGCACGGTGCTGGAACGGTTCGTCACCAAGGCGCCCGAGTCCGTCATTCCCACAGGCGTGGCGCACACGGTTGTCGATGTGCTGCGCGGCGCCATCGACCAGGGCACCGGCAGCGGCATCCGCAGCCGATACGGCATCCGTGCCGATGTGGCGGGCAAGACCGGCACCACCCAGAACAACACCGACGCCTGGTTCATCCTGATGCATCCGCAGATGGTGGCAGGCGCCTGGGTCGGCTTCAACGACAACCGCGTCACCATGGGTTCGCGCTGGGGCCAGGGTTCGCAGGGCGCGCTGCCGATCGTCGGCGAAACCTTCCGGCTTGCGCTCAAGGCCAAGGTGATCGACGCGGCCAGGGAATTCACCGCGCCGCGTGAAGCGGTTGTCGAACCCCAGCCATTGCCCGGCACAGAGGTACCGGGCGGCGGCCCTAACGGCGGGCCAGGTGGCGGCACCTTCAACGGCCCGGGCTTCCCCGGTGAAGTCGGCCCCACCGGCGCGGCCACCATGATCGATGCCGGCTCGGTACCCGAAGGCCACTGGCGCCCGCCTGCGGCCGTGCGCATCGTGACGGTGCCGCAGCCCGGCGATGCACAGCAGCCCGTGCCCGATGCGCAGAATGCGACCGTGCGGGTCCTGGCCCCGCCATCCGAGGGCAGCTGGGCCCCGATGTTCCCGCGTGCCCGGGCAGCACCGCCGGCGCAACCCGGCGCACCGCTCATGCCCCTGCCGCCCGCGCAATAACGCGCCGCGGGCGCGCTTTGCGCAGCGCAGCAATCGTTGCGATACGATGACGGCACCATGCAGGACTCCCGATGCCAGCCGCTTTCCTCCGGGGCCTGACGCAGCGCGAGCGGACCCGCCGCACCAACCGGCAACTGGGCGGCATTCTTGCGTTCGTGGCCGGGGCCATCAACGCGGGCGGCTTCCTGGCGGTGCAGCGCTATACGTCCCACATGACGGGCATCATTTCCGCCGTCGCGGACGACCTGGTGCTGGGCCACGCCACGCTCGTCATCGGCGGGCTGGCCATGCTGCTGGCGTTTCTGCTGGGCGCCGTCACCACTGCCCTGCTGATCAACTGGGCACGCCGGCAACAGCTGCAGGGCGAATATGCGCTGTCCCTGATGGTGGAAGCCATCCTCCTGCTCCTGTTCGGCCTGCTGGGGGCCAACCTCAAATTCGCCTATGAAGTATTTGTGCCGGCGACCGTGCTGCTGCTGTGCTACATCATGGGCCTGCAGAATGCCATCGTCACCAAGATCTCGCATGCCGAAATCCGCACCACGCACATGACCGGCGTGGTGACCGACCTGGGCATCGAGCTGGGCCGGCTCATCTACCGCAACAGCGACAAAAGCCTGAACGAGAGGCACACCGTGACGGCGGACCGGGACAAGCTCGCCATCCTCGCGGCCATACTGGGGCTGTTCGTTGCCGGCGGGATCGTGGGTGCGCTGGCATTCCGCGCGCTGGGATTCGCGGCCACGGTGCCGATTGCGGCCGTCCTGATGGTGCTGGCGGCGCCACCGCTGCTCCGGGATGCGGCTGTTGCCGCGAAGGCTGCCGCCAACCGGATCCTGAAATAGCGTTGCCCGTGCAGAGCGGGCATGAAAAAAGGGTTAGCAGAAAAATCTGCTAACCCTTGCGTTCTGGCGGAGTGGACGGGACTCGAACCCGCGACCCCCGGCGTGACAGGCCGGTATTCTAACCAACTGAACTACCACTCCTGGTAGATAACATTCGCTCTTTCGAGCCAAGTCGCCTGCCCTTGCGGACCGGCTGTCACCGACTTGTGCCTTCGCCCATCTTGCGATGAATTCTGGCGACCCTACGGGGATTCGAACCCCGGTAGCCACCGTGAAAGGGTGGTGTCCTAGGCCTCTAGACGATAGGGTCAAAACCTTGGAACTGTCCGTCTCAAAAATCAGTGGTGGAGGTAAACGGGATCGAACCGATGACCTCTTGCATGCCATGCAAGCGCT
>JAZKHY010000103.1:0-28617 GCA_040385105.1 Pseudomonadota bacterium
TGCTGCCGGCCAAGGCGGTGGGCAGCCTGCACGAGTTCGGCCGCTATGTGAACGACCTGGAGTTCCGCGCCCGCAGCACGAACGGCGCCGAAGACGCCCGCGCCTTCCTGGCCGACTGGCTCAAGGACATCGACTACGAGAAGCACCTGTATGAAGGCGAAGACAGCGAGAAGGCCGCCGCCACCCGCTGGACCAACGTCATGGAGTTCTGCGACTGGATGGCCCAGCGCTGCGGCGGGCAGATCGACGATGCCTCGGGCGTGATCATGGCCAATGAGACCAAGAGCCTGCTGGAGGTGGCCAAGACCATCTCGCTGCTGTCCACCATCAGCGAGCGCGAGGGCGACCAGAATGTGGTGACGCTGTCCACGCTGCATGCCGCCAAAGGCCTGGAGTGGCCGCATGTGATGCTGGTGGGCGTGACCGAAGGCATGCTGCCCTTCAAGCTCGGCGATGACGACAACCCGACGGGCCGCGCCGACGGGCCCATGAGTGAGGGCATCATCCAGCGCCTGCAGGAAGAGCGTCGCCTGATGTATGTGGGCATCACCCGCGCGCAGCGCACGCTGGCGGTGAGCTGGACCAAGCGCCGCAAGAAGGGCCGCGACATGATCGCCGCGCAGCCCAGCCGCTTCATTGCCGAGATGGCGCTGGACAAGAACACCGTGAAGGAAGACCCGCGCGAGAAGCTCAAGGCCCTGCGCGCTGAATTCGCCAAGAAGGCGCAGGACACCGCTGCGGCGGTGGCGGCCGCCGGCACGGCATGAGGTTCGCCATGCTGTGCGGCGCCCGGCTCCGGTGGATTGCACTTGCGGCTGCGGCGCTCTGCGCCACCGGCGCGTCGGCACAAACTGGCGCTCCTGCCGGCGCTCCTGCTGGCGCTCCTGCCGGCGCGCCCGCCGCCTGCCCCCAACCCGCCGAAATGAGCCACCTGCACCTCTACGGCCTGTGGCGCGCGGAGTTCAGCGGCCAGGCCCAGGGCGCGACGCTGCTGTTCGAGAAGCATCCGGAGTTTGCCGAGAGCGTGCGCGGCGGCATCAACCGCGACGGCGTCCGGGGCCAGGTGGCCGGCGATGTGGACAAGGGCGAATTCTCGCTCGACGAATCGGCCGATGGCATTAGCATTGCGGCAACATGGTCAGGCACTGTCGTGGAGAACTCATGCGGGAAAGAAATCAGGGGCCGGTGGAAAAGCGCATCCGGCAACACGGAATACGGCTTCATCCTTCGCAAGGTGCCGGGCTGGCAATAAGGCGCGCCGCGGCCCGGGCTGCCGTGCTCTGCGCCGCCCTGGCGGCAGCGCAGATGGCGCAGGCGCAAGCCCCGGGCGTACCGCCCTCCACAGCCACAGGCTGGCAGGCCTGCGCCGCCATCACCGCCGACACCACCGCGCGGCTCGCCTGCTTTGACACCTGGTCGCAGTCGCAGCTGCCCCGCGGCACGGCGGATGCAGCGCCTTCCTCCGCGCCCGCCGCCGCAAGCTCTGCACCGCCGCTGGCGGCCATCGCGCCTCCGGCGGTTCTGGCGCCCGCGCCGGAAGTCGCCGTCAGTATCGAGGGCGACTGCCACGCCGGCCAGTACTCCAACCTCTCGCGCTTCTGGGAGCTGGAAGGCGGCACCGACTGCGGCGCCTTCGGCATCCGCGGCTACCGGCCGATGAGCCTGTCCATCGTCGCCTCCGACAGCGTGAACACGCTGCCGTCGTCACCCGCGCCCGGCCACACAGCCGTGGCCGCCACCGCCTACCGCACCACCGAGAACCGCATCCAGCTGTCGGTGCGCACCAAGGTCGCCCAGGGCCTGCTGACGCAGGGCGATGCGCGCAAGGACTCCATCTGGTTCGGCTACACGCAGCAGTCGTACTGGCAGCTCTTCAGCGGCCCGCTGTCGCGGCCTTTCCGCACGACGGACCATGAGCCCGAGGCCATCTATGTGTACCCGGCGGACTTCAGCCTGCCCGGCGGCTGGCGCATGCGCTATGCGGGCCTGGGCGCGGTGCACCAGTCCAACGGGCAGCCGCTGCCGCTGTCGCGCAGCTGGAACCGCGTGTACCTGATGGCCGGCATGGAAAAGGGCAACGAGTTCACCGTGGCCGCCCGCGTCTGGCAGCGCCTGAACGAGTCGTCCGGCAATGACGACAACCCCGACATCAGCGACTTCATCGGCCGCAGCGAGATCGCCGGCTACTGGAATTTCAACAAGGCCAACACCGTCGGCTTCACCATGCGCCATTCGCTGGGCAGCCAGGCCCGGGGCTCGGTGCGGCTTGAGTGGCTGAGGACGCTGGGCGACAGGCCGGGCGCGGCGCGGCCCAGCGGCCTGCGCTTTCATACCCAGCTGTTCTCGGGCTACGGCGACAGCCTGATCGACTACAACCGCAAGCGCACCGTGCTCAGCGTCGGGCTGAGCCTGGTGGACTTCTAGGCGCCCGCGCCGCCGGCTACAGCCGCAGGCCGACCTGCAGGTAGAACTTGCTCAGCGCCTCGGCCTCGGGCACGCTCTTCACGCCCTTGGCGAACATCAGCCGCGCATAGCCCAGCTTGCCGTAGTTGACCTCGACACCCGCGCCAACACTCGCCAGGCTCACATCCGGCTGCTTGGTGTCGTTGGGCTGACGGAACACATTGACCGAGCCCATGTCGTAGAAGCCGAAGGCCGAGCCCGTCCACTGGCCCGAGTCGCCCAGGGTGAAGTAGCGCCGCGCCTCGGCCGTCGCCGCCCAGCCCTGGCCGCCGCTCACCACCGCCGGCGAGTAGCCGCGCAGCCGGTACGGGCCGCCGAGCGCGAAGATGTCGTCCGCCGGCACCAGCAGCTTCGCCGAGCGCTGCAGATTGGCATAGGCGGTGAACACCCACTTGTCCACCTGGTAGCCGTCCCAGCGCGCGAACAGCCGCGTCCCTGAAAAGTCATTGCCCGCCACTTCCTTCACCTTGCCGCGGCCGACACCGGCCGACGCAGTGATCACGTTGCGCTCGCCGAAGTAGTTGTAGTCCAGCGACAGCTTCTGGCCAGAGTAGCTGGCGGTGTACAGGGTCTGGCCGCCGGTGGTCGAGGTGGTCTTGCTCATGCGCATGCTGCCGCCGACGTAGAAGTCATGCCGGTCCGAGCTGTACAGCGGGTGGCGCAGCCCGACCTCGCTGCGGGTGGTCTTGCCGCTGATGTCCAGCGGCGTCAGCGCGCCGGCCACGATCTTCGTCTGGTCCGAGCCCGCGCTCAGGCTCAGTTTCGTGCCGCGGGTGGTCACCGGCAGCGTGTAGCCCACGCCCACGCAGGTCAGGCCGGCCGACTTGCACAGGTCCACCGACAGCTCGTCGCGCACGCCGAACAGGCTCAGCAGCCGGTAGTGCGCGCTCAGCCGGTTGGCGCCCAGCGAAGGCGTGCCGAAGTTGTCAAAGCTTGCCTCCCACACCTGGCGCCTGACCTCGCCGAGCGGGCGCACCACCAGGTCGGTGGTGCCACTTTCCTGGCCGGCCTGCAGGTCCACCGCCAGGTTGATGTCGTTGGTGCGGTTGAAGCGCAGCACCTTGCCGTACAGCTCGTTGCCGTCGAGCACGTCACCGCGGTCCACGCCGACGCGGTTGAGCACATAGGTTGACGAGGTGTACGGAATTTCCTTGAGCTCGATCCGGCCGACCTTGCCTTCCACCACTTCCAGCACCACGTCGCCGGAGGTCACCGCCTGGGCCGGGATGATGGTCTTGGTCGCCAGGTGGCCGGCCGCGCGGTAGGCAGCGTCGATCTGCGCGGCCAGCGCCTGGAGTTCGGCCACGGTCACGATGCGGCCTTCATAGGGGCGCAGCAGCGGCTCGACGGCGGTGAGCGGCAGCAGGCTCATGCCGCGCACGGTGATCTTGCGCACCAGGAAGCCGGCGGACTGCGCATCACCTGCCGCGGGCCTGGGCGTGCCTTCGCGCAGCTCGGGCAGCCGGCGCTCGATGGTGCGCGGCGCCTCGGGCGGGCGCTCCTGCTCCAGGCGGCGCTGGATGTTCTGCTGCTCCTGCGGCGGCACCTGGCCCTGGCCGGTGCCCTGGGCATGTGCCAGCGGCAGGCACAGCGCCAGCGCCACGAAGGGCCCGGCGCGGCGCGGCAATGCGGCACCTGTCTCGCGGGTGCCCTGGTCTTTTGTTGTTGTCATGGCAATCTTCATGGTTGGGGAACATTCACGGCCAACGGGCCGACGCGGCGCAGCAGGCTGCCAAAGCCGCCTTCGCCCTGGCCCGCGCGCCAGGGCACGAGGCTGCGGACCGCCTTGCCGCCGGGCTCATTGCCGGCTTCAGCTTCACTGCCCGTGTCGCCCACGCGGTACACCACCGCGTAGTACGGCTGCTCGAACGGGTTGCTCGGGAAGTTGGTGCCGGTGAAGAGCTGGCGGCTGTAGTCGCGCCCGGCCTGCGGCGTCTTGTCCAGGATGGCGGTCCATTCCTCGGCCGACAGGCCGTCGATGTCGCGCCCGTTGGCGATCCAGTCCCAGAACGATTCGGAGCGCACCCGCCAGCCATTGCTGCGGTACAGGTCGTAGGCACCGGCCGCCTGCCCGTGGTTGGACTCCATCCGCAGCGAGAAGCGCTGGTCCAGCGAATGCATCTGCAGGTTGTAGCCGGGGATGTACTCGCGGTTGATGTTGTCCATGATGAGGTTCATCGTGGGCATGCCGACCACCAGGTTGTCCGTCACATAGCCGCGCTGGATGCCGTAGAAACCCACGGGCACATTCACCAGGCCGGTGTCGGTCCACATGCGGTCGGTCTGGGTACCCTGGGCCGAGGCCACCGTCAGCAGCACATTGGACGCCAGCGCATCCTGCCAGCCCGTCACGTCCATGCCCATCGGGCCGGCCGTGCCGGTATGCAGCGCGCTGCCGCGCACCAGGCGCGACTGCAGCTGCACCGAGGTGCCGATGTTCATCGTGTCCGCAGCCAGGCTGTCGCGCGCGCGCAGCGCGGCTGTGTCTGCGGTGAGCAGGCGGCTGGCCAGGTCTTCGCCCGAGGTCGCGGTGATCGAGCGGCCCACGGTGGTCTGGTCCAGCGTCAGGTCGCCGCCGGTGGTGATGACGGCGTCCACGCCGGCGCGGGTGTCGCCGAAGGTGCCGGTGCCCAGCAGCGCCTGTGCCAGCAGGCTGCCCTGCACCTGCGTGCTGTCGATGCGCAGGTCGCCGCGCAGCGTCGTCACGTCGGCATTGCCGCCGGCCGTGAGGCGGAGGATGCCGGCATCGCCGCCGGCCGTGATGCTGGCATTGGCAAAGGCGCTCACCAGGTCCAGCGGCTGCAGTTCAAGGCCGGCATACACGGTGACGCTGCCGGCGCTGCTGGCAATGGTCTTTGACGGCGACGCGCCGGTGTCGATGTTGCCGGTGCGCGCGATCATCGTCATGTCGCCGATGCTGGTCACGGTGCCGTTGATCGTCAGGTCGCCCGCTTCGGTGACATAGCGCGCGCTGCCGCCTGCGGCCGCATCACCCAGCTGCATGCCGAGCGCCGCTGCGGCATCGATGCTGCCGCCCACCGTGGTGGCACCCAGCACCAGCACACCGCCGCTGGTCAGGCCGGCATCGCCGCCGGCGCCCAGGCTGCCAATGCGCGCGTCGCCGGCCGCCGCCACCTGCACACCGGCGCCTGCGGTGATGCCGGTCACCTCCAGCGTCCCGCCGGACTGCAGCACCACACCGTTGGCCGCCTCGACGCCTGCCAGCGGGCCGATGCTGCCGGCCGCGATGGACACGCTGCCGCCACTGCTTGCCACCGTGCCGCCACCCAGGGCGCCCGCCACATCCAGCGCCACACCGCCCGCGCCGCGGATGGCATCGGTCACTGCCAGGCTGCCCGGCGTGCGGGTCAGCGAGACGCTGCCGCCCGTGCTGTTGAGGTGCTCCACAGTCAGCAGGCCGGTGCCGTCCGCGCGCAGCCCCACATCGCCGCTTGCATCCAGCGTGAGGAAATGGGTGTCCACCCCCAGCGGGTCGGCCAGCGTTGCCACCGAGCCCCCGGCCTGGATGACGATGCCGCCCGCCGCATGGCTGGTCAGCAGGTCAATCATGCCCGGCGCATTGTTGCGTGCCAGGTCGCCCGCAGCATCGATGCGGATCGCATCCACGGCACTGCCGGTGGCGGTCACGGCAGCCAGCGCGATGTTGCCGGTGGTGGACGCCATGTCCACCGCCACACCCCGCACCGTCGAGCCGGCCGCCAGGTCGATGGCCGCGCCCAGCAGGCTCACGGCTGCGCCGCCGCTGACGAGGCCGCCTGCGGCCAGGTTGATCTCACCGGTGGCGGTGAGCCGCACATCCCCCACCGCCCCGGTGCTGGTGACAGGGCCGTTGAGCGACAGCGAGCCGCCGCTTGCAACCTCCAGGCCCGACGCGGCAGAAAGCGCACCCGCGCGGATGCTGTCCGCCGAGCTGATGTACACACCGCCCGTCTGCGAGGTGGCCACCAGGTTGTCGCCGTCCGTCGCCCCCAGCAGCACCGTCAGCGGCCGGTCTGCCGCGCCGATGCTGCCAACAGCGTCAAGCGTCACCGAGCGGGCGTCAATCGCGCGGGTGCCTTCGCCACGCTGGTCCACGATGCTGCTGGCCGACTTGAGGTTGACCTCGCCGTTCTGCGAGAAGATCGAGCCGATGGCCATTTGCACATCGCTGCTCACGTTCTCCAGGTAGATGCCTTGCGCCGCGCGGGCGCGGATGTCGTCGGCGGCGCCGGGCGCAGCCGCCAGCAGCTTGAGCCGGATGGGCGCGTCCGCCGCGCCAATGCCGCCGTTCCCGCCTTCGACCAGCAATGAAGTCGCGCTCACGTTGTAGCCACCCGCGCCTGCGCCGGGCGCCACGCTGACGCCGTTGCCTCCCTTGAGCCGCACCTCGTCCGTCGCGTCCACCTGGGTGATGCGCAGCGCCTCGGGGCTGTTGATGAATACGCGGCCGTTGCCACTGCTGACACTCACACTCTGCGTCGACTGCACCGTCAGCGGGTCATTGACCAGGATCTTCCAGATGCCGCCCGTGGCCGTCTCGCCGGTCTTGTCCACGTCGGCGGGCTCGGCCGCGGCCAGTGCCAGCTTCTGCGCATCGGTCAGCAGCGCGCCTGCCTTCAACGCGTCCAGGTCCAGCACCACAGCCGCTGACTGCTCGCGGCCCTGGCCGCCCGACGACTTGAGCACCAGTGTGCCGCCACTGACATTGGGCGCCCGGATGACCGACACCGTGCTCGTGACGTCCTTGTCAAAGACGGCGCGGCTGACGGTATTGCGAAGTTGCTCCTCCGTCCATTTGAAGCCGGCGGCCAGGCCCCTGGTCTCGTCGGCGCTGAAGACCACATCAGCCCGCGCATAGCCGGCGTTGTAGGCCGATGCCGGCGTGCCGCCGTGGCGCGCATGCAGCGTCAGCAGGCGGTCGGTCTGCAGTTGCTCGCGCTGCGCAATGCCGGCTTCCGTGAGTCCCGCTGCGGCCAGGCGGCTGCGGTCTGCCGCTGAAAAGCTGAACTGGAAGGTCGCCGGGTCGAAGGCATCGGCCACATACTGCCCGCCCTCCTGGCGAATGCCGCGGAAGTTCCAGTAGTCCCTGTATTCCTGGACCTTGGCATCCTTGAAGGCATCGACCTGCGCCACGTTGAAGGCATCGGCCGCCGCACCGGTGATGGAGGCGCGGTCCCACAGCGCGCGCAGGACGTCGTCGGAGCGGGTGTCGCGCTGGACCACCGGGTTGCCATTGAGCAGCCGGCCATCCTCGGCCTCCAGCTTGACGGTGCCACCCGAGGTCGAGGTGACCGAGTGGATCCACAGGTCGCCATTGCGCTGCACCAGGTTGATGTCGCCGCCGGCATTCACGCGCAGCGCATTGGCAATGCCGTCGTCATAGGCGCCCGTGACCTTTTGCTGGATCGACAGCGCCTGGCCCGCTACGGTCGAGCCGATGTGTGCCGCGGCATTGAGTGTGATGCGGTCCGCCTGCACCGTCATGTTGCCGCGCCCGAGGATGCTGCCGCGCCCGTCCAGGCGCAGGTCGCTCAAGCCTGTGGCCACACGGGCTTCGTCCAGCACCAGGTCGCCCTGCGAGCTGATGAAAATGCCGTTGCGCTCGCCTGTCGTGTACTCCTTGCCGGCGTCCGCCACCGTGGCCCGCAAGGCTGTTGCGCCCTGGCGCG
This sequence comes from Pseudomonadota bacterium, assembly GCA_040385105.1. Classification (GTDB taxonomy): domain Bacteria; phylum Pseudomonadota; class Gammaproteobacteria; order Burkholderiales; family Burkholderiaceae_C; genus JACMQX01. The sequence goes on from JAZKHY010000103.1 coordinate 8,133, forward strand.
TCAATGCGACGGACTGCCGGGCGTCACCGATGGTCGTCGCAGCATTGAGCGTGACCTCCGGCGAGGCCAGGCTTCCGCCGGCGCTGAGGATTCGCTGGGCGTTGATGTTGATCAGGCCCGCACCGTTTTCCGCCTTGCCGCCAATACGCACGGTCGACTGCGTGGACTGCACATTGATGAGGCCGGTGTCACGGCCGATGAAGCCGATGTCGATCGGGCGGTCCGCCCGCAGGGTGTTGACGGCGGTGTCGAAGTAGGCGGTGTCCCGCCGTGTGTTGAGGAACGCAGAGAAAATCCCTACCTTGTCAGTCGTCGCCCCATTGTTGGTGATGACGTGGTGCGTCGGGTAGGTGTGCAGCCCATAGGGGTTGTTGGTGTCCGGGAAAGTTGCGCGGTCCGTGACCCTGGTGAAGTTTGAACCACTGGCAATGGTGCGGTCCCCGAAGGTGAACAGGTCAGGAAAGGCGTCCGGCGGTCCGTTCACGGTGACGGGAGGCGCGAGCGTGATGAAGACCTGGCTGCTTGTGTACTGGCCGGGGGTCAAGGCGAAGCTGACGGTCTGGTCCCAGTTGAAGGTGAGCGTCGTCTGCCCGGCCCCGTAAAGAAACGCCGGGTTGATGTATGCAGGGGCATCCGGGTAGTTGAGCAGCGTCGCCGCCGCAAATCCCAGATAACTCTCATAGACCGTGTCCGACGAGTATTTGCCCGTGATCCAGGTGTAGGCGGAGTTGGCCAGCGGTTTTGCGCTGGAGGCCGTGTAGCTTTTGCCGGTGTCGAAGAAAACATCCGGCCCCAGGCCTGGCACGTGGTATCTCCCGTCGGGCAGGACGTCGGCCACCAGGCCTCCCCCCAGGTTGATCTGGCTCCTGACTTCTACCGGCTCGTTGACACGTTTGGTCCATTCGGTCTTGATCACACCGGCGAGCGGCCCGGACGCGGGCTCGATCATCCGGATCTTGCCGACCGCCGGGCGCGCGTTGTCGATCGCGCCGAGCTTGATGTCCATGTTGCTGTTGTTCTGGATGCTCACTTCACCGTAACCCGAGAAAGCCTTGAGCGAGCCCGCCCCGGTGCTGATCACACGCCCGACCAGGGTGATGTCGCCGCCCGTGAAGCTGATCGGGTCGATCTCCAGCTGGCGGTCCAGCAGGTTGTATTGGGCGGTGATGCCGGACTGGCTCAAGCCCCTGCCAAACGCCGCAAAGGTGGATGGTGCGCCCGGCTCGGACGCCCGTACGGTGCTCATCAACTGGCCATTCGAGATGTACTGCTCATCGGCCCGGGCCGTGATGCTGTCGGCCGTCGCCTGGTCGATCGTGATCTCGTATTTGTCGCGGCCGCTCTGGACCGTGCCGTTGACGTTGATGGTCTCGGCGCTCAGCCACACGTTGCCATAGGCAAAGATGCTGGAGCCGCCGACAGGCGTGATCGGGGCCGTACCAAGGTCGCAGCTGTCAGCGCACAGGTTGGCGTACTGGGCCTCGGGTGCGCCGCCCGTGTTGCGCAGCGTGCCGCCGGCCAGCACCACGTTGCCGCCGGCGCTGATCTCCACCGCCTGCGCACGCAGGCTGGCGTCGGAGCCTCCCGTGCCTTGCACCAGCACCGAGCCGTATTCGTTGCGCAGCCGGATGTTGCCGTTGACGTTGGTAATGTCCTTGGTCACATGCAGGGTGGGCGCGGCATACGTCACGCCGCCGACGTTGGGCCGGTCTGCCGTGAGGAAGATATCCACCAGCGGCAGCACCTGGCTGCCGCCCAGCACATCAAGCTTGCTGAAGGCCACCGGCCGCAGCTGGGTGATGTCCAGGACGCTCGAGGGAAACGGGTTGGCTGCCGCGATCTGCCCCGTGTCGCTCACGTTCAGGCCGTTGTAGTTCAGCAGGCCGCCATCAGGCCTCACCGTGATCTTGTTGAGCCGCAGGTAGGAAGGCGAGCGGTCAAGGATGGACAGGCGCGGGCCGCCGGCGGCAAAGAAGCTGCCCGTGCCCTGCAGGCCGGAAGCCTTGATGTTGACGTTGCCGCCGCCCACAATGATGTCGCTGAACTCGATCTGCGGCGTCGAGTAGTTGGCGATCGTGCCCGTGCCTGCGTTGTAGATGCCAAGCTGCTCGGCCTGCTGGATCAGGCGGTCGCGCTCTGCTTCAAGCGTTGCGCGGTAAAAGGGCGTGAGGTCGGTACTCTCCAGCGCTTCCTTGATCTGCTGGAAGCGCGTGTTCAGCTCGCCGCCGAGGTTGAGGGCGCTGTGGGTCCAGCTGACCGGCATCTTGTCCGGTGCAAACGCCTGGCCGTTGCGGTCCCGCACGTGCACGACCGGTGCCGCGCCATTGCTCCAGGCCGGCAGGTCGGACGGCGCGTCGATGACGATGTCCACCACCGGGTTGATGCCCGCGCGCACCGCGCCGTCATTGGTCACCCGGGCGCTGTTCATCCGCGCGACAGTGCCGCGATTGGTTTCCACGGCCACGTTGGTGCCCGACAGCGCGCTGCCGATGGCATTGGCCGCCTCGGTGTAGATGTTCTTGGCGATGGCGCTGCCCACGGCAGAGACGCCTGGCGCCATGGCATTGAGGTCCACGTTGCCGAAGCTCTCGACCACCGCATTGGGCGCGATGTTGACGGCGCTGAGGTTGATGACGGACACGTCACCATAAGGGTCCTTGAACGCCGGCACCAGGCTGTAGGTGTAGGTGTCCGCACGCGCAACCGCCAGGATGCCGTCGTTGCCGCCGCCACTGGTCAGCGTGACGTTGTCTTCGGCGCGGATGGCCGCGCCGGCACCAATTTCCACCATTTGCGTGAGGCCCAGGTCCAGCTTGGCCCCGCCATAGGAGCCGGTCAGCAGCCCGCCGCTGGAGGCAACCGCGGTTTCGGCCGCGAGGCCCTTGGTGCGTGTTTCCAGGTTGACCGTGCCGTCGGTGGCGATGCGGCTGCCGCTGCCCATCTGCACGCGGGTGTTCATGGCAGCACCCGTCACCGTGTCGGCGCCCGTGCCGCCCACGCCGGTGATGGCCTTGGCAGTGACGCCGTTGTCCAGCGTGAACTCGGTCTGCGCCAGGGTCCAGACCGCCGCATCATTACGCCCGGCCAGCACCGCGTTGTTGCCGATGCGCACGATGCTGTTGGTGATCACGGCATTGGTGGACTTGCCGCCGGCAGCAGACAGCCCGCCGTTGGCGCCGACATCGGTCGTGGAAGACAGTTGCGTGTTGACCATCGAACTGAGCACCGCCTGGCCGCCGTCCACCGTGATGCTCGCGCCGTCGCGGATCTGGGTGGTGGCGCTGCTGGCCACATTCAGCGTGGTCTCGCCACCGCCGAAGGCGGCCAGGCCGATCACCGCATTGGAGGTCAGGTTGCCCTTGCTGCTGGTGATGTGGGTGGCCGAGCCGCTGAGCGAACCGGTGTAGGTGGAGCCGATCTCCACCACCGCCTGGCCGTTGTCGGTCTCGTGGTAGGTGCCGCCGGTCTGCGCCACCAGGCCGCCGCCGCCGCCGGTGATGCTGTGGTTGAAGGTGCTCCTGTCGGTGGCCGCGACAGACACCGAGCCCATCTTCGCGCCGGCCGCCGAGCTGAACGAGGCGCGGCTGGTGCCGGTGTCCTTGGCCGAGGAACCGATGTCACCGACAGCGGCCACCGCACCCTGCATGCCGGTCGCATTGGTGCTGTGCACCGCTTCCCGGTTGGCCGTGACCGACACATTGGGCGAGGCGCCGGGCGCGCTGGTGGTCACGCCTTCGGCGCTGGCCACCACATCGCCCGACACCTCGTTGGTGCTGCTGGAGCCGGCCACCGCCACCAGGCCCGCGAACGACGAGGTCTGCGCGCGCGAGCGCACCAGTGGCGTACTGTTGCCCAGCGTGGCGAGCACATTGGACGAGGTGACATTCAGCCGGGTGGCCGCCAGCCGCGCCGTCACATCCACGGTATTGCGCGCCGACGACACCGACAGGCCGCCCGCGCCGAACACCGCCACCGAGATACCCCAGGTGTTGGCCTCGGCGATACCGGTGCTGGAGGCCTTGACGTTCAGCGTGCTGCCGCTGACCGTGGCCGCACCGATCTCCGCCGTCACCTCGCCGTTCTGCTCGGCGGTGGCGATGCTGGCATTGACACTGGCCACACCGGCCACCGCGCCGCCCGCCGCCTGCGAGAACACGCTGCCGGTGCGCGCGGCATCGAGTGTGACGCTGGTGCCGGTGACGCTGGCGCCGTCGGTGACCCGCACCCGCGTGAGGCCGTTCTTGTAGACATTGGCATCGGACACGCCCACCGAGGCGAGCACCGCGCCGGCCGCGCCCACCGAGTTCGCGCGGATGCTGCTCTTGTCCTGGCTGCCCAGCACCACCGTGCCGGCCGTGACGCTGCCGGCAACTTCGGTGGTGGCATTCACGTTGCTGGTGCCCGACGCCACCGAGGCGGCGACCGCCGCGCCAAAGCCGCCCGAGCCCTGCAGCGCATTGACATTGATCCCCACCGAAGGCGCGCCGGCATTGGCGGCCAGCGAGTTGTTCAGCGAACCTGGCGAGGTCTGCGCCACCGCATCCAGGCTGACCTTGTTCTTCGCCGTCACACTCGCGCCGGCGTCGATGCGCGTCTGCACCGCCTGGCCGAAGTTGCCCACCGCCACGGCGCCGCCCACGCCCACCGCGCCAACGGCCACGCCGCCCGCGAAGATCAGCGCATCGGTGGTGTCCGTCGCGCCCAGTGCCACATTGCCGGCATTGGACTTGATGACCGCACCGCCCACCACCCGTGCCTCGGTCTTTTCCAGGCTGGAGATGGAGCTGGCGAAGCTGGTGCGCGTCTTCGCATTGAGCAGGCTGAGGTCATTGCCCGACAGGCCGTAGCTCTCAAGGCCGGTGTTCAGCCGCTCTTCACCACCGAAATTGTTGGCGCTGCCCTGGTTGACGGTGTCTTTCTCGTTGAGCCGCTCCTGCGTGGCGGCATCGACGCCCGAGCCCACCACGTTGACCACCACGCTGGCGGTGGCGCCGACGGCGCCTGCGCCCAGCGCCGCGGAGATTCCGGTCAGGTCGCGCTGCGTGTCGGCCTTCACCGTGATGTCGCCGCCCGCCGTGACATTGCCGCCGATGCGCGCCGAGCTGGTGTTGCCCAGGTAGTTCACCACCACCGCTGCGCCCACACCGGCCACGCCCACGCCCAGCGCGCCGCCGATGGAGGTCACCGCCACGTCGCTGTCGGAATCCACCAGCACGCTGCCGGCCGTCACGGTGGAGCCGCGCGTGGTGCTGTCGCCGAGGACCGCCTCGGTCAGGCTGTTGCTCACCACCACGCCGACGCTGCCGCCCACGCCGGCCGCGCCCACGCCGCCGGCAATCGAGATTTCGTCGAGCGCCATCCGGCTGGCGGCCTTGACCTGCACCGCGTTGGTCACGGCAACGGTACTGCCTTCCAGGTAGGCGCCGGTGCTGGTCCTGTCCACCAGCACACCGACTGCGGCGGCAACGCCGGCGATGCCGCCGCCCACGCCGGTGTTCACCGCCAGCATGTCGGTGGCCGAGCCGGCCGTGACGCTGGCGCGGGCGGCCTTGAATTCGGCCACGTCGGTCACCCGGGCAAAGGTGGCGTTTTCATTGATGGTCACATTGCCGGCCAGCGCAACGCCGGCCCCCAGGCCCACACCCACGCCGATGCCGAAGCTGCGCATCTGGCGCGTGCTGCGGGCATCCACATCGGCCCCGCCGCTGCCGCCCAGCACTTTTCCGCGCAGCACCTGCGCCGTGGTGGTGCGGCTCTGGCTTTCCACATCGACACCGGCGCCGACGCCGACAGCCGAGGGGCCGATGCCCACCGAGCCGGCCACGCCGTCGATCACGCCGTGGTCGGCCGCGCGCACCAGCACGCGGCTGCTGCCGCCGCCGGTGTTGGCCAGCGTGCTGTCGGTGGTGCGCGCGGTGGTCTGGCCCTGGATGAGGTTGACGTTGACATTGGCCGCCACGCCGACGGCGCCGCCCACGCCCACATTGACCGAGAGGTTCTGCAGCTCATGCTGGGCGCTGGCCACCACGGCCACGCCGCTGGACGTTTCAGTCTGGCGCACCAGGCCCGCGCGCTGGTACTTGCTTTCGTCGAAGCCGATGCCCTCGCCGACCTGCGCATCGGCGGCCGAGGACGGCGCCTTGCCGTCGTTGGCACCGCCCTTGATGACCACGGTGCTGCCAAAGAACTTGTTGTTCGGGTCCACCTTGCCGGAGTACACCGTCATCTGGTCGGCCGCGCCGAGCGCCGCTGCGCTCGACAGCGTGGCATCGTCCACCAGCGCGCTGATGTTGCTGCGGATGAGGTTGACCGCCACCGAGGCGCCCACGCCCACCGCGCCGATGCCCACACCCACGCCGCCGGAGATGTTGGTGAGGATGTCGGCGCCGTCGGCCGACACCAGCAGGTTGTTGCCGGCCGAGAGCGTCGAGCCGGCGTACACATGGGCCACGGTGTCGCTGTCGATCAGGTTGACCGAGATCGAGCCGCCCACGCCGACCTGCCCACCGCCGCCCAGGCCGATGGCGTTGGACTGGATGTCGTTGGTCGAGGTGGCCGTCACCGCGATGTTGCGCGCGGTGACGCCGGAGCCCGCCACGTCTGCACGGGTGTCGTTGTCGATGCTGTTCACCGCGACACCGATGCCCGCGCCCGCCGTCTGCCCGCCGGCCAGCGAAAGGCCCAGCGTGAAGCTGTGCGAGTTGTCTTCGGCCGCCACCCGTGCAAGGCCGCCGGTGGCGGACAGGCTGGCCGCATCGCGCACGATGGCCGTGGTGCTGTTCTTCACCGTGGCCGCCGCAGCCGCGCCCATGAAGGCAAAGCCCTTGGCCGAGGCGCCGATGGTGGCGGCGATGTTGAGGTTGTTGGCGCCGTTGACCGCATCCAGCGTGAGGTCGCCGTTCTTCGCGGTGACGCTGGCGCCGTCCACCAGCACGCCGGTGGTGTTGGCGATGTTGCCGTAGGTGATGGCGGCGCCCATGGCCAGGCTGCCCTGCAGCGAGACCGAAACCGCGCCGGCCACGCCGATGGCCTGTGCCTGGTCGGTGGCCTGCAGGGTCACGGCGTCGGCCGACACGCTGGACTGGTTGCCCGCGCGGCTGTCCAGGTTGACGTTCAGCTTGTTGTTGATTTCATTGAGTGTCAGCGAGCCGGTGACGGCGAACTTGCCGGAGGTGGACACGCTGGCGCCGGCCGACACGCCGACGATATTGGAGGCGCTGGTGGAGCTGGCCAGGAACTGCGTGCCGCCCTCGATCTGCGCACCCGCAACATCCACCGCAAAATCATTGTGGATGCGGTTCCAGGCCACGCTCAGGCCGACGGCCGACGACTTGCCCACCGTCACATTGCCGGCGATGCCGATGATGCCCGAGCCGATGGCGTTGTCGCGGTCGTTGCCGTTTTCGTCGCGGTCGCGGAAGGTGTTGGCCGGGTCTTCGTAGGTATAGACGAGGCCCGTCTCGCGCAGCGATACGTCGTCGCCCGTGGCCAGCACCACGCCGTCCTGTGCCTTGATGACGCCGCCGTAAACACCCGCGCGCAGTGTGTTGCCAATGTCGTTGGCCACGGCAGAGCCCATGAGACTGAAGGAGTTGTCACTGCTGGAACCACCGCCCGCAGCGGCCACGGCCACGATCCGGCTGGGGTTGTAGGCAAGGATGTCCACGTGCCCGGCGGCTGAGGTGGCGCCGGTCGCGTCGTCGATGGCAGCCAGGGTGCTGTCCTGCGCCACGGCCTGCACCGTGTTACCGACCTTCGCATAGGTGAAGGCCAGGCCCACACCGTAGTCACCACCGATCACCAGTGCGCCGCCGCCGGTGCCGATGTTGCTGGCGTCGGTTGCCTGCAGGCTCACGTCACCCTCATTGGCTTTCATGTCGAGCAGGCTGTTGTCGATGCGCGCGCTGGTCGTATTGCCGGCAATGGTGATGGAAACGCCACCGGCCACGGTCACTGACTTGCTGGCCGATGAGCCCTGCGTGATGGAAGGCGCAAGACCCACCGAGATCTGTTCGCCCGTGCTGCGCGCCGTCACCTGCGCCAGGCTCAGGTCACCGTCGTTCCTGAAGGCCCTCAGGCCTGCGCTGGCCGTGCTTTTGAGATCGTTGACCGTGACCGCACCGGCCACGCCGGCGCTGGGCTGGCCCGCCTTGGTCTTTGCGACGGTGGCTGCGCCCCCCACGGCGATGCTGCTCGTGCGGTTCTGCGCATCGACCAGCAGGACCGGGGGTCCGGCGTCCTGCGCAAACGCGACGCGGCCGCTGGCGAGCGCGTCAGCCGTCTGGTTGACCGAGTTCCAGACGATGGCGCCCGACACGCCCAGGCCGAAGCCGCCGGCCTCGTTCTTGCTGGCGCCGGCGGCCGCTGCATTGCCGATGCCGCCGGAGCTGGAAGGATCGACATTGGCCTTGGTATTGCCCAGCTTGTCGTTGATGCCCGAGATGCCGGCAATGCCGCCTGTCGCGCTGGCAATCGCACCGGCAAAGCCGCTCGTGTCGTCAGACAGGGTCTTGGTCGCGCTGTTGTCACCAGCGCTTGCAGGCGCCGGGGCCGGCGGCGGGGGGGTGCCACTGGCTTTGCTCTTGGCGTCTTCCTCTGACATGCTGCCGGCCACGCTGATGCCGATGAGGCTGCCGCCATTCTGGGCGCTCACGGCGAGGGACGAGACCGTGATGGGTGCGGTGGCGGGCAGGCCCGCCAGGCTCGTGCGCGACGGATCACCCAGCAGCGCGCGCGTTTTGGCCTCCACGCTGTTGATGGCCAGCGCCACACCCACTGACTTCTGGGCCTTGGATATCGCGACTGCGCCGGATACCGATTGCGTCGTGTTGACCGAGCTGAGCGCCAGCTGGCGTGCCGTGATGTTCACGCCTTCCTGCACAGCTGCCGTGGTGTCGGCACTGTAGATGTTGTGCACCACGGTGCCGGTCAGGCCGACCGAGCTGGAGATGCCGGCGTTGGCGCCGATGTTGAAGGACTCTTTCAGGTTGCTGGCCTTGACGGAGACATCGCCACCGGCCCAGTTGAAGGTCGCGCCGCTGGCCACCGTGGAGCTGCTGTTCTGGGTGTCCAGCAGCAGGACATAGGAGGCGCCGACGCCGGTTTCGGAGTCACCGCCATGGGTGTTGAGTTGCTTGCTGGCAGGTGCTGGTGCTGGAGGTGCCGGCGGTGCGGGTGGCGCAGGAGCCGGCGGCGGTGGTGCGCTGACGAACGAGATGAAGCGCGACTTCATGGCCGCGATCTTGTCGTTCACCGTGTCTCCGACCTTGTCAACGATGGCGTCGTTGAATTTTTCAATGCGGGCCAGCACGTCGCCCGACAGCACGATGCCGCCCGATGCACTGTTGGCCGTGACGGTCAGGCTGCCTGCCTCGGTCATCCTGGTGATGACGGCGCCGCCTGCCACCGAGGTGGTCGCCAGGTTGGTGTTGCCCCAGATGCCGATGCTGCCGTTGATGGCCGTCTTGCCGCCCTCGCCGCGCGCTGCCACATAGCCGCTGAACAGGTCGGTCTTGAAGGCCGCGAAGGGGTCGGACAGCGCCTCCTTCAGGTTCTTGAAGGCCTGCACCCGGTCGTTGAGCGAGACGGCGTCGGGATTGCTTTCGCTGGGAAGCGGCGTGTTGCTCTTGCCGATGGTGGCCAGCGTCTGCTTGATGCCGCCGAAGTAGTCCTTCTTCGAATTGGCCTCTGACGTCACCGTCACATCGTTCGCCGTGATCCGCGCGGTATCGGCCAGGTGGGCCATGCTGGTGTGCGTGCGCAGCGCGACGACGGCTGCAACGTTGATGGAGGTGCCGCCTTGCACCTCGGTTTCGGTGGAGCTGACCGCGCTGTCAAAGATATGGTTGTTGGTGGTCTGGGCAGTGACATTGACTGCCGCTCCGGTGAGGGAGCCTGAAAGGTTCACATCCGAGTCATGGCTGCCGACAACGACGACCGCGGCGCCCGCCACATTCAGCCTGGAGCCTGGCGCGGCCGGCGGGCTGGGTGCAGGCGACGCGCCGGGCTTCTCCTGCGCTTTGGACAGGTACTTGCCCAGCATGTCGTACACCACCGGGAAGATGCCGTCGCTGATGAGGCCGGGGCCCGGGTCCACGGCGTCAGGATCGGGCGTTGAAACAGACACGGTCGCAACGTGGGTGTCGGTGCCGGTCTGGTTGTCGATCAGGATGCTGGCGCCGATGGCATTCTCGGCATTGACCTTGACTGACTGCACGGCGCCCGCATCGGCCGAGCCGGCCATCGAGACTTTGGCGTGCGTGAATGGAATGGCCAGCGCCACGGCAATGCCGGCCTTGGCGCCGGGCTCTGCGCTGGCTTCGACGCTGGTGCCGTAGTCGCTCTTGTTGATGGCGGTGATGCTCAGTGCTGCATTTTTTGCCGCCACCGTGTCCGGGTTGATGAGCGACAGCTGCGCACCCTGCGCCACGGTGACGTCGGCGCCGCCGAGCATGATGTTGGGCAGGAACGCGCCCACCGAGCGGTTCTTGGACGCCTCCACCTCCAGCTCATGCATGCCTTCGAGCGAATTGCCGGCTGCAACGGCCAGCGACGAGCTCCCCTTGAGCACGGTGCTGCCATCAATCGTGATGGCAGCATCTGACTTGGCCAGGCCCAGCAGCACCGCCACGGCGGGCGTGGTGGACGACGAGCCGGCATCAGGCTTCATCTTGAGCGCCGAGTTGCTCACGCCCGCCGAGTCGGCCTTGACCTCGAGCTTGCCGCCGGAGCTGGTGAGCGTCGAGCCCTTGATCTCGGTGACGGCTTTGGAGATGGCAATGACCGGCAGCACATTGATGCCCAGCTTGTCGGCGGCCAGGCCCTGCAGCTTGTCGATGACGCCGCCCAGCACCGCATTGCTCCAGAGGTAGTTGCTGGCCGTCTGCTGCGCCGTGATGTCGGTGTTGAAGAAGTCGGTGAGCTCGGCACGGCGGTTGGCGGCGCTGGCATTGGCCTGCACCTTCACATTGCCCACCGAGTTGATGGTCACGCCGTCCAGCGACACGCTCGCGTCGGCCATGCGGATCAGCCCCGGCGTGGCCGGCGTGAAGGCCTTGGCCTCGATGCTGACGCCCTGGTTTGCCGCCGTGCCGCCGTCGGCCAGCGCGCCGTCGGTGGTGTCGATGGTGGTGTTGACCAGCCGCACCTTCGCCGCCGCCACGCCGGTGATCTGGCCGGCAATGTCGGTCAGGCCCGCCTGGTCCAGCGCCTGGATCGACACCTTGCCCTCGGGCGCGAGCATCACCACCCGGTTGGCGCCCTCACCGATCACCTGCACATGCACGCCCTGCTCGATGCCGTTGGTGTTGACGAAGACGGCGCTGTCGCCGCTGCCGGTCTCGGCCAGGTTGGCGGCCTGCCCGGTCTGCAGCAGGGCGCCGGGCGCGAGCGTCAGCGTCTTGCCGCGCAGCGTGATGGAGCCGGTGGTCGCATTGAGCCGGCCCGAGATGTCGATGGCGCCATCGCCCAGCGCATAGCCACCGGCGCCGCCGACGATGCCCGAGATGAGCGAGTCCGGGTTCGCGCCGGCCTTGAACTGGTCGGCCTGGGCCTGCGAGATCGAGCCCAGGTGCAGCGCGCCCGCATTGACCACGCCCGACGGGCCCACGGCCACGCCCAGCGGGCTCAGGAACCAGACGTTGCCGGTGATGGCCCCGTTCTTCAGCGCATTGACCTGGCCGCCGATGTCGAACTTGCTGGCGTAATTGACATTGATGAGGTTGGCCGCCGCCGTCGGCATCACAAGGTCCACCCGCGTGCCGGCCTCGGTGCGGAACTGGCTGAACACATTGACCGCGTTGGTGCCGCCCGCCGTGCTGCGGGTGGTGGTGATGGTGGCGCGGTTGCCGCTGACCGAGACGGTGCTGCCGGTATCGGCGGTGATGCTGATCGGCTGCCCCACCGCCGGAAAGGCCACGCCGAGCAGGGCGCCGGCCGTGCCCAGCCACATGCCGATGGCAAGCGGCAGCGGCTTGACGCGCGGCACGGCAAGGCGGGTGCGCGCAATGTGGCCTGCGGAGTTGGCTGGAGTGTTCATGAGGCGGTTCCCTGGAGAGTTGTCTGGTGATGGGGAGGGGGCGCTGGCGGCATGGCCCGCGGTGTGCCCTGTTGTGTGGCCTGGGATGTGGCACGGCCGGTTGCCTGCGCGGCGGCGTCCCGCCTGCGGGCCAGGCGCAGCGTCAGGCCGTCGAGCGTGGCCAGTGAAAGAAGGTGGATCTGGATCAGCCGCATCGCGCCGCTGGAAGCCAGGGCGTCCTGAGTGCCCGGCGGCAGCGCACGCACCCGGTTTTCGTCCACGGCCATGAGCCCGCCGAGGGTCTGCGGCTCAGTGCCGCCCGTGACCTGCACGGCCACGTCTTCCAGCAGGCCGAGCCCGGCCAGCTGTTCATGGAAGCGGCGGCTGTCGTCCAGCGCCTGCTGCAGCTCCGCCAGGAAACGGACGACGCCGTCCGTCAGCGGGGTGTTGGCGCCGCCGCCGGTGAACAGCGGCTCGCCGCTGTGCAGGCCCAGCTCGGGTGACGCGGCATCGATGCAGACGCCCAGGCGCGCGCCGTCGCGTGCCATGGCAAACGGGTAGCGGCGGATGAAGGCAGGCAGGTAGCCAGCGTCCCACTGGCCGTCATCGGTGACAAACAGGTTCTCGCCGCTGCGCAGCCCGAGCAGGGCCAGCGTGAAAACGCCGCCTTCGGCATTGCGGGCAAAGAGCAGCGGGAAGAAGGCGGCAGCGGCGTCATATTCGGCGGTGGCCAGCGGCACGGAGTTGACCTGCGCCGCAAAGCGGAAGCCGTCGCGGCGCGGGTCATAGCGCAGGCTGCCATGGCGCTGCCGGTTGAGGATCTCCGGCTTGCGGTAAAGGCCGGCGCTGACATCTTGTCCCTGCATGCAAACACCTGTCGAGGTGCGGGGTTTGATGCGGGGCGCCCTGAATGCACGGTCCCGCCGAGGGGACAGTCCCGCGACTCAACCCTCTGGCTGCATGCTAAAGATCACGTATTGACACGTCTGTCCCCAAATGTGGGGACATTCCGGATGCTTTTTTACACCCGGAAACAACTGGTTACTTACATCGGCCTGAAAAGGTGGGCAAAGGCCCGGCTCACCTTGACGCGGCGCTGCAGGCCCTTGAGCGCCAGCGAATAGTGCCCCGCCTCGTCCCGCGTCGCGGACTCGATGCACTTGCCGTTGACCATGACGCTGCGGTGCACCTGCAGGAAGTCCGCCGCGTCGATGCGCGACATGATCTCGCGCAGGCTCAGCCGCACCAGGGCCTCGCCGGTGGCGGTGATGACGTTGACGTACTTGTCGGTGGCCTCAAAGCACAGCACGTCGGACACCGGGATCATCCGCACCGTGTTGCCCACACCGGCGCGGATGATGCTGATGCGCTCGGTGTCTGCCTGCTGGGGCGAGGCAATGGCCTGCACCTGCTGCAGCAGCGTGGCCATCTCGCCGGCGCCGGGCGCCGCGGTGCGCGAATCCAGCCGGGCCTTGAGCCGCTCCACCGTAGTGGCCAGCCGGGCGGGCACCACCGGCTTGAGCAGGTAGTCCACCGCCGCATGCTCGAAGGCCGCAACGGCGAATTCGTCATAGGCCGTGACAAAGACGAAGAGCGGCGCGGGCTTGTCTTCGGGCCAGTCGTCGGTCACCGCCTCGGCCACTTCCAGGCCGGTCTTGCCCGGCATCTTGATGTCCAGGAACAGGATGTCGGGCTGGTGCTGCAGCGCCATCTCGCAGGCGGAGATGCCGTCTTCGGCCATGGCCACGATCTTCAGTTCGGGCCAGGCCTGCTCCAGCTGCTTTGCCAGCGTGCGGGCCAGCCGGGGCTCGTCTTCGGCGATCAGCGCCGTGGGCACGGCGGGCATGGGTGACATCAGCCGCAGCCTTTCTTCAGGGCGGTTTCACGGGCCAGGCCCGGGATGCGCACGGTGGCGCACACGCCCTGCGGCTCGTTGCGGTCCAGCCTGAGGAAAGCCTTGCCGCCATAGGCCGTCTGCAGCCGCTCGTTCACATGCGCCAGCCCGTAGGACTCGCTGCGGGCGGCCGGGTCGTAGTCGGCCGGCAGGCCCAGGCCCGTGTCCTTGACGGTGATGACCACGCAGGTGCCTTCGGTGGTGGCCTTGACGTCGATGGCGCCCTTGCCGACCTTGGGCTCCAGGCCGTGCTTGATGGCGTTTTCCACCAGCGGCTGCAGCAGCATCGGCGGGATGCGCGCCTGGTTCAGCTCGACCGGCAGTTCCAGTGAGTAGCACATGCGCGTGCCCATGCGCAGCGCCATGATGTCCAGGTAGGCCTTGAGCTGGGAGAACTCCTGCTTGAGCGTGGTGGACTCGGTGCATGAGGCAGCCAGCGTCGCCCGCAGGTAGCAGATGAGCTGGTCGATCATGGTCTTGGCCGCTTCGGGCTCGTCGTCCACCAGCGAGCGCAGGTTGGCCAGGGTGTTGAACAACATGTGCGGCTCCAGCTGGATGCGCAGCAGGCGCAGCTGGGCCTCGGTGGCCAGGCGCTGGGCCTGCAGGCGGCCCGCCTCCTCGCGCGCCAGCTGGCGCCGCACGCCCAGCGCATACAGCACCAGGCCGGAGATCAGCGCCGTGCCGACAATCGGGAACATGGCCATCTCGCCGGGCGCCAGGAAGCTGAACGGCTCGCCGAGGACCGACAGGCAGAAGGCCCGGCCGGCGACATAGCCCACCGGCATCGCGATGGCGGCTGTAAGAACAAAGGCCACATTGGGCTCCAGCCGGCGCACCCAGGGCGCCTGCACAACCAGCCAGCCGACGATCACGACGGTGAGGCCGATGCTCTCGCTGAACATCAGCACCGTGCCCAGGCTGCCCAGCTCCGGCATGGACATGTGGATGACCATGGCCGCCAGCGCATAGACGAGCACGCAGAAACCCAGCGAGCCCAGCAGTGATTTCCACGACTGGTCGGGCAGAGCTTCGAGACGTTGCGGTATGAACAACATGGGGTGATTGTGCCTTGGCGGTGAGCGTGTAATGTCACACAGGCTGACGCACAACTGAAGCAGCTTGCGACGAACTGTCGCTGCTGGCGACCGAGCTGTTGCTCCCGGAGACCAGCCAGTGAATGGGCAGAACGCCGGCCGGCCACCGTGGATGCCGGATCAGGTCCGGCATGACAACGTCTTGAACCGCCAGGACCTACCGGGCAGGGACCCGGTGGGGCCGCCGCCCCGCCTTGCGTTGCGGCGAGGGCGCCGACGCCAGGAAGGCCAGCAGCGCCCGCTCGGCCACGCACAGGCCGCGCCGGGCAGAGATGGGGGCGGCCATGCGCCGGTGCAAGCCTTCCAGGTCGGCGCCGCGCGAGGTCAGCAGCACGGCAGCATGCAGCACGTCGGTGTGGATATAGGCCTTGCGGCACACCGCCGGGGTGTTGCCCAGCCTGCGCGCCACCGTGGCCAGCCACTCCTTCATGGTGAAACGCGGCGCACCCGCACCTACCGCAGCGCCGTCACCTGCCTGCGCGGCGGCACAAGCCTTGCGCAGCGCCTGCCAGGCCATCACGGTGCCGTGCCAGGTGCGGAAGTCCTTGGCGGTGAAGCGCCCGCCGGCCATGTCCTGCAGGTAACTGTTGATGTCGCCCGAGCCCACGGTGCGCAACTCGCCGTTGCCGTCCCGGTACTGGAACAGCTCCTGGCCGGGCAGGTGCAGGCAGCTGCGCACCACCTCGATCACCTGCGGGTCGCGCACCTGCACTTCCTGCAGCACGCCGCTCTTGCCGCGGAACGACAGCACCAGGGCGTCCTGCACCAGCCGCGCATGGCGGTTGCGCAGCGTGGTCAGGCCAAAGGAGCCGTTCTCGCGCGCGTATTCGTCGTTGCCGACGCGGATGAAGGTGGTGTCCAGCAGCCGCACCATGGTGGCCAGCACCCGCTGGCGGCTGAGCGGCGGCGCCTTCAGGTCGGCGGCCACGCGCCGGCGGATGGCCGGCAGGGCGGCGGCAAAGTCGCGCATCCGGTTGTACTTGCCGCAGTCGCGCTCCTCGCGCCACTGCGGGTGGTAGCGGTACTGCTTGCGCCCGCGCGCATCGCGGCCGGTGGCCTGCAGGTGGCCGTCGGGCCGCGGGCAGATCCACACATCCACATAGGCCGGCGGGATCGCCAGCTTGCGGATGCGCGCGATCTCCCCTGCATCCCGCACCAGACGGCCCTGCGCGTCGCGGTACGAGAAGCCCTTGCCGCGCCGCTCCCGCCGGATGCCGGGGCGAGCGTCGCTGGTGAAGGCCAGGCCCGCCGGCATGGCGGCGCCGGCGGCATCCAGGCTTTCAAGGGGTTCATTCATGCGGGCCATGGTGCAGGGACTCCCGGGCGGTGTGTGTGGTGGACATGGGGGAAATTTACCGAGCAGCGCCGCATGCGCACCCGGGGCGGCAACGCCGTTGCGTTGTAGGACGGCGGCGCAAGGCCTGCGCAGACGGCGCGCGGGCCCCATTAAGATCAGGGCCTTCATGCCCATCCAGCGCCGCCACCTACTTGCCAGCACCGCCGCCTGCTGGATTGCCTCAGCCCCGCCCGTCCATGCCCAGGCCTTCCCCGGCCGGCCGGTCACCATCATCGTGTCGTTCCCCGCGGGCGGGCCGTCGGACGTCATGGCCCGCGCCGTCGCGGCCGGCGTGTCCGCCGAATGGCGCCAGCCGGTGCTGGTGGAAAACCGGCCGGGCGCAGGCGCCATCATCGGAACCTCGGCCGCACTGGCCGCGCCCGCAGACGGCCACACGCTGCTCTTGACCAGCAACGTCTTCACCACTGCGCAATGGCTTTTCCCGAAGCTGCCGTACGACCCGCTGCGCGACTTCCGCGCCGTCTGCGGCCTTGTCAGGAGCCCGCAGATGGCAGTGGTGAGCGCCCGCTTCCCAGGCGACAGCCTGGCCGACCTGGTGCGCATGGCGCGGGAGCGGCCGGGCGGCCTGGACTACGCGTCGGTCGGCAGCGGCACCCAGCCGCACCTGGTGACCGAGGCGTTCAAGAAGGCGGCCGGCATCTACCTGACGCACATTCCCTACCGCGGTGCGGCCGGCGCCCACGGCGCCGTGATGGCGGGCGATGTGGCCACCTATTTCGACGTGCAGTTCTCGTCGCAGGCGCTGCTGCGTGCCGGCAAGGTCAAGTCCCTGGGCGTCACCGGCCGCGAACGCGCCGCGCAGTTCCCCGGCGTCGCCACCTTCGCCGAGCAGGGCTTTGCGGACTTCGAGTACTACACCTGGTTCGGCCTGGTGGCCCGCTCGGCCACGCCCGATGCACTGGTGCAACGGCTCAATGAATCCGTCAACCGCGCCATGGCCACGCCGGCCTTTGTGGAACTCGTCGCCTCGCTGGGTACCCAGCAGACGGGCGGACCCACGCAGGCATTCCAGGACGTGCTGGTGAACGACACCGCGCGCTGGGGGCGGGTCATCCGGGAAACCGGCGTGCGGCTGGAATGAACGCTAGGGCGCGCCGCCCTTGTCATGAAAGCGCACGAGTTCGGTGACAAGGTTGCGCGCATAGGCCGGCAGCGCCCCGAAGTCCCGCGCCAGCACATAACGCTCCCGCACGTTCCAGTCGTCCGTCAGCTCCACCAGCGCCAGCTTGAGGGCCGCCTGGTTACGCAGCGCCGCCGACTCCGGCACGATGCCCACGCCGACACCGGCGCCGATCATGCGGCACATGGCGTCAAAGCCGGCGAGCTGGATGCGCAGCTTCATCGACTTGCCGAGCTTTTCAGTTTCATTGGCCAGGAAGCTCTGCAGCGTGCTGCCGTGGTGCATGCCCACCGCGTCCTCGTCGAGCATCTCGGCAAAGGCAATGCGCTTGCGTCTGGCCAGGCGGTGCCGCTGCGATGTCACCAGCACCAGCCTGTCGGTGCTGAAGTGGATGGACTGCAGGCCCAGCCGGTCCACCTGCCCCGCGACGATGCCCAGGTCGGCCCGGCCGTCGGCCACGCCGCGCGCAATCTCGGCGTTCGGCTTTTCCTGGAGGTCGATGTTGATGCGCGGGTTGGCCGACAGGAAGGCCGGCAGGATCTCGGGCATGAAGTCCGACACCGCCGTGGTGTTGGCAAACACCCGCAGGTGGCCGCGCAGCCCGCCGCCGTACTCCTGCAGGTCGTTGCGCAGCTCGTTCACCTGGCGCAGCACCGCGCGCGCATGGTGCAAAAACGCCTCGCCCGGCGCAGTGAGCGCCAGGCCCCGCGCCTCGCGGGTGAACAGCGGCAGCCCGCCCTGCTCCTCCAGCGCCTTGATGCGCGCACTGGCCGCCGCCAGCGACAGGTGCTGCCGGGCCGCGGCCCGGGTGAGGTTGAGCTCCTCGGCCGCGAGCACAAAGAGCCGCAGGTCCGTCAGGTCGAAGTTCATGGTCTGTAACCGGGGTGAGCCATGGCGTGACGATACACCAGCCTTCTGTTTTCCCGAAGCCTCGCTCCCGAAATGCCCGATGGCCCTGCCCGGCGCGATCACCGATCATGCAGGCCATGAGCGCCCCTTCACGCGTTGCCGCGGCACGCAGCTTTCTCTTCGTCCCGGCCGACCGGCCCGACAGGCTGGCCAAGGCCCTGGCCGGCGCCGCCGACATGGTGATTGCCGACCTGGAAGATGCCCTGGGCCCTGGCGCCAAGGACGCCGGCCGCGCCGCTCTGGCAGCGGCCTGGGCGCAGTTGGGCCCGGACCAGCGCGCGCGCCTGATGGTGCGCATCAACCCGCCGCCCGGGCCGCTGCATGAGGCCGACATGGCCTGCGTTGCCGCCATGGCGCGCGAGGGGCTGGCGGCCCTGATGCTGCCCAAGGCCGAGAACGCCGCCGCAGTGGCTGCGGTGGCCGCCGCCTGCCCCGGGCTGGCGCTGGTGCCGCTGATCGAATCCGCCCAAGCCTTCGGCGCGCTCGATGCCATCGCCAGCGCGCCGCAGGTGGTGCGCCTGGCCTTCGGCCACCTGGACCTGCAGGCCGATCTGGGCATGCAGGCAGGCGCCGACCAGGCCGAACTCACGCCGGCCCGCTGGGCCGTGGCGCTGGCCTCGCGCCGCGCAAACCTGGCCCAGCCGGTGGACGGCGTCACCACCGACCTGGCAGCAACTGACCGGCTGGTGCAGGACGTGCAGCGCGGCCTGCGCCTGGGGTTCAGCGCCAAGCTGTGCATCCACCCCTCACAGGTGGCCGTGGTGCATGCCACACTGTCACCCTCGCCGGCCGAACAGGAATGGGCGCAACGCGTACTCGCCGCCACCGAGGCCGCCGGCGGCGGCGTGGTGCAGCTGGACGGGCGCATGGTGGATGCACCGGTGATCCGCCTGGCCACGCAGATCCTGGCGCGCACACGCTCGTGAAATGCGCCTGAAACGCTCCTGAAAATTTCCATCCCCGACACCAACCCGACCCTTCATCATGCAAACCACCCGCAATGACTTCCCCGACATCCGCGACGCCGTGCGCGCGCTCTGCGCCGAATTCCCTGATGAATACCACCGCAAGGTGGACGAGAAGCGCGGCTACCCCGAGGCGTTTGTCGATGCGCTGACCAAAGCCGGATGGATGGCCGCGCTGATCCCCACGGAATACGGCGGCTCGGGCCTGGGCCTGACGGAAGCCTCCGTCATCATGGAAGAGATCAACCGCTCGGGCGGCAACTCCGGCGCCTGCCACGGCCAGATGTACAACATGAACACACTGCTGCGCCATGGCTCGAAAGAACAGAAGGAGTTCTACCTGCCCAGGCTGGCCACCGGCGAATGGCGTCTGCAGTCCATGGGTGTGACCGAGCCGAGCACCGGCACCGACACCACCAAGATCAAGACCAGCGCGGTGAAAAAGGGCGACCGCTACGTCATCAACGGCCAGAAGGTCTGGATCTCGCGGGTGCAGCATTCGGACTGGATGATCCTGCTGGCGCGCACCACGCCGCTGGCCGAAGTGACGAAGAAGTCCGAAGGCATGTCGATCTTCATGGTGGACCTGCGCCTGGCCGAGAAGACCGGCATGACGGTGCGGCCCATTCCCAACATGGTCAACCACGAGACCAACGAGCTGTTCTTCGAGAACCTCGAGATCCCGGCGGAGAACCTGATCGGCGAGGAAGGCAAGGGATTCAAGTACATCCTCGACGGGCTGAATGCCGAGCGCACCCTGATTGCCGCCGAATGCATCGGCGACGGCTACTGGTTCATCGACCGCATCAGCAAGTATGTGAAGGACCGCGTCGTGTTCGGCCGACCCATCGGCCAGAACCAGGGCGTGCAGTTCCCGATTGCAGAGGCCTTCATGGAAGTGGAGGCGGCCAACCTGATGCGCTTTGAGGCCTGCAAGCTGTTTGACGCCCGCGAGCCCTGCGGCACCCAGGCCAACATGGCCAAGTACCTGGCGGCCAAGGCCAGCTGGGAGGCGGCCAATGTCTGCCTGCAGTACCACGGCGGCTTCGGCTTTGCGAGCGAATACGACGTGGAACGCAAGTTCCGCGAGACGCGGCTGTACCAGGTGGCGCCGATCTCGACCAACCTGA
>JAZKHY010000104.1:0-22585 GCA_040385105.1 Pseudomonadota bacterium
TCTTGCTGATGAAGATCTGGTCGGCAAAACCCACCTGGCGGCGGGCTTCCTGGCGGTCGTTGAGCTGGGTGGCGGCATGTTTGGCGTCCACCAGCGTCAGGATGGAGTCCAGCAGGTAGCTCTCGGCGATTTCCTCGTCCATGAAGAAGGTCTGCGCCACCGGGCCGGGGTCGGCCAGGCCCGTGGTTTCAATGACGACGCGGTCAAAGTCCAGCAAACCCTTGCGCTTCTTGGCGGCCAGCAGCTGCAGCGTGGCGCGCAGGTCTTCGCGGATGGAGCAGCAGATGCAGCCGTTGCTCATCTGGATGATCTGTTCCTTGCTTTCGGTCACGAGGATGTCGCTGTCGATGTTCTCCTCGCCGAACTCGTTCTCGATGACGGCAATTTTCTGGCCGTGGGCCTCTTCCAGCACGCGCTTGAGCAGGGTGGTCTTGCCGGAGCCGAGAAAGCCGGTGAGGATGGTGGCGGGGATGAGACTCATGAAAACACCTGAAGCATGAAAGGTTGAAGATTCTGCACCCGATCCTACTTCCGCAGCACGACAAGGCCTTTCAAGTACTCGCCCTCCGGGAAATCAATGGTCATCGGATGGTCCGGCGCGCCGCCCAGGCGTTCGCTGATGTAGCCGTCCACCCCGGCGTCGGTGCCGGCGGAGGCCACGATCTTGTGGAACAGGTCGGCGCTGATCCCGCCCGAGCACGAATAGGTAAAAAGCACGCCTCCCGGCTCCAGCAGCTTGAAGGCCAGGCGGTTGATGTCTTTATAGGCGCGCGCGGCCCGCTCGGCATGGGCGGCCGTGGGGGCCAGCTTCGGCGGGTCGAGGATGATGGCGTCAAAGCTGCGCCCCTCCTCAATGAAGGCCCGCAGCGAGGCATTGACGTCGGCATCCATGAAGTCCGTGCGGGCAGCGTCAAAGCCGTTCAGCGCCACATTGGCGGCAGCCCGCTCCAGCGCAGGGCCGGACGAGTCGATCGACGTGACATGGGCCGCGCCGCCGGCCAGCGCCGCCACGGTGAAGCCGCCGGTGTAGCAGTAGCAGTTGAGCACCCGCTGGAAGGCCAGGCGCCGGGTGTAGTCCGAGAACTTCTTGCGGCTGTCGCGCTGGTCCAGGTAGAAGCCCGTCTTGTGGCCGGTCGCAACGTCCAGCGTCAGCTTCCAGCCGTGCTCGTTCAGGGTGATGGCCGTCTCGCCATCGCCGCGCAGCCAGCCCGTCACTTCGGGCAGTCCTTCCAGCGCGCGTGAACTGGCGTCGGAGCGTTCATACAGGCGCGCCAGCCCCGTTTCCCTGAGCAGCGCATCGGCCAGCACCGCCTTCCAGCGCTCGGCGCCGCTGGCCAGGAACTGAGCCACCAGGGTGTCGCCATAGCGGTCCACGATCAGCCCCGGCAGGCCATCCGACTCGCCATGGATGAGGCGCATGCCGTCGCTCTGGATGTCAAAGCGCGCCCTCGCCCGCACCGCCCGCTGCACCGCCGCCGCCAGGAATGCGGCATCAATGCGCTGCCCCTCGTCAAAACTCCAGGCGCGGGCCCGGATGCGCGACGCCGGGCTGAAGGCCGCCCAGGCCAGGAAGCGCCCGTCATGGGACTCCACCCGCACCGTCTCGCCCGCATCCGCACCGCCCCGGGCAATCGCCGAGTCAAAAATCCATGGATGGCGGCGCAGCAGCGAGCGCTCCTTGCCCTCTTTGAGTCGGATGGTTTTCATGGGGGTATTGTCGTGGCAGGCAAGCCACACGGGCGCAACGAATGCCCGGGCGGGGCGCCCGCAAGCGCCGGCCAGGCACGGGGCCGCGCGAAGTATGCTTTACTGCGCCCCAGGAGATACGCGGAACATGTCGTTGATAAATCGCTGGCGCAGCCTGTGGGTGGCTGTGCTGGCCGTACTGATGCCGGCACTGCTGGTGCTGGCCATCATGCCGGGCGCAGCCATGGGGCGGACGGTGCTGGAGCTGGACGCGGCGCACCAGCCCGTGCCGCTGCAGGACTGGGGCGACTACTGGCGCGACACCTCCGGCCAGGCCGAGCCCGAGTTCGTGAGCGCAGATGGCGCCATCACCTGGCAGCCCACCCGGCGCGGCCTGATCCACCCGCTGACCACCGGCCAGGCGCTGTGGATCCGCTTCACCGTGCCGCCAGCGCCCGATGCCGAGCGCTGGTACCTGGAGGTGCCGTATTCGTCCGTCAACCGGGTCACGCTCTTCACGCTCGACCAGGCCGGCGCCTGGAACGGGCAGAGCGCAGGCGACACCATCCCCGTGGCCCAGTGGCCCGTGCCGCACCGCCACCCGCTGCTGCCGATTGCCATATCAGCCGAGGAGCCGCGCCACTACCTGCTGCGCGTGGAGAACCCCGCCAGCTTCAGCGCGCCGCTGAGCTTTGTGAGCGAAAGCCACCTGAGCCGCAGCGAGCAGCGCATCTCGCTCATCCTGGGCATCTACTTCGGCCTGGCCGGCCTGGCGGTGATGATTTCGGCGCTCAGCGCCGTATCGCTGCGCGACAACGCCTATGCGCTGTATGCCCCCACGGTAGCGCTGATGGCGCTGACGCAGGCCTGCCTGACCGGCATCGCCGGGCTGCACCTGTGGCCCGGATGGGCCTGGTGGAACGACCTGTCTTCCGTGGTGCTGCCCACCCTCACGCTCGTGCCGATGCTGCTGTTTGCCTCGGCAGTGGTGGCGATGGCCGAGCGCTCGCCCAGGGTCCACCGCGCCATCATCTCCATGGCCGCGCTGGGCGCCGTGGCCGTGCTGGCCATTGCGCTGGCCGAGCCGGGCGGGCGTGTGGCCATCATGGTGACCTATGTGCTGGCGGCCCTGCTGGTGCTGGTGACGGCGCTGCTGTGGGCCTGGCGCCGCGGCGACCGCTACGCCGGCTGGGTGGCCCTGGGCCTGCTGCCGGTGCTGCTGAGTGCAGCCTTCCCGATTGCGCGGGCCACCGGGCTCATCCCCATCGGCTTCATGACCACCTACGGCATGCAGATCGGCATTGCCCTGGAGCTGCCGGTCATGCTGGTGATCCTGATGCTGCGCAGCCAGCAGCGGCGCGAGCACAACCGCCGCATCCAGGGCCTGGACCGCATGGACCCGGCCACCGGCCTGATCAACGAACATGTGTTCACCGAGCGCCTGGCCCGCATGATCGCGCGGTCGCAGCGGCTGCGCCACCAGGGCGCGGTGCTGCTCATAGACATCACCAACATCGAGCAGATCCTGCGCGACTTTGACCGCCGCTCGGCCGAGGAACTACCGCTGCGGGTGGCCGGCCGCCTGCTGTCCACCGCACGCGAGATCGACAGCGTGGCGCGCCTGTCGGAGCTGCGCTTCGGCATGCTGGTGGAGGGCCCGCTCACCCCCGAAGAAGCCACCGCCGCCGCGCCGCGCGTGGTGGCCCGCTGCCTGATGCCCTTCAAGGACAAGGCCGCCGACTGGGTCGCGCAGGTGCGCGTGGCCCAGGCGCTGGTGCCGCTGGACGGGCAGGATGCCTCGGTATTGATGGAGCGGCTGGGAGCAGTGCTGGCGAATGCGCCGTCAGACAGCAAGCGGGCGGTGTTTCCGTTGAATGAGTAGGCTTGCTCTTTTTCGTGCCTGCGCTTCTTCAGAAACCCGTCTCAGGTCTTCCCCTTCCCCAGCTTCGCCCGCGGATGCGCCGCGTCATACGCCTTGGCCAGGTGCTGGAAGTCCAGCCGCGTGTACACCTGTGTGGTGCTGATGTTGGCGTGGCCCAGCAGCTCCTGCACGGCGCGCAGGTCGCTGCTGGACTGCAGGACGTGGCTGGCGAATGAGTGGCGCAGCATGTGCGGGTGGACCGGCGTGGCCAGGCCCGCCTGCAGGCTGCGGCGTTTCAGGCGTGCCCAGATGGTCTGCGCCGTCAGGCGCGTGCCGTTGCGGCCCATGAAGAGCGCCGGCTGTTCAACAGGCGCGCTGCCGGCCGGCCCTGCTTCGGTACGGCGCACCAGCCACAACGCCAGCGCTTCAAGGGCCTTGCTGCCCACCGGCACGGTGCGGCGCTTGCCGCCCTTGCCCAGCACATGCGCCTCGGCGGCCTGCAGGTCAACCCAGCCTCTGGCTTTGCTGCTGGCCGCTGCGTCCAGCCCCACCAGTTCGCCCACGCGCAGGCCGCAGCCGTAGAGCAGCTCGACCATGGCGGCGTCGCGCGCTTCCATCCAGGGATCGGCGTCTTCGTTGGCGTAGCCGGCCAGCTGCACCGCGTCGTCCACGCTCAGCGCCTTGGGCAGCGGCTTGGGGGACTTGGGCGAGCGGACGTCCTGCACCGGGTTGGCGGCCACCAGGCCTTCGCGGCCCAGCCAGGTGTAGAAGCCGCGCCAGCCCGAGAGGATCAGCGCAATGCCGCGGCCGCTGCGGCCGCCGCCGTGCATCTGCGCGACCCAGCGGCGGATGTGGATGTTCTGCACCTGTAGCAGGCCGATGCCGGCTTTCGATGCGTTGTCAGAGAGCTTTTGCAGGTCGAGCGAATAGAGCTCGACGGTACGCGCGGCCAGGCGCTTCTCAACGCGGACATGCTCCAGGTAGCGCTCGACCAGGTTGGCGCAGGCGCTCATCAAGGGGCTACCTCAGCCGCGACAGGGCCGCGCTGGCCAGTTCGGCGATGCGTTCAAGGAAGTCGGTGCCCATGCCGTCATGGAAGCGCTGCGGGTCGGGCGACGCGAGCACCAGCATGCCAAAGGCCGGGCCGGTGCTGTTGATGGCGCCCAGGCGCAGCGGCATCAGCGCCACGGACAGCGCCACGTCCGGGTCGCCCAGCCAGTTGACGGCTTCAAAGCCGGAGTTGACGCCGCAGTAGGGCGAGGTCAGGGACGAGGCGAAGGTCTTCGCGTCATCGCTCACGTCCTTGGCAAAAATCTCGTCCGCGTAGGCTTCCTTCACATCCCACACGCGGATGGCCACCTGCGGCACCATGAACTGGTTGCGGATCTCGCCGGTGATCTGCTGCGGCAGCTCGCGCGCGTCCTGCGTGAGGAACAGGTTCTTGGCCCACTTCTGCAGCTTGTCGGCAATGATGACGTTCTCGTTGCCATGGCGGATCATGTCCATGACGCGGTGCTCCAGCGCCTTGATCTTGTCGCGCAGCATCTCGGCCTGCCGCTCCTGCAGGCTCACCGCGCGGTTGCCGTGCGGGCTGTTCAGTTGCACGGCGGCCAGCAGCTCGGCATGCCGCTCGAAGAAGTCGGGCGTGTTGGCCAGATAGTTGGCGATGTCGTCTTCGGTGATGGGGTTCATGGCGTTGTGGTTCACAGGTTCTCCGGTATTTCTATGTCACCTTCAAAGACGGTCACGGCGGGGCCGGTCATGAGCACCGGCGCATCGCCCCCCGCCCATTCGATGGTCAGCAGGCCGCCGCGCGTTTCAACATCCACGCGCGCATCCAGCAGGCCCCAGCGGATGCCGGCCACCACGGCAGCGCAGGCGCCGGTGCCGCAGGCCAGCGTCTCGCCGGCGCCGCGCTCGAACACACGCAGGCGGATGCGGTTGCGGCTCACGACCTGCATGAAGCCGGCGTTGACGCGGTTGGGAAAGCGCGGGTGGTTCTCGATGCGGGGCCCTTGCTCGGCCACAGGGGCGGTGTCCACATCATCCACCACCTGCACCGCATGCGGGTTGCCCATGGACAGGATGGCGACGGAGATGATCGGCGAGTCGGCATGGGTGCCCAGCGCCAGGTGCCAGCTCTGGCCGTTGTTTTCTTCCAGGGGCGTGAGGCCGGCCTTGTCAAAAGGCACCTTCTCCGGCTCGAACACGGGCGCGCCCATGTCCACCGTGACGCGCCCGTCGGCGCCCATGCGCGGCTCGATGACGCCGGACAGCGTCTGCACCCTGACCACATCGCTGCCCGTCAGGCCGTGCTCGCGCACAAAGCGCAGGAAACAGCGCGCGCCGTTGCCGCACTGCTCCACCTCGCCGCCGTCGGCGTTGTGGATCACGTATTCAAAGTCGATGCCGGCGGCGGGCGACGGCCGCACGGTGAGCACCTGGTCGGCGCCCACGCCGAAGTGCCGGTCGGCCAGGAAGCGGTACTGCGCCTCAGACAGGCCCAGGCGCCCGCGCGTTTCGTCGAGCACCACAAAGTCGTTGCCGGCACCCTGCATCTTGGTGAAAGGAATCCTCATAGCCCAATTATGGCGCCAGCACGTCGGGCCGCCGTTACGGATAATGGCCTTTATGGTTCGTCCTTCCCAACTCCTCTACCCCCAGCGGGAACCTGCGCCTACCCGCCCGGCAGCGACGGTGCTGCTTCTGCGCGATACGCAAGACGGCATCGAGGTCCTGATGACCCGCCGCTCCATGACAGCCAGCTTCGCGCCCGGGGCCTATGTGTTCCCCGGCGGCGGCATTGACGCCGCCGATGCGCAGGCCCATGCGCTGGCCGCGCGGCGCCTCACCCAGAGCGACCTGCACCTGACGCAGGCCATCGCCGCCATCCGCGAGAGCTTTGAGGAGCTGGGCGTGCTGCTGGCCCGCCACGCCGATGGCAGCATGGCCAGCGACGCCGACATTGCCGCGCTGGACCGCAAGGCGCCCTTTGCCGCGCAATGCGCCGCGCGCGGCCTGGTGCTGGCGGCGGCCGACGTGTATGTGCTGGCCCACTGGATCACCGACCGCGACCTGCCCCGCCGCTTTGACGTGCCCTTCCTCGTGGCCCGCATGCCGGCCAACCAGGCGCCGGTGGCCGACGAGGCCGAGCAGTTCGAGCCGGTCTGGGTCAGCCCCGCGAAGGCGCTGGCGCAGCACAAGGCCGGCAGCTTCTTCATCATCTACCCGACCATCCGCACGCTGGAGCGGCTGGAGCACTTCAAGACGGTGGACGCCGTGCTGGCGGCCTGCGCCGGCGAGCAGCCGCTGTGGACGTCGTGCCCGCGCGCCGGCTGGCTGGCCGGGCAGGAAGCCCGCTACATGGAGCATGAGACGCCCTACGGCGAACTGGCACTGACCTCGCCTGACGGCCAGATGGTGCACCACCTGGACTGGAACACGCTGCAGCCGGTGCCGCTGCTGCGCAATGTGACGCGGCTGACCGCCCCCAACCCGGGCGTGATGACCGGCCCCGGCACCAACAGCTACCTGGTGGGCGACCCGGGCACCGGCTACATCGCCATCGACCCGGGGCCGCTCGACCCGCAGCATGTCGAGCGGCTGTGGCGCGCCGCGGGCGGCGACATCCGCATGATCGTCTGCACCCACTCGCATTCGGACCACTCGCCGGGCGCGCCGCTGCTGCAGGCACTGTGCAAGAGCAGGCCGCCCATTCTCGGCCTGTCGTCGCAGCCCACGGCGCGGCCCGAAAGCGAATTCACGCCCGACCGCGAGCTGCAGGACCTGGAGACGCTGGTGGTGGAAGGCAACGGCAACCGCCACAGTCTCCAGGTGGTGTTCACGCCCGGCCATGCGGCCAACCACCTGTGCCTGGTGCTGGTGGAAGACGGCTTGCTGTTCTCGGGGGACCACATCCTCAACGGCAGCACCACCGTCATCAACCCGCCGGACGGCGAGATGAATGCCTACCTGGAGTCGCTGGACAAGCTCACCGCCGCCTGCGCGGAGCACAGCATCGGTTTCATCCTGCCGGCCCATGGCTATGTGATCGGCTCGGCGCCCGAGGCGATTGCCTTGCTCAAGGCGCACCGGCTCAAGCGCGAGGCCAAGATCATGAAGGTGATGCAGGCCCACCCGCAAGGCACGATGCAGGAATGGGTGCAGCACGCCTATGACGACGTGCCGCCACGCATGTGGCCCGTGGCCGAGCGCTCGCTGCTGGCGCATGTGCAGCGCATCCAGTCGATGCAGGGCAACCCGTGACCGAACCCGTCCGCCTGGCCAAGCGGGTTGCCGAGATCAAGGGCTGCTCGCGCCGCGAGGCCGAGATGTACATCGAGGGCGCCTGGGTCACCGTCAACGGCAAGCTCGTTGAAGAGCCTGCCTGCAAGGTCACCGACGAACGCATCGAGGTGGACCCGAACGCCAGCCTGATGGCACTGATGCCGGCGACCCTGCTGCTGCACAAGCCGCCGGGCTATGAATCCGGCATTGGCGAAGGCGTGAATGCCGCCGGCGGGCCGCAGGGCAGCAGGAGCCGTGGCGCGCCGCCTGCGCTGCAGCTGCTGCAGCCCCAGGCGCGCGAAGCAGATGACCGCTCGGGCATCCGCATGGTCAGTAAGCACTTCAGCCAGCTGGCCTCGCCGATGCCGCTGCCCACCGAAGCCAGCGGGCTGGTGGTGTTCACGCAGGACCCGCGCATCCTGCGCAAGCTGCTGGAAGATGCCGAGACCATCGAGCAGGAAGTCATTGTGGGCGTGGCGGGCGCGGTGTCGGCGGACCAGCTCCGGCGGCTGGGCCACGGCCTGAGCTTCAACGGCCGGCCGCTGCCGCCCATCAAGGTCAGCATGAGCAGCAGCAATGAAGCAGAAACCCGGCTGCGCTTTGCGCTCAAGGGCATACGGCCCGGGCAGGTGCCCTACATGTGCGAGAGCGTGGGCCTGCAGATTCTGAACATGAAGCGCATACGCATCGGCCGGGTGCCGATGACGAACCTGCAGCCGGGGCAGTGGCGCTATCTGCCGGCAGGCGAGCGGTTCTGAGGCCGGGCGGGCACTGAAATTGCTGATTCAAAATTGCCGACCCAAATTGCTGATTCACTGAAACTGCATTGAAACAGATTGGCCCTCCATGCCCAGCCACAGCGCATCAACCCCGTTCACACCCCGGCCGCTGAACAGCCACGGCCTTTTCAGCTACAGCGGCATCAGCCAGCGACCGGTGTACGACTGGCCCGGCAGCAAACGCCTGGCGGTGTATCTTGGCTTCAACCTGGAGCACTTCTCGTTTGGCGACGGGCTGGGCGCCTCGCTCGGGCCGGCCTCGCCGGAGCCCGACGTGCTCAACCATTCATGGCGTGAATACGGAAACCGCGTGGGCGCCTGGCGCTGCCTCGAACTTTTCGATGAACTGTCCATGCCCACGGGTGCGCTGGCCAACACCTCGCTCTATGACCACTGCCCCGAGCTGGTCGCCGCCTTCACCGCGCGTGGCGATGAAATCATCGGCCACGGCCATACCAATGCCGAGCGGCAGGCCACGATGGACGAAGCGGGGGAGCGCGGGCTGCTGCTGCATTGCCGTGAGCGCATCGCGCAGCAGTCAGGGGCGGCGCCTGGCGGCTGGCTGTCGCCATGGATTTCCGAGTCCGCCGCGACGCCGCACCTGCTGGCCG
The DNA here is from genome assembly GCA_040385105.1 of Pseudomonadota bacterium. Taxonomy (GTDB): domain Bacteria; phylum Pseudomonadota; class Gammaproteobacteria; order Burkholderiales; family Burkholderiaceae_C; genus JACMQX01. The sequence continues at coordinate 9,225 of JAZKHY010000104.1, forward strand.
AGACTGGCTACCGCTACACGCTGAACTGGTGCCATGACGACCAGCCCGTGCAGATGCAGACGCGCAGCGGCACGCTGTGGTCCATCCCGTATCCGCAGGAGCTGAACGACATCCCAATGATCATCGCGCGGCAGATGGACGGCAAGGACTTCGCGCAGATGATCATCGACAACTTCGACGAGATGCTGCGCCAGTCGCGGCACCAGCCCCTGGTGATGGGCATCGCGCTGCACCCTTACATCGTCGGCCAGCCCTACCGGCTGCGGCACCTGCGCCGGGCACTTGAGCACATCGCGGCCTGCCGGGATGAGATCTGGCTCACCACGCCGGGTGCCATCTGCGCGCATGTGGACGCGCTCGCGCCCTGACGTCGCGCAGCGCTCAGGCCAGATCGACAGACAGCAGCCGGGAGGCAGACTCGGGGTCGTCCTGGTCGGTCACCATGAGCAGGCGTGCAGGGCCATCCGGCGCGATGCCTTCCACCTTGGGCGCACCCTGCAGCGGCTCGATGCGCTGGAGCCTGCCGTCAGGGCCGACCCAGCCGACAGCCGACCCTGCGCAGGCGCCGTCGTTGTAGCTGTCGGACGTGTCCTCGGCCACGGCGCTGAAAATCCAGCCGCCATCGGGCAGGCCTGCACCGTCGGTGAAGCCCAGCGGCACGCCCTGGACGGCGCCCAGTTCGAACAGCACCACGCCCTGCGGTTCCGGCGGCACTGCACTGCGGCCTGCCAGCCAGTCCTGCATGCCGCGCAGCGGATATGAAATGGCTGCGTTGCGGGCATCGCCCTTGTTGGCGCGCTGCAGCAGGATGAAGCTGCCGCCGGCGATGAACCCGCCCTCGATGTTCAGGTCCGGGAACTGCCCGCGCAGCGGCGCGTACAGGCCGGCAAGACCAATGACTTGCACCGCCCCGGTGATGCCGCCATGCCCGTCCAGGCTTGCCAGCACGCCGCGTTCACGGTGAGGCGTAGAACCCGACCCCAGAGCCAGCAGGACGCCATGCGGATGCAGGGCGGAAGGGTCAAGCATGGCCAGCGACTCGAAGTCCGGCTTGCGCTTCTTGCGCTCACCCTTGCCGTGCGGCAAATCCCCGGGAAGCACGCGGTGGAGCGTGACCGGACTGCCCGCGTCACCCGCCTGGAACGCGCCGATGTGATGCTCGTCGTCAGCCACCACATACAGCCAGTCGCCCGCCCGTGCCAGGCCGCTGGCCGAGCTGAGGTGCGGCTGGGCGCGCGGGTGCGCCGCGGCTTGCACCTGAAGGTCGCGGAGATGTGCAGGTATCAGCATGATGAATAAATTGTGAAGCCCACCGATAAGCCGGATTCTGTGCGCCGGGGTTGCCCCCGGTGTGACCGCCATTAATCTGGGCCGGTGATTGCTCACTGGCTCGGTGCTACCTACCCGCACACTCCGGGGGCCCCGTCAACGTGTGCCTACTTGGTATTGCTGCGCGTAGAGATTGCCCGTTTCACCCGGCCGGGGTTGTCCCCTGCCGACTCGTCTCTGTTGCTCTGATCCTCACCTCACGGTGGACAGGTGTTACCTGCTACGCTGCCCTTTGCAGTCCGGACGTTCCTCCAGCGCGGCCTTTCGGCCCGACGTAAACGTCGGCTTTGCAGCTTGCGCCAGCGGCGGTCTGGTGGACTTCACAGGCGGTATTATCGGCCACTTCCTTTTTCTGCTTGATCGACACAAGCCACTCAGGGACTTCCATGATCCGCCTCTCCGAACTCAAGCTGCCGCTTTCGCAGGCAGAAGACCCGCAGCCGCACCTGCTGCAAGCCGCCTGCATGGTGCTGGGGCTGCCGCCTGCGGGCATTGCGCACCTGCACATCTTCAAACGCAGTTTCGACGCGCGCAAGGCCGACTTGATGGCCGTTTATATCGTGGACATCACGCTGGCCGACCCTGCGCTTGAAGACGCGATGCTGGTACGGTTCGAGAAGAACTCTCACGTCCACCGCACGCCCGACATGGTGTGGCAGCCACCTGCGCAAGCACCGGATGACCTGCCCTTGCGCCCCGTGGTGGTGGGCTTCGGCCCCTGCGGCATCTTCGCGGCGCTGGTGCTGGCGCAGATGGGCTTCAGGCCCATCGTGCTGGAACGCGGCAAAACGGTGCGGCAGCGGACGAAGGACACCTGGGGCCTGTGGCGCAAGCGGGTGCTCAACCCCGAGTCCAACGTGCAGTTCGGCGAGGGCGGTGCCGGCACTTTCTCCGACGGCAAGCTCTACAGCCAGATCAAGGACCCGCGCCACCTGGGCCGCAAGGTGATGAACGAGTTCGTCAAGGCCGGCGCGCCGCCGGAAATCCTCTACGAGGCGCATCCGCACATCGGCACCTTCAAGCTGGTCAAGGTGGTGGAGAACATGCGCGAGCAGATCATCGCGCTGGGCGGCGAGATACGCTTTGAGCAGCGGGTGACGGATGTGCTGGTGGAAGACGGCGCGAGCGGCAGACACCTGCGCGGCCTGACCGTGCTGGACTACGGCAGCGGCGCAAGCTACGAGCTGCGCGCCGACCACGTGGTGATGGCACTGGGCCACAGCTCGCGCGACACCTTTGCCATGCTGCATGAGCGCGGCGTGTACATGGAGGCCAAGCCCTTTTCCATCGGCTTTCGCATTGAGCACCCGCAGGGCGTGATCGACCGCGCGCGCTGGGGCCGGCATGCGGGGCACCCGCTGCTGGGCGCGGCCGACTACAAGCTGGTGCACCACGCCTCGAACGGCCGCTCGGTGTACAGCTTCTGCATGTGCCCGGGCGGCACGGTCGTGGCGGCCACGTCCGAGCCGGGCCGGGTGGTGACCAACGGCATGAGCCAGTACTCACGCAACGAGCGCAATGCGAATGCGGGCATTGTGGTGGGCATTGACCCGGCAGCGGACTATCCGGGCGGGCCGCTGGCGGGCATTGCCTTGCAGCGGCGGCTGGAGTCGCATGCGTACGAGCTGGGCGGCGGCACCTACGAGGCGCCGGGCCAGCTGGTGGGGGAGTTCATTGCCGGCAAGGCGTCCACGGCACTGGGCTCGGTGGAGCCCTCGTACAAGCCGGGCGTGAAGCTGGGCGACCTGTCCAGCGCCCTGCCCGGCTACGCCATTGAAGCCATCCGCGAGGCCTTGCCGGCGTTCGGAAAGAAGATCAGGGGATTCGACATGCACGACGCGGTGCTGACCGGTGTGGAGACACGCACGTCGTCACCGCTGAAGATCACCCGCGGCGAGGACCTGCAGAGCCTCAACACCCGGGGGCTGTACCCCGCGGGGGAAGGCGCCAGCTACGCCGGCGGCATTCTCTCGGCGGGGGTGGACGGGATCAAGGTAGGCGAGGCTGTGGCCGTGCAGATGATGTCATTGCGGGCTTGACCCGCAATCCATGCTGGCGCGACGTGAAGCCGTTTACCGCCAACATGGATCCCGGATCAAGTCCGGGATGACAGGCACGTCGCGCCGGGAAGGCTGCTTCAGCCCTGGGCATTCTGGAGCGCAGCGATGCGCTCTTCAATCGGCGGGTGGGTGCTGAACAGCTTGCCGATGCCACCCGTGATGCCCATCGCCTGCACGCTCTTGGGCAGCTCGCCGGGCGTCATGCCGCCCAGGCGGGCCAGCGCGTTGATCATCGGCTGCTTGCGGCCGAGCAGTTGCGTGGCGCCGGCGTCTGCGCGGAATTCGCGGTGGCGCGAGAACCAGGCGACGATGATCGCGGCGGCAAATCCCAACACGATATCCAGCACGATGGTCGTCACGTAGTAGCCAATGCCGGGGCCGGAGTTGCTGTCGCTGCCACGGCGCAGGAAGCTGTCCACCGCATAGCCGATCACCCGGCTCAGGAACACGACAAAGGTGTTCATCACGCCCTGGATCAGCGTCATGGTGACCATGTCGCCGTTGGCGATGTGCGCGACCTCGTGGCCGATGACGGCCTCGATCTCCTCGCGCGTCATGCCCTGCAGCAGGCCGGTGGACACGGCCACGAGTGCCGAGTTCTTGAACGCGCCGGTGGCAAAGGCGTTGGGCGCACCGTCAAAGATGCCGACTTCCGGCATGCCGATGTTGGCCTTCTCGGCCAGGCGGCGCACGGTCTCGACGATCCAGGCTTCGTCGGCATTCTGCGGGTTGTTGATGATGCGCACGCCGGCGCTCCACTTGGCCACCGGCTTGCTGATCAGCAGCGAGATGATGGCGCCGCCAAAGCCCATGATGAGCGAGAAGCCGAGCAGCATGCCCAGGTTCAGGCCGTTGGCCGTCAGGAAACGGTTGACGCCCAGCAGGCTGGCGGCAATGCCCAGCACCACCACGACGGCGAGGTTGGTCAGGACGAACAGGAAAATGCGTTTCATGTCTTTTCTTTCGGTAAGGCCCGTGGGGGGCCGTGCGGGAATGGTAGGGGCGGGGCCGTGGAAATCAAGATACAGCGTTTGTTGGCACAAAAGATTTGCGGTTATTGGCGGAACACGGCGGTATCGCCATAAAACGAAGGGTCTTCGTTGGCCGGCCACCAGCCGGGCACGCCCAGCACCGGCAGTGGCAGGAAGGGCTTGGCCGCGAGCGTGGCGGCATCAAGGCTGTGCGAGACGCGCAGGTCCATGCCCCCGTCGGCGCCGGCCAGGCCGCCCATGCCGCGCAGCGTGTACACATGCGCGGTGATGGGCTTGCGCGGTTGCGTGAGTTTCTCCAGCAGCGCATGGCCGAACAAAACGAGGTGGGCCTGCGCCCAGAGCGGCCTCAGCCCGATGAAAAGGCGCGGCCAGTTCCGGGCGGCCAGCGCCTCCCACAAGGGCTCGGGCGCATCCAGGAAAGCCGCGTTTTCATCAAAGACGGTGAGTGCATCGCGCACCGGGCCACGCATGGGCTGGACCCCTTGCGCCGCAATCTGCTGCGCCTGCAGCAGGTTGAGCCGCGCCTTGACCAGCGGAAAGCGCATCCAGCACAGGCCGTTGAAGAAGTCGTGCAGGTTCCCGCGCGTGGGGCAGCGGCGGCTGGTGTGGATGAACTGTTCGTAAGGCATGCCGGGCGGCAGTTCGGCGTGCGGGACGAAGGTCAGGGGCGCGGCCCGCTGGCGGTTGAGGGCTTCATGCAGCGCGACACCCTGCGCCACATCTGACGCGACCTGCTGGCCGCGTTCGCGCCAGCCCCACAGCCAGCTGGCGCCCCAGTCGATGGCCGGGCTTCCAGCCGCACCGCCGGTGCCGGGGGCGCCACGGCCGCCTGTCACGCGGCCGCAAGCTTCCACGGCAGCGACTCGCCCGAACGCAGGGGCTTGAGCTCCGCCTCGCCAAAGGCAAAGCTCACAGGCGGCGTCCAGGCTTCGCGCCTGAGCGTCACGCTGCCGGTGTTGCGCGGCAGGCCATAGAAGTCTGCGCCGTTGAAACTGGCAAAGGCTTCCAGCGCGTCCAGCTTGCCAGCGGCATCGAAGGCTTCGGCATACAGCTCCATTGCCGCATGGGCGGTGTAGCAGCCGGCGCAGCCGGTGGCGTGCTCCTTCAGGTGCGCCGGGTGCGGGGCGCTGTCGGTGCCGAGGAAGAACTTCGGGCTGCCGCTGGTGGCCGCCTCCACCAGGGCCAGGCGGTGGGTTTCGCGCTTGAGCACCGGCAGGCAGTAGTAATGCGGCCGGATGCCGCCGGTGAAGATGGCATTGCGGTTGTACAGCAGGTGGTGCGCCGTGACGGTGGCCGCGGTGAAGCGGTCCGCATCGCGCACATAGTGCGCTGCTTCCTTCGTGGTGATGTGCTCGAACACGACCTTGAGCTCCGGGAAGTCGCGCCGCAGCGGGATCATCTGGGTGTCGATGAACACCGCCTCACGGTCGAACAGGTCGATGTCGCTGGAGGTGACTTCGCCATGCACCAGCAGCAGGATGCCTTCGCGCTGCATGGCCTCCAGCGTCCGGTAGGTCTTGCGCATGTCCGTCACGCCGGCATCGCTGTTGGTGGTGGCGCCGGCCGGGTACAGCTTGACGGCCACGACCCCGGCGTCCTTCGCACGGCGGATCTCGTCGGCGGGGAGGTTGTCGGTGAGGTAGAGCGTCATCAGCGGCTCGAAGGAGATGCCTTCAGGCACGGCCGCCAGGATGCGCTCGCGGTAGGCCACGGCCTGTGCCGCCGTGGTCACCGGCGGCTTGAGGTTGGGCATGATGATGGCGCGTGCAAACTGCGCTGCCGTATGCGGCACCACAGTGTGCAGCGCGTCCCCGTCACGCACATGAAGATGCCAGTCGTCGGGGCGGGTGATGGTGATGTCTTGCGTCATCCCGCCATTGTCCCAGACGCCGAATGCGTCTTCAGTGCTGCAGGATTTTATTGAGGAAATCCTTGGTGCGCGGCTGGCGGTTCTCCGGATGGCTGAAGAACTCGTCCTTCGAGCAGTCTTCCAGGATATGGCCGCCCACGTCGATGAAGATCACGCGGCTGGCAACCTTGCGGGCAAAGCCCATTTCGTGGGTGACGACCATCATGGTCATGCCTTCCTTGGCCAGCGTGACCATCACGTCCAGCACCTCGCCGACCATCTCGGGGTCGAGCGCCGAGGTGGGCTCGTCGAACAGCATCACCACCGGGTCCATCGACAGCGCGCGTGCAATCGCCACCCGCTGCTGCTGGCCGCCGGAGAGCTGGCCGGGGAACTTGTCCTTGTGCGCCATCAGGCCCACGCGGTCCAGCATCTTCAGGCCGCGCGCCTTGGCTTCGTCCGCCGGGCGCCCGAGCACCTTGATCTGCGCAATGGTCAGGTTCTCGGTGACGCTCAGGTGGGGGAACAGCTCGAAATGCTGGAACACCATGCCCACCCGGCTGCGCAGCTTCGGCAGGTCGGTCTTGGGGTCAGTGACGGAGATGCCGTCCACGGTGATCGAGCCCTTCTGCACCGGCTCCAGTGCGTTCACCGTCTTGATGAGGGTGGACTTGCCGGAGCCCGACGGGCCGCAGACGACGACGACGTCGCCCTTGTTGATGTTGACGGAGCAGTCGGTCAGCACCTGCACGGAGCCGTACCACTTCGAGACGTTTTTCATTTCAATCATGTTGACAACCTCTTGAATTTCTTGATCTGTGTGTATGACGTATGGATGGGCAACCCGCGCCCGTCAGCGGATGATCGCGATCTTGAGCTGCAGCCGCTTGACGATCCAGGACAGGCCGAAGCAGATGACGAAATAGACCACTGCGGCCAGCAGGTACGACTCCTCCGGGCGGCCGTAGATCTTGCCGGCGGTGACAAAGCCCTTGAGCAGGTCATAGGCGCCGATGGCATAGACGAGTGACGTGTCCTGGAACAGGATGATGGTCTGGGTCAGCAGCACCGGCAGCATGTTGCGGAAGGCCTGGGGCAGGATCACGAGGCGCATGTTCTGGCCGTAGGTCATGCCCAGCGCCTGGCCTGCATGCACCTGGCCGCGCGCGATGGACTGGATGCCGGCGCGCATGATCTCGCTGAAGTATGCCGCCTCGAAGGCGATGAAGGTGATGGTGGCCGACAGTTCCGCGCCGATGGGCCGCCCGATGATGGTGGGCACCAGCAGGAAGAACCACAGGATCACCATGACCAGCGGGATGGAACGCATGCCGTTGACATAGAAGGTCGCCGGTATCGTCAGCACCTTGCGGCCCGACAGGCGCATGAGGGCCAGGACGGTGCCGAATGCGATGCCGCCGAGCGTGGCGATGACGGTCAGCTGGATGCTGAACCAGAAGCCGTTGATCACAAACTTGCTGATCAGCTCCCAGTTGAAGAAGCTCAGGTCGAGATTTCCCATGTCAGTGTCCTCCCCCGGTGGCGCCGGCCACAATGAAGCCGGGAATCTGGATCTTCTTCTCGATGAAGGCAAACACGCGGTTCACCGCGAACGCGGAAATCGCATACAGCGCCGTGACGGCCAGGTAGACCTCGATGCCGCGGGAGGTTTCCTCCTGCGCCTGCATGGCAAACATGGTCAGCTCGGCAATGGACACGGCAAATGCCACCGACGAGTTCTTCAGCAGGTTCATCGACTCGCTGGTCAGCGGCGGCATGATGATGCGGAAGGCCATCGGCAGGATGACATAGCGGTAGGTCTGGGCGGTTGTGAAGCCCATGGCCATGCCGGCATAGCGCTGGCCCTTGGGCAGGGCCTGGATGCCGGCGCGCACCTGCTCGGCAATACGCGCCGAGGTGAAGAAGCCGAGCGCAAAGACAACCAGCATGAAGCCTGGCACCGCCTGCAGCGCAGGGAAGGCCTTGGGCAGCACGAAGTACCAGATGAACAGCTGCACGAGGATGGGCACGTTGCGGAACAGCTCGACCCACACATTGGCGCCGCGCACCAGCCACGGGCTGTTGGGCAGCGTGCGCAGCGTGCCGATCAGTGCGCCCATGACCACCGCGATCACCCAGGCACAGCCCGCCACCGAGAGCGTCCAGCCCCAGGCGTCGATCATCCACGCAAGGTACGTGCGCCCGCTGCCGTCATCGTTGAGAAATACCTGCCAGTCCCAAGCCATAAGGAGGCCCCCGCCAAGAAGTTATATGAGATTATGAAAACGTGATACGCACAGGCATGCGCCCTGCACACCTTAAAGCAGAAACCCCGCCGTAGCAATAGCCGGGCGGGGTTCCTGGACCCGGGCGCGCCGGGTTTACTTCTTGGCGTAGTCTTCCATCGGCTTGTCGTTGGGGTTGGCCAGCGCAGCCTTGGTGCTCTCGCTCATGGCCAGGCCCACGCGCGTGTTCTTCGGGGGGATGGGCTGCATGAACCACTTGTCCCACAGCTTGTTCATCTCGCCCGTCTTGATCAGGTCGCGGACGGTGTCGTCGCCGATCTTCTTGAGGGCGGCGTCGTCCTTGCGGATCATGATGGCGATCGGCTCGACGCTCAGGATTTCACCGACGATCTTGAAGTCGGCGGGGTTCTTCGCGGTGGCGATGTTGCCGGCCAGGATCGCGCCGTCCATGACGAACGCATCGGCGCGGCCGGACTCCAGCAGCAGGAAGCTGTCAGAGTGGTCCTTGCCGAAGATTTCCTTGAAGTCAACGCCGGTGGCGCGCTCGTTCTTGCGCAGCGTCTGCACGGACGTGGTGCCCGTGGTGGTGGCCACGTTCTTGCCGTTGAGCTGGGCGATCGAGGTGATGCCGGAGTTGGCCTTGACGGCGATGCGCACTTCTTCGACGAAAGTCGTCACGACGAAGGACACGTCCTTCTGGCGCGTGGCGTTGTTGGTGGTGGAGCCGCACTCGATGTCCACGGTGCCGTTCTGCACCAGGGGGATGCGGTTCTGCGAGGTGACGGGCTGGTACTTGACTTCCAGCTTGCGGCCGGCGGCCTTCTCGACGTTGGCGATGATGCGGCTGCAGATCTCGACGTGATAGCCGGTGTACTTGCCATCACCCAGCGTGTAGGAAAGCGCGCCGGACGAATCGCGAACGCCCATGGTGATGACGCCGGAAGCCTTGACCTTGGCCACGGTGTCAGGGGCCTGGGCCATGGCGCCGCCGGCGGCTAATGATGCGATTGCGAAAGCCAACAAATGCTTCTTCATGAGAATCTCCTAAGGTGAAGCGTTACGGTAAGTTAAGAACGAAATTCTAGAGAACAGGCCTTGCGGGATTACCCGTAATGCCTGGAGCTGGCCCGGATATGGTGCACTCTGCCCCTCTTGTATTTCGCGTCATGGTGCATGTAAGCAGTCTTTGTGCCTGCCCGGTCCGGGAGGGCTTGAAATCAGGATGCGCGACTGTAGAGGCCGCTCTGGCGCAACGCAAATGCCGTTTGCGCGGGCAAGTATGCAAAAGATTTATAACCGCGCCATCCGGCTTACTTCAAGGCGTTCTGGGCCTGCAAATAGGCCCAAAGCGCCTGCGCACTGCCTTTGGGCGCCTCCTTGCCCAAGGGTTTTTCCCTATAAACCCGGACATCCATCGTCATCTCCAGGCCGCCTGTTTCCGGCGTCACCGCACTCACGAGCTTTCGGGTGCGCAGCTCCTTCTTGACGGCGCTGTAGGGCAGGAAGGCAATGCCGTGGCCCTCCAGCGCCATGGCCTTGAGGCCCTCGGCCATGTCGGTTTCATAGACGCGGTCCAGGTGGATGGCCGTGCCCGACTGCTTGAGGATGAGTTCCACGATGCGGCCGAGGTAGGCGCCCGGCGCATAGCCCAGGTAAGGCAGCGGCTGGCCTGCCCGGCCGGGCAGGCGGTACATCGGCGCGCCTTCGGCATCGGCCTTGACATAGGGTGCAAGGACTTCCTGCCCGAGGCTGACCATCTCGTAGCGGTCGGGGTCCAGCTGGAACGGCTGCGAGCTGTGGTGGTAGGCGATGAGCAGGTCGCAGCTGCCCTCGATGAGCCGCATCACCGCGTCATGCACATTCAGGGCGATCAGCCGGCTCTTGATCGGGCCGAACTTCTGCCGCAGCGCCGACACCCAGGCCGGGAAGAAGGTGAAGGCCAGTGTGTGCGGCACCGCAAACTCGATCACATCCTTGCCCACCGTGGTGTGGCCGCGCAGCATGGCGCGCGTGCTCTGCAGGGCCTGCAACATTTCAAGCGACTGGGCGTAGAGCGTCTCGCCGGCCGGTGTCAGCCGCGTGGGGTAGGACGTGCGATCCACAAGGTCGGTGCCGGCCCAGGCTTCCAGCGCCTGGATGCGGCGGGAGAAGGCCGGCTGCGTGACATGCCGCAGCGTGGCCGAGCGGCTGAAGCTGCGGGTTTCAGCCAAGCTGACGAAATCTTCCAGCCATTTTGTTTCCATCAGCCGGATTATGTCGTTGGCGCATGCTCCCGATGGGCGGGCCTTACCCTGATGCGCCCGGCCTCTACATGCCCAGCACGTCCTTGAGCCGGTCCGGGCTTTGCTGCTGCAGCGCCCACATCTGCGCATAGCGTTGGCCCTTGGCCAGCAGCTCTGTGTGGGTGCCGCGCTCGATGATCTGCCCCGCATCCATCACCAGGATCTCATGCGCGTCCACCACGGTGGAGAGGCGGTGGGCGATGACCAGCGTGGTCTTGTTCTGCGCGGCGCTCTTGAGTTCGGCCTGGATGGCCCGCTCGTTGGCCGAGTCCAGCGCAGAAGTGGCTTCGTCGAAGATCATGATGGGCGGGTTTTTCAGCAGCGTGCGAGCAATCGCCACACGCTGCTTCTCGCCGCCCGAGAGCTTCAGGCCGCGCTCGCCGACCATCGTCTCGTAGCCCAGCGGCGTGGAGGCGATGAAGTCATGGATGCGCGCCGCGCGCGCGGCCTCTTCCACCTCGGCCCGGCTGGCACCGGCGCGGCCGTAGGCAATGTTGTAGGCCACCGTGTCGTTGAACAGCACCGTGTCCTGCGGCACGATGCCGATGGCCTGGCGCACGCTGGCCTGGGTCACCGAGCGGATGTCCTGCCCGGCAATCGTGATGCGCCCCTGCTGCACGTCATAAAAGCGGAACAGCAGCCGGGCCAACGTGGACTTGCCAGAGCCCGAAGGGCCCACCACTGCCACCGTCTTGCCGGCCGGTATCTCAAAGCTGACATGCTGCAGGATGGGCCGGCCTTCGGCCGAGCCCGCAGGCCCGGTGTCATAGGCAAAGCTCACATCCTCGAAGCGCACGGCCGGCTGGTCCAGGCCGGCAAGCGGCAGCGCGCCCGGCGCATCGGCAATCTCGCGCTCCCGCTCCATCAGGCTGAACATCTTCTCCAGGTCGGTCAGGCTCTGCTTGATCTCGCGGTACAGCACGCCGAGGAAGCCCAGCGGTATGTAAAGCTGAATCATGAAGGCGTTGATCATGACCAGGTCGCCCAGCGTCATGCGGCCTTCGACCACGCCCTGGGTCGCGCGCCAGAGCATGAACACCAGGCCAATGGCAATGATCAGCTGCTGCCCCGTGTTGAGCATGCTCAGTGTGGTCTGGCTCTTGATGGCGGCACGGCGGTAGCGCTGCAGGCTCTCGTCGTAGCGCTTCGCCTCGAAGCCTTCGTTGTTGAAGTACTTGACGGTCTCGTAGTTCAGCAGCGAGTCGATGGCATGGCTGTGGGCCGTGGAATCCAGCTCGTTCATCTGCTTGCGGAACTTGGTGCGCCACTCGGTCACGGTCACCGTGAATGTGACGTAGGCCACCAGCGCAATGATGGTGATCCAGGCAAACCAGACATCGAACTTGACGGCCAGCAGCGTGAGCACCAGCGTCACCTCGATCAGCGTCGGGATGATGCTGTAGAGCGAATACGAAATGAGCGAATGCACGCCGCGCGTGCCGCGCTCGATGTCACGCGTCATGCCGCCCGTCTGGCGCGCCAGGTGAAAGCGCAGGCTCAGGGCATGCAGGTGCTCGAACACCTGCAGCGAGATGCTGCGCGCCGCGCCCTCGGTGGCCTTGGAGAACACCAGCTCGCGCAATTCGGTGAACAGCGAGGTGGACAGCCGCAGGAAGCCATAGGCAATCAGCAGGCCCAGCGGCACCACCAGGATGGCGGCCGTGTCGCCGGGCTTCAGGCTCATGGCGTCCACCAGTTCCTTGAGCAGCAGCGGCACGCCGATGTTGGCCAGCTTGGCGCCCACCATGAACGACAGCGCCAGGATCACCCGCCACTTGTACTGCCACAGGTAGGGGAACAGGCGCTTGAGGGTGTTCCAGTCGGAGCGGGGGGCGGCAGCGGCGGCAGCCGCCGCGCCGCCCGGCTGCGCAGATACCGGCACCGGGTGTGAAGGAGAAGAGGAAAGTTCGCCGCTGCGGCGCATGGGTGACAATCGTGGAGTTATTGGAAAGAGATTGTGCCCATGTCCGCAGATTCAAGCGCAGCAACCGTCGCATTGCCCACCGACAAGGAACTGGTCCTCAAGGTCATACCCATGCCGGCAGACTGCAATGCCAACGGCGACATCTTCGGCGGCTGGGTCATGGCCCAGGTCGACCTCGCCGGCTCGGTAGTACCGGCTCGGCATGTGGATGGCCGTATGGCGACGGTGGCTGTGAACCAGTTCATCTTCAAGCAGCCGGTGCGGGTGGGCGACATTTTGTCGTTCTTTGCGGCTGTGACGCGGATCGGGACTACCTCGGTGACTGTGCAGGTGGAGGTTTATGCGGAGAGGTTTCGGGCGCAGGGGACCTATATCAAGGTGACGGAGGCTTCGCTGACGTATGTGGCGATTGATGACATGGGGAAGCCTCGGGCGATACCCAGGGCCAAATAGCAGACATCGAACTCCCACGCGGGACAGAATCGGGGCCCTGACTACCTACTCCCGGCCCTGACAAATTCGTTCCCGCATCTTCATAGACTCGTGGGGGAATCGACTTCTATAGTGTAAAAACCCATCGTCAATTTCTAACGACGTGCATCTAGATGTTCGAAGAACGTCCACTTGAATCGCCCCGGATTTTGAGGAGGCTCCATTCTCTGAGAGGATTGAGCCATGA
>JAZKHY010000105.1:0-12805 GCA_040385105.1 Pseudomonadota bacterium
CCCAGCAGGTCGATGCGCTGGCCGCCGGTGACCTTCACCGTCGGGATCTTGTACTTGTCCACCGCGTCGGCGATGCGCCGCAACTCGCTGGCCGTGGTCTCGCCGCCCCACATGCGCGGAATGACGGAGTAGGTGCCGTCCTTCTGGATGTTGGCATGGCTGCGCTCGTTGATGTAGCGGCTTTGCGGGTCGTCCTTGGCTTCCTTGGGCCAGCTGCTGATCAGGTAGTAGTTGACGGCGGGGCGGCAGGTGGCGCAGCCGTTGGGCGTGCGCCAGTCCATGAAGCGGAAGACTTCAGAAATGGACAGCAGCTTGTTGGCCTTGATGGATTCGCGCACATCCTGGTGGCTGTGGTCGGTGCAGCCGCAGACGGCCTTTTTCTTGGGCGTGGCCGAGTAGTCGCCCCCGGCGGTGAACATCAGGATCTGCTCGACAAGGCCGGTGCAGGAGCCGCAGCTGGCGCTGGCCTTGGTGTGCTTGCGCACCTCATCCAGCGTGAACAGGCCCTTCTCCTTGATGACCTTGCAGATCGTGCCCTTGTTGACGCCGTTGCAGCCGCAGACTTCGGCATCGTCCGGCATGGAGGCCGCCTTGGTGTGGCCTTCGTGGCCGACGTCGCCGATGTTGGATTCGCCGAACATCAGCTTGTCGCGGATGTCGCTGATGCTGCGGCCGTCGCGCAGCAGCTTGAAGTACCAGCTGCCGTCCACCGTGTCGCCGTACAGGCAGGCGCCGACGAGCTTGTCGTTCTTGATGACGAGCTTCTTGTACACGCCGCCGAACGGGTCGGACATCACCAGCTCCTCGGTGCCTTCGCCGCCCATGAATTCTCCGGCGGAGAACAGGTCGATGCCGGTGACCTTGAGCTTGGTGGAAGTGAGCGAGCCGCTGTAGCGGCCGATGCCGAACTGGGCCAGGTGGTTCGCCGCGACCTTGGCCTGCTCGAACAGTGGCGCGACCAGGCCGTAGGCAATGCCGCGGTGCGCCGCGCATTCGCCCACCGAATAGATGCGCGCATCGGTCACGGTCTGCATGGTGTCCGTTACCACGATGCCGCGGTTGACATGCAGGCGCATCGATTCGGCCAGCTGCGTGTTGGGGCGGATGCCGACGGCCATGACGACGAGGTCGGTGGGCAGTTCAACGCCATCCTTGAACCTGATGGCCCGGACACGACCGCCGGTCGTGGCCTTTCCATCTTCGCGCCCGTCCTTGTCGCCGATGAGTTCCTGCGTTTGCGCGCCGATCATGAATTTGAGGCCGCGGTCTTCCAGCGACTTCTGCAGCAGCTTGCCTGCCACGTCGTCGAGCTGGCGCTCCATCAGCCAGGGCATGACATGCACGACGGTGACGTCCATGCCGCGCAGCATCAGGCCATTGGCCGCTTCCAGGCCGAGCAAGCCGCCGCCGATGACGACCGCGCGTTTGTACTTCTGCGAAGCCTCGATCATGGTGTTGGTGTCGGCAATGTCGCGGTAGGCGATCACGCCTTCCAGGTCCTTGCCCGGCACCGGCAGGATGAAGGGGTTGGAGCCGGTGCACATCAGCAGGCGGTCGTATTCCTCTTCGGTGCCGTCCTCCGCGCGCACGATGCGCTTGACGCGGTCCACCTCCACCACCTTCTTGCCGGCGTGCAGGGTGATGTTGTTGTCCTTGTACCAGTCCCACGAGTTCAGCACGATCTCGTCCAGCGTCTGCTCGCCGGCCAGCACAGGCGACAGCAGGATGCGGTTGTAGTTGGGATGCGGCTCGGCGCCGAACACGGTGATGTCGTAGAGATCGGGGCTGATCTTGATCAGTTCTTCCAGCGTGCGCACGCCGGCCATGCCGTTGCCGATCATTACAAGTTTCATTTTCTTCATGGTCTTAACTCCTGTTCGGGGTTTGCTGGCCATCATGCAAACATGATGCCAAGGGGGACAGATCGCCTACCATCGCGGCATGAGCCTGGATGTGGACATTGGCTGGTACAGCGCACGCGGCCTGCGCGAGGACAACGAGGACTTCGCCGCCGCGCTGCGGGCAGAGGCGCATGAAGCGGCGCGAGGCCTGATCACGGCCATGGCCGACGGCGTGTCCACCGGCGGCGGCGGCCGCGAGGCGGCGCAGACCACGGTGATGACATTGCTGGAGGATTACTTCGGTACGCCCGAGACCTGGGATACCAGCGTTGCGCTGGACCGCGTGATCGGCGCGCAGAACGCATGGCTTGCCGGCAGCAACCGGCGCCATGCGGCCGGCGGCGGCGCGAGCGCCATGACCACGCTGACGGCGCTGGTACTGCGCGGCCACAGCTACACGCTGGCCCATGTGGGCGACACGCGCGCCTGGCTGCTGCGCGACGGCGGCTGTGTGCAGCTCAGCACGGACCATGCGTTTGACCACCCCGACCAGCGCAGCCGGCTCACGCGCGCCATCGGCCTGGACGACCATGTGCGGGTTGACTACGAGCAGGGGGAGCTGCACCGGGGCGACATCTTCGTGCTCACGAGTGACGGCGTGCACGGCGCGCTGCGCGGCAAGGCGCTGGCCGCGCTCGCCCGCGAGGCTGTGGACGGCACCGCCCAGTCGGCGAGCCAGGCCCTGGTCGAGGCGGCGCTCAAGGCCGGCAGCCGCGACAACGCCAGCGCGCTGGTGATCCATGTCAGGGGCCTTGCGCCGCTGCAGCTGCACGACTCGCTGCTGCGCGCGCGGCAGTTGCCCGCGCCGCCGCGCCTGCGGGTGGGCGACGTGCTCGACGGCTACACCATCACGGCGCTGGTGGCCGACACCGGGCTGCACCGGCTCTACCAGGCCCGCAACAACGCCACGCGCGAACTGGTTGCCATCAAGGCCCTGCACGAGTCCCGTGCCGGCGACCCGGAGGAGCGCGCCATGCAGGCGCATGAGGCCTGGCTGGGCATGCGCCTGGGCGAGCGCCTGGCCAGCGGTACGGGGGGCGGGACTGCCAGCGGCTTCGTGCGTGTGCGCGAGCCGCTGGAGCCGAGCGCCTTCTACACCGTGTTCGACTGGCATGGCGGGCAGACGCTGGAGCAGGCCATGAAGAAGGGCCAGGGCTTCAGCGTGGAGGAGATCATTGCCGGCGCGCTGGCTGTGGGCCGCGCGCTCGGCAGGCTGCACCGCCAGGGCGTGGTGCACCGGGACATCAAGCCGGCCAACCTGCACTGGGGCGACGACGGCCAGTGGCGCGTGCTCGATCTTGGCGTGGCCGTTTCGGGCAGCGAGTCGGCCGCGCAGCGCAGCCTGCATGCGGGCACGCCGAGCTACATGAATCCCGAGCAATGGGAAACGGATGAAACCGGTGGCAGTGCCGCCGCCACGCCGCAAAGCGACCTGTACGCGCTGGGCGTGACCCTGTACCAGTGGCTCACCGGCAAGCTGCCCTATGGCGAGGTGGAGCCTTACCAGCTGGCGCGCTTTCGCCGCGACCCGCGCGCCGCCTCGCGCCTGCGGCCCGACGTGCCGATCTGGCTGGACCATGTGGTGCTCAAGGCCGTGGCGCGGGATGCGCGCCAGCGCTTCGAGACCGCCGAGGAACTGGTGCTGGCGCTGGAGCGCGGCGCGTCCCGCCCGCTGGCCGGTACCGGCGCCACGCCGCTGCTGGCGCGCGACCCGGCCGCCGTATGGAAGGTGGCGCTCGCCGTCTCGGCCGCCATCAACCTGCTGCTCATCTACTGGCTGCTGTTCCTGCCGCGCTGAACCTTGCACCGGGTGCCGTGTGCTCATGGCGCCGTCCTTCCGGTGGCCGCCTGCACGCGCGCGCGGCCGCCTTTCTCTGCCCAGGTGCGGGTCCAGCGGATCTGCATGACGCGCATCACCGCCAGCACGATCAGCGAGAGCGCGGCAAACAGGAAGAAGCCCCAGCTGTAGCTGCCCAGGTACTGTTTGGCCACGCCCATGCTGCTGGGCACGAGGCCGCCGCCCAGGGCGCCGATCTCGCCGATCATCGAGCCCGCCACGGCCGTGCTGAGCGGCCAGCGCAGCGGCACCAGCTGGAACAGCGCGCCGTTGCCCGCGCCCAGGGCCGCGAAGCACAGCATCAGCAGCAAGGTGGTGGCGGTCAGGGAGCCGGTGGACAGGCCGGTGAGCACCAGCGAGCCCGATACCACCAGCAGCACCACCGTCAGGGTGTTGACGCCGCCCCAGCGGTCGGACAGCCAGCCGCCGACCACCCGCAGTGCGGCGCCCATGAAGGCGGCCAGCATGGTCAGCTGGCCCGCCTGCACCTTGCTCACGCCGAACTGGTCGAAGTAGTAGGAGGGCAGGAATGTGGTGAGGCCGATGAAGCCGCCGAAGGTTACGGCATAGATCAGGCTGAAGACCCAGCCGTCGCGCTCGAACAGGCAGGCGATGTGCTCGCGGAAGGTGGCATGCTTGTCCAGGTCGGAGGGCTCCTGCGCGAAGACGACCATCACCGCCATCGGGATCAGGATGGCAACGGCCGCCACGCCGTACACCGCCTGCCAGCCCAGCCATTGCGCCAGCGGCGGTGCCAGCAGCACCGACACCGCCGTGCCGACATTGCCGGCGCCCACAAGGCCCATCGCCAGGCCCTTGTGCTGGGGCGGGAAGGAACCCGAACCGAGCGACAGCGCCACGCCGAAGCTGGCGCCCGCAATGCCCAGCAGCACGCCCATGGCCAGCAGGTCATTGAAGCTGCTGACGAAGAACAGGCCGAACATCATGGCCACGGCGATCAGGCCCATTTCCACCAGGGTGGCGTTCTTGCGGCCGATGTACTGCGCCAGCACGCCCAGCGGGAAGCGCATCAGCGCGCCGGCCAGGATGGGGATCGACAGCATCAGGCCCTTCTGGGCGGGCGTGAGCTGGTAGGTTTCGCTGATGAAGGGCGCCATGGCGCCGTTGAGGACCCAGATGCCGCAGGAAAACGAGAAATACAGGAAGGCCGCGAACAATGTCGGGGCATGGCCTGTTTTCAGAAATGATTTGAAGGAAGCGCTCATCGTGTGTGTCTGGACAAAGAAGCCGCAGCAAACCGCGGATTCACCTGTTGGTACAAGACAGCACACAGCGTCGTGCGCACGACTGGCAGTACGGATGCACAGTCAGGGTGCAGCGTCACACCCTATGGACGCTTTCATGCAGGTATCGTGCCAGTTCCGCTGCGTGTGGCTTGCACTATGCTTGGAACTCCTTGCCCGCCCTGACCTGAAGCCGCACCCGTGACCACAGCCCTGTTGATACAAAGCCCCGACAACGACGCCCCGGCGCTGGCAGCCGACCTTGCCGCAGCGGGTTTCGCGGTGCTGGGCCCGGCCGGATGCGCCCATCTGGTGCGCGAGGCGTTGCGCGGCAGCCCCGACGTGGTGGTCTGCTGGGACCCGCGGCCCGATGGCAGCCTGCTGGAGGCCGTGCGCGTCCTGCAGGCCCAGATGCCGCTGCCGGTCCTGGTCTTCACCCAGGACGCCAGCGTCGAACTCATGGACCGGGCCCTGGCCGCCGGGGTCCATGCCTGGGTGGTGCAGGGCTACGGGCCGCAGCGGCTGCGGCCTCTGGTGCACCTGGCCCGGGCCCGCGAGGCCCATGAGCGCAAGCTGCAGGAGGCGCTGGCCGAACTGGCCGGCCGCTTTGAGGAACGCAAGCTGGTGGACAAGGCCAAGGGCATCCTGATGCGTGCCAGCCATGTGTCCGAGGACGAGGCCTTCCGCCTGCTGCGGACGGCCTCGATGCATGCCAACCAGCGCGTGGGCCAGGTCTCGCGCCAGGTGATTGACGCCGCGCAGGCGGCAGAGGCGATCAACCGGGCGGGCCAGCAGCGCATGCTGTCCCAGCGCCTCGTCAAGCTCTATGCGCTGGCGTGCAGCCGCACCGACGCAGCCTCGGCGGCCCTGGTGCTGAAGCAGTCGGTGGCGCGCGTGGAGGACAACCTCACCGTGCTCGGGAAGACCCTCTCGGCCGCGACTTTCGGCGACCTGCTGTCAGCCGCGCGGGCGGGCTGGGCGCCGGTGCTGCGCATCCTGGAGGATGCCCCCAGGGCCGCGCAGCTGGCTGCGCTGGACGGCCATGCCGAAGCCATGCTGGCCCAGGCCGACGCGCTGGTGACGGCACTGGAGACCTCGGGCCTTGCCACGACAGTGCATGTGATCAACACCTCCGGCCGCCAGCGCATGCTGTCGCAGCGCGTGGCCAAGCTGGCGCTGCTGGCGGTGCAGGGCGAGCCGCTGGCGGCCACGGTGCGCGCTTTCGAGGACGGCATGGCAACGCTGGCCAGGGCGCCGCTGTCCACCAGCGAGATCCGCGACACGCTGGCTGCGGCGCAGGTGGCCTGGCGCCAGCTGCTCGACGCCGTGCCGCGTGCCGGCGAGGCGGCAGGCCGCAAGCAGCTGGCGCTGGCCAGCGAGGAACTGCTGGCCCTGTTTGACCGCCTGACAGACGCCTACCAGCACAGCATGCAGGTGCTGATGGGCTGATCAGGCCGCGAATTTCACCGTGAATTCGGTGTGCTGGCCGGGCACGGAGGACAGCAGCATGCGGCCGCCGAGGCGCTGAACATTGGCCTGCACCACATCCAGGCCCACGCCGCGTCCGGCGTGCGGGGCAGCGCCTTCAGCTGTCGAAAATCCCGGCTTGAAGATGTGGCCCACGATCTGCCGCTCGTCAAAGCTCTCCAGCTGCGGTGCGGTGTACCAGCCCAGCTCGACCAGCCGCTGCCTGATCAGCGGGGCGCTGATGCCGGCGCCGTCGTCACGCACGCTGAGCGTCCAGTCTGACTCGCCGCGGGTGAGCTGCACCTCCACCTGCCCTTTGGCGGGCTTGCCGGCGCCGTCCCGCACCGGCGGTGTCTCGATGCCATGGGTAACGGCATTGCGGGTGAGCTGGATGGCAATCTCGCGCACCAGGTGCCTGGCTTCTCCTTCAAGATCGCTCTGGCTCCCCATGCGGATCACGGTCTCGACCTGCTTGTTCGTCGTGCCCGCGACTTCCTGAGCCACCGAAGCCAGGGTGTCGTTCAGCGACTCGGCGGCGCCTGCCGCGGCATAGACGCGCTGCGAATTGGTGAGGTTCTTGATGGAAGCCACCTTGGACAGCAGGTCCTGCAGGTGCATCAGCTGGGCCGGCAGGGCTGCTTCCTTTGACGCTGCGTCGCCGCCGCCCAGCTGGATGCGCTGCAGTTCGGCCTCAAACTGCTGGGCCTGGGCGGAGAAGCTCTCCAAGCCCAGCTGGCCGGCGTCGCGCATGAGCTCATGGGTGCGCCGCACGGCGCGGTCCAGCATCCGCGACATGGCGGCCTCGCCCTGCGCCGCCGTGACGCTGCCCAGGAGGTCGTTGATCTCCAGCAGGCAGACTTCGGCGCGCTGGACGAACTGGCGCAACATGGCCGGGTCGGCGTCAAAGGCCTTAAGCAGCATCGAGAAGTCTTTCTGCGAGCGCTGGCGCTCGTCCTGCAGCCTGCGCTCGGCCTCGACGCGGGCCGTGGTGTCCTGGATGGTGACCAGCAGGTGGTGCACCACGCCGTCCATGAACATCCGGTGGAAGGCAAACGACAGGTGGCGCCGGGCGGTGTGGCCGCCGCGCGTGCGGGCCGTCACCTCGATCGCATGCAGCGGATTGACGCCCTGGACCATGGCGTCCGTCACGTTGGCGGTGAACAGCATGTCCACGAACTTGCGGGTGTCATGGCGCAGCTTCTCGCCGACCAGGTGGGACAGCAGGCTGAAGAAGTCGTCGTCGGCATGCACGGTGCGGCCGAACAGGCCGTGCGCCGAGCGGGACATGCGGGTGCCCAGCCGGTAGTCGGGCATGACCATGACAACGCCTTCACGGACGCTGGCCAGGATCTCGCGGATTTCCTCGCGGGTCAGGTCCAGCGCCTCCTGCGCCGCCCGCATGCGCCGCAGCACCATCAGCAGGATCAGCACGAACATGACGAGGGCCGCCACAACGCCGCCGGTCTGCAGTCGCTTGAGCTGGGCGCCGGTGGCGGCGCCCTCCACCTGTGTCTCGGCCGCCAGGTCACCGCTGACAGCCAGCAGCGCGATGTGGTTGGCCTGGCTCCAGGCGAGCGCATCCGTCAGCTGCGCGGCGCTGAAGTCGTCCCGCAGCAGCGGGGCAAGCCGGCGGAAATAGGGCTTCCAGAGGGCGTCGATCCTGTCCTCCAGCTCCCGCGCGCGCAGCGAGGTCAGTGCCTCCAGCGGTACGGCCTTGTTGTCCGGGCCGATGACCGTCCCGCCCTCACGCAGGGTGGACTGCGAGGCCTGGAATGCATTGGCGGCGGCGCGCAGCTCCGCCAGTGTTTCAGCCTTCCACGCGCCTCCGGCGGCCCGCATCGCATCCAGCTCGAGCAGGGCGCGCGAGACCCGCTGCAGGTTCTCGTGCTGGCGCGTGGCCAGCTGCCAGGTCGCGTGGGCCTGGGTGGCGGTGAACGAGGCGTAGAAGTTCAGGGCCAGCAGGCCGAAGACCAGCGCGGCGAACACCGCGACGAAGATGAAAATCTGGCGGTATTTGCGGAATGCCCTCCGTATCGACCCGTCGTCACCCGCAGGGGAGGGGGTACCCCCGGGCTGGATGGGGTTTGCGGGCATCACTGCGGACATGCGGTCTCCTGGATTTGAAACATTCCGGGCGCCCGCTCTGGATGGAGGCACCCGGTAAGCTCACAGCAAGAATCCCGCCAGCCCGTGGCGCAGCCAGCCGGAACTTTAGGCTTCAGAAACCGCCCGCAATACTGCCTAGGAACTCCTGCGCTCCATGTCCACGCAGACCAGGGCGGGCTGGTTGTTCCACCTCAGCGCAATGACGTAGGGGTGGCGGCGCACCCGGGCCTTGACGCCGGTGGCGCCCTGCAGCCGGACAGGCACCGAGATGTTCAGGCCGGAGCCGAGTGTCTTGCGGGCGTTTCCCGCCAGGGTGTTGGCAATCTCGCCCACCGCATCCAGCAGATTGGCGTCGGACAGGTCGGTCTCGCGCTGCAGCAGCAGCAGCTCGCGCAGCGGGCGCGAGGGCATGGAAACCATGACCTGGCCGTTGTAGCTGCCGGAGAACGTGACGATGCCGTTGAACTCGTGGCACTCGATGTCGCCGGTGCCGAGGAAGGCCGAGGTGATCTGCGGCTCATGGGTGGTAGTCACGCGGAAGTAGTTGCGCACCGAATCGACAAAGAGTTTGAGGTCGCCCTCGTCAAGACCTGGCATCAGCGGGCCTCCATCACGTCCAGCAGCGCGAGCTTGAGCTCGTCGTCGCTGAAGGGCTTGCCGACGAAGCCGCGGGCGCCCTGCTTGAGCGCGGCGATGGCGGTGGACTTGTCGCTCAGCGCGCTGACCACGAGGATATTGACGTCCGGCAGCATCTTCAGCAGCTCGCCGATGCATTCGACGCCGTCCATTTCAGGCATGGTCAGGTCCATCGTCACCACATCGGGCCGCGTCGCCCGGGCCATGCGCACGGCCTCGGCGCCATTGCGCGCCAGCCCGACGAGCGAGATGCCGCTGACGCCGCCGCCCTGAACCACCCGCGAGATGCGCGAGCGGATCATGTTGGAGTCATCGACGATCATGAGTCTTTTGTTCATGCCGCGAACTTCACCTTGAATTCCGTGTACTGGCCGGGCACCGAGCCCAGCAGCATGCGGCCGCCCAGGCGCTGGACATTGGCCTGCACCACATCCAGGCCTACGCCGCGGCCGGCATGGATCGTGGTGGACTCGGCGGTGGAGAATCCGGGCTTGAAGATGTGGCCGACGATCTGCCGCTCGTCGAAGCTGTCCAGCTGCGCCGCCGTGTACCACTTGAGGTCCAGCAGGCGCTGGCGCACGCGGGCAGCGCTCAGGCCGGCGCCGTCGTCGCGCACGCTCAGCGTCCATTCGGTCTCGCCGCGCAGCAGCTGCACCTCGACCTTGCCCTGGGCGGCCTTGCCCGATGCGGTGCGGCTGGCCGGCGTCTCGATGCCGTGCGCCACCGCATTGCGCGCCAGCTGCACCGCGATTTCACGCACCAGGTGCCGGGCCTCGCCCTCCAGGTCGCTCTGGCTGCCCATGCGCACAATGGTTTCAACGCGCTTGCCGCTTGAGTCTGCGACTTCCTGCGTGAGCCGCGCGAGCGCCTCGTTGATGGCTTCGCCGGATTCGGCGTCGGACCCGTCCAGCCGCGGCGCTCCCGACAGGCTCTTGAGCGCGGCCACCTTGCCCAGCAGGTCTTCCAGCGGCATGGGCAGGGCCAGCAGGGCATCGCCCATGTTGCCGGTGCCGCCGCCGGACTGGCGGATGCGCTGCAGCTCTGACTCGAACTGGTGCGCCTGGCTGGCGAAGGTCTCAAGGCCCAGTGTGGCTGCATCGCCCTTGATGGCATGGATGCGGCGGGCGGCCTGGTCCAGCGCGCGGCTGATGGCGGCCTCGCCCTGGGTGTCGGATGTGCTGCGCAGCAGGTCGTTGACTTCCAGCAGGCCGGCTTCTGCGCGCGAGACGAACTGCCGCAGCATGGCCGGGTCCGCGTCGAAGGCACGCAGCAGCATGGCAAATTCTTTCTGCGAGCGCTGGCGTTCGTCCTGCAGCTTCTGCTCCAGCTCGATGCGG
The DNA here is from genome assembly GCA_040385105.1 of Pseudomonadota bacterium. Classification (GTDB taxonomy): domain Bacteria; phylum Pseudomonadota; class Gammaproteobacteria; order Burkholderiales; family Burkholderiaceae_C; genus JACMQX01. The sequence continues at coordinate 10,529 of JAZKHY010000105.1, forward strand.
GCCGAGATGTCCTGCACTGTCACCAGCAGGTGGGCCACGGCAGTGCCGGCCTGCACGCGGTTGAAATGGAACGACAGGTAGCGCCGCGCGTTCTGGCCGAGGCGGGTGCGCGTGAGCACCTCCACCTCGGACAGCGGGTTGATGCCCTGCACCAGCGCCTCCTTGACGTGGGGCGCGAACAGCAGCTCCACATAGTCGCGCGCGTCGGTCAGTACTTTCTCGGACACCAGCGGCATCAGCAGGGCGAAGAAATCGTCGCCCGGCTTGAGGGTCCGGCCGAACAGCGAATGCGCCGAGCGGGACAGCTGGGAGCCCAGCCGGAAATCGGGCGTGATCAGGAACAGGCCTTCACGCACGCTCACCAGGATTTCCCGGTTTTCCTCGTTGGCTGCGTCGATCGCGGCATCGGAAGTCTTCAGCCGGCGCAGGAACTTGAACAGGATGAACGCGAAGTTCAGCAGGGCCAGGACAATGCCGATGGTCTGCACCATGCGCAGGATGCTGGCGCGCGAGGCGCCGAGCTGTTGCGTCTCGGTGACGAAGTCATTGGCCAGGGTCAGCAGCCTGATGTTGTTGGCCTGGCTGTAGGCCAGCGCATCGGCCAGCTGCTGCGGGGTGAAGCCGTCGTTCATCAGCGGCTGCAGGCGCTCGTAGTAGGGCTTCCACAGTGCATCCACCTTGTCTTCCAGCTCGCGGCCCCTGGGCGAGGTGACGGCCTCCAGCATCACGGGCTTGCCGTCGCCGCCGGGCACGATGCCGCCGTCGCGGAAGGCTGCCTGCGACAGCTGGAAAATCTTCGTGCCGGCGCGCAGCTCGGCCAGGGTCTCCGGCTTGTACGGCGCATTCGCGGCACGCATCGCGTCCAGTTCCAGCAGCGTGCGCGCGATGCGTTGCGACACATAGCGCTGGCGGCCCGACAGGTTGATGGCAACGGTGTCCTGGTCGATCTTGAACGAGGTGTAGAAGTTCAGCACCAGCACGCCAAGGTCGAACAGCAGGAACAACGCCACCGCGATGATGATTTCGCGGTATTTGCCGAAGGCCGAGCGTGTGCGCCGGCCTGTCGGGGGCGAAGCCGGCGCCAGACCGGGAAGGGGGTTCAGTGCGGCATTCGCGGGAAGTACTGCGGACATGCTTTCTCCAGTTCCGGTCAGGGGATCGGCGTGGGTGGGGGGCTCAAGCTGCCTGTCGTTCTACGTGCGCCTGGCGGGTGTAGAGGAAGTCGATGACCGCCTTGCGGTAGTGCACGTAGCGCGTGTCTTCCACCAGGTCCACGCGGTTGCGCGGGCGGGGCAGGTCCACCGACAGCACTTCGCCGATGGTGGCCGACGGCCCGTTGGTCATCATCACGATGCGGTCGGACAGCAGGACCGCCTCGTCCACATCGTGGGTGACCATGACAACGGTGCTCTGGGTTGCCGCAACGATGCCCAGCAGCTCGTCCTGCAGCTTGGCGCGGGTCAGCGCATCGAGGGCGCCGAACGGCTCGTCCATCAGCAGCACCTTGGGCTCCATCGACAGGGCGCGGGCGATGCCCACGCGCTGCTTCATGCCGCCGGAGATTTCGCCGGGCCGCTTCTGGGCCGCAGGCGTCAGGCCCACCAGCGCCAGCGCGGCATCGGTGCGGGCTTTGAGCTGGGCCTTGCTTTCGGCGCGGATGCCGGCTTCGCGGGTCTGGCCGAACACCCGCTCGACTGCCAGGTACACATTTTCATAGCAGGTCAGCCAGGGCAGCAGCGAATGGTTCTGGAACACCACGGCGCGCTCGGGGCCGGGGCCGCCGATCTCGCGGTTGGCGCAGATCAGGCTGCCGTGCGTCGGCATGGTCAGCCCGGCGATCAAATTCAGCAGCGTGGACTTGCCGCAGCCCGAATGACCGATCAGCGCGACGAACTCGCCCTTGGCCACCGTGAGGTTGATGTCCCGCAGCGCCTGGAACGGGCCCTTGCTGGTTTTGAACGTCTGCTCGACGTTCTGGATCTCGATGAACTTGCTGGTGAGGGATTCGGAGCTCATGTTTTCACCTCTTCGAACGTGAATGCTTTGGCGACGGAGATCAGCGCGAACTCGAGGATCAAGCCCACGATGCCGATCACGAAGATCGCGATGATGATGTTGCGCACGTTCAGGTTGTTCCATTCGTCCCAGACCCAGAAGCCGATGCCCACGCCGCCGGTCAGCATTTCAGCGGCAACGATCACGAGCCAGGCGGTTCCGACGGCCAGGCGCACGCCGGTCAGCATGTAGGGCAGCACGGCCGGGAACAGGATCTTGGTG
>JAZKHY010000106.1:0-25287 GCA_040385105.1 Pseudomonadota bacterium
CGTGGAAGCTGAAGAAGCGGTTCAGCGTGGCGTCGCTCACCACGTAGTCGCCGCGGATCAGCAGGGCCAGGTCCGGGCCGATGAAGGGGATCGCAGAGAACAGGTTCACGATCACCTGGGCGCCCCAGTAGGACATCTGGCCCCACGGCAGGAGGTAGCCCATGAAGGCCTCGGCCATCAGGCACAGGAAAATCGCGCAGCCGAACACCCAGACCAGCTCGCGCGGTTTGCGGTAGCTGCCGTACAGCAGGCCGCGGAACATGTGCAGGTACACCACGACAAAGAATGCAGATGCGCCGGTGGAGTGCATGTAGCGGATCAGCCAGCCCCAGGGCACGTCGCGCATGATGTATTCGACCGAGGCGAATGCCGTGGCGGCATCGGGCTTGTAGTGCATCACCAGGAAAATGCCGGTGACGATCTGGATGACCAGGACAAGCAGCGCGAGAGAACCAAAGACGTACCAGAAGTTGAAGTTCCTCGGTGCGTAGTACTCGCTCATGTGCTCCTTGTAGAGCTTGCTGGCCGGGAACCGGTTGTCAACCCAGTTCATGAGCTTCTCGCCGTAGCCGGCGTTGGGGGAGATTTCCTTGAATTGCGCCATGTTCTTCGTCCTCAGGCCTTCTTGTCTTCGCCGATGAGCAGGCGGTTGTCGGACAGGTACATGTGCGGTGGCACTTCCAGGTTGTCCGGTGCGGGCTTGTTCTTGAACACGCGGCCGGCCAGGTCAAAGGTGGAGCCGTGGCAGGCACACAGGAAGCCGCCGTTCCAGTCGGAGGGAAGCGAGGGCTGCGGGCCGGGGGTGAACTTGTCGGACGGCGAGCAGCCCAGGTGGGTGCAGATGCCGACTGCGACAAAAACCTCGGGCTTGATCGAGCGGCGTTCGTTGCGGGCGTATTCAGGGGTGAGCTCGCCGGGCTTGCGGGCAGACGTGGGGTCGGCCAGCAGCGCGTCGTTCTTCGGCAGGGCCGCGAGCTGCTCGGGCGTGCGGCGGATGATCCACACCGGCTTGCCGCGCCATTCGACGGTCAGTTTTTCTCCGGGTTTGATTTCGCTGATGTCAACCTCAACCGAGGCGCCGGCGGCGCGTGCGCGCTCGGAGGGCTGGAAGCTGCTGACGAAGGGAACGGCGGTGGCTACGCCGCCCACAGCACCGGCACAGGTAGACGCGATCAACCACGTCCGTTTGCTGGTGTCGACTGGGGTGTCACTCATGGGGATCCTCAACTGGAACGTCGCTCGATTAGGGTCAACCCGCGATTGTAGCTGACCGGTTGTTGCAAATTCAACGCCCGCGCCCCGCTTGACAGGGTATGCCGCTGGTCAATACTCGGGGCTTCAACAACACAACAAGAGAGCAGCCATGGGCATGATGAAGGAATTCCGGGAATTCGCGGTCAAGGGCAACGTGATCGACCTGGCGGTGGGCGTCATCATCGGTGCCGCGTTCGGCAAGATCGTGGACTCCATCGTCGGCGACCTGATCATGCCCGTCGTCGGCATGGTGTTCGGCAAGCTGGACTTTTCCAGCATGTTCGTCGTGCTGGGCAACGTGCCGGCAGGCACCGCAATGAACCTGGAGGCATTGAAGAAAGCCGGCGTTCCGGTGCTCGCTTACGGCAATTTCATCACCGTTGCCGTCAATTTCGTGATTCTTGCGTTCATCATCTTCATGATGGTCCGGCAGATCAACAAACTGAAGCGCGAAACGCCGGCAGCCCCTGCCGAACCGGCGCCGACGGCCGAAGACGTGTTGCTGCTGCGCGAGATCCGGGACAGCCTGCGCAAGCCCTGAAACACTCAGGGCGGGGCAGCCAGCCGCTGCGCCATCCGGATGGCAGCGATGAGGCTGGCAGGGTCCGCCCGGCCGGTGCCGGCGATGTCGAACGCCGTCCCGTGGTCCGGACTGGTACGCACCAGCGGCAGCCCGAGCGTGACGTTCACGCCCTGCTCCACGCCCAGGTACTTGACCGGGATCAGGCCCTGGTCGTGGTACATCGCGACCACCACATCAAACTCGCCCGGGCGGCTGCCCGCACCCCTAGCCCGCATGAACACGGTATCCGGCGCGTACGGGCCGCTGGCCTCCATGCCTTCGGAGCGGGCAGCCGCCACCGCCGGGATGATGATGTCCAGCTCCTCGCGGCCAAACAGCCCGCCCTCCCCCGCATGGGGGTTCAGGCCCGCCACACCGATACGCGGCGTACGGCCAAGCGCGGCACCCACCGCCTGGTGCGTGATGCGCAGGGTCTGCAGCACATTGCCGAAAGTCACGTTTTCAATGGCTTCGCGCAGGGACAGGTGGATGCTCACCAGCACCGTGCGCAGCTCGTCGTTGGCCAGCATCATGCGGACTGGCACTTCGGCCGCCGGCTTGCCGAGGAACGCCGCCGCCTCGGCCTGCAGCAATTCCGTGTGCCCCGGGAACTTCACGCCCGCCGCAGCCAGAGCCTCCTTGTGCAGAGGGGCGGTGACGAGCGCGGCAAGCTCACCCCGCAAGGCGGCACGCGCAGCCCATTCCACACAGCTGGCCGCAACCCGGCCGGCGGCCGCGCTGACCTGGCCCATGGCAGCGAGCGGTGATGGCGGTACGACCTGCAACAGCGGAATGCAGCGGCCCGGCACCGCCCACACGCCGTCCAATGACTCCAGCAACGCTACAGGCAGCGGCGGGATGCCCGGCCCGCTGGTGACCTGCGTCGCGCGGCGCATCGACTCAAGGTCCCCCGCCACGAAGCAGCCCCGCGTTGCCTCCGGCGCATCGCGGAATGCGCGGGCAATGATCTCTGGTCCGATCCCGGCCGGATCGCCCAGTGTGATGGCAATGGGTTTGGGGCTCACGGCTCAGGCGGGGTTGTCGATGTCTATGAACTCATGGGCGATGCCCAGCTGCGCCGCCACATGCGCGGCAACCGCCGGCGCACCATAACGCTCAGTTGCATGATGGCCGCAGGCAAGGAAGGCAACGCCGCATTCGCGTGCATAGTGGGCCTGCGGCTCGGAGATCTCGCCGGTGAGGAAGGCATCCGCGCCGGCAGCAATGGCCGCCTCGAAGTAGCCTTGTGCACCGCCGGTGCACCAGGCCAGGCGGCGGATCGGCCTGAAGGCGCCGGCGTTGCCCTCCACCGCCACGACCGGCCGGGCCAGCACGCTTTCCACATGACGGGCAAGCGCGGCAATGTCGGTAAACGCCGCGCCATCGGCGCGCTGCCCCAGGAAGCCCAGCTCCTGCTCGCCGAAGCGCGCGGAGGCGGTGAACCCCAGTTTCAGCCCGAGTTGCGCGTTGTTGCCCAGTTCCGGGTGCGCATCAAGCGGCAGGTGGTACGCATAGAGATTGATGTCATTTGCAAGCAGCGCGGCCAGTCGCTGCTTCATCCAGCCGGTCACCCGCCCGTCCTGCCCGCGCCAGAAGAGGCCATGGTGCACGAAGATCGCATCTGCCTTTGCCGCCACTGCAGCCTCGATCAGGGCCAGGCTGGCTGTGACGCCGGAGATGACCTTTGCCACGGATGCGCGTCCCTCGACCTGCAGGCCATTGGGCCCGTAGTCCTTGAAGCGCGCGGGTTGGAGCAGGCCGTCAAATGCCTGGAGAAGCTCTAGCTGGCTGGCCATGGTGTCGGTGACCCGGGAAACGAAATGAGCCTTTATTGTGGATGAAGTCCGCAAACACCATTCCGTGCGCAGCAACTTTCACGGGCGCTCGGCATAATGATTGCGTGACACGACGGTTCCTCAAAGTATGGAGCTTGGCCCATGAGCGCACTGGAGCTGATGATCTGGAGCATGGCCGCCGGTGCCATGGCGGCCGTGGTGCTGGCCGGCCTGACCGATGTGGCATTGAGCCGCAGCCTGGGCGCTGTGCAGGGCACGGTGTATCACTTCGCCTCGCTTGTGGTCGTCGTCGTGCTCAGCGGCCTGCCCAAAGCCGTCTTCCCCGCGATCAATGCCGACAGCCTGCACTTTGCCCAGGTACTTGCCGGCCCGCTGTGCAGCGCGCTGGGCAACTACTGGATTCGCGGCTGGCTGTCGGCCCGCCAGCGCGACCGCATCATTGAAGCGGGCCTGCGTATCACTGCGCTGGTTGCGCCGGTGGCGGGTGTCGCGTGCCTCGCGCTCCCCCGTGGGCAGCAACTGCCCGCAGCCGCAGCCATCTGCCTTTTCAACACAGGCCTCGTGCTTTGGCTTTCAGTGCGCGCCAGCCTGCTCGGTGACCGGCTGGCGCTGGGCATTGCCGGCGGCTGCGTGCTGATGCTGCCCGCCGTGGCCGGGCTGTATGCCATGGCCATGCATGTACCCGGCATCGGCACCGGCATCCAGGTCCTCATTGCCCTGTGCGCCAGCCTGTGCGCCGGCGTCATTGGCTACATGCTGTTGCAGCGCAGCAGGCATGAGCGGATCGCGCGCCGGGAAGAACCCTCGCACTCCCAGTTCGACCCGGTCACCAAGCTCTACAGCGGCATCACCCTGGTGCAGAAGCTGATCAAGGCCCAGCGGCGGCGCAGGCGCACGCGGCGCGACGGCGCCGTGCTGGCGGTCATGGTGTTTGACACCGACCGCATCGCCGCGCAGGCCGGCATGAGCGGTGTCAACGAGATGTTCATCCATATGGCCATGCGCATCCAGCGCCAGGTGGGAGTGGTCAACCCGGTGGGGCGCTACTACGACCGATGCTTCATCACGCTGGTGGAAACCATCCATTCGCCGGCCTGGCTGCGCACCCTCGGCCTGCGCGTGGCCAGCAGCCTGCGCCGGCCCATGGAAATCCGGTCGCCTGGCGGCGAAATGCTGGAAATCCGGGTGGACATCGGGGTTGGCGTTGTCCACCTCACGCGCGACCATGCCGATGTGGAGGACATCCTGCACGACGCCCAGCGCATGGCAGAAGCCGCGCGCAGCATGCGTTCTCGCGCAGCCATCCTCGATCCGTCCACTGGCGATGTCGTGCCTGTTGAGAATGCCAAGCTGGGCCCCAAGGCCCATCCGCCCCGTGCCCGCCCGCACCATGGCATCAAGCCGTCGCGGCTGCCGGCGCGCGGCTGAGCGATTGGCCCCAGGTTTGGCTCGACATACCGCCCGGCGTCTACACTTCCGCTTTCAACTGGGGCATTTGCCCGTTTCCTCATCATCATGCGTCGTTTCTGGCTGATTTTTTCGCAGGCGGTCACCGTGCTGCTCGCAGCGTACTTTGTGGTGGCCACGCTGCAGCCCCAGTGGCTGGGCAAGCGCGGCCCGCTCGCGACCGGCGATGTGGTCCCCCTTGTCCAGGTGCCGTCCGATGCACCGGCTCCGGCGGGCAGCTTCCGCGCAGCTGCACAGCGCGCGTCGGCCGCAGTGGTCAGCGTCAGTACCAGCAAGACGGCCGCCAGGGGCCCGCACAGCGACGACCCGTGGTTCAAGTTCTTCTTTGGCGACCAGGGCCAGCAGGCCCAAAGCGGCCTGGGCAGTGGGGTGATCGTCAGCGCCGGCGGCTATATCCTGACCAACAACCATGTTGTCGAGGGTGCAGACGACATTGAAGTCATCCTCAACGACAGCCGGCGCACCCGCGCCAGGATCATCGGCACCGACCCCGACACGGACCTCGCCATCCTCAAGATCGAGCTGGACCGCCTGCCGGTCATCGTCCTCGGGAATTCCGACGCGCTGCAGGTGGGCGACCAGGTGCTGGCCATCGGCAACCCGTTCGGCGTGGGCCAGACCGTCACCGGCGGCATCGTCAGCGCGCTGGGCCGCAACCAGCTCGGAATCAACACTTTCGAGAATTTCATCCAGACCGATGCCGCGATCAACCCCGGCAACTCGGGAGGGGCGCTGGTTGACGTCAACGGGAACCTGCTGGGCATCAACACGGCCATCTATTCCCGCTCGGGCGGCAGCATGGGTATCGGGTTCGCCATCCCGGTTTCGACGGCAAAGCTGGTCCTGGAAGGCATCGTCAAGGACGGCCAGGTCACACGCGGCTGGATCGGCGTGGAGCCCAACGACCTGTCACCGGAGCTGGCGGAAACATTCGGAGTCAAGGCCAAGGCAGGCGTGATCATCACCGGCGTGCTGCAGAACGGGCCCGGCGCGCAGGCCGGGATCAAGCCAGGGGATGTGATCGTGAAGGTTGGCGACAAGCCGGTCGCCAGCGTGACGGAACTGTTGTCCAGCGTGGCTGCCTTGAAGCCCGGGTCACCGGAGAAGTTCAGCCTGCTGCGGCGCGACGAGAAGCTCGAAGTGAACGTAACACCCGGCGTGCGGCCCAAGCCGCCGCGCCGGCAGATGCAGCCGCAATAAGCAGGGTACAAAGCGCGGCCGAAGGCCGGACGGGGGGCGTCTAAGACTCGGCTGCCTCGGGCTCGGGAGCAGCCTTGGTGTGCTTCAGGAACAGTTGCGCAGCGAGAATACCCACCTCGTACAGGCCGCCCACCACCACCAGCAGCATGATCATCGACCCGGCGTCCGGCGGCGTCACCAGCGCTGTGGCCACAGCGGCGATCACCCAGAAATAGCCGCGGAACTGGCGCAGCTGCTCCACCGTCAACAGGCCCATCCGCACGATCAGCACCACGGCCACCGGCACCTCGAAAGCCAGCCCGAAGGCGAGGAACATGCCGATGACGAAGCTCAGGTATTCCTCAATGTCGGGGGCGGCCGTAATGGATTTGGGCGCAAAGCTCTGGATGAAGCTGAACACCTGGCCGAACACGATGAAATACGAAAAGGCCACACCGACGAAGAACAGCAGCGTGCTGGACACGACCAGCGGCAGGACCAGCTTCTTCTCATGCGAGTACAACCCGGGCGCCACGAAGGCCCAGAGCTGGTACAGCACCACCGGCAAGGCCAGCATGAAGGCCGCCAGGAACAGTATCTTGATCGGCACGACGAAGGGTGACACCACATTGGTGGCAATCAATGTGGCGCCCTTGGGAAGGTGCGCAATCAGTGGCGCGGCCATGAAATCGTAAAGCGCGGCAGGGCCGGGCCAGATGGCCAGCAGGATGGCCATGACGCCGACAGCCGCCGCCGCCTTGATCATCCGGTCGCGCAACTCCACCAGGTGCTGCACAAACGGCTGTTCGGTGCCGGCGAGTTCGTCGTCTTTGGATTGTTGGGGGTCTGACATCAATCAGGGCATCAATTGAACTTGTGCGGCCGGAAGCGGGCCACCCGCGCGGCGCCGGAAAGCGCCTTGGTGCGCACGCCGGAACGGGCCTTGTACCACTGCGGCACGGCACCCTGCTTGAGGCGCCAGTTCTTCTTGGGATGCTTGTACTCGGGAAATGCGGGAGGCGGCTCGGGCAGGGCGGCGGAAGCCTCGCCGGTGGTCTCCTGCCACTGCTTTTCAAAGTCGCTGGCGCTGGTCTGGATGGAGTTCTCGACGTCGCGCGCCGCGCCCTCCATCGTTTCCTTCATCTTCTTGAGCTCGTCCAGCTCCATGGAGCGGTTGACCTCGGCCTTGACATCGGCCACATAGCGCTGCGCCTTGCCCAGCAGCGTACCCACGGTACGCGCCACACGCGGCAGCTTCTCGGGGCCGATGACAATAAGTGCCACCGCGCCGATCAGCGCTATCTTGGTGATGCCAATATCGATCATCAGCTCTTCTGGCGGGCTTCGACGTCGATGGTGGTTTTGTCGGCGGCGGCGTTGTTCACCTGCGCGGCCGGGGCAGCGGGCTTCTCGTCAGCCGAGGCTGTGCCGTCCTTCATGCCGTCCTTGAAGCCCTTGACGGCGCCGCCGAGGTCGGAGCCCATGTTCTTGAGCTTCTTGGTGCCGAACACCATGACGACGATCAGCAGGACGATCAACCAGTGCCAGATGGAAAAGGAACCCATGGAATTTCTCCTAGTGAATGGGGTTGGGGGCACGGCTTCGGGAGCCATGGCGGTGAGCCGTTGTGGTGGCCCGCCCCCGTTATGAATGAGTGATTTTAGTGGCAGCCCCGTAAAGGGCGGATTAACCCTGCGCCCTTCAACCTTTTGCCCACGGCCTGGGACCGCCAATGACGTGGATATGCAGGTGATGCACCTCCTGCATTCCCTGGACGCCGGTATTGATGATGACCCTGAAGCCGCCCTCGGGATAGGGCTCGCAGCCCTCCTGCTTCGCCAGTTGCGGAATCAGCGTCATCATGCGGCCCAGGAGGCCTGCATGTTCGGGCGTGACATGCGCCATGGATGCGATGTGCGCCTTGGGAATGAGCAGGAAATGCACCGGTGCCCAGGGGTTGATGTCGTGGAAGGCGAGGATCTCATCGTCTTCGTACACCTTGCGCGAAGGGATCTTTCCACCGGCGATCTTGCAGAAAATGCAGTTGGCATCGGTTGTCATGGCATTTTTTCCGGGCAAACGGGTATCTTGTTCAGGGAAGGCGGTTGTCGTTGAAGCGCAGCCAGCCACGGATGCAGCGGTACAGGTACCAAAGCCCGATCACGGTATAGGCGGCCGCGCCGGGCAGCACCAGCAGCAGCCACAGCGGCGACGTCACGACCAGCCACAGGACCGTCCACCAGAAGGTGCTGATCATGTAGTTGTGGTGGCTGATGTACAGCGCATCGGCCTCGTCGCCGCGCTTGATGTAGTTGACGATCAGCGCAATGACAGCCAGGGCGCCAGCGCTGGCCCAGGCAATGGTGTGAAGCGCGTACAGGACGTGCATCACGGTACGGTCATTCGACCCCTTGGGAGACTCGAACGCCTGGTAGTCTGTTTCGCTCATGAATGTGCCCCCACGCTCGTCACGTTGTGTACTTCGCTGCCCCCAGAGGGGGCGCGAGCTTGCTTGAAGCGGTTCTGCGCTGCGCTCATTCACCATCTCCTTCGCGTTGCTGCGCCTTGCGCAATGCCTTTTCCTCGATGCCGCTGGTGCCTTCGCGCCGCTCCAGTTCGGCCAGGACATCGGCCGGCTTCAGGCCATAGTAGGCCAGGGCGATCATGGTGTGGAACCACAGGTCGGCCACCTCGTTGACGATCTTGCGGCGGTCGCCGCCATGGTCGGCATCCTTGGCCGCCATCACCGCTTCAGTAGCCTCCTCGCCGATTTTCTTCAGGAAGGCGTCCGGCCCCTTCTGCAGGAGCCGGGCGATGTAGCTGGACGCGGCATCGCCGCCGTTTTCAGGCTTGCGGCTTTCAATGACGGCCGCGAGGCGGGCCAGGGAGTCGTTGGAGGTCATAGGGCTATTTATAGATCGACTCCGGGTCTTTCAGGACGGGTTCCACCGCCTGCCAGGCACCGTCGGCATACCTGCTGAAGAAGCAGCTGTGGCGGCCGGTATGGCAGGCGATGCCTGGCTCGTGGCCCAGCTGCGTCACCTTGAGCAGCAGCACATCACTGTCACAGTCCATGCGGATTTCATGCACCGTCTGGACATGACCCGACTCCTCGCCCTTGAACCAGAGCTTGCCGCGCGAGCGGCTGTAGTACACCGCCCGGCCAAGCTCGGCGGTTTTCTGCAGCGCTTCGCGGTTCATCCAGGCGAACATCAGGACGTCGTTGCTGCCGACTTCCTGCGCAATCACCGGGATGAGGCCATCGGCGTCCCATTTCAACTCGTCTAGCCATGTCATGGCGGTATTGTCGGGGATATCCCGTCCGGTCAGAGCCTGACCGGAATACCCCGGGCGCGCATGCGCTCCTTGGCCTGCCCCACGGTGTATTCGCCATAGTGGAAGATACTGGCGGCCAGCACCGCATCGGCGCCGCCCTTCTGGATGCCGTCGGCAAGGTCGTCCAGGCTGCCGACGCCGCCCGAGGCGATGACCGGAATGTCCAGCGCGCCGCTGACGGCATGGGTCAGCGCCAGGTCAAAACCGGACTTGGTGCCGTCACGGTCCATGCTGGTCAGGAGGATCTCGCCGGCGCCGTACTCGGCCATCTGGCGCGCCCAGGCCACGGCATCCAGCCCGGTGTTCTTGCGGCCGCCATGGGTATAGACATCCCATGAACCCTTGTCGTTGCGCTTGGCGTCGATGGCGACCACGATGCACTGCGCGCCGTATTTCGCCGACGCGTCGCGGATGATCTGGGGGTTGGCCACCGCCGCTGAATTGAAGCTGGTCTTGTCGGCGCCGGCATTGAGCAGCCGGCGCACGTCTTCCACCGTGCGCACGCCGCCACCGACCGTCAGCGGTATGAACACCTGCGAGGCCACGGCCTCGATCATGTGCAGGATCAGGTCCCGGTCGTCACTTGTTGCCGTGATGTCAAGGAAGGTGAGCTCGTCAGCGCCCTGCTCGTTGTAGCGCGCGGCAATCTCGACCGGGTCGCCCGCGTCACGCAACTCGACGAAGTTGACGCCCTTGACGACGCGGCCGCCTGTGACGTCAAGGCACGGGATGATGCGTTTGGCAAGCACTTCAGCCGTTCAGTTCGTCGGCTTTGGCTTGCGCCTGGGCAAAGTCGAGGTCACCGGAATAGATGGCGCGGCCACAGATCACGCCCTCGATGCCCTCGTCTTCCACGGCGCAGAGCTTCTCGATGTCAGCCATGTTCGACAGGCCGCCCGAGGCGATCACCGGGATGGTCAGGGCCTGGGCCAGCTTCACGGTGGCATCGATGTTGATGCCCGAGAGCATGCCGTCGCGGCCGATATCGGTATAGATGATCGATTCGACGCCCCAGTCCTCGAACTTCTTGGCCAGATCCACGACCTCATGGCCCGTCAGTTTGCTCCAGCCATCGGTCGCGACCTTGCCGTCCCTGGCGTCCAGGCCGACGATGATGTGGCCGCCGAAAGCGGTGCAGGCGTCCTTGAGGAAACCCGGGTTCTTGACTGCCGCCGTGCCGATGATGACGTAGCGAAGCCCGCCGTCGATGTACTTTTCAATCGTGTCGAGGTCGCGGATACCGCCGCCCAGCTGCACCGGAATGTCGTCACCCACGGCGCGCAGGATGGACTTGATCGCCGAAAAATTCTGCGGCTTGCCGGCGAACGCGCCGTTCAGGTCCACCAGGTGCAGGCGGCGCGCACCCTTGTCAAGCCAGGACCGGGCCATGGCCGCCGGGTCTTCACTGAAGATGGTGGACTGGTCCATGTCGCCTTGCTTGAGGCGAACGCAGTGGCCGTCTTTCAGGTCAATCGCAGGAATGAGAAGCATGGTGCCAGGCGCAGCGGAAGGGGTCTGTTGGAGACAGGACTTGAGTTCAGGGCGTCCAATGGAGGAAATTGCGGTACAGGGTCAGGCCGTGTTCAGCACTTTTCTCGGGGTGGAATTGTGTTGCAAAAATATTATCGCGTGCAACCGCTGCGGTAAAGCGCCCGCCGTAATCGGCTTCCCCTACGCTGTGGCGCGCATCCGACGGTCTGGCGTAGAAACTGTGTACGAAATAGAAGTAGCTGCTGTCGGGAACGCCGGCCCACAGGGCGTGCGGTTGCGACTGGGCAACCTGGTTCCAGCCCATCTGCGGCACCTTGAAGCGGCTGCCATCGGGCTGGAGCCTGCCCGCCAGATCAAAGCGGATCACCTCGCCAGGAATCAAACCCAGCCCGTTTGTGGGGCCTTCGCTGCTGCGGTCCAGCAGCATCTGCATGCCCACGCAAACGCCGAAAAGCGGCTTGCCGGCGGCTGCTTCGAGCACAGACTCCTGCAACCCCGACTCCCGCAATTCGCGCATGCAGTCCGGCATCGCGCCCTGGCCCGGCAACACCACACGCTCGGCAGCCCTCACCTCCTCCGGGCGCGACGTGACGACGACTTCGAAGCCGCTGCCTTTGGCCACCGCCTGGACGGCCTGTGAGACAGAGCGGAGGTTGCCCATGCCGTAATCGACCACTGCGACTGTTTTCATGGTGAACCGGAAAAGCCTAGAGGGAACCCTTGGTCGATGGGATGGTGCCTGCCGCACGCGGGTCAAACTCCAGCGCGGCGCGCAGCGCGCGGGCGAAAGCCTTGAACACCGTTTCGGCCTGGTGGTGGGCGTTCTCTCCGCGAAGGTTGTCGATGTGCAGCGTGACAAAGGCATGGTTCACGAAACCCTGGAAGAACTCGTGCGCCAGCTGGCTGTCGAAGGTGCCGATCATGCCGCTCTTGAACGGCACATTCATGATCATGCCGGGGCGGCCGGAAAAGTCGATCACCACCCGGCTCAAGGCTTCATCCAGCGGCACGTAGGCATGGCCGTAACGGCGGATGCCTTTCTTGTCGCCGACCGCCTTTGCCACCGCCTGCCCGAAGGTGATGCCCACGTCTTCCACCGTGTGGTGGCCATCGATGTGCAGGTCGCCGTTGGCTTCGATCTCGAGGTCGATCAGGCCGTGGCGCGCGATCTGGTCAAGCATGTGGTCGAAAAAGCCGATGCCGGTGGCAAGCTTTGCCACGCCCGTGCCGTCGAGGTTGACCCTGACGCGGATCTGCGTCTCGGCGGTGTTTCGGCTGACTTCGGCAATACGGGGTGTGGTCATAGGGAGTTCTTGATGGCGGCCAGCATGAGTTCATTCTCCGGCGGCGTGCCGACCGTGAGGCGCAGGCAGCTGGCCAGCAAGGGATGCATTTTAGAAACGTTTTTGACAAGCACCTTCTGCGCCTTCATGCCTTCGAAGGTTTTTGCGGCATCCGGCACGCGCACCAGGATCATGTTGGCCTCCGACGGGAAGACCTCGACCCCCGGCCAGGAGGCCAGCGTCGCGCACAGGTGCGCCCGCTGCTCCCTGAGCTCTGCGGCCTGTGCCGCGAACACCGCCGAATGCTCGATGGCAAACAGCGTGGCCTCGGCGTTCAGCGCGCTGATGTTGTAGGGCGGACGGACCTTGTCCACCTCGGCCACCAGTGCTTTCGGGCCGATGAGGTAACCCATCCGCACACCTGCCAGGCCGAACTTGGACAGCGTGCGCATGAGCAGGACGTTCGGGTAGCCAGCCAGCCTGTCGATGAAGCTGCGGCTGGAAAATGGCTGGTAGGCCTCGTCAATCACCACAAAACCCGGTGCCGCTGCGATGACGGCCAGCACATCGGCATCGTCCAGCAGGTTGGCCGTGGGGTTGTTGGGATAGGCCAGGTAAATGAGCGCAGGCTGGTTCACCCGTATCGCTTCCAGCATGGCCGGCATGTCGAGCTGGAAGTCGGGCTTCATGTCTACACCCACGAACCTGAGCCCCTGCTGCTTTGCAGCCATCTCATAGAAAACGAACGACGGCATCGGCGCCAGAACGGTCGCGCCGGGCAGATCCAGCACCATGCTGAGCATGGTGATGAGCTCATCGGACCCGTTGCCCAGCAGGACGTCGTAGCCGGCCGGCACACCCGCGTACTGCGACAGCGCGGCACGCACGTCGGCCACGCAGGTGACCGGGTAGCGGTTGATGGCCACGGCGCCAAGACGCCGCCCGAGTTCAGCCTGCAGTTCAGGGGACAGCCTGTAGGGGTTCTCCATTGCATCGAGCTTGACCATGCCGGTGGCGTCCTGGATGGCGTAACCGGCAATCGACTGGATGTCCTGGCGGATGAAGCGGCGGATCAGGCCCGCGGTGGTGGCGTCAGTCATGCCCCGATTGTCCCGCAAATCACTTCCCGCACTTCAGGGCGCCCACTGCGTGTCCAGCCAGGCAATGCGGCGCTGCAGCCACCAGCGCAGGTACTCCACCTCGCCCGCATGGCTGCCGGGCGCGACCACGGTGGGCCAGTCCGCCTTGTCCAGGACGACCCAGCGCGCAAAATTGTTGGCCTGGCTCTGTGCCAGCGCAGCAGCCTGCGCGTCCACGAAGTCAGGCAGGCTGTCCAGCTGGCTGGCCCGGACAGCCTGCCAGCGCGCCCTGACCTTCTGCACGAAGGCCGGGTCCTGCAGCAGACGGCTGTACCAGCAGGTCTGGCCGAGCTGGCTGAAAGCCTCCGGGTTGCCGGGGTTCTGCGCAAACATCAGCCGGTTGTTGCCCATGGACAGGTCATGGTCCCAAACCGGGCCGATGGCCAGCTTTGCATCGCGGTCCTTGGTAAAGAAGGTGCTGCCGCGAAAGGCGTCGCGGTTCATGGCCAGCTCGTTGATGATGTACCAGTTGACGAAAGTATCGACGTCCAGCCAGGCCGCATAGCCGGTGGCCGGGTCTGCAAAACCGGGGCTTTCGAGGACCGACTCGATGCTGTTCAAGTGGCCTGCGATCCAGCTCCTTTGCGCCGTTGTCGGCGACTCGGGCGTGTCAACCCTCAGCGGCAAGCCGCAGCGCGTGGTGGAAAACGTGATGTCGGCAGACGGCCAGTCAAGCTCGAGCAGATAACCGCCGGTCACAGCCGGTTCCGCATCGTCTCCGGCGCCCAGCGAAGCGATGTTGACGCGGTTGCTGCCGGTGCGCAGATGCTCGGCAAGCTGGTAGTTGCCAAGGTAGCCGCCGTTGAGGAAAACCTCCACCGGGCGTGAGCGCGTGGTGTACGCCATGCCCATCCGCCGGCTCAGCTCGAACGCCGTCTCGTTGCGCAGCAGGCTCTTGTCGCCATGGTTGGCCAGCAACACCCAGTGGCGGTTGGCCGGCATGCCCAGCAGCGCGGCCTGCGTGCCAAGGCGCAGACGGTAGGGCTTCTTGATGAACCTTTCCCAGGTGGAATTGCCGCGGCCGCGGACGTCGAGCGCGCCGGTGGCAAGCGGCGTGTTCGCCGTGCGGGCAGCGCCGTCCGCATAGAGCGCGAAGCTGCCCGTGAGGTAGTCCTCCCTGGACACTACCGGCATGCCGCCGGCCGTGGCGATGTCGAGCACGGGCAGGTCGATCGTGGCCGGGACGAAGCCCGCGTTGTCCTCCGCCACGGCCGACGCCACTGCGGCCGGCAGGCCCGCCTGCGCAGCCGAAACGATGCGGCTGCCTCCGGCGGTGCGGCCCTTGACCCAGACCTTGTAGCGCCGTGCCGGATCGAGATTGGTGATGGTATGCACACGCCCCGCTCCTGGCGCAATGGCGCGCCGCGACAGGGTCAGCAGCGAAGAACCGGCCTGCTGCAACCAGACCTCGTAGTCGAGCGCGCCGGCCATCGCGGCCCAGCGCACGGTGAGATGCCTGCTTCCCTGCACGATTTGCGGTGCAGCGGCCGGCGTGAATGCCGGCGCCAGCGTGAAGACCACGCCTGCGGCTTTGTGGCCAACCGGCGCAGCAAGCCGGTAAAGCCCGGCCTCGTGGCTGTTCGTCGCGGCTTCCGCGGGCTCGCAGGCGCCATTGCCATTGGCATCGAGGCAGGCCAGCGGCACAGGCGAGGAGGCCGGTGCCATGTCGGGCCCTGCAAAGGTCAGCATGGCCAGCAACTGGACGTTGGCCGGGCCTGCCCAGGTCAGGGTGTAGTCGCCCACGGCAGAGGAGATGGCTGAGGCACTGGCCTGCTCGGTTGGGCCGCACAGGCCATCGCCGTCCAGGTCCGCGCAGACGAGAACGTCCGCAAACGTGTTGGCTGACACAGTGTGCGGGCCATTCATGGGCGGAACCGGCACTGGCGCCTCAGCGCCGCCACCCCCGCCCCCGCCGCAGGCCGACAGCGCAAGGCACACCAACAGGCAAGCGGATACAAGCCTGGGCAACTGGTGGAGGGCCCGGGCGCTGCTCATCGGGTTCAGGGCTTGCGCAGCCTCATCTCGGCTGCCCGCGCATGGGCTTGCAGGCCCTCGCCATAGGCCAGCTCGGCAGCAATCCTGCCCAGCACCTGGGCGCCGGCCTCGCTCACCTCGATCAGGCTGCTGCGTTTCTGGAAGTCATACACGCCCAGCGGTGACGAAAAGCGCGAGGTGCCCGAGGTCGGCAACACATGGTTGGGCCCTGCGCAGTAGTCGCCCAAGCTTTCGCTGGTGAAGGCCCCCAGGAAAATGGCCCCGGCATGCCGGAGCAGGGGCTCCCAGCGATGCGGGTCCTGGCTGGACACTTCCAGGTGTTCCGGTGCGATTCGGTTGCTGATGGCGCAGGCCTCTTCCATGCTGCGGGTGTGGATGAGGGCACCGCGCCCGTTGAGCGACTTCGCGATGATTTCCGCACGCGGCATGCCCGGCAGCAGGCGGTCGATTTCGGCCTGCACCCTGTCGATGTACGCCGCATCGGGGCACAGCAGGATGCTCTGCGCCAGCTCGTCATGCTCTGCCTGGCTGAACAGGTCCATTGCCACCCAGTCAGCGGGCGTCGTGCCGTCGGCCAGCACCAGGATCTCGCTCGGGCCGGCGATCATGTCGATGCCCACCATGCCGAACACGCGCCGCTTGGCGCTGGCGACGTACGCATTGCCGGGGCCGGTGATCTTGTCCACCCTGGGAATGGTGGCCGTGCCGTAGGCCAGTGCGGCGACGGCCTGCGCCCCGCCAATGGTGAAGGCGCGCGTCACGCCGGCCACATAGGCAGCGGCCAGCACCAGCGGGTTCTTCTCCCCGCCAGGCGTCGGCACCACCATGATGATCTCTGCCACGCCGGCCACGTGCGCCGGAATGGCATTCATCAGCACGCTGGACGGATAGGCCGCCTTGCCGCCCGGCACATAGATGCCGACGCGGTCCACCGGCGTGACCTTCTGGCCCAGCAGCGTGCCGTCCTCGTCGCGGTAGCTCCAGCTTTCGCCGCAGGCCCGCTTCTGGGCTTCGTGATAGCTGCGCACACGCGCTGCGGCAGCCTGCAGCGCGTTGCGCTGCGCGGGGGGCAGGGCCTCGAACGCCGCCTTGAGTTCGGCCTGCGTGAGCTCCAGCTCGCCCATCGTGCGCGCATCCAGCCGGTCCCACTTTGCGGTGTATTCGAGCACGGCGGCATCGCCGCGCTGCTGAACACTGGCCAGGATGCCGGTGACGCTCTGCTCGATGGCTGCATCGGTATCCGCTGCCCAGTGCAGGCGCTTCTGGAAATCTGCCTCAAAGGTGGCAGACGCGGTCGAAAGGCGCAGCGGGAATGCTTTCAGGTCCATCTTGGCCGGCTTCCTGCGTCAGGCTTTTCCAATGGCAGCTGCAAAGGCATCGATGATCCTGCGGATCGGCGCCTGCTTGAGCTTGAGTGCCGCCTGGTTGACGACCAGGCGCGAGCTGATGTCCATGATGCGTTCAACTTCCACCAGGTTGTTGGCCTTGAGCGTGCTGCCGGTGGACACCAGGTCCACGATGGCGTCGGCCAGACCCGTGAGCGGCGCAAGCTCCATCGAGCCGTAGAGCTTGATCAGGTCCACATGCACGCCCTTGGCGGCGAAGAAGTCGCGCGAGATGGCCAGGTACTTGGTGGCCACCGTCAGGCGCGAGCCTTGCTTCACGGCCGCGGCATAGTCAAAACCTGCGCGGACGGCCACGCTGATGCGGCATTTGGCGATCTGCAGGTCCAGCGGCTGGTACAGGCCCTGCGTGCCGGACTCCAGCAAGGTGTCCTTGCCCACGACGCCCAGGTCGGCACCGCCATACTGCACATAGGTCGGCACGTCGGTCGCGCGCACCAGCACCACGCGAACGCCGGGCTGGTTGGTGTCCAGGATGAGCTTGCGGGACTTCTCCGGGTCGTCCAGCACCTCGATGCCGGCCGCCTTCAGGAGGGGCAGGGTTTCGTCGAAGATGCGGCCCTTGGAGAGGGCAAGCGTGATCATGTTGTCAGGCATCATTTCACGCGTTCAATGTCGGCGCCTATGCCGCGCAGCTTGGCTTCCATCTGGTCGTAGCCGCGGTCGAGGTGATAGATGCGGTCTACCAGGGTTTCGCCATCGGCGACAAGGCCCGCGATGACCAGGCTGGCGGAAGCACGCAGGTCGGTCGCCATCACGGTCGCGCCGGAGAGCTTTTCCACACCCTCGATCACCGCCACCTTGCCGTCGATCTGGATGCGCGCGCCCAGCCGCACCATTTCGTTGACGTGCATGAAGCGGTTCTCGAAGATGGTCTCGGTCACCTTCGACGGGCCTTCGGCCACTGCATTGAGCGCCATGAACTGCGCCTGCATGTCGGTCGGGAAGCCGGGGTATTCGGTGGTGCGGAACGACTGGGCCTTGAGCCGCCCCTGCGACTGGATGCGGATGCCGCCGTCGATGGCAGTCACCGTGGCGCCGGCTTCGCGCAGCTTGTCCACGACCGCGTCCAGGTGGTCGATGCGCCCGTGCCGCAGCACGACGTCGCCGCCCGTGGCCGCTACAGCGCACAGGAAAGTACCGGTTTCGATGCGGTCAGCCACCACCTGGTGGTTGCAGCCATGCAGCTTTTCCACGCCCTGGATGCGGATGCGGCTGGTGCCATGGCCGGAGATCTTCGCGCCCATCTTGATCAGCATTTCGGCCAGGTCCGGAATTTCCGGCTCCTGGGCGGCGTTCTCCAGCACCGTCTCGCCTTCGGCCAGCGCCGCCGCCATCAGGAAATTTTCGGTGCCGGTCACTGTCACCATGTCGGTCGTGATGTGGGCGCCCTTCAGGCGGGTCCAGCCCCTGGGCAGTTTCGCGATCATGTAGCCGTGCTCGACCACGATCTCCGCACCCATGGCCTGCAGGCCCTTGATGTGCTGGTCCACCGGCCGGGAGCCGATGGCGCAGCCGCCGGGCAGCGACACCGTGGCTTCGCCAAAGCGCGCCAGCAGCGGCCCGAGGGCCAGCACCGAAGCACGCATGGTCTTGACGAGCTCGTAAGGCGCTTCCGGTGAAGTCAGGCCGCCCGCATTGAGGCTGACCTTGCCGTCGTCATCCCGCTCGGCTGTCACGCCCATGTTGCGCACCAGCTTGAGCATGGTGGACACATCCTGCAGGCGCGGCACATTGGTCAGCGTGACGGGCTCTGCGGTGAGCAGCGCTGCGCACAGCTCCGGCAACGCAGCATTCTTGGCGCCGGATATCCGGACCTCGCCGTGGAGCTGGCGGCCCCCGCGAATCAGTAGCTTGTCCATGTCTGCTCAGTGTGGTTGTGCCGCCCACTCGGCGGGCGTAAAGGTCTTCATCGACAGGGCGTGAACCTCGTCGGTATGCATTCTCGCACCCAGCGTGGCGTAAACCCGCTGGTGCCGCTGGATCAGCCGCTTGCCCTGGAACTCGGCCGACACAATGACCGCGCTCCAGTGTCGGCCGTCGCCGTCCAGCTCGATGTGCTCACAGGGCAGGCCGGCGGTGATGATGGAAGTGAGTTCGTCTGCAGTCATTCAGGTGTCATCCGCGAATCTTGTAGCCGATACGCAGCAGGTGCACGGCAATCGAACTCACAATGGCCAGGGCCGTGGCGACAATGGCCAGGCTCGTCCATGGCGAAACATCGCTGATGCCGAAAAACCCGTATCGGAAGCCGTCGATCATGTAGAAAAACGGGTTGAGGTGGCTCACGCCCTGCCAGAACGGCGGCAGCGACTTGATGGAATAGAACACGCCCGACAGGAACGTCATCGGCATGATGACGAAGTTCTGGAAGGCAGCCATCTGGTCGAACTTGTCGGCCCACAGGCCGGCGATGACGCCCAGTGTGCCGAGGATGGCGGCGCCGAGCACCGCAAATACCAGGATCCACACCGGAGCCACGAAGTTTGGCGTCGCGAAGAATGCCGTCACGATGAACACACCCGTGCCTACAACCAGGCCGCGCACGATGGACGAACCCACATAGGCGACAAACCAGCTCCAGTGCGACAGCGGCGTGAGCAGGAGGAACACCAGGTTGCCCATGATCTTGCTCTGCACCAGCGACGACGAGCTGTTGGCAAAGGCGTTCTGCAGCACGCTCATCATCACGAGGCCGGGCACCAGGAAGGCCGTATAGGACACGGTGCCGTAAACCTTCACATGGTCTTCCAGCACATGGCCGAAGATCATCAGGTAGAGCATGGCGGTGAGGACCGGCGCCGCAACAGTCTGGAAGCCGACTTTCCAGAAGCGCAGCACCTCCTTGTAGAACAGCGCCTGCCAGCCGCTCATGATGCGGCCTCCGCTTCGGCCTGTGCTTCCGCCTGCGCAGCATCCAGTGCCGCAGCGGCATTGCGCGCCGCCTCGCGGGCCTCGGCCGAGGCGCCGGACATCACGTCGATGAACACGTCTTCCAGGTCAGCCTTGCGGATCTCGACGTCTTCGGCCAGCAGGCCGGCCTGGCGAACAGCAGCAAGGTATTGCTCGATCTCATGGGCGTCATGGGCCGGGAACTGGACGATGCGGCCGGTGACGCGCGCCCTCGCGGCCAGCTCCGCAGGCAATTCGGCATCGAGCTTGAAGCGCAGGACATTGCTGGATGCGGCCTTGAGCAGGTCGGACGTCGCAGCCAGTGCCACCACCTGGCCCTGCTTGAGCATGGCAATCCGGCTGCACAGCGCTTCGGCCTCCTCAAGGTAGTGCGTGGTGAGCAGCACCGTATGGCCCTGCTTGTTGAGCCTGGCAATGAACTGCCAGAGCGTCTGGCGCAACTCCACGTCCACACCGGCCGTGGGCTCGTCCAGCACGATGACCGGCGGCTTGTGCACCAGCGCCTGTGCCACCAGCACCCGGCGCTTCATGCCGCCGGAAAGCTGGCGCATGTTGGAGCCCGCCTTGTCGGTGAGGCCCAGGCTTTCCAGCAATTCGTCGATCCAGGCGTCGTTGTTCTTCACGCCAAAGTAGCCCGACTGGAAGCGAAGCGCCTCCCGGACATTGAAAAAGGGGTCAAACACCAGTTCCTGTGGCACCACGCCAAGCTTGCGGCGGGCGGCTGCATAGTCGGTGACGACATCGCTGCCCTGGACCAGCACCTTGCCTCCGGTGGCTTGCGACAGGCCCGCCAGGATGCTGATCAGGGTGGTCTTGCCTGCGCCGTTCGGGCCCAGCAGGCCGAAGAACTCGCCGTCCCGGATGTCGAAGCTCACATTGTCCAGGGCCTTCAACGGGCCGCGGGCGGAGGGGAATGTTTTGGAAACAGACTGGAAGGAGATGGCGGGCATGGGAGTCGGCCATTTTACGGGCATGCCCCGTTTCCTGCTGGAATGGCGCGGAGGGCCCCCCGCTTCCGGGCTACTGGACCATCGGGAGCAGTTCAGCGACGCCGTACAGGCCAGCCAGTTCACCAAGGCGCGGCGGCATGGCCATCACCGAGAAGGATTTCCCGATCGCCAGCGCTTCACGACGGCATTCCATCAGCACGGCCAGAGCGGACGAATCGAACTTCTGCAACGCCGTCGCGTCAGCCACAACCTGGGCCTCAGGCGATGCCTTGAGGCCCTGCACCAGCATGCGCAGGCAGGCCGAAGCCTGCTGCGACGTCAGTTCTGCGGGAAGTACGAGCATGCCGGTCACTGGCAGGATCAGCTTTTCTTGCCGGCGTTGGTCTGGTTGCGCGCGGCGAGCGTGGCTATCAGGCCATCGATGCCCTTGGCATTGATTTCCTGCGCGAACTGGCTGCGGTAGGTTTCGACCAGCCACACGCCCAGCACGTTCAGGTTGTAGATTTTCCAGCCTGCCCCCTGGCCGGGCGTCTTTTCAAGCCGGTAGTCCAGCTGGATCGGGTCGCCCTTGCCCTTGACCTCGGTTCGCACCATCACGTCGGTATCGCCGGCCGCAGCACGCAACGGCTTCACGGTGATGCTCTGGTCATTGGAGACCTGGGCCAGCGCGCCGGAATAGGTACGCACCAGCAGGATCTTGAACTCGTCCTGCAGGCGCTTTTGCTGCTCCGGTGTGGCCTGGCGCCAGCCCGGGCCGACGGCTGACGCGGTCATGCGCTGGAAATTCACGTTGGGCATGATCTTGCCGTCCACGAGCGCGACAATTTTTGTGATGTCCCCGGACTGGATGGACTTGTCGGCCTTGATGCTGTCGAGCACGTCGGCAGACAGGCGCTTGACGAGTGCGTCGGGCGCCTCATCCGCAGCGTGTGCCAGCGGCACGGCCAGCACTGCACCTGCCAGCAGCATGGAACCAACAACACGACCCAGGAAACGACGATTCATGATGACTTCTTTCTAAAACCGGCCCGCAGGCCAATGAGGGTTGGAATCCATGTGCGCCCGCAGGGTTCCGGTGCAATGCCGCCGGTTGAAACAGTGTGCAACACTCATCTGGCAGGCGCCGATGCCGGCCTGGCGGCCGGCTCCGGCGGCGCGGCTTCGGTGTCCGGCGGGTTACCGTCATAGATTTCGGCGCGGCGGTACTGCAGGAACACGTCGCGCGAGAAGGTGTATTTGTCCAGCGCTGCCTGGTCCAGCACATTGCCCGCCCGCAGCACATTGGCGCGCGCCTCCACTGCCCTCATGCCATACAGCGTATAGCGGGTGGTGTAGTCATCGACATAGCTGATGGGGTTGCCCTGGCGGTCTATCGAGAGCGAGGCCGCGTCGCGAAGCGTCGAAGGCCCCAGCAGCGGGAGCACAAGATAGGGGCCGGTGCCAACACCCCATCGCCCGAGCGTCTGGCCGAAGTCTTCCCGGTGGCGCTCCAGGTTCATCTCGCTGGCGATGTCCAGCACGCCGCCCAGGCCCATGAAGGTGTTGACGTTGAAGCGGAAGAAGTTCTCAAGGGCATTCTGGCCCTTGAGCTGCAGGGCGCTGTTGATCGCCGACCAGAGGTCGCCCAGGTTGCCGAAAAAGTTGCTCACGCCCGTGCGCACTGCCGGCGGCGTTACCTGTACGTAGGCTGTGGCCACCGGCTTGAGAACCGCCGAGTCGACACCTTCGTTGAATCTGGTCATGCTGCGGTTGTACTTCTCCCACGGGTCACGTGTGACGCCGGTGCGTGCGCTGGCACAGCCGGAAAGCACCGCAACGATAGCCAGCATGGCGGCAATCCAGAGCGGCCCTGTCATGCGGCGGGAAGTGCCGCTGGTCATTTGAATTGTTGTTGTCATTTTTTCGCTGCGCTCGCTGGGGCAGCCGGTCCGTCGGCCGCCTTGTTGTACAGAAACTGGCTGATCAGGTTTTCCAGCACCACGGCCGACTGCGTCGCGGCAATGGTGTCGCCAGCCGCCAGGACCTTCTCTTCGGCTCCGGCTTCAATGCCAATATATTGCTCGCCCAGCAAACCGCTCGTGAGGATTTTGAGCGAACTGTCCTTCGGGAAAGCGTACTGGCTTTGCAGTCCCAGGACTACACGCGCCTGGAAAGATTTGTCATCGAACGTGATGGACTCCACACGCCCGACCACCACGCCCGCGCTTTTGACGGCTGCCTGGGGCTTCAAGCCGCCGATGTTGTCGAACTTCGCCGTCACGCGGTAGGTGGACTGGAAATTCAGGCTCAGCAGGTTGGCCGCCTGGAGCGCCAGGAACACGATGGCCGCACCGCCTGCCAGCACGAAAAGGCCGACCCAGAAATCACTTTTGGAGCGTTGCATCACACCCTCGCTGTTCAGGTTTCAGATAAATTTTCATTGCGCCATTGCTCAGATGCTGAACATCATGGCCGTCAGGACGAAGTCCAGGGCCAGCACCGACAGGGAAGCCACCACCACCGTGCGGGTCGTCGCACGCGAAACACCCTCGGGTGTGGGCTGGGCCTCAAAGCCCTGGAGCAGCGCTATGAAGGTCACGGTGAAGCCGAATACCAGGCTCTTGAGCACGCCGTTGCCCACATCGCGCCAGACATCGACGCCGCCCTGCATCTGGCTCCAGAAGGCGCCGGCGTCAATGCCGATCAGCAGCACACCCACCATCCAGCCGCCAATGATGCCAACCGCGCTGAACACGGCTGCCAGCAGGGGCATTGCAATGACGCCGCCCCAGAAACGCGGCGCGAGAATGCGGCGTACCGGATCGACCGCCATCATTTCCATGGCGCTCAGTTGCTCGCCCGCCTTCATGAGGCCGATCTCGGCCGTAAGCGAGGTGCCGGCCCTGCCGGCGAAAAGCAGCGCAGTGATGACAGGCCCGAGTTCGCGCACCAGGCTCAAGGCCACGAGCAGCCCCAGCGCCTCCGAAGAGCCGTAGCGCTGCAATGTGTAGTATCCCTGCAGGCTGAGCACGAAGCCCACAAAAAGGCCCGAGACGGTGATGATGGCCAGTGAATAGTTGCCCAGGAAATGGATCTGGTCGCGCACCAGGCCAAAACGGCGGAAGCTGGGGGCAAACAGCGCCACGAGCCGCAGGAACATGCGCGCGCCATGGCCTATGTCCGCCAGCTTTGACCTGACCGCAAACCCCACATCGGAAGGCTTCCACCAGCTCATCGGCCGAACCCTCCGCTGAAATCCTCGGCCACAGAGGGGCCGGGGTAATGGAAGCCCACCGGGCCGTCGGCTTCCGCATTGACAAACTGGCGCACCAGCGGATCTTCAGAATGCCTGACCGCGTCGGGCGTGCCCTGGGCCGCGATCCTGCCATTGGCCAGGATGATGACCTGGTCCGCAATCCGGAAGGTTTCCTCCAGGTCATGCGAGACGACGATGCTGGTCAGCCCCATCGCGTCATTGAGCCGGCGGATCAGGCGGGCTGCCGTGCCGAGCGAAATGGGGTCCAGGCCTGCGAACGGCTCGTCGTACATGACGAGTTCGGGGTCCAGCGCAATGGCACGGGCCAGGGCCACGCGCCGTGCCATGCCGCCGGAAACCTCGCTGGGCATCAGGTCGCGTGCGCCGCGCAGGCCCACCGCATTGAGCTTCATCAGCACGATGTCCCGGATCAGCGGTTCGGGCAGGTCGGTATGTTCGCGCAACGGGAAAGCCACGTTGTCAAACACGCTGAGGTCAGTGAACAGGGCGCCGAACTGGAACAGCATGCCCATGCGGCGCCGGGCGGCATAGAGGCCGGCGGCATCCATCCGCCCCACATCGGCCGTGCCGTCCTGGCCGTGCAGCAGCAACTCGCCGGACTGGGCACGCACCTGCCCGCCGATCAGCCGCAGCACCGTCGTCTTGCCGCCGCCGGAGGCGCCCATCAGGGCCGTGACCTTGCCGCGCGGCACCGTCAGCGAGATGCCGTCCAGAATCACGCGCTCGCCATATCCGAAGGTGAGGTCGCGCAATTCGACAAGTGGTGATGGGTCGGGCAAGTCCATAAACGACAAAAGCCGGAACGTTTCCGGCTTTTGAATGATAAAGGATGCGGGGATATCCCTACATCTCCATATGGGGGAGTCGCCGCTCATCAGCGCGGCAAATCGCTAAACCCCATCAGGAACTCATCGACCGCCCGGGCGGCCTGGCGCCCTTCACGGATGGCCCAGACCACCAGCGACTGGCCGCGGCGGATATCGCCTGCTGCAAATACCTTGGGAACGTTCGTCGCATAACCGCCGGTGAAGTCCGTCCCGGCCCTGGCATTGCCCCGGTTGTCTTTCTCGACGCCGAAGCTTTCAAGGATGGACGCTACAGGGCTGATGAAACCCATGGCCAGCAGCACCAGGTCAGCCTTCAGGACCTGCTCGCTGCCCGCCACTTCGACCATCTTGCCATCCTTCCACTCGACGCGAACGGTCTTCAGGCCGGTGACCTTGCCCTTTTCGCCGATGAACTCCTTGGTGGAGATGGCGAACT
>JAZKHY010000107.1:0-6682 GCA_040385105.1 Pseudomonadota bacterium
TGATGTAGGCCGAGCCGTCGGCCCACTGGTAGGCGCGCGGCAGCGGCGCCATGCACATCTTCGGGTCGAACGGGAAGGCATGGCGGGCCTTGCCCTGGTTCAGGGTGTCGTACAGGTCCTGCAGCTGGGGGCTGATGAAGCTCCAGTCGTCCAGCGCCTGCTGCATCTTTGCCGCGATGCCGGTCGCATAATGCGCAGTGCTCAGGTCGCGCGAGACGACGACGAGTTGCCCGTCGCGCGAGCCGTCCTTGTAGGTGGCCAGTTTCATGTGGTTTGTCCCCGGAAGGTGAATGCTGTAAAGTCAGTGATTACGCATTGTTAAATGAATTTACCTAAACGTAATTGTACTGGAAGCTGAAGACACCCCATGAAAGAGCGCGCAGGCATACAGTCGGTTGAAGTCGGGTTCACGCTGCTCGACGTCCTGGCCCGCGCGAACGGGCCGCTGATGTTGCGCGACCTGGCCGCTGCCGCCGGCATGAGCGCCGCCAAGGCGCACCGCTACCTGGTGAGCTTCCAGCGGCTGGAACTGGTGACGCAGGACGCCGGCAGCACCCGCTACGACCTCGGCCCTGCATCGCTCAAGTTAGGGCTCGCTTCCTTGTCAAGGCTTGATGCGGTCAAGCTCGCGCGCCAGCGCATTGGCGGCCTGATGGAGCAGATCGGCCACACGCTGGCCCTGGCCGTCTGGGGCAACCATGGCCCGACCATCGTTCACTGGGAAGAGTCGGCACTGGCCGTTACGGTGAACCTGAGGCTCGGTGACGTGATGCCCCTGCTGACCTCGGCCACCGGCCGCTGCTTTGCCGCCTACCTGGCCAGGGACAGCGCGCTCGACAAGATTGCGCCGATGCTCAAGGACGAACTCTCGCGTGCCCAGAAGCTCGGCCGCACCGACGTGCCGCGCTCCATGGGTGAAGTCCGGCAACTGCTGGAAGAAGTCCGCTCGCACGGCTCGTCCCGCGTGGTGGACACGCTGCTGCCGGGCATTGTGGGCTTCTGCGCGCCGGTGTTCGACTCGGACGGCCACATGGTGCTGGGCATCGTGGCGCTGGGCTCGGCCGCCACATTCGACCCGGACTGGGATGGCGCCGTGGACAGGCCGCTGCGCGCCGCCGCAGCCCGGCTGTCCAGCGACCTCGGGTACGGTGGGTGATGCTTCTGGCCGCACCCGGCAGCGCCGCAGTGCCGCCCGGGCGCCTGCTTGTGCTGGCAGCGGCTGTGCTTGCTCTGCACCTCATGCTTCTGCAGGCCGCACCGGGGCCGGTCAGCCTGGACGAACCGTTGGCCACCCGCCAGTTCATCACCCGCACCATCGAGATCAACCGGCCGGCCGCTGAACTGCCGGCGGGCGCGCCGGCACCGGTGCCCGAGCCTGCGCCGCTGCCCGCGCCCGTGCCGCAAGCCAGGCCCCGCGCCGCACAGGCCGAGCCACTTTCCACGCCTCCAGCCGCGCCGGCTGCTGAGCCGGTGCCCGCGCCGCCGAGGGCCGCCGCCGACATGCCACCATCGCCCGCTGCGGCCGCGTCAAGCCCGCCACTGCCCGCGCCGGCTGCCGAAGCCGCAGCCCCGGCGCCGCGCGAACCCGGCCCGCGCGCCACGGCGTTCAGCATCCCCGGCTCGGTCAAGCTGCTCTACAACGTCACGGGCGAGATCAAAAAGCAGGCCTGGAACGCCCGGGGCGAGCTGCTCTGGCGGCACGACGGCAGCAGCTACCAGGCCCGTTCGGAAGTCAGCGCCTTCCTGGCCGGCACACGCACCCAGACCAGCGCCGGCCGGATCACACCGGAAGGCCTTGCGCCCGCCCGGTTCTCGGACAAGTCAAAAACCGAGCTGGCCGCGCACTTCGAGCGCGACAGGGGCCGCATCATCTTCAGCGCCAACACCCCCGAAGCGCCCCTGCTCACCGGCGCGCAGGACCGGCTCAGCGTCTTCCTGCAGCTGGGCGCCATGATCGCCGGCGAGCCCTCGCGCTTCCCGCCGGCCGCCACCATCAGCGTGCAGACCGCCGGCCCGCGCGACGCCGACACCTGGCTCTTCACCGTGGAAGGTGAGGAAAAACTGGCCCTGGTCAACGGCGAGATGGCGGCCCTCAAGCTCATGCGCAATCCGCGCCGGGACTTTGACATGAAGGTCGAACTCTGGCTCGCCCCGGCCCTGGGCTACCTGCCGGTGCGCACGCGTCTTACACAGCAAAACGGCGATTTCGTGGACCAGCAGCTGCGCAGCACTGACAAACCGTGAGGATTTTTGGCTCAAACTGTTACCAGATGCGGCAACAACTTCACGAAAACCCGGTCCTCCTTGAAACTGGCCCGGACGTTGCTATCTGACACGGTACAGCTTCCAAGGAACAATCCATGCACATGCTCTACGACTCCGACTCCTTTGTGGTGGTCCACATGCAGGCCAATGCAGGGGAGGAAGGCGCGCCGCAACCGGCCGTGCCCATGCTGGCACGCGACGGGTTCGAGATCGTGGACAAGCGCTCGGGCAAGGAGGTCTACCTTGACGGCTCCTGGGCCGAGCTGTTCCAGCAGCACATCACCGCCTGGCAGGCCAACACCCCCACCCAGGAAGAAGTGGAAGACACCCTGGAGCGCTATGCCGAGCTGGCGCAGAACCCGGTCATCCAGCACTGAGGCTGCTCAGCCTTCCCGGCAATCCGGCCCACCCGGGCTTTTGCGCAGGTACAGCAGCCGGTAGGCCGGGTCCACCAGGATCAGCACTGCGATCAGCCTGCACACCTGGAACGCGGTGACCACCGGCACGCCCAGCTGCAATACCTTGGCAGTGATGGCCATTTCGGCAATGCCGCCGGGCGAGGTTCCCAGGATCATGGTTGCAGGGTGAATGCCGGTGGCCAGCGCCAGCAGCCACGCAAACCCGGCGCACAAGGCGATCATCCCCAGCGTGCCCGCCGCCACCGAGGCCAGCCAGCGCGGCGCGGTATGCACGAATTCCGCAGTGAAACGTACACCCAGGCTCACGCCAATGACCAGCTGCGCGGCATTGGACAGCCACTGCGGTATGGCCGACAGGTTGATGCCGGCCATGGTGACGCCCATCGAGACCGCCAGCGCACCCAGGAACCAGGGATTCGTGCGGCCCAGCAGGGCCATGACCCAGGCACCGGCGCCGGTTGCCAGCACCAGCACGGCCAGACCGGCCCAGTTCGCCTCGCGCGGGCCGGGCGGCGTGAAGTCAATGCCGTGCAGCCCGCTCCAGCTGAACGCGAACGGAATGGTGACGGTCACGATCAGCAGGCGCAGGCTGTGCGCTGCGGCGACGAGGTCGGTGCGGGCGTTCTCGCGCTCGGCCAGCAGCGTCATCTCCGACGCGCCGCCGATGGCGCCTGCAAAAAAGACTGTCGCACGCATCTGCTGCGCGGGCACGCCTGGCATGCGCTGCGCATGCACCCGGTACAGCCACTGCGAGAACACCATGCCCAGCAGCAGTGACCAGGCAATCCCCAGCAGGACGGCCCACCAGATGCCGGCCACCAGGGTCGTGACCTGCGGCGTGAAGTAAAGCCCCAGCGCCGCCCCGATCGTCCACTGCCCCGCATTGCGCAGGGGCACCCAGCTGTGCGTCGGCGCGCCCAGCACAGAAGCCACCGCCGTCACCAGCAGCGGGCCGATCATCCAGGGCAGCGGTGTATGGAGCCATTCGCCGAGGACCGCCGAAGCCAGGGCCAGCAAAAGCGTGAGGGCGGTGCGCAGGGGCAGGTTCAGGAGCATGGAAAGGGAAAAGCCGACAGCGTAGTATCGCGTGATGAACCCCCTGCGCCCTGCCGTTGCCTTGCTGTTTGCCGCCATTGTTGCCGCCGGCTGCGCCACCGCGCCGCCGGGGACCGCTGCGCGCATCAGCGCCCTGCCGCAGGCTGATGTGGTCCTGCTCGGCGAGCAGCATGATGCGCCGGAACACCAGCGCATCCACCATGACGTGGTGCAGGCCCTGGCGGCGCAGGGCCGGCTGGCGGCGCTGGCCATCGAGATGGCCGAGCAGGGCACCTCGACGGCCGAGCTCATGCGCACCGGCGACGAGGAACTGGTGCGCGCTACCCTGCGCTGGAACGAGGCTGCCTGGCCCTGGCGCGCCTACGGCCCGGCCATCATGGCGGCGGTGCGGGCCGGCGTGCCGGTGGCCGGCGCCAACCTGCCGCGCACTGCGATGCGCGCCGCCATGGCCGATGCCAGCCTGGACGGCAAGCTGACCGGGCCCGCGCTCAAGGCCCAGCAGCAGGCCATCCGCCTGGGCCACTGCGGCCTGCTGCCTGAAACGCAGATCGGCCCGATGACGCGCATCCAGGTGGCGCGCGACATTGCAATGGCGCAGACAGTGGATGCAGCCCTGGTGCCCGGCAAGACAGTGGTGCTGATCGCCGGCAGCGGCCATGTGGACCGGTCCCTGGGTGTGCCGCAGCACCTGCGGGCGGGGGTCAAGGCCCATGCGGTCCGCCTGGTCGCCGGGGTGGCCGGCGCGCCGCCCATCCAGGGCGGGAGCTTTGATGATGCATGGGCCACCGCACCGGTCGGGGAAAAGGACTACTGCGCCGGCATGCAGCGCCAGATGCCGCCACCGGGGCAGCCATCCGGGCAGCCGCGCTGAACCTGCGGCAGCTGCCCTCAGCAGGTGAGCAGGTCAGCGGGTCAGGCGTTCGCCTTGATCGAGTCGGCCAGCGTGTTCACCAGCGTATCGATGTGTTCCTTCTCCACGATGTAGGGCGGAGCGATCACCACCACATCACCTGCCGGGCGCACCAGTGAGCCCTTGTGGAAGCAGTCGATGAAGATGTCATAGGCCCGCTTGCCGGGCAGCCCCTGCCGGGGTGCCAGCTCCACCGCCACGGCCAGGCCCATGCTGCGGATGCCAATCACATTGGGCAGGCCTTTGAAGGCGCTGTGGGCAGCGTCGCCCAGCACCTTGCCCATCTGGCCGGCGCGCTCGAACAGGTTCTCCTGCCTGAACAGGTCCAGCGTGGCGATGGCGGCTGCGCAGGCCACCGGATGGCCGGAGTAGGTGTAGCCGTGGAAGAACTCGACCACATGCTCGGGCGCGTCCGTCTTCATCATCGCGTCGTAGAGCTTGTCGCGGCAGATCACGCCGCCCATGGGAATGACGCCATTGGTCACGCCCTTGGCAAAGTTGAGCATGTCAGGCACCACGCCATAGAAATCGGCGCCGAAGTTGGTGCCCAGCCGGCCAAAGCCGGTGATGACCTCGTCAAAAATCAGCAGGATGCCGTGCTTGTCGCAGATCTCGCGCAGCCGCTTGAGGTAGCCCTTGGGCGGCAGGTACCAGCCCGCGCTGCCGGCGACAGGCTCGACGATGATGGCCGCCACGTTGGACGGGTCGTGCAGCGGCAGGATGCGGTTTTCCAGCTCCAGCAGGATGTCCTCCTGCCAGACCGGCTCCTCATGGTGGATGTAGGCATGGTTGACCGGGTCGTGGATGAAGCGCATGTGGTCCACCCGCGGCAGCAGCGAGGTGCCGAACATCTTGCGGTTGGCCGGGATGCCGCCCACGCTCATGCCGCCAAAACCCACGCCGTGGTAGCCCTTCTCGCGGCCGATGAACACATTGCGGTGGCCCTCGCCGCGCGCGCGGTGGTAGGCCAGCGCCACCTTCATGGACGTGTCGGCAGCTTCCGAGCCCGAGTTGCAGAACAGCACCTTGTTCAGGTCGCCGGGTGCCATTGCGGCAATCATCTCGGCCGCCTTGAAGGCCTTGTCGTTGCTGGCCTGGAAGGCGGTGGCGTAGTCCAGCGTGTCCAGCTGCTTCTTGATGGCCTCGTTGATCGGCTTGCGGTTGTGGCCCGCCACCACGCACCACAGGCTGGAGATGCCGTCGATCACCTTCTTGCCGTCATGCGTGGTGAAGTTCATGCCGTCGGCAGCGACGAAGACGCGCGGGTCCTTGCGGAAGCTGCGGTTGGGCGTGAAGGGCAACCACTGGTTGTCCATGTTGAAATCGTTGTAGGCCATGGGATCTCCTGCTGTGCTGGGCGCCGACGGGCGCAAAAGGCCATTTTGGCACCCCGCGCCGTCCTGCGACAATTAACGCCGTATGAATCACGCTTATATCCTCACCCTGTCCTGCCCAGACCGGCAGGGCATCGTCCATGCCGTCTCGGGCTTCCTGCTGGAGCGCGGCGGCAACATCGAAGAGGCCGCCCAGTACAACGACCCGGACACCGGCCTGTTCTTCATGCGGGTGCAGTTCGGCTGTGACCAGCACACGTTTGACGACCTGAAGCTGCAGCTGAAGTTCTTTGCCGAGCCCTTCAAGATGGACTGGAAGCTGCATGCCACCACGCAGCCGATGCGCACCGTCATCCTCGTGAGCAAGGAGGGGCACTGCCTGAACGACCTGCTGTTCCGCTTCAAGAGCGGGCTGCTGCCGGTGCAGATCGCGGCCATCATCTCCAACCACCGCGAGTTCTACCAGCTGGCGGCCAGCTACAACATCCCGTTCCACCACATCCCGGTCACGGCGGCCACCAAGGCGCAGGCCGAGGCAAAGCAGTTCGAGATCATCGAAGCCGAAGGCGCCGAGCTGGTGGTGCTGGCCCGCTACATGCAGATCCTGTCAGATGACCTGTGCCGCAAGCTCGCCGGCCGCGCCATCAACATCCACCACAGCTTCCTGCCCAGCTTCAAGGGTGCCAAGCCCTACTACC
>JAZKHY010000108.1:0-13343 GCA_040385105.1 Pseudomonadota bacterium
TTGCACATCATCGACACGTAGTCGAGCCGGTCCATGTAGGGCAGCGACTGGATGTAGGTCTTGCTTTCAGCAAGCTTTTCAGTGGCGCGGTGCAGCAGGCCGATATGCGGGTCGGCGCGCTGGATCACCTCGCCGTCGAGTTCGAGCACCAGGCGCAGCACGCCATGCGCGGCCGGATGCTGGGGGCCGAAGTTGAGGGTGTAATTCTTGATTTCAGCCATGAGGCCTCCGACGGGCCGCCCCTAGGAGGGCCTGCGCCCCCTTGGGGGGCAGCGAACGAATGTGAGCGTGGGGGCTGTTCATGCGATTCCACCGTAGTTGTCTTCGCGGATGATGCGCGGCGTGATCTCGCGGGGCTCGATCGTCACCGGCTGGTAGATCACGCGCTTCTGCTCGGCGTCGTAGCGCATCTCGACATGGCCGGAGGTCGGGAAGTCCTTGCGGAACGGGTGGCCGATGAAGCCGTAGTCGGTCAGGATGCGGCGCAGGTCGTTGTGGCCTTCAAAGACGATGCCGTACAGGTCGAATGCCTCACGCTCAAACCAGTTGGCAGCGGTCCAGACGTCGTTGAGCGACGCGACCACGGGCAGGCTGTCATCGGGCGCAAACACCTTCAGACGCAGGCGCTGGTTCAGGCTGACCGACAGCAGGTGCGTCACGACACAATAGCGGGCGCCGTCCCAGGCACCCTGGGCGTACTCGGAATAGTCCACGCCGCACAGGTCGATCAGCTGCTCGAACCTGCAGGCTTCATGATCTCGCAGCAGCGTGGCAGCGGCCAGGTAGTCAGGCGCCGCCACGACCACCTCGACTTCGCCCAGGCGAAGGGTGATGCGCCTGGCCACGGCACCCAGCGCCGCAGCGACTGCGTCTTTCAATGCCTCGGGATTAACTGCAAATGCTGTCATGGAATTCCTCAGGCGCGCGCAATGGTCTGGTTGCGGCGGATCTTCTGCTGCAGCTGGATGATCCCGTAGAGCAGCGCCTCGGCCGTCGGCGGGCAACCCGGCACGTAAACATCGACCGGCACGATGCGGTCGCAGCCGCGAACCACGGAATAACTGTAGTGGTAGTAGCCGCCGCCGTTGGCGCAGGAGCCCATGGAGAGCACCCAGCGCGGCTCGGGCATCTGGTCGTAAACCTTGCGCAGGGCCGGCGCCATCTTGTTGCACAGCGTGCCGGCAACGATCATCAGGTCGGACTGCCGGGGGCTGGGGCGGAACAGCATGCCGAAACGGTCGATGTCGTAGCGCGCCGCACCGGCGTGCATCATCTCGACCGCGCAGCAGGCCAGGCCGAAGGTCATGGGCCAGAGCGAGCCGGTCTTGGCCCAGTTGATCACCGAGTCCACCGTGGTGGTGACCATGCCTTCCTTGAGGATTCCATCAATTGCCATGGCGTGTGTCCTTGACGTTGCCGCTTGCCGTTGCCGGCGTCATTCCCAGTCCAGGGCGCCTTTTTTCCACTCGTAGGCAAAGCCCACAACGAGGATGCCCAGGAAAACCATCATGGCCCAGAAGCCGGTCGGGCCAATTTCCTTGAGCGCGACGGCCCAGGGAAAAAGGAACGCGATTTCAAGGTCGAAAAGAATGAAAAGGATGGCGACGAGGTAGTAGCGCACGTCGAACTTCATGCGCGCGTCCTCGAAGGCCTCGAAGCCGCATTCGTAGGGGGAGTTCTTTTCGGAGTCGGGACGGTTCGGGCCGAGGATGAAGCCAAGCACCTGGGGCAGGACCCCTACACCGACACCAACCAGGATGAACAGGAATACGGGCAGGTACTGATCGAGGTTCATCTGGAGGTTCTGATCATCGATGCGCCCGTCGATTCAAAGCCAAACGCTTGACCCATCACCGGCAGGCTTTTTTATCTGGTGCGGTCGGCGAGACTCGAACTCGCACAGCTTTCGCCACTACCCCCTCAAGATAGCGTGTCTACCAATTTCACCACGACCGCGGTTTTTATTGCCCGGATGGCATGAGGCGCCTTGTGAGGCTTTTGGCTTTCCGGACAAGCTAGGAGTTTACCCTGAAAAGACCTGTCTCTCTCCACTGAAACAGGTGTTTTTCACTGCTGCCTTACTTCGTCGGAATCTGCGCCGCGCCAGACGCGGCAGGCGCAGGTGCGGCAGGCACCGCAGCAGGTGCTGCTGAAGACGCGGCTGCGGGCGCGCTGCCCGGAATCAGGCCTGCGCCGGATGCGGCGGGCGCCGGTGCAGGTGCCGTCAGGGGTGCCGTTTCCAGCACGCTGCCAGAGCCTGCGGGACGCAGGTTGCCGAAGTACGCCAGGGCCAGCGTGCAAACGAAGAATACCGTCGCCAGCACGCCGGTGGAACGCGACAGGAAGTTGGCACTGCCGCTGGCGCCAAACAGGCTGCCCGAGCCGCCGCTGCCAAACGCGGCCCCCATATCGGCGCCTTTGCCGTGCTGGACCAGGATCAGGCCGATCATGGCCAGGGCCGACAGCATCTGGATGGCAAGGACGATGGTAAGAAAAGCGCTCATTTTTGGTAACTCCTGAACTGGTAGCTTGAAACAGCCTCGCCTATCGGGCTGCAGCAATAATGGTCAAAAAATCCGGGGCTTTCAGCGAGGCTCCGCCGATCAGCCCGCCGTCAATATCGGGTTGCGCCAGCAGCTCGGCGGCATTCGCCGCGTTCATGCTGCCGCCGTAAAGAATCTTCACACGGTCTTCGTGCGTCGTCGCGGCATGAAGCTGCGCGCGCAGCACGGCATGAACCTGCTGCGCCTGCTCAGGCGATGCCGTCTTGCCGGTACCAATGGCCCACACGGGCTCATATGCGACCACGATCTCGGTAATACAATGCCCCACCAGGTGGATCACGGCGGCGAGTTGCCGCTTGACCACCTCTTCCGTGTGCCCGCCCTCGCGCTCGGCCAGCGTCTCGCCCACGCAGACGATCGGCGTGATGCCCTGCGCCAGCGCGGCCTTGGCCTTTTCGCCCACCAGCGCATCCGTCTCGCCGTGGTACTGGCGCCGCTCGGAATGGCCCACGATGGCGTAGCGAACGCCGAACTCCCTGAGCATGGAGGCCGACTGCTCACCGGTGAACGCGCCCTGCCCGTGCGCCGACACGTCCTGCGCGCCAAGGGCAACCGGCGACCCCGCCAGCAGCGGCTGCAGCTGCGCCAGGTAAGGCGCAGGCACACACACGGCGATGCCGCAGGCCGGATTGCCGACCCCGGCAAGCAGCGCCTTGACCAGGGCCTCATTGGCAGCCAGGCTGCCGTTCATCTTCCAGTTGCCGGCGATCAGCTTGTTCATCCTGTTCACCACGTCAGCACGATCTTGCCGATGTGCTCGTTCGACTCCATCAGCGCATGGGCCTGCGCGCCGCCTTGATCCATGGCCGCGAAAGTGCTGTGGATCACGGGTTTGATGGCTCCGCTCTCGATCAGCGGCCAGATATGCGCCTTGAGGGCCTGGGCAATCGCGCCCTTGAACGCGACGGGCCGCGGGCGCAGCGTGGAGCCGCCAATCTGAAGGCGCCTGCGCAGCACCAGGCCCGCGTTGAATTCACTTTTTGCGCCGCCCTGCACCGCAATGATCGCCAGGCGGCCGTCTTCGGCAAGGCACTCGACCTCACGCGCCACATAGCTGCCGGCGACCATGTCCAGGATGACGTCAACGCCCTTGCCGCCGGTCAGCTTCTTCGCTTCCCCGGCGAAGTCGCTGGTCTTGTAGTTGATGGCATGGTCCGCGCCCAGTGCCAGGCAGGCCGCGCATTTTTCATCGCTCCCAGCCGTGACGATCACCTTCGCGCCCATGGCTTTGGCCATCTGGATCGCGGTAACGCCGATGCCGCTGGAGCCGCCCTGGATCAGCAGCGTCTCGCCCTTTTGCAGGCGCGCACGGTCAAACACATTGCTCCAGACGGTGAAGAATGTTTCGGGCAGCGAGGCGGCCTCGACCTCGCTCAGGCCCTTGGGCACCGGCAGGCACTGCGCAACGGGGGCCACGCAAAGCTCGGCGTAGCCGCCGCCCGCCACCAGCGCACAGACGCGGTCACCCACGCTCAGGCCCGCTTCAGTCATCGCCTTGGTATCGCCGGTGATGATTTCACCCGCCACCTCCAGCCCCGGAATGTCCGAGGCGCCCGGCGGCACCGGGTAATTGCCGGTGCGCTGCAGCACATCGGGGCGGTTGACCCCGCTGGCTTTAACGCGGATGAGCAGTTCACCCGCGCCGGCAACCGGCGCAGGACGCTCGGCCGGACGGAGAACGTCCGGCGCGCCGTAAGAGGATATCTCGATGGCTCTCATGGAGGCGGCACTTCCAGCGGCAATGTGCCGGATCAGTTGTGCTGGTCGTGCGGAGCAGGCGCCGGACGGTCCAGCAAGGCCTTCATCGACAGCTTGATGCGGCCCTTTTCGTCGGTCTCGAGCACCTTCACCCGCACGACCTGGCCTTCGCTCAGGTAGTCGGTGACCTTCTCGACACGTTCGTGGGCGATCTGGCTGATGTGCAGCAGGCCGTCCTTGCCAGGCAGCAGGTTGACCAGCGCACCAAAGTCCAGGATCTTGGTGATCGGGCCTTCATAGACCTTGCCGATCTCGACTTCAGCCGTGATCTGCTCGATGCGCTTCTTGGCGGCTTCGGCCTTCTCCGGGTCGGAGGAAGCGATGGTGATGGTGCCGTCTTCGTCGATGTTGATCTGGGTGCCGGTTTCTTCGGTCAGCGCACGGATGACCGAGCCGCCCTTGCCGATCACGTCGCGGATCTTTTCCGGGTTGATCTTCATGGTGAACAGGCGCGGCGCGAAGTTGGACACTTCGGTCTTGGCCTCGCTCATGGCTTCCTGCATCTTGCCCAGGATGTGCATGCGGGCTTCCTTGGCCTGGGCCAGCGCGACCTGCATGATTTCCTTGGTGATGCCCTGGATCTTGATGTCCATCTGCAGCGCGGTGATGCCGTTGGTGGTGCCGGCCACCTTGAAGTCCATGTCGCCCAGGTGATCTTCGTCGCCCAGGATGTCGGT
Organism: Pseudomonadota bacterium; assembly: GCA_040385105.1. Taxonomy (GTDB): domain Bacteria; phylum Pseudomonadota; class Gammaproteobacteria; order Burkholderiales; family Burkholderiaceae_C; genus JACMQX01. Next base: position 5,000 of record JAZKHY010000108.1, read on the forward strand.
CAGCACGGCGAAGCGGTTGCCGTCCTTGATCAGGCCCATGGCGATGCCGGCCACGTGGGCCTTCATCGGCACGCCGGCGTCCATCAGCGACAGGCAGCCGCCGCAGACGGAAGCCATCGACGACGAGCCGTTGGACTCGGTGATTTCAGACACGACGCGCATCGTGTAGGGGAAGTCTTCCTTGGTCGGCAGCACGGCGACAAGCGCGCGCTTGGCCAGGCGCCCGTGGCCGATTTCGCGGCGCTTGGTGGAACCCATGCGGCCCACTTCGCCGGTGGCGAAGGGAGGCATGTTGTAGTGGAACATGAAGCGGTCTTCGTACTCGCCCATCAGCGCATCGATGCGCTGCGCATCGCGCTCGGTGCCCAGCGTGGTCACGACCAGGGCCTGGGTTTCGCCACGGGTGAACAGGGCCGAGCCATGGGTGCGGGGCAGGACGCTGTTGCGGATTTCAATGGGGCGCACGGTGCGGGTGTCGCGGCCGTCGATGCGCGGCTCGCCCGACAGGATCTGGCTGCGGACGATCTTGGATTCGATGGCGAACAGCAGGTCGCTGACCTTGCCGGAATCAAACGCATCACCGCTTTCCTTGAGCGCTGCCATGACCGAGGCGTTGGCTTCACGCAGGGCCTGCGTGCGGGCCTGCTTGCTGCGGATCTGGTAGACGGCGCGCAGCTTTTCCTCAGCCAGGCCCTTGACTTTCGAGACGAAGGCTTCGTCTTCGGCGGGAGCCTGCCAGTCCCAGGCCGGCTTGCCGGCGTCGCGGACGAGTTCATGGATGGCATTGATGGCGATGTTCGCCTGCTCATGGCCGAACACCACGCCGCCGAGCATGATTTCCTCGGAGAGTTGCTGGGCTTCGGACTCGACCATCAGCACGGCGGATTCGGTGCCGGCGACAACGAGGTCCATCTGCGAATCCTTGCGCTGGGTCTGGCCGGGGTTCAGGACATATTCGCCGTTGATGTAGCCCACGCGCGCGGCGCCGATGGGGCCCGCGAACGGCACGCCGGAGATCGCCAGCGCGGCGCTGGAGCCGATCATGGCGGCGATGTCGGCATCGACTTCAGGGTTGAGCGACAGCGTGTGGATGACCACATGCACTTCGTTCAGGAAGCCTTCGGGGAACAGCGGGCGGATCGGGCGGTCGATCAGGCGGCTGGTCAGGGTTTCGTGTTCGCTGGGCTTGGCTTCGCGCTTGAAGAAGCTGCCGGGGATCTTGCCTGCAGCGTAGGTCTTCTCGATGTAGTCCACGGTCAGCGGGAAGAAGTCCTGGCCCGGCTTGGCGGACTTGGAGGCCACCACGGTGGCAAGCACCACGGTGCCTTCGATGTCAACGAGGACGGCGCCGCTGGCCTGGCGGGCGATTTCGCCGGTTTCCAGGGTGACGGTATGCGAACCCCACTGGAAGGTCTTGGTGATTTTGTTGAAGATGGTCATTGTTCTGGCTCCTTGGGTGGTCGGCACATGAGGCTGTGCCGGGGGCCCGGAATTTCAAGCTCCTGAACACGATGCCATTCCACAAAAAAACTGCCTGTATTTCTTGTGGAATGACACAGCGCGTATTCGTCTTGCCTGATCTTCCGAATGAAAAGCGGGAAAAAGTGAAAAAAGCGCCTGAGCTAGTGAACTAACTCAGGCGCTTTGCATGTGTTTACCGGTTACTTGCGCAGGCCAAGCTTGGCGATCAGCGCGGTGTAACGGTCGGCGTCCTTGCCCTTCAGGTAGTCCAGCAGCTTGCGGCGGCGGGACACCATGCGCAGCAGGCCGCGGCGGCCATGGTGGTCTTTGGCATGGGTCTTGAAGTGGGGGGTGAGTTCGTTGATGCGGGCGGTCAGCAGTGCGACTTGCACTTCGGGACTGCCGGTGTCAGTTGCGCTGCGCGCATTGGCCTTGACGACGTCGGCCTTGATGGAGGAGGCGATCATTTGATTTCCTGATGTGTTGAACAACTTGCGATGAAGGCTGGAACTGCCCTCAACGTGTGCCTGTCCTCACTGGACAAAGCCTCGGGATTCTAGCACGCACTGCCGCAAGCTGCTCCCTGCGCCCTATCGGGCCAGCCAGGACGTCAGCCGGTCAACACCCTGCACCAGCCTTTGCGGGTCTTTGGACGCGAAGCACCAGCGCAGCCAGCCCTGCGCTTGCGGGGCAAACGCATTGCCGGGGGCCAGGCCGAGGCCGGCCTCGGCAACCAGGCGCTTGGCCGTGTCCAGGGAATCCGGGTGGCCTTCGAGCTGGAAAAAGGCGTACATGCCGCCTTTGGCCGGCTGGACGTTGACGCCGGGCACGGCCTGCAGCAGCGGGATCAGCGTGTCGCGGCAGGATTTCAGGTGGGCCACGACCCGCGGCGTCACCTCGGCCGTACGCTGAAGCGCGACGATGCCGGCACGCTGCGTGAAGACACTGGCGCAGGAGGTGTTGAACTCCAGCAGCTTGCCCATCTGCGGCGTCATGCCCGGCGGCATCACCAGCCATCCCAGGCGCCAGCCGGTCATGAGGAAGCTCTTGGAAAAGCTGTGCACCACGACCACCCTGTCTTCAGGCGCGGCAATGTCGAGGAAGCTGGGGGCGCAGCCTGATGGTGAGGCTTCGTAATACAGCCGCTCGTACACCTCGTCCGCCAGGATCCAGGTGCCCGTCTTCCTGCAATGGTCCAGGATGGCCTGTTGCTCGGCGCGGGCGAGTGTCCAGCCGGTCGGGTTGTTCGGCGCATTGATGATCAGCACCCGCGTGGCCGGCGTCACAGCCGCCAGCAGGGCATCAAGGTCCAGCGTCCAGGCGCCGTCAACAGGCTTGAGGCTGACGCACTTCACGGAGGCGCCCAGGATGGCCGGCTGCGCCGTCAGGTTGGGCCACACCGGCGTGACGGCCACCACTTCGTCGCCGGCGTCCACCAGCGCCTGGATGGCCAGCATCAAGGCATTGACACCGCCCGACGTGACTGCCAGCCTGTCGACGGCAATGCTGCCGTGCAGGCCGCTCATGTAAGCCGAAATTTCAGTGCGCAGCTCCGGCATGCCCAGGTTGTGGGCGTAAAACGTCTCGCCGCGCCTGAGCGAGTCAATGGCGGCGTCCCGGATGAAGTCGGGCGTGACCTCGTCACTCTCGCCAAACCAGAACGCCAGCACGTCGCTTCGCCCCATGCCCGCATTGGCAACCTGGCGGATTTTCGACTCTTCAAGGTTTTCGATGGTCTTGCGCATGCTGTGCTTCGGGATTACTGGGGACGCGCCATTTTGCAGCTTGTGGGCATCTCTGCCTGCGCCGCGCCCACCGACCTGATCACGCGGAACCCGTAGCCCGAGCCCTCCACGTCAAACTTCACGCCAGGCGCGCCCTGCCTGTCCATCACACCAACCACCAGCGGCTGCTGGAACTGGTGGTCCGCTGCGCGCATCGCGCCGCCCTGCCCGCCGAAGTTCACCCGCACCTGCTCCAGCTGCGCCGCCACAGCGCCCGCCTCGGCGCTTCCCGCCTTGTCGATGGCCTGGGCCAGTGACTCGATCATCAGCTGCATGCGCATGTGCACATAGTCGTCCGCCGGCCTGGGGTAGCGCTGGCGGAAGGCCCGGTAAAACGCATCGCTCTGCGGCGTCTGCACATTGGGCAGCCAGTCGGCCACGGCAACGACCTTGCCGATGCCGGCGTCGCCAATGGCGGCGGGCGCGCCCAGGGCATTGCCGTAGAACGTGTAGAACTTGCCCTCATAGCCAACGTCCTTTGCGGCCTTCACGAGCAGCGTGAGGTCGTTGCCCCAGTTGCCGGTGATCACTGCCTGGGCTCCGCTCGCCTTGATCTTGGCCACATAGGGCAGGAAGTCCTTCACGCGGCCCATAGGGTGAAGCTCCTCGCCCACGACCTGCACATCCGGGCGCTGCGCGCCCAGCTGGCGCTTCGCCTCACGAAGCGCCGCCTGCCCGAAGCTGTAGTCCTGGCCCAGCAGGTAGACGCTCCTCACGCCTGCATCCTCCTTGAGCACCTGCATCAGCGCGGCCATGCGCATGTCGGCATGCGCGTCAAAGCGGAAATGCCAGTAGCTGCATTTCTCGTTGGTGAGCACCGGATCCACCGCCGAATAGTTGAGGAAGACAACGCGCTTGCCGGGTTCGCGCTCGTTGTGCTTGTTGATGGCGTCCAGCAGCGCCGCAGCCGCAGCCGACGAGTTGCCCTGGAGGATGTATTGCGCCCCGTCATCAATGGCCGAACGCAGCGCAGACAGCGCCTCCTCGTTCTGGCCCTTGCTGTCGTAGCGCTCCAGTGCCAGCAGGCGGCTGCCGCCCGGTGCGCCGGGCAGCTTCACGCCGCCGCGCGCATTGACGCGCTCGACAGCCCAGAGCAGGTTGCGGAACACGGCCTCGCCGGTGTTGGCAAAGGGGCCGCTCAGGCCCTCGATCATCGCAAGCTTGATGGGTGGCGCAGCCTGCTGCTGCGCCTGGGCGGGAACGGCAAAAGCCAGGGCAGATAGCGGCAGGAGCAGGGATTTCAAGACCCACGACATCAGATTTTTCATTGATTTTTCTCTCTTGAAAAGCGCCGCGCTGAACGCAGATTGGTTGCATGCGGCAATCACGGTGAAAGCCGCGCAGTGTAAGGGACAACGCGAGCACAAATTCTGCCGTTCGCACCCCGATACCCGTCAGGAGTTCCATCATGTTTTTTGCCCCCGCCGTCGTTTCCCCCCGCTTCCGTTCGCTCGACCGCAACTTCGAGCGCTTCGTGAACCAGGCCTTTGACACCCAGAGCCGCCTGAATGTGGAACAGGACGACAAGGCCTGGACCATCACGCTCGACCTGCCCGGCCTGGCACGGGAAGACATCAGCATCGGCATCGAAGGCGCCGTGGTCCGCATCGAGACCCGGGCCGAAGCCAAACGCCAGTTCAAGGCTGCCTACGAACTGCCGCAGGACATCGATGCCACCACCAGCGGCGCAAAGCTGGAAAACGGTGTGCTGACGCTGACGCTCGGCAAGCTGGTGCCGGTCAGCAAGGTCGTCAACATCGACGTCAAATAACTGCCGATATTTCGTTCAGCGGCCAGCGGGGTTTTACGTCGAAGGCGTAGTCCCTGCTGGCCGTTTGCATGTGTGCATCAAGGCGCATCGCAGCCGCCATGGCGATCATGGCGCCGTTGTCGGTGCACAGATGCAGTTCGGGGTAATGCACCCGCACGCCGGCTTTGGCACAGGCCGCATTGAGATGCTCGCGCAGCGGCTTGTTGGCGCCGACGCCACCGGCCACGACGAGGCGCTTCAACCCCGTCGCCTTCAGTGCTGACATCGATTTCTTCAGCAGGACTTCGACAATGGCTGCCTGCGTCGAAGCCGCCAGGTCCGCCTTGCGCGCCTCCAGTTCCCCGCCAAGCTTCTTCGCCTGCGTCAACACGGCAGTCTTCAGGCCCGCAAACGAAAAATCAAGGTCGCCGCTGTGCATCAGCGGCCTTGGCAGCTTGAACGCCAGCGGGTCGCCCTGCTCCGCAAGGCGCGACAGCGCGGGCCCGCCCGGGTAGCCCAGCCCCATCAGCTTGGCAGACTTGTCAAACGCCTCGCCCGCGGCATCGTCAATGGTTTCGCCGAGCATTTCATACCTGCCGACGCCGTCCACCCGCATCAGCTGCGTGTGCCCGCCCGACACCAGCAGCGCCACGAACGGGAACTGCGGCGGGTCCGCACTCAGGAATGGCGACAGAAGGTGCCCTTCCAGGTGGTGCACGCCCAGCACCGGCTTGCCAAGCGCAGCGCCCAGCGCACAGGCCACGCCGGCGCCCACCAGCAGCGCGCCGGCCAGGCCCGGCCCGCGGGTGTAGGCGACGATGTCCACCTCCGCCAGCGTCCGGCCCGCTTCCCGCAGCACACCCCCGGCCAGCGGCAGCACCCGCCGGATATGGTCGCGGCTGGCCAGCTCCGGCACCACGCCGCCGTAGGCCTGGTGCATCTCGACCTGGCTGTACAGTGCGTGCGAACGCAGCGCCGGCACACCCACGCCGGAGGACTCCACCAGGGCGACGCCGGTTTCATCGCAGGATGATTCAATTCCCAATACCAACATGGTGACGAGTGTAGTGGCGCAGGCATTGGCGCAGCGGCGGCACGGTTGTTGCAGTACCGCTGCCGCTACCATGGCGTCCGCACCCCAACCACACGATGAAATCTGGACTGAGTTTCCTCATTGCAGCCCGCCGCTGCGAGATCAACGAGCTTGAGCAGCTCACGCGGACCAGCGCGCTGGTCAACGTGATCGGCAGGCTGGTGCATGCACTCCAGCGGGAGCGCGGCATCTCCAACGTGTTCCTGGCCTCGCGCGGTGCCCGCTTCGGCGCGCAGCTGGGCCAGCAGGTCGCAGAATGCGGCCAGGTTGAAGAAGAACTCCGCGCGAGCTTCGACCACCTCGATACCGAGGCCGGCCACATGAGCAACGGCGCGCGCCTGTTCAGCCGCATCGCCTTCGTGCTGCACGGCCTGGACGCCCTCCCCGAGCTGCGCCGGAGCGTCGCGGCGCTGGAGATGACGCCGGCGGAAGCCACCGCCGAATTCATCAAGCTCGTCTCCGGCTTGCTCGCGGTGGTTTTCGAGGCGGCCGACAGCGCCACCAACCCCGAGATATCCCGGCTGCTCGTGGCCATGTTCAACTTCATGCAGGGCAAGGAATTCGCCGGCCAGGAGCGCGCTTTCGGTTCGGCGGCGTTCGCCGCGGGCCGCATTGACGCCCCGGCACAGCAGCAGTGGCTGCACCTGATCCAGTCGCAGGAGCGCTGTGTGCAGGTCTTCAGCGACTTTTCGACCCCGGCGCTGCGCGAAGCCTGGCACACCTGCCAGAGCCCCGCCACCCTGGCCGAACTGGAGCGGCTGCGCCGCATAGGCTGTTCCGCTTCGGCGGCCACATTGGACCCGAACCTGAGCCATGTATGGTTTGACTGCTGCACCCGCCGGATGGATGCGATGAAATCGGTCGAAGACCAGCTTGCCGGAGAGCTGCTGGAGCTGTGCGGCCGCAAGATCGCCGAGGCCCGGGCCGAGCTGCACGACCACCAGATGATCCTGGCGGCTCTGTCGGGCCAGACCTCTTTGGCCCCTCCGGCAGGAACCACCGACCGCGCCGCGCCTGCCGCCGCACCTTCAGGCACGCCGGCACCGACGCCCTATGGCCCGCAGGTGGAGCGCTCCATCCTCGACATGGTCCAGGACCAGGCCAGCCGACTGCAGGCCATGAGCGACGAGCTGCAAACCGTCCGCGCCTCGCTCAACGAGCGCAAGCTGGTCGAGCGGGCCAAGGGCCTGCTGATGGCGCACCGCAAGCTCTCCGAGGAAGAGGCCTACAAGATGCTGCGCCAGACCGCCATGAACCAGAACCGGCGCCTGACCGACGTGGCCGAGGCCGTCCTGGCCATGGCCGACTACCTGGACAACGACAGGACCTGAGCACGCAAACGTGTTCCGGTTTTGTGCGCCGCACCAATCTGGAGCACTGTGCCCCCCTAACGCAGTCACACAACAGTCCCGGCCCTGACCCCGCCCGCGCCAAGCATGGCGCGCCTTGCCGCCGGTTCCCGGACCGGCATGGAATAGCTGGCACGGATGCTGCTTAACCTGATTCAAGAATCTGGCCAATGGCGGTCTTGATTCCATTCATTCACGGACAACGGCGTCCATTTCAAGCCTGCATTTGCAGGAGCGAAATGGACGCCGTTTTCTTTTACAGGTTTTGTTTTACCTCACGCAAGGAGTTCCACATGACGCAAGCTTCCACCAGCCCATCCAGCCGGCGCGACTTCATCAAGAAGGCCGGTGCCATCAGCACGGCAGCCACCTTTGCCACGCTCGGCCACAGCGGCGTCTGGGCTGCGGGCTCCGATGCGCCGGAAAAGCAGGAAGTGAAGATCGGCTTCATCCCGCTGACCGACTGCGCCAGCGTCGTGATGGCGTCGGTGCTGGGCATCGACAAGAAATACGGCGTGAAGATCATCCCCACCAAGGAAGCAAGCTGGCCCGGCGTGCGCGACAAGCTGGTCAGCGGCGAGCTGGACATGGCGCATGTGCTGTGGGGCCTGATCTACGGCGTGCACCTGGGCACGGCTGGCCCCAAGAAAGACATGGCCGTGCTGATGAACCTCAACAACAACGGCCAGGCCATCACGCTGTCGAAGAAGCTGGCCGACAAGGGCGCCATCGATGGCCCATCGCTCGCCAAGCTGATGGCCAGCGAGAAGCGCGAATACACCTTCGCCCAGACCTTCCCCACCGGCACGCATGCCATGTGGCTGTACTACTGGCTCGCGACCTACGGCATCAACCCGATGAAGGACGCCAAGATCATCACCGTGCCGCCGCCGCAGATGGTGGCCAA
>JAZKHY010000109.1:0-19249 GCA_040385105.1 Pseudomonadota bacterium
TCCGCAAGGAAGACCACCAGGCCATGCAGAGCATGTACCACTTCAAGATCAAGGCTGACCCGGCTTTTGCCTGGGGCGTGCCTGAACTCGTCCGCGAAATCAAGCCGGAAGAGATGAACGTTCCCATTCGCAACAAGCGATAGGCGCAGCGTCATGAACACGGGGCCTACAGCAGCCCCGTGAAAGCTACTGGAAGAAAAGAACCCCCGGGCAACACGGGGGCGGGAGCAGTGTTTTGCCCTCAATCCACCAGGAGACAAAAAAGATGACTTTCAGAATGATCCGGACCCTTGCCGGCACGGCCCTCGCGGGCCTGGCCCTGGCAGCCTCCATGACCGCCCAGGCGGCCGTGAACCTGCCGGGCTACAACGTGAACACGAGCCAGATCTCGGTGTCCGGCCTGTCGTCGGGCGGCTTCATGGCCAACCAGCTGGGCGTGGCGTATTCGTCCACCTTCATGGGCGTGGGCATCTTTGCCGCCGGCCCGTACATGTGCGCAGGGCACAGCAATTACACCGCGTGCATGTACAACGCCACGGTGAGCAGCGCGATGCTGACCACCATGCAGAACGACATCAATGCCTGGAGCGGCGTGCAGATCGACAACAAGGCCAACATCGCGGGCCAGAAGATCTACATGTTCGTGGGCAACAGCGACTACACCGTCGGCCCCAACCCGATGAATGCGCTGCAGACGCAGTACACCAACAACGGCGTGCCGGCAGCCAACCTGGAGTATGTCAAGCGTGCCAGCACGGCCCATGTGTTCCCGACGGACTTTGACAGCACCGGCAACAATGCCTGCAGCTCCAGCGCGTCGCCCTACATCAGCAACTGCGGTTTCGACGGTGCCAAGGCGGTGCTGACGAAGATCTACGGCACACTGAATGCGCGCAACAATGCGCCGGCCGCTGCCAACTACATCGAGTTCAACCAGTCGCAGTTCACCAGCAACCCCGGCATGGCCGCGACCGGCTGGCTTTATGCGCCGGCAAGCTGCCAGGCCGGCACGCAGTGCAAGGTGCATGTGGCACTGCACGGCTGCCAGCAGGGCTACGCCACCATTGGCGACAAGTTCGTCAAGAATACCGGCTACACCCGCTGGGCCGACACCAACAACATCATCGTGCTGTTCCCGCAGGCCAAGGTGGACAGCACCAGCCGCAGCACCTCGGCCAGCGGCAACGTGGCCAACCCGAACGGCTGCTGGGACTGGATCGGCTGGTATGGCAGCAACTTTGCCCAGAAGGCCGGCACCCAGGCCGCAGCCATCAAGGCCATGGTCACGCAGCTGTCGTCGGGCGCAGGCTCCGGCGGCGGTGGTGGCGGCGGCACGACGACGCTGGCTGCACCCACCGGTGTGGCCACATCCAATGCCACGACCAGCAGCATGCAGATCAGCTGGAACTCGGTGGCCAGTGCGGCGAGCTATAACGTTTACCGCAACAGCAACAAGACCAATGCGCTGCCGGTGACGGCCACCAGCTTCACCGACACAGGCCTGGCTGCCGCAACGCAGTATTCGTGGACGGTGAAGGCTGCTGATGCGAACGGGGTTGAAGGCTCAGCATCGGCTGCAGCACTCGGCACCACCAGCGGCACCGCGCCGCCACCGGCGACCTGCTACACCGCATCGAACTACGCGCACACCACTGCAGGCCGTGCCTACCAGTCCGGTGGCTATGCCTATGCCAATGGCTCCGGACAGAACATGGGCCTGTGGAATACGTTCACGGTGAAGACGCTGAAAATGACCGGGACGAATTACTACGTCATTGGGACCTGTCCATAACAGGCAGCCGCATCAAGGAGTACCGAGTTTTGCTAGCAACGAAAGACTTGACCATCCGCTTCGGCGGCCACGTGGCGGTGAACGCCGTGACCTGCGCTTTCGAGCCGGGCACGCTCACCGCCATCGTGGGCCCGAACGGCGCTGGCAAGACCACCTACTTCAACCTGATCTCGGGCCAGCTCAAGGCATCAGCCGGCACGGTCTCGCTCAATGGGCGGGACCTGTCGTCGGCAGGTGTCTCGGCCCGCACCCGTGCGGGCCTGGGCCGGGCGTTCCAGCTGACCAACCTGTTCCCCAACCTCACAGTGCTGGAGAACGTGCGCCTTGCGGTGCAGGCCACCCGCGAGGGCGCGCACCGGCGCGGCCTGAACCTCTGGAGCATCTGGAGTGACCACCGCGCGCTGACGCAGCGCGCCGGAGAAATCCTGGAGGCCGTCGCCATGGCCGACAAGCGCGAAACGCCTGTGGCCAGCCTGCCGCACGGCGACCAGCGAAAGCTCGAAGTGGCGCTCTTGATGGCGCTGGAGTCCCAGGTGTTCATGTTTGACGAGCCCACCGCCGGCATGAGTGCGGACGAGGCGCCCGTCATCCTCAATTTGATCCGCCAGCTCAAGGAAGACGAGACCAAGACCATCCTGCTGGTGGAGCACAAGATGGACGTGGTGCGCGAGCTGGCTGACCGCATCATCGTTTTGCACAACGGCTCGCTGGTGGCCGATGGGCTGCCGGCTGAAGTCATCGCTTCGTCGGTAGTTCAGGAAGCCTATCTGGGCGTGGCGCCCGAGCAGCCGAGGACCGGCAAATGAGCGCACTCCCCATGACCGACAACCTCCTCACGCTCGAAGGCGTGCACACCCACATCGGGGCCTATCACATCCTGCACGGCGTGGACCTGGTCGTGCCGCGCGGCAAGCTGACCATGCTGCTGGGCCGCAACGGCGCCGGCAAGACGACGACGCTGCGAACCATCATGGGCCTGTGGCGCGGTGCGCCGGGGCGCATCACCTTTGCGGGCAAGGACATCACCAGCCTTACGACGCCCGAGATCGCGTCGATGAACATCGCCTATGTGCCCGAGACCATGGGCATCTTCTCGGACCTCACGGTGCGGGAGAACATGCTGCTGGCCGCGCGAAGCGCCAGCAGGGCGGAGCAGATGGACACCGAGCGGCTCAAGTGGATCTTCTCGCTGTTCCCGGCAGTGGAGAAGTTCTGGAACCACCCGGCCGGCAAGCTGTCGGGCGGGCAAAAGCAGATGCTGGCCGTGGCCCGTGCCATTGTCGAGCCGCGCGAGCTGCTCATCGTGGACGAACCGAGCAAGGGCCTTGCGCCCGCCATCATCAACAACATGATCGACGCGTTTGCCCAGCTCAAGGCCAGCGGCGTGACCATCCTTCTCGTGGAGCAGAACATCAACTTCGCCAAGCGGCTGGGCGACAGCGTCGCCGTCATGGACAACGGGCGCGTCGTGTACGCGGGGCAGATGAAGGAGCTTGCTGAAGATCAGCAATTGCAGCGATCGCTGCTGGGGTTGGCGCTATGAAGACTCTGGATTTTGACTGGAAGCCGCTGGCACTCGTACCCATCCTGGCGCTGGTGGTGTTCCCCTTCATCAACTCGGGCTCGACCTGGCTCACGCTCACCGTGGCCGGCCTGGCCATGGGCATGATCATCTTCATCATTGCCTCGGGCCTGACGCTGGTGTTTGGCCTGATGGACGTGCTGAACTTCGGCCACGGCGTGTTCATTGCGCTCGGCGCGTTTGTGGCGACGAGCGTGCTGGGCGCGATGGGCGACTGGACGGGCTCCGACCAGCTCTGGCGCAACCTGGTGGCGGTGTTCCCGGCCATGCTGGTTGCCATGCTGGTCGCGGGCGCGGTGGGCCTGGCGTTTGAACGTTTCATTGTGCGGCCGGTGTACGGCCAGCACCTGAAGCAGATCCTGATCACCATGGGCGGGATGATCATTGGCGAGGAACTGATCAAGGTCATCTGGGGCCCGCTGCAGATCCCGCTGCCGCTGCCCACGGCCATGCGCGGCTCGCTGCTGGTGGGCGATGCGGCCATCGAGAAATACCGCATCATCGCCGTGGTTGTCGGCCTGGTGGTGTTCGGCGTCCTGGCCTGGACGCTGGGCCGCACCAAGATCGGCCTGCTGATCCGCGCGGGCGTGCAGGACCGCGAGATGGTCGAGTCGCTGGGCTACCGCATCCGCCGCCTGTTTGTCGGCGTGTTCGTGGTGGGCAGCGCACTGGCCGGCCTGGGCGGCGTGATGTGGGGCCTGTTCCAGCAGAACGTGATCCCGCAGATGGGCGCACAGGTCAATGTGCTGATCTTCATCGTGATCATCATCGGCGGCCTGGGCTCCACCGGCGGAGCACTGATCGGCGCGCTGCTGGTCGGGCTGATGGCCAACTACACGGGCTTCCTCGCACCCAAGGCCGCGCTGTTCTCCAACATCGCGCTCATGGTCGCCATCCTGATGTGGCGGCCGCAGGGCGTGTACCCCGTGACCAACCGCTGAAAGGACGACAAATGTTGACCCGACTCCTTTCTGCCGACTTCCCGCGCAGCCGCATCCTGGCGGTTCTGCTGGTGGGCCTGCTGCTGGCGCTGGCCTTCGCGCCCTTCCTGTTCCCGGGCGTCAAGGCGCTCAATGTGGCGGCCAAGATCCTCGTCTTCGTGGTGCTGGTGGCCGGCTTTGACCTGCTGCTGGGCTACACCGGCATCGTGAGCTTTGCCCACACCATGTTCTTCGGCATCGGTGCCTACGGCGTGGCGATTGCATCGACCCGCATGGGCCCGACCTGGACCTCACTGGCGGTGGGCATCGGCAGTGCGCTGGTGCTGTCTTTCCTGCTGTCGCTCGCGGTGGGGCTGTTCTCGCTGCGGGTGCGGGCCATCTTCTTTGCGATGATCACGCTGGCCGTGGCTTCGGCCTTCCAGACGCTGGCCTCGCAGCTGTCGGACGTCACCGGCGGTGAAGACGGGCTCACCTTCAAGCTGCCGGAGCTGCTGTCGCCCAGCATGGAGTTCCTTGAATCTCCGTTCCTGGGCGTGTCGATCGACGGGCGGCTGCTGTGCTACTACCTGCTGTTCGCGGCCACGCTTGTGCTGCTGCTGTTGATGCTGCGCATCGTCAACTCGCCGTTTGGCCGCGTGCTGCAGGCCATTCGCGAGAACGAGTTCCGCGCCGAGGCCATCGGCTACCGCGTGGTGGTGTACCGAACCACCTCCAGCATCCTGTCGGCGCTGTTTGCCACGCTGGCAGGCTGCATGCTGGCGATCTGGCTGCGCTACAACGGGCCGGACACATCGCTGTCGTTCGAAATCATGATCGACGTGCTGCTGATCGTCGTGATCGGCGGCATGGGCACGGTCTATGGCGCCGCCATTGGCGCCGTGATGTTTGTCGTGGCGCAGAGCTACCTGCAGGACCTGCTCAAGCTGGGCCATGAAGCCGCGTCGGGCCTGCCCCTGCTGGCCGCGCTGCTGTCGCCGGACCGCTGGCTGCTGTGGCTGGGGCTGCTTTTCGTGCTTTCGGTTTACTACTTTCCCACGGGTGTCGTGGGCCGGCTCAGGGCGCGCAAGGCCGCCCGGGCAGCAGGCCAGTCCGGCTGAATTTGAATGATTCCAACAACAGGAGACAGCATGAAAAAGAAAGTCAATGGCATGGCCCGCGTCGCGGCGCTTTTTGCCACGGCGGCATTGGTCGGGGCCGGGCTCGCAGCCTGCGGAGGCTCGGACAGTGCGCCCGCGCCTGCTCCTGCGCCTGCCCCGGCTCCCGGTGCCAACGCCAGGCCTGCCTATCTGGGCACAGTTGTCGAGACGAGCTACGACGGCACGGCAGATGACCTGCTGACCGCCGGCCTGGGCAAATCCGGGCTGGCAGGCGTGGCACCCACCTTCGTGGTTCCGGCTGCCCCCACCGCCGCAGAACTGCGCCGTTCTGCCATCTACAACAACTACCGCGCCATTGTGGACACCACGGCCAATGGCGGCTATGGCTCCCTGTACGGCCCCAATGTGGACGCCGCAGGCAACGTCACCGCCGGTGAAGGCAAGGTTGCCGGCACGGAGTTCATCGCCTACAGTGATGACGGCACCGGCCGCCAGAACGTGACGCTGATGGTGCAGCTGCCGTCGACGTTCGACGCCAACAACCCGTGCATCATCACCGCGACGTCTTCCGGTTCGCGCGGCGTCTACGGTGCCATCTCCACGGGCGAATGGGGCCTGAAACGCGGTTGCGCCGTTGCCTACACCGACAAGGGTACCGGCGGTGCGCCCCATGACGTCCAGAACGACACGGTACCGCTGATCGACGGCCGCCGCAGTGCGGCCGCAACGGCCGGCACGAGCGCGCATTTCCGTGCGGCAATGAGCGCCGGCGAGCGAGCGGCATTCAACACCGCAACGCCCAACCGCTTTGCCTTCAAGCATGCTCACTCGCAGCAGAACCCCGAAAAGGACTGGGGCAAGTTCACGCTGCAGGCGGTCGAGTTCGCGATGTGGGCCATCAACGAGAAATTCGGCGCGCAGAATGCGGCGGGTGCACGCCTGGCCAGCTTCACCGGCGCCAACACGCTGGTCATTGCCTCCAGCGTTTCCAACGGTGGCGGCGCTGCGGTGGCTGCAGCCGAGCAAGACAGCACCGGGCTGATCGACGGCGTGGCGGTTGCGGAGCCGGCCGTTGAGTTGCCTGCGAGCCATGGCATCACCATCAAGCGCGGCACGACCACCGTCGCCGTTGTCGGAAAGACGCTGTTTGACTACACCAGCATGGCCAACCTGTACCAGTCCTGCGCGACACAGGCCCCGTCGGTGGCCGGCTCGCCGGGCGCCGCCTTTGTCTTCAACGCCATGGCCGCCAACCGCTGCGCATCGCTCAAGGCCAAAGGCCTGCTGACCGCAACGGGCACCGCCGCGCTCGGCGAAGAAGCCTTGCAGAAGCTGCGCGACTACGGCTGGGAGAGTGACGCCAACCTGTTGCACGCCTCGCACGCGGCCTTTGAAGTCGCGCCCGCCGTGGCCATCACCTTCGGCAAGGCATTGTCCCGCTCGAATGTGCTGGACAACCTGTGCGGGTTCAGTTTTGCGCCGGCTGCAGCCGGCGCGGTGACCACCCATGACCCCGCCACCCTGGCCCAGATGTTTGCCACCAGCAATGGCGTGCCACCGTCCAGCAACCACATCTACACGGTGAACAACCTGTCCGTCGGCGGCCCGTTCCGCGACCTGCTGTCGGTATCGGCATCGACCGGCCTGCAGGACTTCAACATCGACGGCGCCCTGTGCCTGCGTGACCTGCTCACCGGCAACACACTCGCGGCACGTAGCCTGCAGTCGGGCATCGACGAAACCCGCCGCAACGGCAACCTGGGCGGCAAGCCAGCCATCATCGTGCACGGCCGCAGCGATGCGCTGCTGCCGGTGAACCACACCTCGCGCCCGTATTTCGGCCTGAACAAGGTGCGGGAAGGCGCTGCCAGCAAGCTGTCCTATATCGAGGTGACCAACGCTCAGCACTTTGACGGCTTCATTGCGCTCGGGTTCCTGGGCTACGACTCGCGCTATGTGCCGCTGCACCTCTACCTTTTCCGTGCTCTCGATGCCGTTTATGACAACCTGAAGACCGGCAAGGCGCTTCCTGGCAGCCAGGTGGTGCGCACGACACCGCGTGGCGGCACGCCTGGTGCTGCGCCCGCGATCACATCGGCCCATGTTCCCGCAATCGCTGCCGCGCCCGGCGCGGCGGACGCCATCACGTTCAGCGGAACCACCGTCACGGTACCGGAGTAAGCGGCCGGCCGCCGTGTGCGGCCCGGCTTTCCTGCCGCCTATAGCCCCGCCAGCGTAGCGGGGCAGCAGCGGCCCTACAACTGGAGACAAGAGCATGAAGAACTGGACATCGTTGGGAACTGGCGCTGTACTCGCGCTGTCATTGTGGTCTGGCCAGGCTGCTGCGGCGCCAGGGGCCGACATCGTCATCGGCCAGGTGGCGCCACTGTCGGGCGTGCTGGCCAGCACCGGCCAGCAGATGGTGCTGGGCGGCAAGATCTACTTTGACTCGGTGAATGAGGGTGGCGGCATCTTCGGCGCGAAGATCCGCGTCGCCGTGGTGGACGACGCCTACAAGGTGGATGAAACAGTGCGGCTCACCAAGGAGCTGCTCGCGCGGCCCGATGTGGTGGCGCTGTACGGGTTTGCCGGTACCGCCAATGTGGGCAAGCTGCTCACCGACGGCGTGCTGGAGGAGGGCGGTGCCGCACTGGTGGCGCCCTACACCGGCGGCGAGCCGCTGCGCACCCCGTTCAACTCGTGGATCTTCCATGTGCGCGCAGGCTATGCGGCCGAGGCCGAGCACATGGTGCAGCAGGTCACCACACTGGGCATGAAGCGCGTGGCCGTCATGTACCAGGACGATGCCTTCGGCAAGGCGGGCCTGGTGGGTGTTGAGGCCGCCCTTGCCAAGCGCGGCCTGAAGCTGGCGGTGGCGGCCGGCTATGAACGCAACACCGACAAGGTGGATGAAGCCGCCAAGCTCATCAAGGAGTCGGACGCGCAGGCGGTGATCATGATCTCCGTCAACAAGCCAACGGCAGCGTTCGTCAAGCGCTACCGCGAGTCGGGCGGGGGCGCGCAGCTGTACAACATCTCGGTGGTGGACCCGGCGGAGCTGGTCAAGCTTGCGGGCCTGAAGAATGCGCATGGCCTGGGCATCAGCCAGGTGGTGCCGTACCCGTTCATGGCGAACCTGCCGGTGATCCGCGAATACCAGACGCTGCTGCGCAAGTACGCGCCCGGCCAGGCCATCACCTACACCAGCTTCGAGCAGTTCCTCGGCGCCAAGGTGCTGGTGGAAGCCTTGCGGCGCGCCGGCCCTGCGCCCACGCGCGCCAAGGTGATCAGGTCGCTGGAGACCATGGGCGCCTATGACATGGGCGGCATCACGGTCAACTACTCACCCACCAACAGGGTGGGCTCGAAATTTGTCGAGGTGACCGTCATTGGCGGCAGCGGCAAGCTTCTGAAATAACGACGACACAACAGGTTGCCCGAGGCCATGCAATTCACTTCCCACTACGAGATCTGCGCGGGGCGCGAAATCCACTACACACAGTGGGGCGCCGGCAACAGGCAGACCGTGATCGCCTGGCATGGCCTGGCCCGCACCGGGCGCGACATGGACGAGCTGGCGGAGCACCTGGCCCCGCGCTACCGGGTGATCTGCCCCGATGCGCCGGGCCGCGGCTTCAGCCAGTGGAGCACGGAGCCGCAGAAGGAATACCGGCTGTCGTTCTATGCGCGGGTGGCGGCCGAGCTGCTGGACAGGCTGGGAATTGAACAGGCGCACTGGGTGGGCACTTCGATGGGCGGCGCCATCGGCACTGTTTGCGCATCCGGACTGTTCGAGCCGCGCATGAAGCAGCGCATCAAAAGCCTGGTGCTCAACGACAACGCGCCCCGCCTTGCGGGCCCGGCCGTGGAACGCATCAAGGCCTATGCGGGCAACCCGCCGGTATTCGGCAGCATGATGGAAATCGAGGCTTTTTTCCGCCAGGTCTACAAGCCCTACGGCTGGCTCAGCGACGCGCAGTGGCGCCGCCTGGCAGAAACCTCGACCCGCCGCCTGCCGGACGGCCGCGTGACGCCGCACTATGACCCGGCGATGGTGCAGCAGTTCATCCACCATCCCGATGACTACCTCATCTGGGACCACTACGACGCCATCGACATACCGGTGCTGTGCCTGCGCGGCGCCGAGTCCGACCTGGTGCTGCCCGACGCGACCGAGGAAATGATGCGCCGCGGCCCGGGGCTGGCCGGCAAGACGCGGGTGGTGGAAATACCGGGTTGCGGCCATGCGCCCGCACTGAATGTGCCGGATCAGCTGGCCCTGGTGGCCGGCTTCATCGAAGCAAGCAACTGATCAGTTCTTGGCGCCCAGCGCCAGCGCGGCAGCGCGGGACTGCGCCAACCCCTGCACATCCGCCGCCTGCGTGGGCCAGCCCTGCATCTGCGCCTGCGCAATGGCGCTCAGGGCGGTGATCCAGTCGGTGCTGTCGTTCAGGCAGGGGATGTAGTGGAACTCGCTGCCGCCGGCGGCAAGGAAGGCATCGCGCGCTTCCTGTGCAATCTCTTCCAGCGTCTCAAGGCAGTCACCGGTGAAGCCGGGGCACACGACATCGACGCGCTTCGTACCCGATGCAGCCAGTGCCTTGAGCGTGGGCTCGGTGTAGGGCTCCAGCCACTTGGCCTTGCCAAAGCGTGACTGGAAGGTGACCTTGTACTGCTCCGGCTGCAGGCCCAGCCGCTCTGCCAGCAGGCGCGCCGTCTTGTGGCATTCGCAGTGGTAGGCGTCGCCCAGATGGAGCGTACGTTCGGGCACCCCGTGAAAACTCATGACGAGCTGGTCGGGCCTGCCATGGGTCTGCCAGTAGGCCCGCACCCGCTTGACGAGGGCGTTGATGTAGCCGGCATCGTCGTGGTAGCGGTTGACAAAGCGCAGCTCCGGGATGCTGCGGGTGTTGGCCGCCCAGGTGTAGACCGCATCGAACACGCTGGCCGTGGTGGTGGCTGAATATTGCGGATAGGCCGGCAGGATCAGCACCCGGGTTGCCCCCTCGGCCTTGAGCGCGTCCAGCTGAGAGCCGATGGACGGGTTGCCATAGCGCATGGCATAGCGCACCGTCACGCTGTGGCCGGCTTCGCCGAGCCAGCCGCCCAGCAGGAGGGCCTGCTTTTCCGTCCAGAGCTTGAGCGGCGAGCCTTCAGGCGTCCAGATGCTTGCGTACTTGGCAGCCGACTTGGCAGGCCGGGTCCGCAGGATGATGCCGTGCAATATCGGCAGCCAGAACCAGCGCGGTATCTCCACCACCCGCGGGTCGCTGAGGAACTCTGCCAGGTAGCGGCGCACGGCTGGCGCCGTGGGCTCGTCGGGCGTGCCGAGGTTGCACAGGAGCACCGCGGTCCTGGCCGCCTGGCCGTGGGTGAAGGGGGGTTCTTGCTGGAATGGGGAGGGCAGTGCCATGAGGTATTCTCACAGACCTATGTTGGACATCAAAAAAATTAAAGCAATCACGTTGGATCTGGACGATACGCTGTGGCCCATCTGGCCCACCATCGAGCGGGCCGAGCATGCGCTTCACGACTGGCTGACCCGCTACGCGCCGATGACGGCAGCCCTGTATTCCAGCCCCGTCGCCCTGCGCGAGATCCGCGACTATGTGGCCGCCAACCGCCCCGAGCTCAAGCACGACCTGAGCGCGGTGCGGCGCGAGTCCATCCGCCTGGCCATGTACCGGGCCGGTGAGAACCCGCTGATGGCCGACAAGGCCTTCGAGGTGTTTTTTGCCGAGCGCCAGCGGGTGGAGCTGTTTGACGACGCGCTGCCTTCGCTGGATTTCCTGGCGGCGCGCTTCCCGCTGGCCAGCCTGTCCAACGGCAATGCCGACGTGGAACGCGTCGGCCTGGGCAAGTACTTCCGGGCAGCGGTCACGGCACGCGACTTCGGCATCGGCAAGCCCGACCCGCGGATCTTCCATGCGGTGGCGGGAGCCCTGGAAGTGATGCCGGAGTTCATCCTGCATGTGGGTGACGACGCGACGCTGGACGTGCTGGGCGCCGTCAACGCGGGCATGCAGGCCGCCTGGGTCAACCGGGCCGACCACCTGTGGCCACACGACACCCAGCCCCACATCACGCTCGGCAACCTGACCGAACTCTGCGAGCTGTTCAGGTAGCCGGGGTGCCCGTGGATTGCGCGGGCCCGAGCAGTGCCACAGCCTCCATCGCGGAGCGCACGGCTCCTTCCAGCGTGGCGGGGTAGGGGCCTTCCACATAGTCTCCACAGGCCAGCAGGCCGGGCGCGACCTGCACCTGCGGGCGTTGCAGGCCGGGGGTGCATGCGAAGGTGGCGCGTTTTTCCACCACGGTCTGCAAGGGCTCCAGCTCTTGCAGGCCCATCCGCAGCCCCTGGGCCATGACCTGCGCCTGCAGGGCATCGCGCTCGCCGTGGCTTGCGCTCACGACGAAGGCGAGCAGGCCGCGCGGGCCACCGAGCTGCCCCCGGTCGAACACGAACTGCGCGGGCTCCGCGCGGCTGGCGCGCAGGCTCAGCATCGGCACGCCCAGGCGGGCTTTGCTGGTGGCATAGACGGTGGTGATGGCCTCGAACTCCAGCGCCTGCGCGCGGTGCAGCCAGCCGCCTGCGTCCACTTGCGCCTGCGCAACCAGCCGCGTCGCCTCCCAGGGCGGGCAGGCGATGATGACGGCATCAAACGGCTCGCCATCCACGCGCCAGCCCTGGCCGTCCCGGGCAATGGCTTCTACCCGGTGGCCAGTCTCCACCCGCGCGCCACGCGCCTGCACCCATGCCGCAGCGGCTTGCGGGAACAGGGCGCTCAGGTCTGTGCGCGGAAGCAGCAGGTTGGAGCCGCCGCTGCCGGCAAAGAGCGAGTCGCGGATGACGCGCAGGAAGACCTGGCCGCTGGCCCGCGCCGCCGGCATGTTGAGCGCCGAGACGCACAGCGGTTCGACCAGCTCTGCCATCACGCGTGGCGTGAGGCCGTCGCACAGGTCTGCCACGGTGGCGGTGGACGGGCATTTGAAGCGCGCCCACTGCCAGCCGGCGGCGGCGCGCAGCAGCGCGAGCTTGTCCTGCCAGCCCCAGCCCTCCGCGCCCAGGATGCCTGCCACGGCGTCCAGCGGCGCAGGAAGTCGCGGCAGGCGCAGGCCAAGGCCGTCGGGGAAGATCAGGGTCAGCGGCAGGCGCAGCAGGGCCTTGCCGGCATCCACCCCCACCAGCTTCATCAGCGCCAGCGTTTCACTGTAGGCGCCGATCAGGATGTGCTGGCCGTTGTCGAGCATCACGGCGTCGCCATTGGGCAGGCTGGTGCGCATGGCGCGGGCCCGGCCGCCCAGCGTGCGGGCCACCTCGAAAACCTCTACCGAATGGCCGGCCCGCACGGCCTGCACCGCCGCTGCCATGCCGGCCCAGCCGCCGCCGATGATGGCGAGTTTCAATGCCATGTCAACACAGCGCCAACGTCATGGCCGGCCGTCAGACCCGGCCCAGCGCCTGGACCTTCCAGGCGAGCCAGAACTTGCGCAGCGGCGTGAGGCTGATGCGCTGGTGCAGCACCTGGAAGTTGTCGCGCTCGATCTCGCGCAGCAGCGTGCGGTAGATGGCCGCCATCATCAGCCCCGCTTTCTGGGTGCGCCTGTCGGCAGCGGGCAGCAGGGCGAACGCCTCGTCGTAGAGGCGGTGCGCGCGGTCAGCCTGGGACTTCATGAGCGCGGTGAAGCGGTCCGAATACACGCGGTTGAGGATCTCGTGGGCCTTCACGTCAAACTGCTGCAGCTCGCTGATGGGCAGGTAGATGCGGCCGCGCAGGGCATCTTCGCCCACGTCGCGGATGATGTTGGTCAGCTGGAACGCCAGGCCCAGCTTGTGGGCATAGTCTGTAGTCTGCGCCTGCGTCTGGCCGAAGATGCGCGCAGCCACCTCGCCAACGATGCCGGCCACCAGGTGGCAGTAGCGCTGCAGGTTGGGAAAGTCGAGGTAGCGCGTCTGCTCCAGGTCCATCAGGCAGCCTTCGATCACGGCCTGCAGGTGGCGCTCCTCGATGCCGTAGTCTGTGGCCAGCGGCATCAGCGCCTTCATCACCGGGTGGCTGGGCTTGCCCGCAAAGGCCGAAGCCGCTTCCGCCTGCCACCAGGCAAGCTTGGTGCGCGCCACGCCCGGGTCCACCATGTCGTCAACCACATCGTCCACTTCGCGGCAGAAGGCATAGAAGGCCGTGATGGCCGCGCGGCGCGGCTTGGGAAGAAACAGGAAGGCGTAGTAGAAGCTGCTGCCCGACGCGGCGGCTTTTTCCTGGACATATTGCTCGGGAGTCATGCGGTGATTGTCACATCAGAACTTCACATCCACAGGGCCTTCCAGAGCAGGGCCGGCGCGTCACGCTTGCCCAGCTTGGGCCTCACGCGCAGGCTCTCGAAGCCCGCCGCCTCGATGCGGTCGAGGATGCGCAGGCCGCCCTGGACCACAAGCCGCAGTTCCCAGCCGGCACGGCCCGGCAGCTTGTGCACGAGCGGCGCGCCCTGGGCCATGAGGTCGCGGGCCCAGTGGACTTCCTCGGCCACCAGCGCGGCAGCTTGCGGGGTCTGGCGCAAGGCGAGCAGGTCGTCATGGCTGACGCCGTGCTTGCGGGCATCCTCATGCGGCACGTAGTAGCGGCCACGCGGCAGGTCCTGGGTCAGGTCCTGCCAGAAATTGATGAGCTGCAAGGCGCTGCAGATGCAGTCGCTTTGGACCAGCGAGGCCGGGTCGTTCACGCCATAGAGGTGAAGCAGCAGGCGGCCTATCGGGTTGGCGGAGCGGCGGCAGTAGTCCAGCAGTTCGGCGCGGGTCTGGTAGCCCGCGGCGTCGCGCGTCTTTTCGACGTCCTGGCTGAAGGCGCTGAGCAGGTCGGCCAACAGTCTCTCGGGCAGCGCAAACTCGTCCATGGCCGCGCCCAGCGGCCCGAACACACCCGGCCAGCGCGGCGATGCAGGCCTTCCGGCGGCAGCGGCAGACAGGTCGGCGCGGAAGGCCGCCAGGTCATCCAGCCGCTGCGCCGCAGGTGCCGATCCTTCGTCGGCAATGTCGTCTGCAGTGCGGGCGAACCAGTAAATCGCTGCCACGGCAGGACGCAGCCGCGGCGGGCAAAGCATGGATGCGACCGGAAAGTTTTCATAGTGCCGGGAAGGGGCGGGACCAGCCTGAAAGGGGGAAGGGGAACCTGTGCTCACGAGGCACATTGTCGCGCTTGACAAGCATTCGTAATTACCCTAGATTACTAACCAGTCAGTCATTAAACGGTTGTCTGCGCCATCCCGAGGCGTACTAATCCATCAGGTTTGTCATGTCCACACTCCTTTCGTCCGTATCCTCCTGGCGCGGTCGCCTGCCCGCCGCCGGCATCGCCGGCCTTGCGCTCCTGCTCGCTGCCTGCTCTCCACCACCGCCGCCGCAGGAGCCGATCCGCGCCGTCAAGGTGATGACGGTGGGCGTCAGCGAATTCCAGAGCGGCTATGAGTTTGCAGGCGAGGTCAGGGCCCGCGTCGAATCCCGCCTTGGCTTTCGTGTTGCGGGCAAGATCACGCGGCGCCAGGCCGAGCTGGGCCAGCGCGTGAAGGCCGGGCAGTTGCTGGCGCAGCTGGACCCGCAGGACTACAGGCTGGCCGCCGACGCGGCCCGCGCGCAGGTTGCCGCGGCCCAGACCAACCGCGACCTCGCCGCAGCCGACTACAAGCGCTTTGCGGCGCTCAAGGACCAGAACTTCATCAGCGGCGCCGAGCTGGAGCGCCGCGACACGACGCTCAAGGCCGCGCAGGCCCAGCTGGAGCAGGCGCAGGCCCAGCTCAAGTCCCAGGGCAACCAGGCCAGCTACACCTCGCTGGTGGCCGATGTATCGGGCGTGGTGACGGCCATCGAGGCCGAGCCCGGGCAGGTCGTGTCTGCGGGCACACCGGTCGTGCGCATCGCCCAGGACGGCGCCCGCGACGTGGTGTTTGCGGTCCCGGAAGACAAGGTGGCCGCCATCAAGGCGGGCTCTGACGTCACGGTGCGGGTATGGGCTGAAAACCGTACCGTCAGTGGCAAGGTGCGTGAAGTCTCTGCCAGCGCCGACCCGGTCACCCGCACCTACCAGGTCAAGGTGGGGCTGGACGGCGCCGGCGCGCCGGCGCTCGGCGCCACCGTGTATGTGTCGCCGCAGAGCCTGAGCCATGCGGGCGCGCAGGTCATCAAGCTGCCGACCAGCGCGCTCAAGCAGGACGGCCGCAACTCCGCCGTCTGGGTGCTGGACAAGGCCACGATGACGGTCAAGTCCCAGCCGGTCCAGATTGCCACGGCCGACGGCAACGAGGCCGTGATCGCAGGGGGCCTTGCGCCTGGCATGCTGGTCGTGTCGGCCGGCGTGCATGTGCTGTCGCCCGGCCAGAAGGTGACGATCTACCAGTCGCCGACCGGAGCCTCGATGGCGGCCGCAGCAGCTGCAACCGCCGCGACGGCGGCCGCAAGCGAAACCGCCGTGAAGCCGGTGGCCGCAACCTCAGCCGCGAAGTGAGGCGGCCATGACGCAAATTCAGCCGAAGGAGGGTTTCAACCTCTCCAAATGGGCGCTGGACCACCCGGCGCTGACCCGCTACCTGATGATCGTGCTGATGCTGCTGGGCTTTGCGGCCTACTTCCAGCTCGGCCAGGACGAGGACCCGCCGTTCACCTTCCGCGCCATGGTCGTGCGTACCTACTGGCCCGGCGCCACGGCGCAGCAGGTGGCCGAGCAGGTGACCGACAAGCTGGAGCGCACCCTGCAGGAAGTGCCCTATGCCGACAAGATCCGCAGCTACTCCAAGCCTGGCGAGTCGCAGATCATTTTCCAGATCAAGGATTCGTCCAAGGCAGCCGAGGTGGCCAACGTCTGGTACACGGTGCGCAAGAAGATCAGCGACATGCGCGGCACGCTGCCCGGCGGCGTGGTCGGGCCGTTCTTCAACGATGACTTCGGCGATGTCTATGGCGTGATCTACGCGCTGGAGTCCGACGGCTTCAGCTATGCCGAACTCAAGGTTTTTGCCGACGACGTTCGCCAGCAGCTGCTGCGCGTGCCGGATGTGGCCAAGGTCGAGCAGTTCGGCGTGCAGGACGAGAAGGTCTTCATCGAGATCTCGCAGAAGCGCCTGGCGCAGCTGGGCCTGGACTTCAACCAGGTGCTGGCCCAGCTCGGCCAGCAGAACGCCGTGGAAAGCGCCGGCGCCGTCCAGACGCCGCTGGACGTGGTGCAGGTCCGCGTGGCCGGCCAGTTCCAGGCGGTGGAACAGTTGCGTGCCATGCCCATCCGGGGGAGCTCGGGCAACCAGATCCGCCTGGGCGACATCGCCGAGATCAAGCGCGGCTATGTCGATCCGCCGGCCGTGAAGGTGCGCCATCAGGGCAAGGAAGTGATCGCGCTGGGCGTCTCCATGACCAAGGGCGGCGACATCATCGCGCTGGGCAAGGCGCTCAAGACCACCTTCGAGAAGATCGGCAAGACGCTGCCTGCCGGCGTGACGCTGGTGCAGGTGCAGGACCAGCCCAAGGCTGTGTCCACGTCGGTGGGCGAGTTCGTGCGCGTGCTCGTGGAGGCTGTGGGCATCGTGCTGGCGGTGAGCTTCATCGCGCTGGGCTTTCACCGCAGGCCCGGCGACCATCCGCTGTGGAAGCGCTATTACATCGACATGCGGCCTGGGCTCGTGGTGGGCATCACCATTCCGCTGGTGCTGGCCGTGACCTTCCTCGCCATGCTGTACTGGGACATCGGGCTGCACAAGATATCGCTGGGCTCGCTCATCATTGCACTGGGCCTGCTGGTGGACGACGCCATCATTGCGGTGGAGATGATGGTGCGCAAGATGGAAGAGGGCTATGACAAGGTGCGCGCCGCGACCTTCGCCTATGAAATCACCGCCATGCCGATGCTCACCGGCACGCTCATTACGGCGGCAGGATTCCTGCCGATCGGCATCGCCAGGTCGGTGACGGGCGAGTACACCTTTGCGATCTTTGCGGTGACCGTCATCGCGCTGGTGCTGAGCTGGCTTGTGTCGGTGTACTTCGTGCCCTACCTGGGCACGCTGCTGCTGAAGGCCCCGCCGCATGTGCAGGCGGTCCAGGAGGGTGCCGACAGCCCGCACGAGATGTTCGACTCGGGCTTCTACAACGTCTTCCGCAAGACCGTGAACTGGTGCGTCGAGCACCGCTGGATCACCATCGGCGCCACGGTGCTGACATTTGCGCTCGGCATCGTCGGCATGGGCAAGGTGCAGCAGCAGTTCTTCCCGGATTCGAGCCGGCCTGAAATCATTGTGGACGTCTGGTTTCCCGAGGGCACCTCGTTCGCGGCCAATGAGCTGACGGCCAGGCGGGTCGAAGAGCGCTTCATGAAGGAAGAGGGCGTCACCACGGTCAGCACGTGGGTGGGTTCGGGCGTGCCGCGCTTTTATTTGCCGCTGGACCAGGTGTTCCCGCAGACCAATGTGTCGCAGTTCATCATCATCCCGAAAGACCTGAAGGTCCGCGAATCGCTGCGCATCAAGCTGCCGGCGCTGCTGGCGCAGGAGTTCCCGGAGGTGCGCGGGCGCGTCAAGCTGCTGCCCAACGGGCCGCCGGTGCCTTACCCGGTCCAGTTCCGTGTGGTCGGCATCGACCCGCTGATCCTGCGCGACCGCGCCGATGAGGTGAAGGCTGCCATGCGCGAGAACGCCAGCACACGTGGGGTCAACGACAACTGGAACGAATCGGTCAAGGTATTGCGCCTGGAGGTTGACCAGTCCAAGGCCCGCGCGCTGGGCGTGACCAGCCAGTCGATCGCCCAGGCGTCCCGGACCATCCTGGCCGGCACCACGGTGGGCCAGTTCCGCGAGGGCGACAAGCTGATCGACATCGTGCTGCGCCAGCCGCTGGACGAGCGAAATGCGATCACCGACATTGCCAACGCCTACCTGCCCACAGCCTCGGGCCGCTCGATTCCGCTGACGCAGATTGCCAAGCCGGTATTCACTTGGGAGCCAGGCGTGATGTGGCGCGAGAACCGCGACTATGCCATCACGGTGCAAAGCGACATTGTGGAAGGCAAGCAGGGCGCCACGGTGACGGAAGAGCTGTTGCCGGCGCTGAGGAAGCTGGAAGAAAAATGGCATGCGGGCGGCTTCAACGGCTACCGCATCGAGGTCGCAGGCGCCGTGGAGGAGAGCTCCAAGGGTTCGGCCTCGATCGCCGCGGGCGTGCCCATCATGCTGTTCCTGACGTTCACGCTGCTGATGCTGCAGCTGCAGAGCTTCAGCCGCGCGATGCTGGTATTCCTGACCGGGCCGCTGGGAATTGCCGGTGTGGCCGGTGCGCTGCTGCTGCTGGGCCGGCCCTTTGGCTTCGTGGCGCTGCTGGGTGTGATCGCGCTGATGGGCATGATCCAGCGCAACTCGGTGATCCTGATCGACCAGATCGAGCAGGACCGCGCCCGGGGTGTTCCCGCATGGGACGCCATTGTGGAGTCGGCGGTGCGGCGCCTGCGCCCCATCGTGCTGACCGCCGCCGCCGCCGTGCTGGCCATGATCCCGCTGTCGCGCTCGGTGTTCTGGGGCCCGATGGCCGTGGCCATCATGGGCGGGCTGATCGTGGCGACGGTGCTGACGCTGCTGGCATTGCCCGCCATGTATGCCGCATGGTTCAGGGTAAAAAGGGAAGAGCCGTCTGTGGCGCTAAAATAGAAGGTTGACCGATTTCATGCGGGCGGTCTCATCTCGAGACCGCCCGTTTTGTTTTTGCCAGTTTGGCAATATGTGCGCGGGTGGCGAAATTGGTAGACGCACCAGGTTTAGGTCCTGACGCCAGCAATGGTGTGGGGGTTCGAGTCCCCCCCCGCGCACCAGA
>JAZKHY010000110.1:0-27065 GCA_040385105.1 Pseudomonadota bacterium
AAGTCGCCAACGAAGAACACAGCCTGCGCCAGCTCGGCAAGGCCGGTGTGAAGCGCTGGATGGGTATCCGCCCGACCGTTCGCGGCGTGGTGATGAACCCGGTTGACCACCCGCACGGCGGCGGCGAGGGCAAGACCGGCGAAGGCCGTCACCCAGTCGATCCATGGGGCAATCTGACCAAGGGCTACCGTACCCGTAACAACAAGCGCACGCAGGTCATGATCGTGTCGCGTCGCAAGAAGTAAGGGGAACGCCCAATGACTCGCTCTCTCAAAAAAGGTCCGTTTGTTGACCACCACCTGGTAGCCAAGGCCGACAAGGCCGTGACCACCAAGGACAAAAAGCCGATCAAGACCTGGTCGCGCCGCTCCATGATCCTGCCCGAGTTCATCGGCCTGACCATTGCGGTGCACAACGGCAAGCAGCACGTACCGGTCTATATCACCGACCAGATGGTTGGCCACAAGTTGGGCGAGTTCGCACTCACCCGGACTTTCAAGGGCCATCCTGCGGACAAAAAAGTCCAGAAGAAATAAGGAAAGACCATGGAAACACGTGCAGTCCTCCGGGGCGTCCGTCTGTCGGTCGACAAGGGCCGTCTGGTCGCCGATCTGATTCGTGGCAAGAAGGTTGACCAGGCGCTGAATGTCCTGGAATTCACCCAGAAAAAAGCCGCCGTGATCATCAAGAAGGTTCTTGAGTCCGCCATCGCCAATGCCGAGCACAACGACGGCGCCGACATCGACGAGCTGAAGGTGAAAACCATCTACGTCGAACAGGGCGCAACGCTCAAGCGCTTCACGGCCCGCGCCAAGGGTCGTGGCAACCGTATCAGCAAGCCCACGTGCCATGTGTACGTGACGGTCGGCAACTGAAAGGCCTGGAAGAAATATGGGACAGAAAATCCACCCAACAGGCTTCCGCCTCTCGGTCAGCCGCAACTGGGCCAGCCGCTGGTACGCCAACAACCGTGACTTCGCCGGCATGCTGGCTGAAGACATCAAGGTGCGCGAGTACCTCAAGACCAAGCTCAAGAGCGCCGCGGTTTCCCGCGTGCTGATCGAGCGTCCCGCCAAGAACGCGCGCATCACCATTTTCTCGGCACGTCCGGGTGTGGTGATCGGCAAGAAGGGCGAAGACATCGAGAACCTCAAGAAAGAGCTGACGCGCCGCCTGGGCGTGCCGGTCGCAGTAAACATCGAGGAAGTGCGCAAGCCCGAAATCGATGCCCAGCTGATCGCCGACAGCATCACGCAGCAGCTCGAGAAGCGCATCATGTTCCGCCGCGCCATGAAGCGCGCCATGCAGAACGCCATGCGTCTGGGTGCCCAGGGCATCAAGATCATGTCTGCCGGCCGCCTGAACGGCATTGAAATCGCACGTACCGAGTGGTACCGCGAAGGCCGCGTGCCGCTTCATACCCTGCGCGCCGACATCGACTACGGTTTCTCTGAAGCCAAGACGACCTATGGCGTCATCGGCGTCAAGGTCTGGGTCTACAAGGGCGACACCCTCGGCCGCAATGACCTGCCGGCCGCAGTGGAGCCCCGCGCTGAAGAAGAGCGCCGCCCGCGCGGCCCGCGCCGTGATGCCCGTCCGGGTGACCGCCCGAACGACCGTCCTCCCGCACGCGGCCCCCGCCGTCCTGTGGGCGGCAATGTGGCGCCGGCCGATGGCAGCGACAAGCCTGCAGAAGCAACGGGAGCTGCTCCCGGTGCCGACGCACCCAAAACCGCCGTTAAGCGCGTCCGCAAGGTAGCCGCGCCAGCTGCAGCAGCTGACGGCGCCAAAACCGAGTAATACGGAGAATAACCATGCTGCAACCCGCTCGCAGAAAATACCGCAAAGAGCAAAAAGGCCGTAACACCGGCATTGCTACCCGCGGCAACACCGTGGCGTTCGGCGACTTCGGCCTGAAGTCAACCGATCGCGGCCGTCTCACGGCGCGCCAGATCGAGTCCGCCCGGCGCGCCATTTCCCGTCACGTCAAGCGTGGCGGCCGCATCTGGATCCGCGTGTTTCCCGACAAGCCGATTTCCCACAAGCCCGCTGAAGTGCGGATGGGTAACGGCAAGGGCAACCCGGAGTACTACGTCGCTGAAATCCAGCCCGGCAAGGTGCTGTATGAAATCGTCGGCGTGCCCGAAGAACTCGCACGTGAAGCGTTCCGCCTGGCAGCCGCAAAGCTGCCGCTGCGCACCACGTTTGTCAGCCGCATGATCGGCGCCTAATTCAGGAGAATGAAGAAATGAAAGCTGCTGAACTGCGCCAGAAAGATGTTGCCGGCCTGCAAACCGAAGTCAAAGAGCTCCAGAAAGCCCACTTTGGCCTGCGCATGCAAAAAGCCACGCAACAACTGAACAACACGGCCACACTGCGCTCCACGCGTCGTGACATTGCCCGTGCCAAGACCATTCTTGCCGAAAAGCAAGCCGCTGCAACCCCGAAAGCCTAAGGAGCCAACATGACGGAAGCAAAAGTATCCCTCAAGCGTAGCTTGATTGGCCGCGTGGTCAGCGACAAGCGCGCCAAGACCGTGACCGTGCTCGTCGAGCGCCGTGTGAAGCATGAGCTCTACGGCAAGATCGTGGGCAAGTCCAGCAAGTACCACGCCCATGATGAAAAGGGCGAGTACAAGCTGGGTGACCTCATCGAGATCACC
Source organism: Pseudomonadota bacterium (assembly GCA_040385105.1). Taxonomy (GTDB): domain Bacteria; phylum Pseudomonadota; class Gammaproteobacteria; order Burkholderiales; family Burkholderiaceae_C; genus JACMQX01. Next base: position 2,663 of record JAZKHY010000110.1, read on the forward strand.
GAAAGCCGCCCCATCTCCAAGACCAAGAACTGGGTTGTGACCCGCCTGGTTGAAAAGGCCGCGGCAGTCTGATCCCGGCTAGCCTGCAAGCCAACCCAAAACGGCCCACAATGTGGGTCGTTTTCGTTTCTACGTACCCTTGAACACATTCAACAGGAGCACACCATGATCAAAGTAGGCGACACCCTTCCCGCAGCAACGCTGATGGAATATTCTGAAGTCGAAGGTAACGGCTGCAGCATTGGCCCCAATGCCGTGGACGTGGCCAAGGCCACTGCCGGCAAAACCATTGCGCTGTTTGCCCTGCCAGGCGCGTTCACGCCGACCTGCTCGGCCAAGCATGTGCCCGGCTATGTGGAAAAGGCAGCAGAGTTCAAGGCCGCCGGCGTGGACGAAATCTGGTGCGTTAGCGTCAATGACGCCTTCGTCATGGGCGCCTGGGCGCGCGACCAGAAGACTGACGGCAAGGTCCGCATGCTGGGCGACGGCAGCGCCGCCTTCGCACAGGCGACCGGCCTGACGCTGGACCTGGCCGCCCGCGGCATGGGCCTGCGCAGCAACCGCTATTCCATGCTCGTCAAGGACGGCAAGGTTGCAAGCCTGAACATTGAAGGCCCCGGCAAGTTTGAAGTGAGCGACGCAGACACACTACTCAAGCAAGCCAAGGCAGCTTAAAGCAAACCCCTCCGCCCTGTCATGCCGGGCTCAACCCGGCATCCATGGTGGAGCGAGGCAGCCTCACAAGTCAGCCTTGAGGTAGTGAGCCCCAGCTATCGGATTGTGATAGTACGGCGGTATCTCTTCAAAGCCGAGCTCTTCATACAGCGCGCGGGCTGACTCCATGTCATCCAGCGTATCGAGCAGCACACTCGCATAGCCCGCCTTGCGCGCCGCATCCAGTGCTGCCTCGGCCAGTTGCCGCCCCAGCCCAAAGCCGCGGAACGCCTTGCGCACGTAGAGCCGCTTCATCTCACAGGCATTCGGGTAGTCAACAGAGTCAAGCGGCCGCAGCGCGCAGCAGCCCGCCAGGGCGCCGTCCACATGCGCGAGCATCAAGGCACCGCGCGGCTCGGAATACTCACCGGGCAAGCCTGCCAGCTCGCTGTCAAAAGACTGGAAGCACAGGTCGACGCCCAGCGAATCCGCATACTCCTGAAAAATCGTGCGCACGGCGGCCAGTTCCTCGGCATTGCGAGGCGTGACGATCCGTATGCTTGAAGTGCTCACTGCCGGCCAGGTGGAAGTCCAGCAAACAGTTTAGCCTCATCCGAAGGTCTTCACGCCCCAAGCCACCAGCCCGGCACAAGTGCCAAAAATCACGGCCGCAAACAACCGCGACGCCGCATCATCCCGTGACGGCGGAGCCGCCACCGCGAGCTCCTTGTCGCCATGGATCATCGGCTTGATCAAATTGTGGTTCTTCTTCCAGAGATAAAACAGGATGGCCGCCACATGCAGCACGATGAGCGCAATCAAAATCCAGCGCCCGATATTCTTGTGGTAATTAGTCGCCAGGCTCACCGTGGCGTTGGAAACATGCCGCGTTAGCGGACCGGCAAAGGCAATCTCGTCGTCGCTCATCATGCCGCTGGCCACCTGCGCGCCAAGCAGCGCCAGCATGGCAAACACCGAGCCCGCGCCAACGGGCGTGTGCCCCACCGAATGCTGCGGGTCCCCGCGCCCCTTCAGATAGTTGATGACACTGACCGGAGAGTAGATAAAAGAGCCAAACCGGGCCCACCGCCCCCCCACCAGCCCCCACACCACACGAAACAGCAGCAGGCTCAGTACGGTATAGCCCAACCGGAAATGCCAGACCATGGCGTTACCGCCTACCGTGCCGGTCACCAGCAGCCCGACCAGGCACACCACCAGCGCCCAGTGGAAAATGCGCACCGGCAAGTCCCAGACGCGTACCTTGTTCATCATGAAGACTCCTTCCCGCAAAATTGAGCCAATTCGGCCTCGAAGTACTGAAACTTTTGAATCTATCGGGGAATTTTTTGCGACATGGCAGGTCACAATCGCACACGAGGTGATTATCTCGCACCTCCGACAACAAAAAAATGAGGATGTGGATGGATGAATTCCTGAGCAATCCGGCGGTTCAGGCTGGTGTACTGCCCTTTGTGGTGTCCCTGGTGGTGGCGGCCGCCTTGTGTCGCACCCGCCTGATGGCGTTGGCCGTCGCGGCGGCATTCTTCACCGTCGTCGCCCTGGTTCTGGGCTTTTCGTTCGAATCCCTCACCGCCACGCGCAAACTGGTGTTGGCCGGCATCGGCACTACGGCCGCCATCCTGGTTATTGAAGGCATGAAGCTGCCGGCCAACACCGCATCGCGGGCCGCGCTGGCCGCATTCGCCGCCGCCGCCGCCGTCTGGATGCTCATCCGTGTCCTGGCGCAGCAGCCCACCGGCGCTGCCTGGCTGTCCGGCGCGGCCGTGGTGGTCTTCATGGCGCTCATGGTTGAGTCCAGCATCCGTGCGGTTGAAGGCGACACGGTACGCGGCGCCTCCACCGGCCTGATGCTGGGCCTGTGCGCTGGCGCGTTGGCATTGCTCGGAGCATCAGCGTCGGCGGCGCAGATTGGCATCGCACTGGGGGCCGGCTCGGGCGGGGCGCTGCTGGTGCAGATGGTCCTCAACCGCCGGACGCCCGCCGGCTGGACGATGGCCTTGCCGGCCGGTCTGATCGGCTCGCTCGCCGCTGTGCTGGCTGTATTCACCGGCTCGCTGCGCTGGTGGTGCCTGGTGCCCATGTTGGCCATCCCCTGGGCCGCGCGCCTGGTGCCCCCCGGTGATCGCCCGGTCTGGCTGACCGCAATATTCACGTCGCTGGCTGCCGCTGTGCCGCTGTTGGCTGCCGTAGCGCTCGCCTGGTTTACCGGCGGCACATCCTGATCCTGATTCCCACTCACCTACTTGACCGACAACCTTAAAAGGAGCTCACCATGACCCGCCTGACCTCAGCCCTGCTGGCAAGCATGTTTCCCCTTGCCGCGCTTGCTGCGCCGCAAACCTACAACATTGACACGTTCCACTCTTATCCCAGCTTTGTCGTGAATCACCTGGGCATGACGAACATCGTGGGCAAATTTGACCGGATGACCGGCAAGATCGTGATTGACCCCGCGGCCAAAACGGGCTCGCTCGAAGCCAAGATCGCCACCGCCACCATCAACACTGGCGACGCCAAGCGCACTGACGGCGTCCGCTCGCGTGACGAACACCTGCGCGCAGCAGACTTCTTCAACACGGCCGAATTCCCGGAAATGGTCTACAAGTCGACCAAATTCAACTTCAAGGGTGACGACGTAGAAAGCATCGAGGGCACGTTGACCCTGCTGGGCGTGACCAAGCCGGTGAAGCTGAGCGTCAGCTCGTTCAAATGCGGCCCCCACCCTTTCAACAAGAAGCCAATGTGCGGCGCAGTCGCAGAAACCACAATCAAGCGCACCGACTACGGCATGAAGTTCGGCGTGCCGGCCATTTCGGATGACGTAAAGATCATGCTGGGTGTTGAAGCGTATCCGGAATAAGCGCCACTGAAGCAAGGTCAAAGCCCGGCAGTGCAAACACCGGGCCTGCGCCAGGAGACAAGTGGTCTAAAAGTTGCCTTTTTTAAACCAACATAGAAAGAAACTACGATGAAAATCCTGATCTCGTTCACTGTTGCCGCCACTGCATTCATGCTGGCTGCACCCGCATCGGCGCAGTTTGCCAAGCCGGAAGACGCCATCAAGTATCGCCAGAGTACGATGTACATCCAGGGTCAGCATTTTGGCCGGCTGGGCGCCATGGTCGCCGGCCGCATCCCGTTTGACGCCAAGGTGGCTACGGAAAACGCCGAAGTCGTGGCTGAAATGGCCAAACTCCATTGGGCCGGCTTTGTAGCAGGCTCAGACAAAGGTGCTACGAAGGTCAAGCCTGAGATATGGTCAGATGCGGCCAAGTTCAAGGAAAACAGCGACAAGCTCCAGGCCGACAGCATCAAGCTTGTTGCCGCCGCCAAGACCAACAACCTGGACAACCTGAAAACAGCCTTTGGCGCCACCGCCGGGAACTGCAAGTCTTGCCACGACGCGTTCCGCCAGTAAAAAGCGAGCACAAAAAAAGGCCGGCTTGTTCTAAAGCCGGCCTTTTGCATGTCTGGAACCAGCTCAGGACTCAGCCAGCAGCTTCTCGATCAAACGGTGCAGCTCGGCAAAATCCGGCTCCCCCACAAAGCGCTTCACCACCTCGCCCTGCTTGTTCACGATGAATGTCGTGGGCGTCAGCTGCACATCGCCCCAGGCCTTGGCGACAGCGCCGGTATTGTCAATGGCCACCTTGAATGGCAGTTTCCGGGTTTCTGCATAGTTCACGACATAGGCGGGCGGGTCGTAGCTCATGGCCACGGCCAGGGTGTCGTAGCCGCGGGCCTTGTACTTGTCGTAGGTGGACATGATCTTGGGCATCTCGGCCACACACGTCACACAGCTGGTAGCCCAGAAGTTGACCAGCGTCACCTTGCCCTTGAGGTCAGCCGTGGTCTTCCTGGAGCCATCCAGCAACACAAATGTGGAGTCCGGCGCAGCGGACGCACTTGTGCCCACATAGGCACCAGCACCGATTGCCAAGACCGCCACAGCTGCGGCAACATACAAAATTCTCATAGCAGATACTCTCAACCTCACAAGGGGCTCACCATGGACCGTCGCCAGTTTAATTCCTCCGCCAGCAGCGCCATTGGCGCCGCAATACTCGCCGCCTGGAGCCAGGCCCATGCACTTTCGCTCAAGGACCTCACCGAGGGCGATGCTTCCGCAGGCCTCAAGACCGCACTGGAAAAGGGCGCCCTGGCCGCCATCGGCGTCCTGGGCAAGCCTGATGGATTCCTGCAGAACGCAAAAGTTCGGATACCACTGCCTGGATTCCTGGAAGATGCAGGAAAACTCCTCAAGAAGCTGGGCCAGGGCAAGCGCGTGGACGAACTCGTTACCGCCATGAACCGCGCCGCCGAGTCCGCCGTTCCGATGGGCAAGGACCTGCTGGTGGGGGCCGTCAAGTCCATGAGCGTGAGCGACGCCAAGAAGATCCTGTCGGGCGGCGAAACCTCGGTCACCCAGTTCTTTGCCGAAAAGACCCGCGCCCCCCTCGGCGAAAAATTCCTGCCTGTGGTGACCAAGGCGACTGAAAAGGTCGGCCTGGCTGAAAAATACAACCAGCTTGCCGCCAAGGCATCCGGTTTTGGCCTGGTGAAGAAGCAGGATGCGAACATCGAGCAATACGTGACGGGCAAGACGCTCGACGGCCTTTATGTTGTCATCGGCGACGAAGAAAAGAAGATCCGCCAGGACCCGGTGGGTACCGGCAGCGACATCCTGAAAAAAGTGTTCGGCGCGATGAAGTAGCGACAGCCCGGGCCGGCAGGGTCAGATGACCTTGGCCAGCTCGAACACCATGATCGACGGCAGCTGGGACTTCAGCGAGTCCCTGCTCACCCGCGTCATGCTGTCGCTCATCCAGCTGGCCATCTCGAGCGTGTTGGACGCCATCGCGATTTCCAGGAACGGGAAATTCGGGTCGATCTTGTGCAGGTCCTGGCGCAGCTCATCAATGTGGTTGTCATGCAGCCGCTCGTCAATGATGATCATGTGCGGACGATCCAGCTCGCAGAAGCGGACAGCCTGTTGCGACGTTGGGACTGTGTCCACCACGAGGCTCATGGAGCGGCAGATCATCTTGATGGTGGCTTTCAGCGAGTCATCGGTGCTGACAATCAGGATGCGGTGACCGGCCAGGGGCTTGGACTCGCTGAGCATCGAGGAATCACCGCCGCCGTCCACCTCCACCGCAGTCAGGCCTTCGAGCTGCTTGACGGTCCGCGGGAACTCGATCATCAGGATTCCTTCGTCCGCCGACGCCACGCGGTCAACCGAAACGCCCATGGCCTTGCCGATCTGGGTGAGCAGGTGCCAGCTGAGCCCGTCGTGCTCGACGGGGCCCTCGCTGTTGATTCCGCCGGACGCAACGCTCTCACTGGCCTTGAGGAAAAACATGCCGTGCTCCGGCCAGTTCTTCATTTCAAGCGAGATGACCAGACGCCGCCCGAACTCCGCCGCCCAGTCGATGGCAGCGTCCACAAGGCTCGACAGCAAGCCCGGGTCGACAATGACCTCAACCGGCTTGAGGTTGCGGTAGAGCTCCACCCCCCGCTGCTGGAAGGCTTCAGTGCGCTGGTCCAGGGCCTGGTTGATGACGGCGTCCAGGCTCAGCCGCTCATGCGACTGGCGCAGGCGCCCCCCGGCGAGCCGGGCAATCTGCTGGCTTTGCTTGGCGACGGTGCGGGCAGTTTCAATGGCAATTTGCAGCTGCTGCATCTGGGAACGGGAAATCTTGCGGGTGCGGGTGAACTCCTGTACCACATGCTGCATGACAGACAAAGGCTCGGACAGCTGCGCACCGATGATGCCCGCGAGCATGTAGTCGGCGCGGTCAGAAGCCATCGCCGGCGCAACGGCCTCGGCACCGGCGGATTTTTCCAGGGTGAGCGGCGAGGGCGCCGTCCCGGAAAAGCCCTTGATTGATTGCATCAAATCCCTCCGCGGCCCGTCAGGACCTGTACGCCATCAAACATGTAAGTATCGGTTGACGTCACAGTCTACACATCCGGGTTGCGCGGCGCATCCCCCAATCGAAGGATTTCGCAACCATCAGCTACGAACTGACAGCGTCTGCCGCGCCCGGGAAATGGCATCGTCCAGGTAGCTGCCATAAAAGTCCGGCGAAGCGATACCTGTCAGGCGGTCGGCAAGCTCGGTGCCCCGGGCGTCAAAAAACAGCACCGTCGGGGTGAAACTTGCTCTCCATCGAGCGGCCAGCGCGGCACCGGTAGACGGCTGGCCGGTAAAGTCCTGCACCGGCAGGCGCCGGTCGGTCACGTCGAGCTGCCACGCGTGCAGGCCTTCCGCGCGCATCGGGAGCAGGTAGTTGCGGCGCACCAGCTCGCAATACGGGCAGCCGGGCAGGCTGACCAGCAACACGAGCGGCTCCCGCACCGCCGCAGCGGCAAGGCCCGCCGTCAGCAGCGAACCGGGGACGGGCAACGCGGAGTCGCGGGCGAACGCAGGCCCTGCGAGGACAGCACCTGTCAGGGCGGCGAACATGCGGCGCGAAAGCGGTTTCATTTCTGGCTGGAATTGCGGGGATGCATCCTGGTCAGAGGATTTCCGGAGGCAGGAGTTCAATGCGCTGAACACCCCGTGCCTTCCTGAGCAGCATTTTCACGGCAAACCGATAATCGGCCGATGCGACGAATCCTTCCGGTAGCCGCCGTGCTCTGCGGCCCCTTCCTGGCTGCCTGCGATCCCACCTACAACTGGCGCGAAGTACGGGCGGACACCAGTGGCCTGGTTGCCATGCTGCCCTGCAAGCCTGACCGCGCCGCACGCCCGGTGACGCTGGCGGGCCAGAGCATGGAACTGAAGCTTGCCGGATGCGAGGCCGGTGGTGCCACCTTCGCCGTGTCACATGCGACGCTGGCCGATCCGTCGCGGGCCAACGAAGTGCTGGCGCAGTGGCGGCAGGTCACGCTGGCCAACATGAATGCGGCGGCGCCGCGCGACGCAGCGTTCCGCGTCAAGGGCGCACTGGACCTGCCCGCATCCGTCCAGACCGTCGCCGTGGGCCGCCGCGCTGACGGCCTGCCGGTGCTGGCGCATGCGGCCTGGTTTGCAAGAGGCGCGCAGGTGTTCCACGCCGTGGTGTATGCCGACAGGCTCAGCCCCGAGGTCGCCGAGGCATTCTTCTCGGGGCTGGCCTTTCCATGAGCGTGCTGTCCAGGCGCGCCGCCGTGGTGGTGTTTGCCGCCTTCGCATTTGCCTATTTCTTCTCGGCGCTGCTGCGGGCCATTACCGCGACGCTCTCGCCGGTGCTCACACTCGAGTTCGCCCTCAATGCGCGCGATCTTGGTCTGCTGGCCGGCGGTTACTTCCTGGGCTTTGCTGCCATGCAGCTGGCGCTCGGGACCTGGCTGGACCGCCACGGGCCCAAAAAGGTCATCCTGTATTTCCTGAGTGTTGCCGTACTGGGCTGCCTGCTGTTTTCGCTGGCCCGGGGCTTTCCCGGGCTGCTGTTGGCGCGCGTGCTGTGCGGTGCGGGCGTGGGCGCCTGCCTGATGGCGCCGCTCACGGGCTACCGCCGCTGGTTCAGCGCCGCTGCGCAGATGCGTGCCAACTCCTGGATGCTGATGATCGGCTCGCTGGGCATGCTGGCCTCGACCTTGCCAGTGCAATGGCTGATGCCGGTAGTCGGATGGCGGCCCCTGTTCTGGATGCTGGCCGGCTGCATCCTGCTGTCGATGGCCGTGATCGCCTGGAAAGTTCCGCACTGGGAGCCAACCGTTCCTGCTGCAGACGGCCACCTGCCGCCTGCGGGACGGGGCTACGCGGAAGTCTGGAAGCATCCGTACTTCCGCCGGATGATCCCGATCGGTTTTTTCAATTACGGCGGCATGGTCGCGGTGCAGACGCTGTGGGCCGGGCCCTGGATGGTCAAGGTGGCGGGCTATACACCGGTGGAGTCGGCCGGCGGCCTGTTCTGGATCAACCTTTGCATGCTGTGCGTCTTCTGGGGCTGGGGCATGCTGAACCCATGGCTGCTCCGCAATGGCTTTGGCACCGACAGGCTGATTGCGCTGGGCCTGCCGCTGAGCTTTGCGGTGCTGGCAGGCATTGTGCTGGCCGGCAGTGGCGCGGGGGCGGCGGCCTGGGCGCTGTTCTGCGTGAGCTGTACCTTTGTGTCGCTGGCCCAGCCGGCAGTCGGCATGGTGTTCCCGGCCGCGCTGGCAGGCCGGGCGCTGTCGGCTTACAACCTGGTCATTTTCTCGGGGGTGTTCACGGTGCAGTGGGGCATCGGGCTGCTGGTGGACGGCTTTTCGGCCGCCGGCCTCGGTGAAATTGACGCATTCCGTGCGGCCATGGCCGTGTTCCTTGCGTGCAGCATGGCCGCTTATGGGTATTTCCTGCTGGCGAAAAGCCATAATGCACCGCAGCAAGCCCCAACATGAACAGTATCCTCATCATCGCCCATGCCCCCCTGGCCCATGCCCTGCGCCAATGCGCATTGCATGTGTTCCCCGACTGTGCCGGCGGTGTCGCCGCTCTGGATGTGCAGCCCAACGTCACGCCCGAGGAAACGCTGGGCGCCGCGCGCATCAGCATGGCCCAGCTGGCCAGGCTCCCCAAGGCGACTGGCGTGCTGGTGCTGGTTGACGTATTTGGAGCCACGCCATGCAACGTGGCGCAGAAGCTGGTGGACGGGGTGAACTCCAAACTCATCACCGGCGTGAACCTGCCCATGCTGCTGCGCACCGTGAGCTACCGCCATGAATCGCTGGACGCCCTGGTGTCGCGCGCCGTGGTGGGCGGTACGCAGGGCGTGATGCAGGTGGCCATTACCGCGCCGCAGAACCAGGCAAAGAGACAGACGCATGATCAAGACCACCGTGACCATCAGCAATAAGCTGGGCCTGCATGCCCGGGCATCCGCCAAGCTGACCAAGCTGGCCGGCAGCTTTCCCTGCGACATCTGGATGACGCGCGGCGAGCGCCGCGTCAACGCCAAAAGCATCATGGGCGTGATGATGCTGGCCGCCGGCATCGGCAGCGAAGTGCAGGTGGAGACTGACGGCGCGCAGGAGCAGGAAGCGATGGATGCGCTGCTGGCGCTGATCAACGACAAGTTCGGAGAAGGGGAATGACAAGCGTGGGGGCCATGCCATGACCTTCTCGGTCCACGGCCTCGCGGTCGCACGCGGCATCGCCATCGGGCGGGCGGTGCTGGTTGCGTCCAGCCGTGTTGACGTGGCCCACTATTTCATCGAGCCCACGCAGGTCGAGGCTGAGATCGACCGCGTCCGTGCCGGCCGCAATGCGGTTGTTGAAGAGATCCACCGGCTGCAGCAAAGCATCACCCTCATGGGGCCGAAAGAGGCGCCGACGGAGCTGACGGCGCTGCTGGACGTGCACCTGATGCTGCTGCAGGACGAGATGCTGACCACCGGCGTCAAGCACTGGATCACCGAGCGCCTCTACAACGCCGAATGGGCGCTGACCACGCAGCTGGAAGTCATCGCGCGGCAGTTCGACGAGATGGAGGACGAGTACCTCCGGGAGCGCAAGGCAGACCTGGAACAGGTGGTCGAGCGCATCCTGCGCTACATGAAGGGCGTGGCTTCGCCGGTGGTTCCGCCCGCCACGTCGCGGCGCAAGACGCAGCAGGACCTGCTGCTGGACGACACGGTGGACGTGCCGCTGGTGCTGATCGCGCACGACCTGTCGCCGGCCGACATGCTGCAGTTCAAGCAGAGCGTCTTTGCGGGTTTCGTGACCGACGTGGGCGGCAAGACATCGCATACCGCGATCGTTGCCCGCAGCATGGACATACCGGCCGTCGTGGGCGCACGCAGCGCCAGCCAGCTGGTGCGCCAGGACGATTGGGTCATCATCGACGGCGATGCGGGGGTGATGATTGTCGACCCGTCGCCCATCATTCTTGCCGAATACGGCTTCAAGCAGCGCCAGGGCGAGCTGGAGCGCGGGCGGCTGTCCCGCCTGCGTCATACGCCGGCCGTCACGCTGGACGGCCAGAAGGTGGAACTGCTGGCCAATATCGAAATGCCTGAAGATGCGCCAGCCGCGCTCAATGCAGGCGCCGTCGGCGTAGGCCTTTTCCGCAGTGAATTCCTGTTCATGGGCCGCCAGGGCAACCTGCCGGGCGAGGAAGAGCAGTACCAGGCCTATAAAAAAGCGGTTGAAGGCATGAAAGGCCTGCCGGTGACCATCCGCACCGTCGATGTCGGCGCCGACAAGCCGCTGGACAAGGGGTCGCGGGACGGGGCCCACCTCAACCCGGCGCTGGGCCTGCGGGCCATCCGATGGAGCCTGGCCGATCCTGCCATGTTCCTGAACCAGTTGCGGGCCATCCTGCGTGCTGCCGCGCACGGCCAGGTGAACATGCTGATCCCGATGCTGGCCCACGGCAGCGAGATACGGCACACGGTGGCGCTGGTTGACCATGCGCGTGCCGAGCTGGACAACAAGGGCATCCCGTATGGCCCGGTGAAGCTGGGCGCGATGATCGAGATACCGGCCGCTGCGCTGACGCTGCGCCTGTTCCTCAAGTACTTTGACTTCCTGTCCATCGGCACCAATGACCTGATCCAGTACACGCTGGCCATCGACCGGGCCGACGAGTCCGTGGCCCACCTGTACGACCCGCTGCACCCGGCAGTGCTCCGCCTGGTGGCGGAAACCATCGCCGAGTGCAACCGCCAGGGCAAGGGCGTGAGCGTATGCGGTGAAATGGCCGGTGACGTGAGCCTCACGCGGCTGCTGCTCGGCCTGGGCCTGCGCAGCTTCTCGATGCACCCGGCACAGATCCTTGCGGTTAAGCAGGAAGTTTTGCGGTCAGATACGGTACGGCTGCAAAGCTGGGCCCAACAGGTGCTAGAGTCTGACGAGCCTGCTGTAGCGTTGGGAAACTGAGATGAAAACAAACATGTTGAGGCCTTCTGCGGCCGGATGGGTGCTGTGCGTCAGCCTTGCGGGCTGTGCCGGCCTGGATACTCCAAACAGGAGCGTCAATGCGCTCAACGAGCAGGCCGCGTGGGCCAGTTCCATGGGGCTGGCGGCTCGTCCACAGGCGGTGGCGGCTGTGCAGGGGCAGGGCGGCACTGTCAGGCTTACCGGTGGTGAACTGAGTTCCGCGCCTCCGCCCGCATTGCCGGTTGCCGCTGCACCGCCGCCTGTGGCCGCAACGCCACCCGCAGCGACCCCGGCGACCGCAACGAGTCCATCACCCGCTGCACCAGTGCCGGAGGCCGTGACCGATTCCGAACGCCGGCTTGTCCTCAACACGATCCTGGCATGGCGCAAGGCCTGGGTCGAAGGCGATGTCGCCTCGTACATCGGTGCTTATGAAGCCGGCTTCAAGGGCGAGCTTGCGAGCCGCGCGGCCTGGGAGAAGCAGCGGCGTGAGCGCGTGGCTGGCGGCAACGTCATTGTCCGCATCGAAAACATGGCGGTACGGGTCATGCCCGAGGAAGCCCAGGCGGAATTCACGCAGCGCTATATCTCCAGCCGGCACGAAGATGTGGGATACAAGAGCATGAAGCTGCGCAAGATAGGCGGCAAGTGGCTGATCGTCGAAGAGAAATGGCGCAAGGCCTGACCCTTATCGTGCCCGGGTGCCCAGCAGTGCCGCCCCGATGATCATCGCCGCCGCCAGCGCAATGCTCCAGGTGAACTGCCGGCCGCTTACCAGCATCAGCAGGCAGGTGGAGGCCAGTGGCGTGATGTAGCTCAGGATGCCTATCTGCCGCGGGTCACCGAGCTTCAGGGCCTTGTCCCACAGGAAGAATGCCGCGCCCAGCGGGCCGAGACCCATGACCGCCATCAGCAACCAGTCTTTTGCCGCGAGGCTGGCTGCAGGCTCCAGCAACCAGTGGCAGGCCAGCGACAGCACCCCGGACACCAGCCCGAACAGGCCGATGGCCGCTGTCGGGAAGGCCTGGCCGGTTGATTCCGCGCGCTTGGTCATCAGCGAATAGCTGGCCCAGATGAAGGCGGAGCCCAACGCCAGCAGGTAGCCCCAGTTCCAGGCGGCGGCGCCGGTGGAGCGCCCGCCAAGGATGGCGAGCGCTGCGCCGCCAAAGCCCAGAAGTGCGGCCACCACATGCATCACCCGCAACTTCACATCGCGCAGGAAAAGGGGTGCCAGAACCACCATGAAAAGCGGCCACAGGTAGTTGACCAGGTTGGCCTCCACTGGAGGTGCAACGCGCAGCGCGATGAACAGCAGGAAGTGAAAGCCGAACAGGCCGTACACACCGAGTGCCAGCATGGAGGGTGCAATCTTCCACTGCTTCCAAAGTGGCCACGCGGGCAGGCTGCCGACCAGCAGCGCGATGCCCGTGAGCAGGAAGGGCGGTACATGGCTGAGCGATACGCCCAGCGAGGCGAGGGTGGCCCACAACGCAATGGCGCCGAGGGCGTAGAAATTGGCTTGCATGTTAGTGAGCTTAAGCCCTGCATCGTCGCAAATTGACGGAGGGCCGTCGCGTGACGACTGTCCGGGCGGCCGTGAGGTGTCAGCGCGGATCGCCTTGCCGTCGCATCGCGGCCGTCAGCGCCGAGGGAGACCGGTAACCGCTGAGGATGGCTGTCTGGCTCACTGGAAGTCCCTGTGCCAGTGCCTGTCTTGCGCGGTCAATCCGGCGCTCCCTGATCCATGCCATGGGCGGAACCCCTTGTTCGCGGCGGCACCGGGCGGCGAACTGGGACGGGCTCAGGTGAACCTGTGATGCAAGCATGGCGACGGTCAGCGGACTCTGCAGCCGCGCGTCCACCCATCTGGCCAGCCGTTCCCAGTCCAGGCGGCGACCGGCAGGGGCAGGGTGAACCAGGCCGTCAAGCTCGGACAGGAGCAGGAGCGCGCCGTGCTCGCCGGCAGCGGGAACACCGCGCGTCCAGGCATCTGCCAGGTAAGTCGCGAGTTGGCGCTGGCGGGGCCCCAGCCGCACCGCGCGACCGGCATGCGGAGCAAGAGCGGCGGCGTCGCTGTCGATGACAAGACACAGGCTGGATTGCGGGGCTTCGAAGTCGTGACGGTCGCCCGGCGCGATCACGCGCCCGTCGCCGGCCGTTATCCGGCACGCCCTGCCTTCAACCTCCAGCTCCAGCCGCCCGGCCAGCCCGAACAGCACCTGGAAGTGGCCGTGACTGTGGCTGCCATGCGAGGCGCCATATTGGCGAATGGAAAGCTGATTCATCTGTAGCGTGCTCATTTGCAGGCAGATCGGCCTGAATTGTCACGCAAAGGCAGCCCTCATTCAACACACGCCGTCTGAACGGCCTGTATGACATGGGCGATTTCGTCGTCGGTCAGCGCCGGATAGAGGGGCAGCGCGAGCGAACGCTGAGCGAGCCGCTCGCTGTGAGGCAAATGGCAGACGCCGAAGCGCGCGATGTAGGGCGCATGCCTGTGGAGTGGTTCAGGGTAGTACACCCGGGTGGCAACGCCTTGCGCTGCAAGACGCAGCGCAAGGCGGTCGCGCTCCTTGCCTGACCCCGCCAGCACAACGAAGTAGTTCCATGCATGGCCTTCACTCACATCCGGCAGCGTCAGCCCGGTGGTGCGCAGTGACTGCAGGTAGCGTGATGCAATCCAGCGGCGCCGTTGCAGGTCATCCGGCAAGCGCTGCAGCATGATGCGAAGGACCGCCGCCTGCAGCTCGTCCATGCGGCTGTTGTGGCCGGATTCCCTGTGCTCCTGCCCATCGTAACCATGGTTGCGAAGCAGTCGGGCACGCCGGGCGTGGCCGGGATTGCGGAATGCCACAGCACCTGCATCGCCTGCAGCGCCCAGGGTTTTGGTGGGGTAGAAGCTCATGGCGGCAGCATCGCCCCATGTGCCCGCCGCCTGTCCCTGGTCGGAGGCGCCAAAACACTGCGCGATATCTTCCACAAGGTAGACGTTTTCCTGACGGCACCAGTCTGCCAGTTCAGCGGTGCCACGCGCGTCCCCGAACAGGCCGACACCCAGAACCGCCCTTGTCCTGGGTGAGCGTGCCCGCTGCCAGGCAGTGATGCCGGGGGCGAAGCCGTTGTCCTGGCTGTCCACCAGCACGGGTATGGCGCCTGCGCCGAGCACCGCTTCCATGCAGGCTGCGAAGGTATAGGACGGCAAGATGACCTCGTCATCGCCGCGGCCACCTCCAGCGCTGCCTACGCCCAAAGCCTGCAGCGCCAGCTTGAGCGCATCGGAGCCGGAGTTGACGGCCACCACCTCCCGGGCAGCCAGCCTCTGCGAGAGGGCAGCTTCGAGGGCGGCTACGTTGGCTCCCAGCACATACGAACCGCTGCGCAGGACGTCGGACAGGGCCAGGATCACCGCCTCGACAGTGCCTTCGGCGGACACGGCAGACCGGAAGATCGGAATGTTCACGCGGCGAGGATCTGCAATGCCCTGGAGACAGCGATCCCGCCGTCCCTTCCAGTGGCGATGATGCCTGGCTCGCCGCGAATGCGCCGCGCAAAGGCGCGGTACTGGCGTGTCAGCGGGTCGTCGTATTGACCGGATTGCCGGTGAAGGTCAACTCGCCATGACGGCGCATCTGCCGGCATCACATCCAGTGTGGCGATGCTTTCCTGTTGCGCCCTGTAACCCGATTCGAGGGAAACCTGTACCCTGGCGAGTTGCACCGTGGCCCGTATGCTGTTCTCGCCGGCACTGCACTGGATGACGGACATGGGCTCGTCGGGCGAGGCGTCCAGAATCAGGGTCATCAGATCGAGATCATGAACCATCAGGTCGAGGACGCTGTCCCTTACGAGGACTCCCCAGCGCGAGAACCTCCGGAATGCCAGCAGCGGCGCCTCGCATGAAGAAACCTGGGCCGCCGTGGCTTGCAAGCGCATCAGCGTGTCCTGATCCAGCGCTTCGGCAAACCGGAGCGTGTGGCCTGTGCACAGATGCACGCCAATGCAGCTTGCCGTATCCAGCATCTTCTGGCTGTCCGCGCGGGACGTGGCCAACGGCTTTTCGACCAGCACGTGGCAGCCGCGCTGCATGAGGCTGATGGCGACCGCTGCATGCGATGCCGCATCGGTGGCCACCGTTGCAGCCTGGATGTGCGGGGGCAGTTCGTCCACGCTCGCAAAAACCGGGACACCCAGTGCCCTGGCGGCTTCGCGTGCATGTGGCGCGGAGTCAACCACTGCATCGAGCCTGAACTCCGGCAAGACGGACAGTTTGCGGGCGTGAATCGAGCCAAACCTGCCCAAACCGACAACAGCGCAAGCAAGGGGAGGCTTTTCTTGTGACTCGCGTAGTCCGGCAACCGCCAGGCACTCACCGGGCAGCTTCATCCAGCCTCCTGCAGGGCATCCGCAACGGACTGCAGGTGCGTAGCCCGGAGCACGTGCCTGTAGACACCGCGCGCGACCCGCTCTTCGCCAAGCACTTCAAACTGGGGCTTGTCCGCGCTACCGGCGCGTGTCTCATAGCGCGTGGGCCTGGCCGGGAAGAGGCACTCGCGCGCATAGGCCTGCTCGCCGTGTGCGGCCAGCAGGTCCTCCACTTCTTGCGCGAGAACGCCACCGGAGCGTGCGGCATAGCTTCTCAGCGCGTTGACTTTTGCCTGAAGCTCGGCGCTGGACAGCTCGGTGATCCAGCAGCCGCCTTCTGTGCGTGCGGCGGGTCCTGGATGACCGAGCGAGGGGAACTCGAAGCTGGCTACTGGATGGCCTGCCCTGGCCGCACGTTCTGCAGCGGTATTGGCCAGTAAACGGCACAGGTCGTGCGAGGGGTTGAATCCCTCTTCCTGGTCAGCGACGATGCGCTCGACGCCATGCTCCAGGACATGCATCGTCAGCGCGTCGCACCATTTCCTGAACAGCTCTACCCGGTTTTCCATCAGTGCGCTGTAGAGCGCGGTATCGGAAACAGCCGGAATGACGTCCGGCGACCAGTTGGCACCGGACTGTTCTACAACTGCCTGCGTATGAGGCAGGCGCGGCATGGCGCTGGAACCAGAACCATCAGTCAGCACCACGACATCGGGTCGTTGCTCACGCAGCCATTTCCAGAGCAGCAGCTCATGTCCCGGGTGAGCCACGACCAAAAGCGTTTTCACAGGCCAGGATGCCGCTTGTTGCGGACTGTTCGTGCCAGGCCGGCCATCCAGCGCAGCGGCAGGGTCATGCGCCAGGAGCGGCTGTTGAGGACAGCCTGCAATTCGGATTGCGCCCTGGCCAGCGGTTCCTGATTCCTCACAGCCTCGTCCAGCTGCGCTATGCGCGCCAGAAGATGACTCGTCTGCTCGGCGCGGCTGTGGTCGAAATTGCGCAGTCGGTCATGAAGCTGCGCGATCATGGCATGCGTTCCCAGCATGTTGCTCCTTTTGAGCCAGTCGTCCATGTAGTGGGCGAGCTCGTCCAGGCGCTGTTGAGGCTCCAGGTTCACGATACTGTGCGCGCGAACGGCCTGGAGTGCGAGCTGCTCGAGTGGCAACCCGGTGGCGTCGAGACCGGCGTGCTGGCGAGCCCAGTCAGTGACTGCGCTTGCGTCACTGGCGTCATAGCGTGACAGTTGCTGTGCCACCCTTTCCCGGGTGATCGGGGGGCTCATCAAACGCCGGCCGAAATTCCAGAGCCTGTCGTGCTCGACGCTCGCGCGGGTGATCATGGCCCCCATGCCCTGGCTTTCGTCCAGAACGATGACCGCGCAGCCAGTCGCAAGAGCCTCCACCGCACAGCGGGCCTTGCCGAACACAATGTCATAGTGGCCCAGCAGTTCCGCCGGCTCTGCAGCCTGGTTGCCGATACCGGCTCCCACCACATCAAGCGCAATGCCCTGCGCCTCGCAGGCCAGCCGGATTTCTTCCAGCGCGGCTCCGTGCAGGGCGTAGTTGCTGAAAACAAGCGCCCTTGAAGGCTTGCCGGGCAATGGCCCCCTGCGCTTGAAGCGCTGCAGGTCCACGCCATTTGGAACAAGCATGACTGAGTCGCGCGGGAATCCGAACTCATGCACAAGGCGTTCCGCGCAGTTCTCGTCCACGGCAATGTGCTGCACGACCTGGCCGAGCTGTATCGGGCGCCCGTGATCGGCGCTGCGGTCGTGACAGATCGACAACGCAGGGACGTCGGGGAAGTGCAGCAGGCTGCGCACTGTCTCGTGATGGGTATTGCCGATGATCACGTCCGGCCGCATCGCCATGTCGGACAGGTCGGTGATGCAGGCAATCGATGCCTTGCGCAGTTCATCTGCCATGTCTGCGAACGCAGTACCGAACACGGTGACTGCATGGCCACGGCGGCCCAACCAAAGTGCAATGTCACGTGTAAACAGCTCAGCCCCCGTGCGATGCACGAGAAAGCACATGGTGATCAGGATGTTGAGGGTCCGGTCGGCTGGTGTTGCCGGGGCGCCAGCGGACTGCAGCGCGTGGTCCATTACGCGGCTGTAGTCGCGCGCAGGGCATGATCGGCCTGCTGGTCAGCATGGTACGAAGAGCGCACCATCGCGCCCACTGCCGCATGCCTGAAGCCCATCTCGTAGGCCTTGGCCTCGAACATCTTGAACGTGTCCGGGTGGACATAGCGCTTCACCGTCAGGTGGCTCATGCTGGGCGCGAGGTACTGGCCGATGGTCAGCATGTCGATGTTGTGGGCCCGCATGTCGCGCATGACTTCCAGTATTTCCTCATCCGTCTCGCCCAGGCCGACCATCAGGCCGCTCTTGGTTGGCACATCGGGGAACAGGGCCTTGAATTTTTTCAGGAGGCTGAGCGAGAACTGGTAGTCGCTGCCCGGCCGTGCTTCCTTGTACAGGCGCGGCACTGTTTCCATGTTGTGGTTCATCACGTCGGGCGGCGCGGCCTTGAGGATCTCCAGTGCACGGTCGTCGCGTCCACGGAAGTCGGGCACCAGGATTTCAATCTGCGTCGCGGGAGACAGTTCGCGCGTCTTGCGGATGCAGTCCACGAAATGCTGGCTGCCGCCATCGCGCAGGTCGTCGCGGTCCACGCTGGTGATCACGACGTAGTTCAGCTTGAGCGCGGCGATGGTGTTGGCCAGGTTTTGCGGCTCGTTGGGGTCCAGCGGGTCCGGGCGGCCATGGCCCACGTCGCAGAACGGGCAGCGCCGCGTGCACTTGTCGCCCATGATCATGAAGGTGGCCGTGCCCTTGCCGAAGCATTCACCGATGTTGGGGCAGGACGCTTCTTCGCACACCGTGACCAGCTTGTTCTTGCGCAGGATGTCCTTGATCTCGTAGAAGCGGGTGGTCGGCGAGCCGGCCTTCACGCGGATCCACTCGGGCTTCTTCAGGATCTCGCCCTGCTCGACCTTGACGGGAATGCGTGAGAGCTTGGCAGCAGCCTTCTGCTTGGCCGAGGCGTTGTATGTCCCGGCGGACTGTGCTTCACGGACGACTTCGGAACTGCTCATGGCTGTTGGCGGCTTTGGGGCTTCAGGGAGCCAGGTAGCCGGCGAGCTTGTCGCCGAGCACACCCGCCGCCTCGTCCCAGGTGGTAGATACCCCGATTGTAGAAAGATCCACGGTTTGCAGCCCGGCATAGCCGCAGGGGTTGATGCGCGAGAAGGGTTCCAGGTCCATGGCTACGTTCAGCGCGACGCCGTGGTACGTGCAGTGGCGGCTCACCTTGATGCCCAGCGCCGCGATCTTGCCCAGGCCCTTGAACGGGTCGTCCGGGTGCAGCGGCCCGGTCAGCCCGGCATGCGAGAACGGGTCGGCCAGGCGGACATAGATGCCCGGCGCGCCGGGCACGCGATGCCCGGTCACCCCGAAAGCGGCCAGCGTCCGGATCACGGCTTCCTCAAGGCGGTAGACGTATTCCTTCACGTAGTAGCCTGCGCGCTTGAGGTCGATGAGCGGGTAGGCCACCACCTGCCCCGGCCCGTGGTACGTCACCTGCCCGCCGCGGTTCGTCTGCACGACCGGAATGTCGCCGGGCAGCAAAAGATGGTCCGGCTTGCCGGCCAGGCCCTGGGTGAAGACGGGCGGGTGCTCGCACACCCAGAGTTCATCGGGCGTTTCGCCGTTGCGGCCCAGGGTGAAGGCCTGCATCGCCTCGGCGGTCGGCAGGTACTCAACCCGCCCGGGTGCCTTCAGCAGCATCGCAAGGCGGCGCCGAAGACGCTTCGGTGGCGGCTCATAGCACCACCTTGACCATCGGGTGAGTGGACAGCGTGCGGTACAGCTCGTCGAGCTGCTCACGGCTCGTGGCGGTGACCGTCACAGTGACACCCAGGTAGTTGCCGGCCTTGCTCGGCCGCAGCTCGATGGTGGATTCGTCGAAGTCCGGGTCGAACTCGCGTGTGATGCTCACGATGGCGGCCACAAAGCCGTCCACCTTGTTGCCCATGACCTTGATGGGAAATCGGGACGGGTATTCGATCAGCGATTCGTTGGGGGTGGGCATGATGTGCTCTCGGTGCTGCTCAGGCGGGTTGCGCCTGCTTGGCGCGCTGGTAACCCTCGTACAGTTTTTTGTAGATGGGGCCGGGTGCGCCGTTTCCAACCGGTTGGCCGTCCAGCAGGGTGACGGGCAGCACCTCCTTGCCTGCGGAAGACAGCATGATTTCGTCAGCCTGGCCAACCTCATCGCGGTTGATGCGCCGCAACTGGAAGGGAATGCCGGCGTCCCGGCACAGGCTCTCGATAAGGCCATAGCGGATGCCTTCAAGCACCAGGTTGTCGCGCAGCGCGCCCAAGACGGTTCCGTCTTTCACCACCCAGACGTTGCTGGACGCGCCCTCGCTCAGGAAGCCGTCGCGGAACATGACGGTCTCGGCGGCGCCCGCATCGGCGCTGATCTGCCGGGCGAACACCGAGCCCAGCAGGCTGATGGCCTTGATATGTGCCTTGCGCCAGCGGAAGTCTTCGGCCGTGACGCAGGCCACACCTTGGGCGCGCTGGCGCTCCAGTGGCGAAGATGCCGCATTGACCATCGCAAATACGGTCGGTACAAGGCCCTTGACCATGATGTGCTCGCGCATCGCGACGCCCCGGGTGACCTGGATATAGACGGCCTGGGGGCCAGGGCCTGCCAGCGCGGCATGGCCAGCCAGCAGGCGCAGGGCAATGTCTTTCCACCGGGCGGGTGTCATCGGGTTGGCAATGCGCAGTTCCGCGAGGCTGCGCTCGAGCCGGGCCATGTGTTCGTTGAACCTGAACAGGCGCCCGTCATAGGCCGGAATCACTTCATAGACGCCGTCGCCCAGCAGGAAACCGCGGTCCATGACACTGACTTTTGCCTCCGGCAGGGTGGTGAACTCGCCGTTGAGGTAACAGGGCAGGGCTGGAAGGCCGTGCGGTTGGGTGGGGGCGCTGGCAGTCATGCCCCGATTGTCCCGCAAGGCCCGCTATTTGATGAAGACCACGGCCGCGATCGCGATCCAGCCGAGCACGAAATTGGCCATGACGAACGGGTGCATCTTGCCCATCTGCTTTCCGGCCGCCGGCCAGTCCTTCGCTGCGGCAGCCTGCGCGAGGCGCCGGAACGGGCCGAAATAGATATGGCCGAACAGCGCGAACATCACAAGCCCGATGCCGAGCATGGCATGCTGCCCGATGGGCGCGTTCTTCATGCCCGTGGGCAGCAGCATGGCCAGCCCGGTGGCAAGCAGCACCGCGATGCTGACCCACACGGCCACAAAGAACCGGCGCAGGATTGCCGCCAGCAGCGGCACCCTGACCTGAGGCTCCAGCGTGGACACAGCGACAGGGCGCAGTGCCCACAGCAGGAAGAACATGCCGCCGAGCCAGACGATGGCGGCTGCGACGT
Organism: Pseudomonadota bacterium; assembly: GCA_040385105.1. GTDB lineage: Bacteria > Pseudomonadota > Gammaproteobacteria > Burkholderiales > Burkholderiaceae_C > JACMQX01. The sequence goes on from JAZKHY010000110.1 coordinate 24,014, forward strand.
GGAGGAATTGGGCAAGCAGGTACATGGTGTGAAAATCCCTTGGGGGTCCATTGTTGCCCCATACGCAAAACACCCGTGACATGGGGCTGTCCGGCCTTCCAGTCAGGATTGCCCGAAAGCTTGCGGGTTTGTACTTATAATCAATGGCTTTGCTAAAACAACATACCGTCACCCCGGCGTAATTTGAGATGTCAAAAATCGCTCCCGGTGACGAACAAGATGCAGAAGAGCCCGAAATCAGGCGGTGGAGTGCTGAAGAAGTGCGCCAGTTGCGTGACAGGAATCCGCCGGTTTCTCCCTGGCGGGTGGTCGGGGGGCAAGTCGTGGTGGGGTTGCTGGTGGCATTGGCCGCCTGGCTCCTGACGGGACGGCAAAACGCAGGTTGGTCGGCCGGGTATGGCGCGCTGGCGGTAGTGATACCTGCCGCGCTGTTTGCCCGGGGGCTGACTGGCAGGTTTGCATCCCTGAACCCGGCTGCCGCCGTGATGGGCTTTTTCGTGTGGGAGATGGTCAAGATTGCCTTGACGGTCGCAATGCTTTTTGCGGCGCCAAGGGTGGTAGTGGGGTTGAGCTGGCCGGCGATGCTGGTTGGCCTGGTGGTGACAATGCAGGTTTATTGGGCGGCGCTGATTCTGGCCCCCCGCAACACGAAACACTGAAGACGAGTAAACAGATGGCTGCTGAACACGGACCTACCGCTGGTGAATACATCATTCACCACCTGACGCATCTGCAAAATCACAAACCCAAGGCGGTTGTTGATTTCACCGTCTTCAGTTTCGACTCCCTCTTCTTCTCCATCACCCTCGGTATCCTCGCCTGCTTCCTGCTGTGGAAGGCTGCGCGCAAAGCCACTTCCGGCGTGCCGGGCCGCTTCCAGGCTGCGGTGGAGATGATGGTCGAGATGGTGGACACCCAGGCCAAGGGCATCGTCCACAACGCCACCAGCCGCAAGTTCGTCGCGCCGCTGGCCCTCACCATCTTCGTCTGGATCATCCTGCTCAACGCCATGGACTTTTTGCCCGTGGACCTGCTGCCCCTGATCTGGGAAAAAATCTACGGCGCCATGGGCGGCGACCCGCACCACGCCTACCTGCGCGTCGTGCCGACGGCCGACCTGTCGATCACCATGGGCATGTCGGTGGCCGTGCTGCTGATCTGCCTGTACTACAACGTCAAGATCAAGGGCGCCGGCGGCTGGGCCCACGAGCTGGTCACCGCGCCCTTTGGCACCAGCAAGAACCCGATTTTTGCCGTCATCCTCGGCGTGCTGAACCTCGCCATGCAGATGATCGAGTTCATCGCCAAGACCGTGTCCCACGGCATGCGGCTGTTCGGCAACATGTACGCCGGCGAGCTGATTTTCCTGCTGATCGCGCTGATGGGCGGCGCCTGGTCGCTGTCGGCCACGGGCATCGGCCTGGCCATTGGCCACATCATTGCAGGCACCGTGTGGTCGATCTTCCACATCCTGATCATCGTGCTGCAGGCCTTCGTGTTCATGATGCTGACGCTGGTGTACATCGGCCAGGCACACGACCACCATTGAGCGCGTTTCAAGAGTTTCGTTTTCCGTTTTCTTTTTTCTCTAACCAAGACCTTTAGGAGTCATCATGGAAGTTATTAGCTTTGTTGCACTGGCCGCCGGCCTGATCATTGGCCTGGGCGCATTCGGCGCTTGCGTTGGCATCGGCATCATGGGCAGCAAGTACCTTGAGTCGGCCGCCCGCCAGCCCGAACTCATGGGCGAACTGCAGACCAAGATGTTCCTGCTGGTCGGCCTGATCGACGCTTCCTTCATTATCGGCACCGGTGTTGCCCTGTGGTTCGCCACGGCCAACCCCTTCCTGGCCCAGATCGCCAACCTGCCGAAGTAAGCATCCGCCGGACAACCGAGAACATTCCTTGGGGTACATGCCCCTCGGGAAAGGATGAAAAGTGAGCATTACCGGTACCCTCATCATTCAGATGATCGTGTTCCTGATCCTGGTCGGGTTCACGATGAAGTTCGTGTGGCCGCCCATCGCAGCAGCGCTGGACGAGCGCGCCAGGAAGATCGCTGACGGCCTCGCTGCCGCCGACAAGGCCAAGTCCGAGCTGTCCGCCGCCAACCAGCGTGTGGAAGCCGAACTCGCCAAGTCGCGCAACGAGACGGCTGCCCGCCTGGCTGACGCCGAGCGCCGCGCCCAGACCATCATCGAGGAAGCCAAGGCCCGCGCCACCGAGGAAGGCAACAAGATCGTCGCCGCCGCGAAGGTCGAGGCCGACCAGCAGGCCATCAAGGCACGCGAGACCCTGCGCGAGCAGGTGGCCGCACTGGCTGTCAAGGGCGCCGAGCAGATCCTCCGCAAGGAAGTGAATGCCGCTGTCCATGCCGACCTGCTGGGCCGTCTGAAGACCGAGCTGTAAGAAGTCGAGGCACGCACACCATGGCTGAACTTGCAACCATCGCCCGCCCGTACGCTGACGCGCTCTTCAAGGCGTCGTCGTCCGACCTGGCCGGCACCGCCGCCTGGCTGGACGAACTGGCCGCCATCGCCGGCAACCAGCAACTTCTGCAGTACGCCGACAACCCGAAGGTCACGTCCGAGCAGACCTTCGCGCTGATCACCGGCGTGGCCAAGTCTGCCCTGCCTGATGCAGCGAAGAACTTCCTGCGCGCGGTGATCGACAACGGCCGCCTGGTCGCTTTGCCTGATGTGGCATCGCAGTTCCGCGCGTTGATGAACGCCAAGGGCGGCACGTCAGACGCCGTGGTGTACAGCGCCTTCCCGATTGACGGGGCTGCACTGGCGGACGTTTCCGCCACGCTGGAAAAGCGCTTTGGCCGCAAGCTGAATGTGAGCGTGCAGCTGGAGCCGGCGCTGATTGGCGGCATTCGCGTGGTGGTGGGTGACGAAGTGCTCGACACGTCGGTCAAGGCCCGCCTGGAACAAATGAAAGTGGCCCTCACAGCCTGATTCTGGCGTGAGGCTGTTGGGCTAATTTTTTGAAGGAAGGAAAGAGTCATGCAACTCAATCCCGCAGAGATTTCTGAACTGATCAAGAGCCG